>SVKL01000014.1 GCA_015068495.1 Oscillospiraceae bacterium | reverse complement strand
GCTTCGGAAGCAGCCTTCAGACGGGAGAACAGGGTAGCAATCAGAATGGGATGGGGGTTCATAATAACCTTAACATCGAACTCGGGATGCCACCAGGGCTCACGCTTTTCCAGATCCTTGCCACTCAGGCTGCGAACATACTCGCAAACCTTCTTATCCTTGAAGGGAACAAAGTCATGGGGTTGGAAGTCAAACTTTGTTGCGGGATCGGTGATAAAGTCTTTCATTGTACAATTTCTCCTTCGAAAATTACTTTATTTACTTTCATCCAGTGATCAACAATCACCAGGTCAGCACGTTTTCCAACCGCGATTTCACCGCGGTCATAGAACCCTACTGCCATAGCAGGGTTGTAAGAAGCAAAGCGGAACGCATCCACAACGGACACGCCCAAATGCTTCAGCGCATTGCGGCAGGCAATATCCAGCGTCAGCTTGGAGCCGGCAATCTCGCCGGTCCAGTCGAAGTTGATATCGTCCACACCGTCATATCCGGGAGGCACAGGGCCATCGCAGGCATAAGCGTCGGAAATCAGAATGATCCGGTCGTCGCCCTTGATTCTCCGCACCAGACGGAGCATATAGGGATCTACGTGGATGCCCATACTGTCACAAATCAGCTCGGCATAGATCTCGCGGTTGTAGTTCACCGCTTCGTCCACGCAAACGCCCCGAACCTCGGGATAGAAAATGCGGTCGCCGGTGGCGTTGGTGTGGTGAGTGCCGATCTTCAAGCCATAGGGCATCAGCGCCTCCACCTCCTGAGGCGCAGCCTCAGAGTGGGCTACAGAGAACACAGCTGCAGGGTTCTTTGCCTTTACATCCAGCACAAACTGCAGAATGTTCTCCCGCTCGGGAGCCAAGCCCCAAACCTTTACCAAGTCCCAGCCGGCGTCAATGACAGGCTGGTATTTCTCCTTGTCCACCGGGCCAACCCAAGGGTTGTGCTCCTTGTCGCAGCCGAACTTGGGGTTCATATAGGGGCCTTCCATATAGATACCGCAAAGGTTTCTGCAATCCGGATCCTTCATAGCTTCCCGGATTTTTCCCATTGCGTCCACAAATTCCTCTGTGGTCATACTGAAATACAGCGCCGCCAAAATGGTGGTTGTGCCGTGCTTCAGGTGATGGCCCACAGCCTTGGGGTCGTCATAGAAGAAAACCTTACCGTCGGAATGGGTGTGGATATCCACAAAGCCGGGGCCAACATACTTTCCTTCGGCGTCGATAATCTCGCAGCCTTCCGGAATTTCCATTTTCCGGCTTTCACCAAACCTGACGATTTTTCCGTCCTCCATCAGCAGTACGCCATTGGGGATCAGATGGTCACGCATAACCAATGTTGCATTGATAATAGCAGTCATTTGATATCCTCCTTAGTGCAGGCTGTCCAGCAGTGCCTTGCCTTCGCTGATAATCAGCTCGGCAGTTCCTGCCTTATAGCGGGAGGCGCGGGCCTCATAGCCGCCCTCATCATAGCTGTCCTGCATGGGGAAATAGCCTTCGTTGCCGTTGGTCAGACAGGTGGGCAGTACCAGATCCCAGCCCTCGGCGGATTTCAGACCGATACCCACACCGTTGAAGGGCTCGCCGGGCACACCGATGAGCGCCACGCTACCGATGGCAATGGCTGTCAGCGGCAGGGGGAAGCTTTCGGGGCCGTGCTCCAATCTTACCATACGGCCGGCCTCTGCCACCACGGTGGTCAACTCCATACCCTTAAAGGGAATCTGGTCATCCTTGCCTGCATTGTGTAAGTCGTTGTACTTATGGGCCAAGGGCATATCCTCAGGCTTGGGCATATTGGACGGCAGGTTGGAAATCTTCTTGGTGAAACGAAGGCTGTCCACATCCGTGTAATTCACCTTATCGTAAACCTGCAGCACTGCGCCGGCCATCACGTTGCCCATATGACGGGCGTGACCGTAACCACGGTCCACGTCGTCAAAATCGTGGAACATATCGTTGTGGTCGCCGCCCTTTGCCCATACGTTTACGTGATTCACATCGCCTTCTGCGCCGTTGAAGAAAATAGCCTTCACATTGTCCAGCGCCTTTTCTGTTCTTCTGCGGAAGAAGCCGGGCCAGTCAGCGGAAACCTTGCTGCCGCCGATGGTGTCGGGGTGGCAGCCCATATTGGCAAGCACGATGGTGTCGGCGCCTTCCCGGTCAAACCGGAGCACGTTCACACGCTCGTCCACATCGCCGATGGGATGGAGAATGTCAGGATTGCCCACGCCGGGGTTGGTGCGGACCTTGCCGTCTTTCATACGGAAGCGGCGGACAAAGGCGATATTGGGGGCTTGACCCACTGCCCAGCCCATCTTAGCAGGCTTCAAATCTGCCACAGCGTAAGCGGCAGCATCTGCAATCCGCTTGCCCACAAATTCACTGTACTCCCGCACCAGCGCATCCTCAGAATGCAAGCCGAAGTAGCTTGCGGTATGGCTGTGGGTGCAATGGATGAAGATAGCATCTTCGGGAACACCCGTTACCTTGGATGCGTTGGCAATATATGCATTCACATCCTCCGTATCGATAGAGCAGCAATCCACAGTTACAAGCAGAGCCTTGTTTTCTCCGCAGGCCAGCGCCAAAACGTTGACTTCCAGTTCATCCAGAATGCCTTCCACAAAGCGCTCTTTGAAATAGCCGCGAATGCGAAGCCCCATCATAGGGGTAATATCCACTCTGCCGAAACCAGCCTGTAAAGTGTTCATTGCAGCCTCCAATTATACGCGGTCTTCCAGCTGGTTGTCGTAGTGCAGGTCGTAAGCCTTCTCCTCGGGAGTGAACTTACGCAGGGTGTTGATGGTCTCGCCGTTCTTCCACTTGCGATCATTGACATCCTCGGTGGTACCCATAACGGTAATGTTTGCCTGACGGGGACGGGCACGGACGTGGTCCCAGTCAATGAAGTAGATGTGAGCGAACTCGCCGCCATCCAGCTTGCCATCCTTAATGGTCAGGGTCTCGCTGCGGCCGAAGAATACGGAGCGCAGGTGGCCGTCGGTATTCATAGAGGTGTAGTTGCCGGGCTCGTCAACATAGCGACCGAACTGTGCGTGGATGGGGCCGGGATGACGGTAATCGCCCTCGTTGGTGTAGTCGGGAATCATCTTGCGCATGATGTCCAGCAGATCGTGCTGCAAGTACTCCAGATCGAAGGAATCGATGTCGTGAGAGCACTCCTGAACCATAACGGAGCAGGTGGTGTGGTGGGAAACAACAGCAACGGTGCCGTTCTTAACGCCGGACTCCTTAACAATCTGCATAACTTCCTTGGAAATGTCGTGGAAGGTGGGGATCCAGCCCCGGGATTGCAGTTGCAATTCTTTCTGATAAACCTTGAATTCCATAATATGTATCCTCCAATTTTTTAATTTTATATTTTAATTATATTGCTTACAAATCAGTTATGTCTTTCGTCCCAAGCCTTGCGGACAGCGGCAATCATTTCATCCACCATAGCAGCCCGGTCAGCAGCCTTGGCTACGCCGGAGGAAGAGCCGGTGGCATCTGCGCCGGCGATGATGGTGTTGTAAACGTCGGTGCCGTTGGCAATACCGGCAGCGGTAAGCACCAAAATGTCGGGATTGACGCTCTTAACGCACTTAGTAGCAGCCTCTACATACTCAGGGCCTACGCTCACGCCGGTGCCGATCAGCTCGGAAGGCTCGGCAACGATAATGTCAGGCGCAAGGGTGGCAATCTTAGAAGCATCTGCCATAGAGTCGGCGCACACGATGGTGAGCAAGCCAACCTCTTCGGCGCGCTTGATGGTTTCTGCCAGCACCTCAAAGGTTACGGGCTTTTCCACGTGGTTCAGCATAACGCCCTCAGCGCCGGCGGCTACCAAAGATTCCGGCAGAATGTCAGCAAGTCCGCGGCCCACGGGAATGGGGTCCATATGGGGAGCGAATACGTGAATGTGCTTGGTGTTCTCCTTTACCCGACGGATATCCACCACGGGACAGGTGAAGATAATGTCCACGCCGTACTTTTCAGAGGCTGCGTCTGCGGCCTTTGCCAGCTCCAGAATCTGGTCGCCGTACAGGTAGGACTTGGGGCCGATCTCAAAGAAAGGCGCCTTAATGGTGCAATTTGCGTTCATATTATTTCATCTCCTGTATGTATTAACGAAGGCTGTCCATCAGAGCGACGCCCTCTTTGATGATGATTTCAGCAGTACCGGCCTTATAGCGGGAGGAACGGGCTTCATAGCCGCCCTCATCGTAGCTGTCCTGCATGGGGAAGTAGCCTTCAGATCCGTTGGTCAGGCAGCAAGGCAAAACCAAATCCCAGCCCTCTGCCTTCTTCAGGCCGATGCCAACGCCGTTGAAGGGCTCACCGGGCACGCCGGCCAAAGCCACATTGCCGACGGCAACGGCAGACAGGGTCATACTGAAGGATTCCGGCCCGTGTTCCAGCTTTACCATACGGGCAGCCTCCGCCACCACGGTGGTCAGCTCCATACCCTCGAAGGGGATTTCTGCGTCGCGGCCGGCCTTGTGCAGCTGGTCATACTTGTAAGCAAGGGGCATATCCTCGGGCTTAGGCATATTGGAGGGCACGGTGATATTGCCCAGCTTGCTGCGGATGCGGTCTACATCCACATAATTGACCTTGTCGAACACCTGCAGCACTGCAGCGGTCATCACGTTGCCCATATGCCGGGCATGTCCGTAGCCACGGTCCACATCGTCAAAGTCATGGAACATATCGTTGTGATCGCCACCCTGTGCAAACACATTCACGTGGTTCACATCGCCCTGTGCGCCGTTGAAGAAGATTCCCTTTACGTTATCCAGTGTCTTTTCCAAACGGTGACGGAACAATGTAGGCCAGTCGCCGGAGATGAGATTGCCGCCCACTACATCCGGGTGGCAGCCCATATTGGCAAGGACGATGGTCTCGCCACCCTCACGGTCGAAGCGAAGCACATTCACCCGCTCGTCCACATCACCAATAGGATGCAGAATATCGGGATTGCCCACACCGGGATTGGTGCGAACCTTGCCGTCCTTCATACGGAAACGACGGACAAAAGCAATCTTAGGCGCATTGCCTACAGCCCAGCCCATCTTGGCAGGCTTCAAGTCATTGAGCGCCATCACAGCAGCGTCGGCAAACTTTCTGCACAGCATATGGCCGTATTCCTTCACCAGCTCACGCTTGCTCTCGTCCGCGCCGGAGACCTGCATACCGTTGATGCCGTCCAAGTTCACCACAGGGCCTGTGTGGGTGTGGGTGCAATGGATAAAAATCTGTTCCGGAGTCAAACCGGTCGCTTGGCAAATATACTCGTTGATTACCTTCTGCACAGGCGTGTTGATGTAACACAGGTCTGCGCTCATCAAAACAACCTTATCCTCCCCTGCGGAAAGGGCCAAGGCATTGATTTCCAGCTCGTCCAGCACACCCTCAGCATACCGGGCCTGAAAATAGCCTACGATTTCCGTTCCCAATGGGGGAGTGATATTTACCCGGCTAAAGCCGGCCTGCAATGTATTCATAATTAACACCTCATTATGGCATAGTTTTACTTGTACCTATCATAGCCCCAAAAAGGCAATTTGTCAATTGATACCAGCATCTTTTGGACGGTTTTGGCGAATATTTTTCGGCAAAAAACAAAACAGATTGTAAATTTTCCCTGTCCCGCTTGAAGGCAGGTAAAAATTGTGTTATACTGAGCGAAAAAAGAAAAATTTTAGGAGGATTTTCTATGAAACCGGAAAGCCTGAAGGCGCTCAAAGACGCCTATATCATTGAACGTGACTGCATCAACGAAATGATGGATTATATCGACGATGAGCAGTTTGGCAAGGCAGTTGACCTGCTGTCCAACGCCCCCCGTATCGGCACCTGCGGCTGCGGTCACTCCGGCATTATCTGCCAGCATATGGCACACCTGATGTGCTGCATCGAGCGTCCCGCACGCTTTATCTCCCCTGCCGAAGCCGTTCACGGCGCGACGGGCTTCCTGCAGCAGGGTGATGTGATGATTTTCGCCTCCCGGGGCGGCAAGACCAAAGAGCTGCTGCCCATTGTAGATATCTGCAAGGCTAAGGGTGTGTCCATCATCACCGTTACAGAGAATATGGAGTCTCCCTTGGCGCTGGCTGCTGATGTGGTGCTCAAGCAGCACGTGAACAAGGAAACCGACAAGTGGAATGCCCAAGGCACCACCTCCACCACCGCCCTGTGTATGATTTTCCACGCATTGCAGGCTGCCGTGATTGAGGAAACCGGCTATCAGGCAGAGCAGTTTGCCTTGATTCACCCCGGCGGAGCTGTGGGCGAGCGGCTGAACAACAAGGCTCTGTAAGTATCGAAGATTCAAAAACGCACCGCTATGAAAATTTCAGATTACATTAAAAACGCCCACGCAAACATCAAAAAAATGCCAAAGAAAGAGCGTTTTGCTTATTTTCTGGACTATTACAAGTGGCACGTTGTTGCCATTGTCTTAGCCCTTGCCCTGCTGGTACAGGGTGTGGTTACCATCTGCAACCGGAAAGAAATCGTTTTTTACGGCGTTCTGCTGAACTGTATGATTGGTGTGGATGACGAAGCCTTTTTGGATGGCTTTTATCAGCACGCCGGCATTGACCCCGACACGCAGGAGGCAGCATTCTATACAGACCTTATGCTGAAAGACGGCAACAGCAAAAATGATATCACCGCTTTTCAGCGTATTATAGCAGGCATTGCCACCAAGGAAACGGATTTTGTTGTGGGACAGGAGGCTTCCTTCCGGCTGTGCGCTTATAACACCAGCAAGCTGTTTGTGGATTTACGGGAATTTTTGGATGCAGACACCTTGGCGCAGCTGTCCGGCAAGCTGTATTACATTGACGGAGCAATTGTAGAGCAGCTCAGCGCTGAGGTGGGAACAGAAATTGATCCGAATCTTATGACAAGCGCTGACCCCACCAAGCCGGAAACCATGACAGACCCCATTCCCGTGGGCATTGACATCAGTGACCGGCAAGCGTTCCAGTCCGCCTACTACTTCCCCGATACGGTTTTGTATCTGGGCATCGTATCCAACACCCCCCGGCCGGAATTATGCCGACAGCTGATTGATTATTTATGGTCTTAGGAGAAATCCCTATGCTGACACAATTTGAAACGAAAGAATTTACCTTTCAGGGCAGAGCTGCAAAAATCCTCTACCCTTCCTGCCCCAGCAACGGCAAGCTGATGCTGAAAACCGAGTATTTTGACGCTTTCCCCACCTTTGAGGTGGCGATGCTGAAAAAGGGCTATACCCTGTGCTTTATGTCCCATCCCACCCGCTGGGCGCCGGACAGTGAAACAGAGGTAACCGCCCAGTTTATCCGCCACGTAGCCAAGGAACTGAATATGGAGCCCAAGTGCATCATCGTGGGTATGAGCTGCGGTGGCTTGCAGGGTGTCCGGCTGGCAGAATTGTATCCGGAGCTGGTTTCTGTGCTGTTTTTGGATGCGCCGGTACTGAATCTGCTCAGTATGGCAGGCTTAGGCGCTTGCAGCTGCAGCGCTGTGCCGCTTTTCTGGAATGAATTGGTGAAAACCTACGGTTTTAACAAATCCACCATTCTTAACTTCCGCAAAAGCCCCATTGACAATATGAAGCCCCTGATTGAAAACAACATCCCCATTATTATGGTATGGGGCGACGCTGACGATGTGGTAATTTATGAGGAAAACGGTCAGGTTTTGGAGGATTACTACCGGGAAAACGGCGGTGACCTTTCCGTAATCCGGATGCCCGGACGCGGTCACCACCCCCACAGTATGGAAGATCCTACCCCCATTATCGAATACGTGGAATCCCACTTGAATTAACGGAGGTTTTACTATGCTTAGTGATTTTGATGAAAAATATTTTTTCGTCACCGGCGCAGACGGTCGTGTCCGGGACTGTCAGATTTTCTACCCTTCCGTTCCCAGTAACGGCAAGCTGATGCTAAAGCCCCAGTACACCGGCGCTTTCCCTTATTTTGAGGAGGAAATGCTGAAGCGGGGCTACACCCTTTGCGCAATGTCCCACCCAACCCGCTGGGGTCCGGACAGTGAGACCGAGGAAACCGCAAAGTTTGTCCGTTTGGTTGCCGAAGAGCTGAAGATGGAGCCCAAGTGTATCGTCATCGGTATGAGCTGCGGCGGCTTGCAGGCTGTCCGTTTGGCTGAATTGCATCCGGAGCTGGTTTCCGTGCTGTTTTTGGACGCGCCTGTTATGAATCTCCTCAGTATGGCAGGCTTGGGCGCTTGCAACCCCACCCACGCCACCGGCTTCTGGAATGAATTGGTAAAAACCTACGGCTTTAATAAGTCTACCATTCTCAATTTCCGCAAGAGCCCCATCGATAATATGGAGCCGCTGATTGAAAACAACATCCCCATCATTATGCTTTACGGCGATAAGGACGATGTGGTTCCCTACGAGGAAAACGGTCAGGTTTTGGAGGATTTCTACAGAGAACGTGGCGGTGACCTCTGCGTGATGCGTATGGAAGGCCGCGGACATCATCCCCACAGTCTGCAAGACCCCACACCCATTATCGAATTTGTGGAAGCACATCTAAAGTAACGGAGGACAGATTATGCTGAGCGATTTTGAAGTCAAAAGCTTTACCATTACCGGCGAAGACGGTATTGAACGGGATTGCAGAATTATTTACCCTTCCGTTCCCAGCAACGGCAAGCTGATGCTGAAGCCCCAGTATCTCACCGCTTTTCCCTATTTTGAGGAAGCAATGCTGAAGCGGGGCTACACCCTCTGCTACCTCTCCCACCCTACCCGCTGGGCACCGGACAGTGAGACAGAGGTAACTGCCCAATTTGTCCGTCAGGTGGCAGAAGAACTGAATATGGAGCCCAAGTGTATCGTCATCGGTATGAGCTGCGGCGGCTTGCAGGCTGTCCGCCTCGCCGAGCTGCATCCGGAGCTGATTTCCGTGCTGTTTTTGGATGCGCCTGTTATGAACTTAATCAGTATGGCAGGCTTGGGCGCTTGCAACCCCAGCAAAGCCACCGTTTTTTGGAGAGAGCTGGTAAAGACCTACGGTTTTAACAAGTCCACTATTCTCAATTTCCGCAAGAGCCCCATCGACAATATGGAGCCGCTGATTGAGAACAACATCCCCATTATTATGGTTTACGGCGATGCTGACGACGTGGTTCCCTATGAGGAAAACGGTCAGGTTTTGGAGAATTTCTACAAGGAGCGTGGCGGTGACCTTAAGGTGATTCGTATGGAGGGTCGCTGGCATCACCCCCACAGTATGGAGGACCCCACCCCCATTATTGAATTTGTGGAAGCCCATTTGGATCTGTGATTTTTAATAGAAAAAGCGTGTTGCTTTGCAACACGCTTTTTTATACCTGTTTACCGGCAATCCACACAGCCTTGCGGTTTAAGTCTTCATCGCAAACCACAAAATCTGCCCGTTTTCCCACGGCTATGGAGCCGATTTCCTCTGCACAGCCCAGTGCTTTTGCCGGATTTACGGTTGCGGAAAGAATCGCTTCATTTTTTGCTATGCCGAATTTCACAGCATTTTTCATCCCGTCATAGAGATTGGTCGCTGAACCGGCGATTGTGCCGTCTGTCAGCTTGGCTATGCCCTCCTGCAGAAACACCTGCTGACCGCCCAGCTCATATTCCCCGTCCGGCATACCGCAGCAACGCAGCGCATCCGACACCAGTACAATTCGACCCGGAAACAGCCGGAACGCCATTTGCACCACAGCAGGATGCACGTGTATGCCGTCGCAAATCAGCTCTGCCTGCACGCCTGCATTTTCAAAGGCCGCGCCAATCACGCCGGGCTTTCGATGATGGATTGGCGGCATAGCATTGAACATATGGGTCAGGTGTGTGGCGCCGGCATCGAACACAGCCTTCGCCTGCTGGTAGGTCGCATCCGTGTGTGCCACAGATACCGTGCACAGCTTGGCTGCCTTCCGGGTGAATCCCTCAGCCCCGGGTAATTCCGGCGCCAAATCTACGATTTTCACCAGTCCCTTGCCGGCGTCAAACAGCTTTTGAAAAGCGGCAATATCCGGATTCTGCAAATATGCGCCGTTTTGCGCGCCTTTTTTCTTCTCAGAAAAGAACGGGCCTTCCATTTGAATGCCCATAATCCGCGCGCAGCCTTCCGGCTTTTCTTCCTGCAGCCTTACCCCTGTGGCAAAGGCTTTTTCCAACTGCTCATAGGGCAGGGTCATAGAAGCAGGGGCAAAAGAGGTAATACCGCTGGCGGCCAAGTACCTTGCCATCGCAAGCAAGCCGTCATAATCCCCGTCGGAAAAATCCGCGCCGGAATCGCCGTGAATATGTACATCCACCAAACCGGGAATCACATAAGCGTTTTCTAAATCAATACCCGCTTCCGCCGGCACACTGTCTGAAACCTCTGTAAATATCCCGTTTTCTACGCGAAAACTGCCGTGGACAAACTGTCCTTCCACGAAGATATATCCGTTTTTGTAAAGCATACGCCACCTCTTTTTTCGGCAAACCTAACGCCGAACAGCAAAATACATCTTTCCGTATTTTATCTCTCGCCCTCTTCGATTTTCAGCACGCCGAAAAATTCCGGTGTGTGAAAATCCAGCCGCTCCACCTTGGACCAGCTTGCCCAATGGGGTACAGGCGTTTTTTCTCCGCATTTGTAGAAGTTTCCCCGCATTTCATCTCCCGGGGCAAAGCGGCAGGGTCTTTGGTAGAGGGATTCCAACAGTTTTTCCGAAATCAAACACCGGACAAGCCAAAAATCCGCCCCTCTGGTAACCGTCACCTCCGGCTGGGGAAGACCCAGCTCCAACACCTTGGTTCTGTTCCGTCCCGGGCCGAAACCGCACCGCATAACGCCGTTGGCGTTCATCTCTACATTAATATAATCCGGCGACTGGGGGAAGCATTTGAGAAACACCTCCATACAGCTGTCGTGAAAAACCGGGTCGTCCGGCTGGGTGTACACCGCCAAAGGGTCCTTTTCAAAGCACCGCATTGTCACCGCAAAACCCACGCCGGGGGTATACTCCATCCACCCCTCTGTTTTCGGGGCGATTCCTCCCTCGGGGCGATGGTTAGTTATGGAAAACACATCCGGTTTACCACCAATTGTAACGCGATAGTTTGGCATTGCGGTCTCTCCTTTTCTCGTTGCTGACTTTAGTTTTTCGTCTTTATGGGATGCTGGCATGTACAATTTCGTGCATTTGCGCCCATTTGCGCTCCATATCCGCTACCAGCTTGAATTGGGTTCTTGCCCGATCCAAATTCTGTCCGGCATAATGGGTGCGGAAATAGGTATCACCGTTTAAGTAGTCCGTCAGAAAGCGGACGCCACATTCCAAAGTCATCAGTTTTGCGCCCATTGGCAGCATTTCCAGCTCCATTGGCGTGAGCCGCCCCTTACACCCCTCCAAAAAGCCCTCTGTAAAGGCGCGAAACAGCTCCATATCGCACCAAACCTTGCTTAAATCCTTCTCATCTTCAGCGGCTGTGGAGGCACCGAAACGGATGGCATCCCCGTAATCGTACAAAGAAGAGCCGGGCATTATGGTATCCAAGTCGATGACGCATAAGGGTTTTCTGGTTTCTGCATCAAACAGAATGTTATTCAGCTTCGTGTCATTGTGGGTGACCCGCAAAGGAATGTCTCCGCTGGCTAATTTGTCCACAATAGCGCCGGCCTCACACGCCCGCGACAGGGCGAATTCCAGCTCCTTTTGGCAGGAAGCAAGCCGGTTTTCAAGGTTTGCCTTCACTGCTGCGTGCAGCTGTTCAAAACGCACCGGGGTATTGTGGAAATCCCGGATGGGTTCGTGGAGCGTTTCTGCCGGGAAATCTGCCAGTTCCCCTTGAAAACGGCCAAAAGCCAAGCCGGAATAATAAAAATCCTTAGGGCTTTCTGCCCGCTCCAAGCAGATTGTGGAGGGCACAAATTCGTACATTCTCCAATACTCCCCTGCCTCATCCTGATAGCAGGCTTCCCCCTGTTTGGTCAGCACCAGATGCATCGTTGCTCTTGGGTCATCGTTTTGACCGGCAATATACGCCGTAGTCGCTGCAATATTTTCCATCAGCAGCCGCGGCTCTGTAAAGACCTTTTTGTTAATTTTCTGGAGGGTATAGTTCACCGCTCCGTCACAGGCCACAAAATAGGTTTCGTTGATATGTCCGCAGCCGAAACGCTCACAGCTAACGGGATTTCCCTGTATTTGAAATTTTGAAATCAAATGATTCATATTCAAATCCTTCTGTTTTTTCTTATATTCTACCTGCTTTTCGCCAAAAAGACAAGCTATTTTTACCGCATAAAAAAGCCCCCGAAATTCGGGGGCTTTTTTATTTATATTCATTACATCAGAGGCTCCAGGCCCAGCACCGGGTGACCCTTTTCGGTCAGCCAAGTCATCAGCTCTTCTGCGTCGCAGGTGACTGTTTCGTCTGCCACCATATCCACAAAATTGTCGATGCCGTACAGTTCCTTTGCTGTCTTGTTCAGCCGTTCTGCCACATCGTCCTTCAGTTCCTTGGGCATCCAAACGATACGCTCCACGCCGCCCTCAGCAGCCAAGAACTTCTTGGAAGCAATGAAGTGACGGCCGTGGCCCATAAAGCCGGGGGTCTGCACACCGCCGCCGGTGCAGGAAGCCAGTTCGCCGAAGGTCATACCGGCAGGAGTCATACCCTTATACTCACGGTTGACAACGATAACGCCGGAGGAAACAGCTTCAATACCGCAAATGCACTCGAAGCAGCCGCAGGAGGTCATGGGGTCTTCCAAAATGGAGTACAGGGTAACATTTTCCACAGCGCCGTGGGTTGCTTCGCTGATCATCCGGTTGACTTCCTCGTACCGACCGGTACGCTCGTCAATCAGACCCTTCTTCAAAATGGGCTGACAGGGACCGTTGGGGTCCAGCTCATTGGTTGCCTTGGCATCCAGCCAAGAAACCGCGCCGCACAGACCCAAACGCTCGGGGGTAACCACGCAGCAATGGGCGGGAGCAAAGGACTGGCACAGGATACAGGTATAGTAGCGGTCAACTGCCTCGTCGGTCATAGATGCCAAGCGGTCATCCCGCTGTGCGTATCTGGGCATTGCAATCTCATCACGGAACTTGCCTGCTTCTGCAGGGTCGGTGATCAGGGTGATCTGACACTTATCTGCAACTGCTTCAAATTCGTCCATAATCATTACGTACAGAACTTCTGCAAAGTCCTTTAGACGGAGACCTGCCTCGTAAGCGTTATTAGACACACGCACACGCACCTGATTCCGCTGACCGGTGTGCATAACGCCTTCCATATAGTTGAACCAAGCGTGGAATTTTCGCTCGATAACGGACTCGAAGTCCACCTGCATCTTCTTGCCGGCAACCTCCACATAGGTGACCAATGCCAAGTCCTTTTCTGCATCCAGATCCGGTCCGATGATGGTGATCTTGTGGTCCTCAACCTCATTCATTTCCCGCATCACTACCAGCTCAGCGGTGGGGTTCTTGGAAGACCACATTTCGTTGTGCATATCGGCCTTACGGATGATTTCACCCTCAAATGCAGCAGCAAATGCAACAGGAATGGGCAATTCCTTTACTTTAATCTTAATGTTCCGCAGCTCCAAGGACTTCTTGACAGTGTCCTTATGGTCGCACACGGACTCCAAAGCACCGGGCACCTGATTTTCTGCCAAGTCAATGTCCACAATCACGGGGAAGCCCAATGCGATTGCGCCTGCGCCGGCGGAAACCACCACAGCATCAATGGCGCCAAAGGTGTTGACAAATGCAGGAACTCTGTTTTTGGTATAATCCAGCAAGCCGGCCAAATCACCGGGCTGTACATTGCCGAAGATCAGCGCCGCACGGATTGCAACGGTGACAACGTGGATAACGCTGGTCACGTCATGACCCAGAGGAATCACGCGGAACTCAAGACCCATCTTCACGCCGGCATCGCTGCACTGCTCAATCACGTCGCCTACCATAAAGGTCATAATGCCCTTGGACTGGTAGTCCTTAACAACATTGACAACGTCCTCAGCATTGTCTGCCTTGCCCAGCACAACAGCCACGCCGGGAATATCGCCGGTTACCAGCGGCACACCTAAGGAGCGAATGATGGGGTCGGGCACAAAGCCGATGCCGGAATCGTTTTCGTAAGGATTGCCACCCTCAGCATACTTTAAGCCCTCGATAATTTCTGCGCCCACGGCGGTAGCAAGACCGGCATTCAGTGCCTGACCCAAATCCTCCTGATTGGTAATCAAGCTCTTCAAAACGCCTACGCAAGCGGTCAAATCGCCCAAGGTCTTGACCTTTACGCCGGTTGCGGCATAAATGGTGGGGAAATAGTAAGCGGTATCAGGAAATGCGATGGGATGGTCTGCGCCGTGCTTTTCGATGGCGGCATTGACTGCGCCCTCAGTTAAGCCGGCAACTGCATTACTGCCGCCATAGATCAAATCGGTTAATACGCTCATAATTCGTTCCTCCTGTTGAGTTTTTTGGAGTTGTTTTGACCTTACAGTCAAAAATTATATAAAGCCTCATTAGACTTATATACGGAAAAAGACGCAAAAATGCAAAGTGGCAGGGAGGGAGTCTTCCCTCCCTGCCATAAATTGCGGGGAAATTACAGATCCAAGTAGCTGTCAGAGTACAGCACGTGGTTCTTAAAGATGTCACAGGACTTGATGGTTTCCATCAGTCTGCGGTCGTTGGGGTTCACAATTGCGGAGGTCAGACCCTGCATCATACACATAGCAACCAAGGTAGAGTCCATAATGGGACGGACATCCTTAGGTGCGCCGTTAGAGTTGTTGGACAGACCGCCGGTGGACTTCAGGCCCTTGTCGGAGAACATCTTGATAGCCTCCAGAACCTCCATCTGCTTGTCCTGCATACCCTTGACAACCAGGAACAGGGGGTCGAACCACAGGTCGTCGGAGGACATACCAAGGCCCAGACCACGCTCCAGCATATTGTCACAGTGCATCATACGCTCTTCGTTGTCCTTAGCGATACCGTCAGCGGAACACAGAGCGATACAGATTGCATCGTTGGCAGCAGCCAAATCAATGTAGCCGATACGGGAGCCGGCGTCAGCGGAGTTGACGATGGGCTTGCCGTTTTCACGGTTGTAGACCTTAATACCGGCCTCGATAGCGCGCATATTGGCAGTATCCAAAGCCAGAGGTACGTTGTTGAAGTTCTCCTGCAGCAGCTTAACAGCCCACATCATACGCTCGGGACCGTCCTTCTCAGCAGGTCCGATGTTCACGTCCAAGTAGGTAGCGCCGGCCTTGATCTGCGCAGCAGCACGCTCCAGAATAGGAGCGGGATCACGCTCGTCCATAGCCTTGCGGATAGCAGGAGCGATACAGTGGATACGCTCGCCGATGGTAACGAAGGTCTTAGCCTCGGGGTTATGACCGCCGTACTTAACGCCCATATCAACCACTTCGATTGCGGGAACCTTGGTAGCCAGCAGCTCGTCGAAGGACAGCTCCTTGACCTCTTCCTTAGCGCCGGCAGCAGCCTTAGCGGCATTCTCAGCGGCAGCAGCCTTAGCGGCAGCTTCGTATTCCTTATCCTTGATGTACTTGGGCAGCTGTACAGCCTCCAGAGGACCGACAACTACGTTCCACTCAGGCAGCTTCTCCTGAATTTCGCCCTTCATAACGGCAACCTTGCCGGGGATGATCAGGGTACGGTTCTTGATCTTGTTTGCAATGTCCAGCTCCTCGAAGGTCTTCTTGATGGTGGAGGAGGACAGCTTGCCGGCGGCCCATGCAGTCAGAACGGACATACCGGAAGCATCGGTGATAACCAGGTTCACAGGCTGGCCGGAACGCTCCAGTTCGCCGGAAACCAGGAAGTAGGTCAGTGCGAAGTCAACGGTCAATGCTACAGGAGCATTCTCATCAGCGCCGTTGATGGGGTAGATCTTAGCTTCCACCTTCATGGGCTTCTGAGGATCGGTGAAGATGTTCTGACGCAGGCCGTACAGAGGCAGAGCCTGTGCGTAAGACATATTGGACATCACGATGATGGAGCCGTACTTCTCAACGAACATAGCAGCCAAAGCGGTCTGCAGACGGTCGTCGCCCTTGGCAATCTTAGCCACGTTCACGATGGAGGGGTAACCGAAGGTACGGTCTTCCTGCTTCAAAGCGGTACGACGGACATTAACAGCATTTGCCAAAGTCTCCTTGGCGGTCTTGCCGGTGACATCCAGCACCAAGTTGGTGTTGCCGGCTGCTTCCAGCTTCTTAACGGTGTCGTACAGGTCGGAGATGTTCTCTGCCCAAACGCCCAAAGCAACACCGGCGGACTTCGCCAGCTCGCTCATAGCCTCGTAGTTTTCGGGAGTAGCGCCGTCCAAAATTACGTTCTTGCCGGAAACTGCCAGTGCAGCCTTAGCGCACTCCACATCCCAGCACTCCAGAACCAAAGCGCGGCCTGTAGCAGCAGCCTTTTCTACCAGCTTTGCGTAAACAGCGGGGTCATTCTGATTGTTGGCAACCTGAACGAACTCCACGTACATACGCTCGCCGATACGCTCGTAGTCAACCTTCTGAACCTCAGCCAGCTTGGCATCGACGGTAGCGTCGTCCATGCAGGTGCAGACGGAAACTGCAAACAGGTTCTTGTTGACCAGAGTCTTCTCGTGACGGAACAGAACGGTTTCGCCGCCCAGCTTGTAGTCACCGACAGTAATTGTCTTCATCAAAGGAGCAGTAGCAGAGTTCAACGTTGCCAGAGCTTCCTCAGAGAAGTAGGGGCACTTGCTCAGTTCAACAGCGCCCTGCGCCACCTTCATGCAGAATGCCATACAGGTGGGGCTGCCGCACTCCTTACAGTTCTTCTTAGGAGACAGCTTAAAAATATCAAGACCTTTTAATGCCATGGTATGTATCCTCCTTCCGATTAGACCAGTTCCGCGATGAACTTCTTGATGGTTGCCACGGATGCGGGGTGACGCAGAACAACGGCATCAGCGCCGCCGGTCAGGTCAGCTGCAGCAGTAGCGACTTCCATAGAAATGGCGCGCTCTTCACGGCAGCCCCAGTCAGGCTCGTCTTCCTCAGTTGCAGAGGATTCCTTCACACCCCAAGTATCGTTGCAGACAGCAGCCAAAATGGGCATCTGCAGATCAGCATCGGACTGCTGCAAAGCAGCCAGACGGATACGGTCGAAGGTGGAAGCGGCGTACTCGTAGCCGTAACCCACAGCAGCGGTGCCGATATCCATAACCACGCACTCGGGATTGACGTTCAGGCCCTTCAGCATAATGTTCAGCTGCTTAGCCAGGTTAATGTCATCTGCGGTCTCAGCGCCCAGCTTCTGACCGTTTGCCAAAGCAACAGAAGCGCCGACGGTCTTGTAGTTCTCGTTCTTTGCGGACATAAACAGAACATTCTTGCCGGCCAGAGCCTCAGCCAGTGCAGGCAGCAGCTCGCCGTCCTTTTCCATATTCTTGCTGCCCATTACAACGATAGGCTTGGTAACGGCCTCAGCAACAGCCTTGGCGTCAGCCACGCAATCAGCAACGGAGCGGTTTGCGCCGTTGGGATCTGCGCCCACAAAGTTCAGGCAGATGAAGTCGCAGCCCTCGATGGTCTCAGCCTTCTTGGCGTAATCAGCCATAGTGGCGCAGCCGGCGTAGAAGTCCTTCAGACCGGCGTAATCCCACTGGGAAGCCAGATCGGAAACCTCCACACCAATCTTGGGTGCGTTTTCGATGGGTGCATCGAAAGTGTAGAACGGCAGCACATTCTGACCGCCGATGACGATTGCATTATCACCGGTGCCCAGTGTCACAGCGTTAATCTTACCGCTGAAGGGTGCTGTCTTAGGTACGAAAGACATAGTAATATCCCCCTTAAAATAAATTATGTTTTTATATGTTCAAATCCAGTACGGTGAGCCGCCCTTGATTTTGAATCCTTACTTTTACAGGCCCAAATCCTGCATAGTTTTCCTCACTGCTGCTTTCACAGGGTTGCTTTCCGGCAGCTTAGCAGATGGCTCGCCGTCGCAGTCGCAGCGGTACACGCCATCGTCCTGCGGGAGAATGCCCAGCAGCTTTAGCCCGCGCTTTTCAATCTCCTCCATAACGCCGTCGTCCAGCTTGCCCTCCGGCGCCCGATTGACAATCAGACCCATAATCCCGGGCTTTAGCTCCATTTCCTCTACAATTTCAGCCACTCTGGCTGCCGCCTGAATACCCCGGCGGGAGCAGTCGGAAATCAGCAGCATCGCATCCACCTTGGGAAGTGTGCCTCTTGCCACGTGCTCAAGGCCCGCCTCATTGTCCATCACAATGTAGCTGTAGTTCTTTGCGTACTTGTCCACTTGGGTTTTCAGAACGCCGTTGACATAGCAGTAGCAGCCCTTACCTTGGGTACGGCCCATAACCAGCATATCAAAGTCGTCTTCCTCGATAATCGCGGAGCTGAACTTGAAATCTGCATAGTCTGCCTTAGTCATACCGGCAGGCAGCGTGCCTTTCAGCTCTGCCTGCGCCATCTCCTCACGGATTTCGCCCAAGCTGGTCTCTACCTCCACGCCCAGAACCTCGTTCAGATTGGCGTTGGCATCGGCATCCACGACCAAAACGGGACCTTGCTTTTTGCTGCACAGATAATCGATAATCATACCGCAGGTGGTGGTTTTACCCACACCGCCTTTACCGGCCACTGCAATGGTATAAGGTGTTGCCATAGATATTGCTCCTTTGGAAATCTTCGAATGGGCGTAGTACCCCTACCCCCATATCGATACTACTATACTTTATCACATTCTGTCAGCTTTTTCAACCATAATTTGCAGGAAAAACAGGGTATTTTTTCACAAATTACAAAGGCGTAAATACAAATTTTTGAATCAGTCCGTCACACGAGGCAAAGACCGTCACAGCGCCTCCCTGACCCTCCTGTGTGGAGACCTCCACCGCTTTGCCCTTCAAAAATGCCCGGACATAGCCTTCGGGGTCATCGGTTTCCACTTCCTCAAAGAAGATATCCCGCATTTGGTTGTTGGGACACAGGTTTTGAATTTCACGTACCAGTTCATATTCTGCCACTATAATCCCTCCTTTACTACAGTATAACACATCTGCGGCAAAAATACGAGTGCCGACAAATAGCACTTGAATTCCCCTTTTGTTTTTGTTATAATAGCGCCGATATGCAGGGTTAGTTTATCGGTAGAATTTCTGCTTCCCAAGCAGACTGGGCGGGTTCGACTCCCGTACCCTGCTCCAAAGCCCTAAAGGCGAGTGCCTTTAGGGCTTTACTTATTACCTCTTCACTCTTCACGAAAAAGGCCACCCTTTTCGGTGGCGGTTCTTTTTATGCTATATACCCTGCCGGCAAGGAAATTTCCCTCTTCCTTTTTTGACGAAATGTGATAAAATAGTCTTATAATTATCCTACGCAGGAGGGTGAAGATATGAAACGGTATATTGTTTTGCTCATAGCGCTGTTAGCGCTGTGCTGTATCTTGACCGGCTGTTTTACCGTCATCCCCGGACAGCCCCAAAACAATCCCACCGACCCTAAAAACACCACCGAAGGCTCTACTGAAACCGATCCCCCTGTGGGCTGGGTAAAGGAAGCCGCCCAGACCTTCTATATTAACGAAGACGGCACCCGCCATACCGGCTGGCTGGAACTGGACGGCACCCGGTACTACTTGGACAGCAACGGTGTTCTGCAGACCGGTTGGCTGGAGCTGGAGGGAAGCACGTATTATCTGAAAAACGATGGCTCTATCACCCGGGGAAAAGCCACCATCAGCAGCCGCACCTATTATTTTACCTCCACCGGTGAAAAGATTATGGTTGCCAATCCTTGGAATATGATTCCGGCAGACCACACTTTGGACTTACAGGAAGTCGAAGGCGGTATGAAAGTGGATGCCCTGTGCCGCGATGCGCTGGCAGAAATGCTGGCAGATTGCCGCAAGGCCGGTCACGGCGTACAAATCATCTCCGCCTATCGTTCCAATGACACGCAAAAAATGCTGTACAGCAACAAGGTGAACTACTATTTGGACCGGGGCTATGACAAAGTAGCCGCCGCAAAGGAAGCCGCCACCGTGGTGGCTATGCCCGGCACCAGCGAGCACGAGCTGGGCCTGGCAGTGGATTTGGTGGACACCGACTACCCCTATCTGGACGAAGCGCAGGAGAACACCGACACCCAAAAATGGCTGATGGCCAACTGCCGGAAGTACGGCTTTATTCTCCGCTATCCCAACGACAAAAGCAGCAAAACCGGCATCATTTACGAGCCGTGGCACTATCGCTATGTGGGCACTGCTTTGGCGGAGGAGCTCTACACCAAGGGACTGTGTTTGGAAGAATATTTGGCGAATCTCCATTGAGTAACCGGGCGTGCAAAAAGCACGCCCGGCCTTGTTTTTTATCACTTCTGCTCTTTACTTTTCCCCGAAAGAATGATATAATACAGCAATACCGCTTTTAAGGATGTGTTCCCATGAAAAAAATTTTTTCCAAGCTATTTCAAAAGAAGAATCTGCTGCCTGCATTGATTGTTCTTTTTTCTGCTGTGTTTCTCGTCAGCTGCGGCTTTTTAGCCGATTATATCATTGAGTCTGTGCAGCAAAAGAAGCAGTATGACAAGCTGTCTCAAATGGTAGAGCAAGTCCAGCAAAATCAGCAGGACTCCAACAACAACAGCAACGGGTCCAGCGATTACGTTGGTGAATACGGACCGGAAATCACCCCGGGTCAAAACCGGCAGGAGTACACCTCCGTCTTCGACCCCAAAACCGGTAAAACCCTCACCTTGCTGACAGATTATGCCGGTGTGTATGAGCTGAATTCCGATGTAGTGGGTTGGATCCGTATTAACGACACCAAAATAAACTATCCGGTTCTGCAGACCCCGGAATGGGTAAATTATTACCTGAAACGGGACTTTAACGGACAGTACAGCAAGCACGGCGCTATTTACGCAAATGAATCTGCAGATGTTTTTCTCCCCTCTGACAACGTTACCATTTACGGTCACAGAATGAAGGACGGCTCTATGTTTGCCGCGCTTCACGATTATAAGGACAAAGCCTTTTACGATGAGCACCCCTACATAAACTTCGACACCATTTACGAGCGCCATACCTACAAAATCATCTCTGTTTTTATTACCACTGCCACTGTAGAAAGCGGCTTTGCTTATCACGAATTCGTAGAAGGCGACCCCTTCACCTTCCCTGCATATGTGGAAAAATGCAAGGAGCTGTCTCTGTATGACACCGGCGAAACAGCCGTCTACGGCGACAAGCTGATTACCCTATCCACCTGCGAGCACGACATTGAGGAAGGACGTCTTGTTGTGGTTGCCAAGCAGATAACCTAAACATATTTTCTCGTAATTCCTTGCTTTTCAGCAATAAACATATGGAAATGTAAAATCAAAAATTAGGAGGATATCCAAATGGATTACGCAAAAGAATCATTACGGCTTCACGGTGAGTGGGGCGGAAAAATCGAAGTTGTCGCCACCGTTCCCGTAGCTACTAAGGACGATCTTTCTCTGGCTTATACCCCCGGCGTTGCACAGCCCTGCTTGGAGATTCAAAAGGATGTAAATAAGTCCTACGACCTGACCCGCCGCCACAATCTATGCGCTGTTATTACCGACGGCACCGCTGTTCTGGGTCTGGGTGACATCGGCCCCGAGGCAGGTATGCCTGTTATGGAAGGCAAGTGCGTTCTGTTCAAGGCCTTCGGCGATGTGGACGCATTCCCCTTGTGTGTCAAGAGCAAGGATGTTGACGAAATCGTCAACACCGTTTACTTGATTTCCGGCTCCTTCGGCGGCGTAAACCTTGAGGACATCGCAGCGCCCCGCTGCTTTGAAATTGAGCGTAAGCTGAAGGAAAAGTGCGACATTCCCATCTTCCACGATGACCAGCACGGCACCGCCATTGTTACCTTGGCAGGCTTGCTGAACGCTATGAAGCTGGTTGGCAAGAAGAAAGAGGATGTGAAGATCGTTACCTCCGGCGCCGGCGCTGCTGCTATCTCTATTGTGCGTCTGCTGCTGAGCGCAGGCTTCAAGAACATCGTTATGACTGACCGCTCCGGCGCCATTTACGCCGGTCGCGAAAACCTCAACTGGGTAAAGGAAGAGATGGCTCAGGTCACCAACCTGCAAAAAGAGCAGGGTAAGCTGGCAGATGTTATCAAGGGCGCTGACGTATTTATCGGCGTTTCCGCTCCCGGCACACTGACCACTGAAATGGTGAAGACTATGAACAAGGACGCTATTGTCTTTGCTTGCGCCAACCCCACTCCCGAAATCTTCCCCGAGGACGCCAAGGCCGGCGGCGCTGCTGTGGTTTCCACCGGACGCAGTGACTACCCCAACCAGGTCAACAACGTATTGGCATTCCCCGGCATCTTCCGCGGCACCTTTGATGTACGGGCTTCCGACATCAACGAAGAAATGAAGATGGCAGCCGCTATGGCAATTGCCAATTTGATTTCCGACGAGGAGCTGTCCGCCGACTACATCATCCCCGCTGCATTCGACAAGCGCGTAGGTCCTGCTGTTGCTAAGGCTGTTGCTGAGGCCGCAAGAGCTACCGGCGTTGCCAGAATCTAACATTTACCAAAAAACGGGTGTGTCTTGTGACACACCCGTTTTTTAGCGCTTGTGCTGCACGCGGCTTTCCATATGCCCGGATTGAATCACCGGGGGCTTTGGGTCTTTTAGTTCCCACGGAATGGGCTTATTTCCCTCTTTTTCTTTCATACAATCCCCTCCTGTCCATAGTATTGACAGAACGGAGAAAAAAACACGCAACGAAAACCGTTGCGTGTTTTACATTTCTATTGTTCGGATTGTTTCTGCCGGACCTTCCAGATACAGGGCTGATACCCTGCCACATTCACCCTCCACTGTAATATCCAGCCTGCCACCGGGGTTTTCTGCCATTAGCTGCCCTGTGGGCAATTTTCCTTGGAGCCACAGCACCGCAGCCACAGAGGCGCTGCCTGTGCCGCAGGCTAAGGTAAAATCCTCCACGCCCCGTTCATAGGTGAGAATTCTCACGGCATTTTCCCCGGTCCGGCAGTAGAAATTCACATTCACGCCTTTGGGAAATGCCGGACTGTGCCGGATTTTCAAAAATTCCGGTAGTAGCGCTTCCTTATCTTCCCATTTCAGGTTGGGCCATTCCGTTACGCTGTGGGGAACTCCCGGGTCTCCCAGCTCCACATAAGCAGTATCCGGAAGTCTCTGCAAATCCACAATGCCGGGATTATTCAGACGGACCCGATAGCGGTCTTCGGACAGCCGCCAGCCATAGACCATACCGGCATCGGTCTCCACCGTCATTTTGTCGCCGGCAATGCCGCGGTCATAGGCATATTTACAAACGCATCTTGCGCCGTTGCCGCACATCTCCCCACGCAAGCCGTCGGAATTATAAAAATGCAGGCGAAAATCCGCTTTTTCCGAGGTATCCACCGCCAGCAAGCCGTCAGTTTTCAGCTGTTTGCAAAGTTCCTTCGCCAGAGTTTCCAAATCTGACTGCACACCGCGGACGTCTATCACGGCAAAATCGTTGCCTGCGCCGCTCATATGCAGGACCTTCACCGCGTCTCCTCCAAAAGGTCTGCCATTGTGTAATGCCCTGCAGGCTTCCCTTGCAGGAACTTTGCCGCTTCCACTGCGCCGTCAGCAAACATACCTCTGTCACAGGCCTCGTGTCGCAGCGTCAGTTGCTGAGATGCTGTTGTAATATGCACCTCGTGGATTCCCACCACGTTGCCCATACGCAGAGAGCTGATGCCGATTTCGTTTGGCTCTCTTTTTGCCTCCCCGGCCCGGCCACAGTTGGCAGTGGCCTTGGGGCGAACCTCTTTCACAGCTTCAAACAGCATTTTCGCCGTGCCGCTGGGGGCATCTACCTTGCGATTGTGGTGAATCTCCACGATTTCAATATCCGCATCCGGAAAACTCTGGGCTGCCTGTTTTGCAAGGTTACATAACACTGCAATACCAAGGCTCATATTTCCTGTATAGAACACAGGAACGGTCTTGGCTGCAGCATAGATGGCCGCTTTCTCTTCCTCCGTGTGACCGGTGGTTCCTACCACCACGGCGCAGTGATTTTCGGTTGCATATTTTGCCACCTCCGGGGCAGCGCTATGGTGGGAAAAGTCCACTACCACACTGGGCTGCACATCACCTAATTCCGCAAAGCTGCGGGGCACGCCGTTCATACCGTCAATACTCACCAAGCCCGCCACAGTGTTGCCGAATTTTTCCTGCAAAAGTTTGCCCATAGCGCCGTTGGCGCCACAAATTACTACTCTCATACTTTCACTCCCAGTGCACGCATTTGTTTCAACAGATTCTCCCGGTTTCCGTCCTCCAGATAGCTTAGGGGCATCCGCAGATACTCCTGTCCAAAGCCCATTGCCGCCACCGCAGCCTTTGCAGGAATGGGATTCACCTCGCTAAACAGCGCGCGGATCAGGGGCAGCATTTTACATTGCAGCGCCGCCGCGCCGGCAACATCGCCGGCAAAGAACTTATCGCACATCTCCGCGGCCAAGCCGGGAACCACATTGGATAGGACACTGATACAGCCCATACCGCCCATAGAGAGCATCGGCACAGTCAGCGAGTCCTCACCGGAATAAATATGCAGATTGTCACCGCATTTGGCAATGGTCTCCACAGTAGAATCCATATCCCCGTTGGCATCCTTAAAGCCGACGATATTGGGGTGCTGGGAAAGGACTGCCGCCGTATCCGGCTGGATTTTACAACCGGTTCGGCTGGGAACGCTGTACATAATCACCGGCTTGGTAGCCACATCGGCAACCGCCGTATAGTGGGCAATCAAGCCCTTTTGGGTGGCCTTGTTATAGTAAGGTGTGACTACCAGCACGGCATCCGCGCCGTCATCACAAGCGCTTTTGGTAAATTCCAGCACGTGAGCAGTGTTGTTGGTGCCGGTGCCGGCAATTACGGGCACACGGCCGTTTACCCGCTCAACAGTGAAACGAATCACTTCTTTCCGTTCTTCCGGTGTTAGTGTGGCGCTCTCTCCGGTGGTGCCTACCGCAACCAAGCCGTTGATGCCGCTTTCAATTTGGAATTCAATAAACTGCGCCAGCGTATCATAATCCACGCCGTGGGCGTTCATAGGGGTGACCATCGCTGTAGCCATTCCCTTAAATACAGCATTTTTCATAGGCTTGACTCCTTTATCAGTTTTCTCCATTATTTTATCACAAACGTAAGGAAAATGAAACAAAAAAATTACACCGCCGAAAAATCAGCGGTGTAATAAGACTTATACCAAAAATGCCTTTACTGCATCGGAAGCAGCGGCGGGGTCATCAGAAACGGTGATGGTGAAGTTCATATTGTTTGCTTCCGCAAACTCTGCGCACCACAGAATGAACGCCTCACCCACAGCGCGGTCGGTGCCGATTGTCTTATACAGGTTGTCGATGTACACATTGGTAATGTCAAAATTGCCGGCGTGAAGGCCGCAAACCAAGCCCTTCAGGCTATCAATATTATGAATGTCATACTCCTTGGAATTCACCAAACGAACACGGTAGTTTACATCATAAGTCAGCTGCTTGCCATATTCGATGCAAACCACATCACCCTGTGCGCTTGCCACTGTCTCATTGATGGAGTTAATCAATCTTTTGGTCTTACCGGAGCCCTTCAGGCCCATAATAATTTGAATCATGGAAATTCCTCCTTTGCTTCCAGCTGTATGCTGTATAATAATTTTATCAGTTAAACGGCATTTTTGCAAGCCTTATTTATGGATATTGCAAATATTTTTTGTGAATAGCTTATTTTGCTTTCCTTTGCATCTGCGGCTTACCCGAAATACTGTTCAATTTCCTGCCGGCTGGCAGCAATACTGGCTTGAAACGCTTCCCGTTTTCCGCCGCCTCTGCCCTGCAGCGCCTTTGCCGCCTCTGCGCCAATGGCGCGGGCGTCCTCTGTCCGGCTGATTACGCAAAAGCTGTAGCCGTCCTTGTCATTTCCGGACAGCGTGACCGCCACACCGGCGCACTTGGCAATGGCTTCGCACAGCTCTCTGTTTTCGCCGGCGGTCAAATTCTCTTCAAAGTGGAGCGCCAGCGGCTTTCCGGCATAGCTTTGGGCAATGTAGGCAAACAGTCTTTTGCTCAGCGCCGTGGCCCGGAACTTTTCAGCAGCAAAGGCCTCATTTATCCGGCGGGCCGCCTGCCCTGTTTCGGCAATTTTGGCGGAAAATGCCTGACTAACCTGTCTGTTCTGGTCGTAAACCACGCTTAACAGCTGCATCGCCCGTCTGCCGCAGACCATCTCAATCCGCACGCCTTCGTGGAATTTCACACAGGACAGTAGCTTAATCAGCCCCACCTCTCCGGTATGCTTTACCTGCGTGCCGCAGCAGGCGCAGATATCAACGCCGGGAATCTCCACGATCCGTACCGGCCACGGCAAATCCTTCTTCCGCCGGTAGTTTACTCGGGGCAGTTCCTGCCGAGATGGGTAGTAGCACTTGACCGGCAAATTCTGCCACACAGCCTCGTTGGCTCTGTCCTCAATTTTCTGCAAATCCTCCAAAGCAATCGGCCCGTCAAAATCAATGGTTACCACATCCGCCCCCATATGGAAGCCCACATTGTGATAGCCGTAGGTTTGGTGGATAATGCCGGAGACGATGTGTTCTCCGGAATGCTGCTGCATAAAGTCCTGCCGTCTGTCCCAGTCAATGGCGCCCTCCACAGTCGCACCCACCTGCAAGGGCTTATCGCAAAGGTGGTAAACCACTTCCCCTTCCTCCCGGACGGAGAGCACCTTGCTGTCGCCCAGCAGCCCTGTATCGCTGGGCTGTCCGCCGCCTACGGGATAAAAGGCGGTGGCATCCAAAACAATTTCAAAACCACCCTTGACGGGAACACAATCTGTAACCACCGCTTCAAAGTTTTTTCGGTGGCTGTCGTCATAATATAGCTTTCTAACGCCCATGTAAGCACTCCTTTAGCCGTTTTCACCCATTGTACCACACAGAATCCCTCTTTGCAACGAAGTTATTAAGGACTTTGTCGATGGGTTTTCTTTGGAATTAGGCTGTTTTCGTGGGTTTTCTGTGACTTTTCTCGGTAAACTACAAGTAGTACACCGAGGAGGACAAGTCATGCAATGCCAAAAATTAAAAACCTATATGGAAACGGGGCGGGTCGTATTTTTGCCTGCAAAGGCCATCTGCCCCAACCCCTATCAGCCGCGGAAGCTGTTTCGGGAAGAATCGCTGGAGGAGTTGGCGGAATCTATACGCCAGCACGGAATTTTGCAGCCCTTGTCCGTCCGTAGAGTGGGAACCCATTACCAACTGATTGCGGGAGAACGGCGTTTGCGTGCCGGCATACAGGCAGGTCTCACGGAAATCCCCTGCATCGTGATGCAAATGTCAGAGCAGGAGTCGGCTATGACCGCTTTGGTGGAGAATCTGCAGCGGCAGGACTTGGATTTTATCGAGGAAGCAAGGGGAATTGACCTGCTGCTACGCCAATGGAATATGAGTCAGGAACAGGTGGCAAAGCTGCTGGGCAAGAGCCAAAGTGGGGTTGCCAACAAGCTTCGCCTGCTGCGGCACTCCCCGCAGGTTTTGGAAGCGCTGCGGCAAGCCGGTCTGACAGAACGCCACGCAAGAGCCCTACTAAAGCTATCTGCCGACTATCAAAAAATGCAGGCAATTGCTACCATCTCCCGACAGAATATGAGCGTTGCCCGGGCAGAACAGTACATAGATTCCCTACTGAATCAGGAAAATGCCGACCATCCCAAAGCCAGCGTCGGGGCATTTTTAAGCTATTTGAATCAATCCCTCGCCCGTATTCAGCTTTCGGGGATTTCCGCAGTTTCCGAGCGCAAGGAAACAGAAAGCCAAATTGTGCTGACTATCACCATTCCCAAGGGGTAACAAAAAATCCCGGATGCAGATGCATCCGGGATTTTCATTTGTAATTACTTGCCGCAGAATTCCTTGGCAACCTTTACGATATTTTCGCTGCACAGACCGAACTGCTTCAGCAGAGCGGCTGCAGGACCGGAGTGACCGAACTCGTCGTTCACGCCAATACGCTTCACGGGAGTGGGCAGCTTCTCGGACAGAACGCCGCAAACAGCCTCGCCCAAGCCGCCGATGATGGAGTGCTCTTCGCAGGTGATAACCTTGCCGCACTTCTTAGCGGCAGAGAGTACCAGCTCCTCATCCAGAGGCTTAATGGTAGCCATATTGATAATCATAGCATCGATACCGGCCTCTTTCAGCTCCTCAGCAGCGGCCAGCGCCTCAGCAACCATCAGACCGTTGGCAATAATCGCTACATCCTTACCTTCCCGGAGAACTTCGCCCTTGCCGATCTCAAACTTCATACCCTCTTCGTGGATGACAGGAACTGCTGCACGGCCAAAGCGCATATACACAGGGCCTTCGTACAGGTAAGCAGCGCGAACCATAGCCTTTGCTTCCACATCGTCAGCAGGGCTCATAACCACCATACCGGGGATGGAACGCATCAGGGCAAAGTCCTCGCAGCACTGGTGGCTTGCGCCGTCCTCACCAACGGAGATACCGCCGTGGGTAGCGCCGATTTTCACGTTCAGGTGAGGGTAACCGATGGAGTTACGCACCTGCTCAAATGCACGGCCGGCAGCGAACATTGCAAAGGAGCTTGCGAAAGGCACCAAGCCTGCAGTGGACATACCGGTTGCCATACAAATCATATTGGCCTCGGCAATACCGCAGTCAAAGTGACGGTCGGGGAAAGCCTTCTTGAATGTGCCGGTCTTGGTAGCGCCTGCCAGGTCGGCATCCAGAACTACCAGATTCTCATACTGTTCGCCCAGTTCCTTCAGGGCGTTACCGTAGCTGTCACGGGTTGCAATCTTCTTAATCTCAGCCATTTTTTACGCCTCCAATTCTGCCAGCTTGGCCTTCAGTTCTGTCATAGCCTGTGCGTACTCAGCATCGTTGGGAGCCTTGCCGTGCCAGCCGGCCTCGTTTTCCATATAGGAAACATCCTTGCCCTTGATGGTCTTCATCACGATGGCAAAGGGCTTACCCTTGGTTTCTCTTGCCTTGTTGAAGGCTGCTTCCAGCTGGTCAAAGTCGTGACCGTCCACAGCAGCAACCTCAAAGCCGAAGGCAACCAGCTTGTCCACGATGGGGTACGGACTCATAACGTCAGCAATGCTGCCGTCGATCTGCAGGCCGTTGTTATCTACGACGATGCAGAGGTTGTCCAGCTTATAGTGAGCGGCTGCCATGCAAGCCTCCCAAACCTGACCCTCCTGAATTTCGCCGTCGCCCAGCAGAGCGTACACACGGTTGGTCTTGCCGGTGTGCTTAGCAGCCAGCGCCATACCGGTGGCAACAGACACACCCTGACCCAAAGAGCCGGTGGACATATCTACGCCGGGCACCATATTCATATTGGGGTGACCCTGCAGATAGGAATCAATGTGACGGAAGGTGGGCAAATCCTCCACGGGGAAATAGCCGCGGTTTGCCAGCACAGAGTACAGGCCGGGGGTGGTGTGACCCTTACTCAGAACAAAGCGGTCCCGATCCTCCCACTTGGGATTCTTAGGGTCGATGTTCATTTCCTTGAAATACAGATAGGTATAGACCTCGGCTGCGGACAAGCTGCCGCCGGGGTGTCCTGCTTTTGCGCCGTAGGTGGACTCAATTACGCCCATACGCACCTTGCAGGCAGTGATTTGCAGTTGCTTTTTCTCACTGGAAGTCATGGTGTTCCTCCTTAAGTATTCTTCTTTACGATTGCGGAAAGGCCGCAGTCATTTATCATATAATAGCATTAAAACGGCAAACTTTCAAGTAGTTTGCCGTTTTAACAAAAAATATTTCAGTCTTTCGCTTTTTTCTCCCGGAATACCACAAACTTGAAGTACAAAAATTCCAGAACAAAGTTAGCAAGCATCGTCAGAATCTGCACCAGATTGCCGTTCCAACCGGCAGTTTCCGCAAGCTGTCCCAGCCAAGTGGACAGGGGCGTAAACACTATGTAAAAGCACGCCACCTGCAGCATCGCCAACGGCACATTGTTGGCAGACTGGAAGGTGAATTTCCGATTCAGCGTAAAGTTCCACAACACCGATAAAATCAAGGATGCCGCGTAGCAAAAGCTGTACCACGTTTCCCGGAACAGTACATTATACAGCAGCACGAAGCTACCGGTTTGAATAATGCCTGCGGAAGTGGAAAATAAAGTGTATTTCACCGCTTGCCATAGAGATTTTTTCGTCATAGTTCGTATCCTTTATGTTTACTGTTTTTCTGTTGCTTCTTCCGCTGTTTTCTCGGCTGCTGCAGCTTCCACCGGGGTCTCCTCAGCTGCCGCTTCTTCTGCCGGAGTCTCCTCGGTTACGGCTTCTTCTGCCGGGGTCTCCGCAGCTGCCAGCTTTTTGGCTGCATTTTTCTTAATCAGTATGTATGCAGTCAGCAGACCGCCGCCGGCAACCAGCATAACTACCGTACGGATAATCATTCCGTTGGTGAAAGAAGACAGCAGAGCGCCTACCAAACCGGACGCCATTGCATCATCGGCCATAAGTGTTTTCACCATCGGCGCGCCTACCAGCAGGCCCACGCTGAACAGCAGACCGAAGCCTGCGCCCACAAACAGGTCTACCGCCAGCCAGCGGAAACCGCGGAAACCACACAGCCGGCAGAGGAAAATCAATGCCGACAGCAGAACAAGTAGGCCGATTATCACCAGCTTAATGGTGTTTTTCATAGCGATAATCTTAAGCGCCTGTTCCAGCGCAGGGTTGCTTTCCATAATCTGCTTCTGGACTTCCTGAGGCTTGGGAAGCGCCTGTACAATCTGCTCTGCCCCCTCATTTACAGCCTTTAGGATATTACCTTTCAGCTCTTCTCTATCCATTTGGGCTGCTTCGGGAACAACCTCCTGCACAAGGTCTACAATCTCGTCAATGTTGTGGTTGACAATTTCTTTTACCTTTTCCGCATCAAACTGCGCCGGGGCATTGCTGCCGCTGAACGCGCCTGCCAAATCCTTGGTGTAGGCCCCCACCAGCTCCTTTACCGTCTTAGAGGACAAAATTGCGCCAATCTGCTCTTGGCTCAGCTGGTCGCCAAACATTTCGTTCAGCACATCTTCGCCCACATTGCTGTTATCCACAGGAGTCAGCTTTGCTGCCCCAGTGGTGTTGGACAGTGTCACCAGCTGCGCAGTCTCTGCGCTGGGTTGGTTGTCAGCATTTCCTACGCTGGAAACCAAGGTATCTGTCAGCACCTTGATAATTGTCTCCGGCTCCAGCAGAGACAGAGCGCTAAACGCCAACGGGGTTGCAATCAGCATCACTACCAGCACGATGCTCAAAATCCAAGCCGTAATAATGCCTAGAACATTCCAGGTCTTTTTCATCTTTCTTCCTCCAATTTCTCTTTGGGATACCCCTATTATACAACCCGACAAAAAAAACGCAAGCCGAAAATAAAAATCCCAAGCCCACATTCTCCTTTGTCTTGTGATTCTCACTAAAAAAGAAATGGTAAAATCTATTAATAAAGCATTGATAAGTCACAGCTTTTGTGTTATGATTATTTTGTTAACAAACAGGTTGATTTTGGTGGCGCAAAGTGTAAAAAAGCATATGTGGGTGTATATACTTTTTTACATCGGTTGTACCTCATTTTCAGCCTACCGCATCCCCCTAAAATCGGCAAATCTTTGCCAAAAATTTTACAAAAAGGAGACCTATTTATGAAGAAAAAATTGCTGGCTCTGCTGCTGGTGCTGTGTCTGATCGTAGCGCTGGTCCCTGTCGCAACTATAGCAGCAGATCCCACCATCACCGTTAAAATGGTCGGTGCTGAGTGGGCAGACATCGTAAAAGGCACACATAAGTATGCCACCACAAACGCTGCCGGTTCTGCTACCGAGTGTGCAGAGACCGACAACTGGAACGTCCATTTGGATTACTCCGGTGCTACACCCGTACTGTACCTGAAGAACGCTACTCTGACTACCGCAGAAGCTAGTGTTCCTGCACTGAGTGTCACAACAACCGGCGCATTCACTTTGAATTCCGTTGCTGGCACAACCAACACCCTTACCAGTAATATCGCAAACTATGCTTCCTACCCGCTGAGCTTGAATGCAACAGCCGGTACCACCGTAACCGGTTCCGGTAACCTTGTGGCTAATGTACCTGCAACAGGCAATTCCTCCTGCGCAATCGGCACCAAGTACAATTTGACCTTCAAGGATGCCAACGTGACTTCCACTGTTGCCGGCTCTTACCGTCCCTGCATCGGCTTGGCAGGCTCCGGTGATACAGAGGCTAACCTGCCCGGCTTGCTGGTCATTGACGGCGGTAATGTGACATTGACCAACCTGGCTAACGGCCGTGGTATTGCCTACATGATAAACGCTTGGGCGCAAGGCACCGGCAATACCAGTACCCTGACCTCCAAGAACGTAACCATCAAGGGCGGCGCCAATGTGAAGATCGTTGGTAGGGGCAACGCTCCCGCCATCGGTGCTCTCGGCGGTGTGATTGTAGAAAACAGCACACTGATCGTCGATATGAGCGCTAACGGTGGTCAGACCGGTTGGACCAACGCAGAACTGCCCAAGTTCCCCCAGACCACAGGCGTTCATTTGGTAGAGTACAAGGTCGCTAACAACGCAAGTGTTACCAAGAGCTTCGTGACCGGTGATACCGCAGATGCTGATTACATCGCACCGGGTACTGATATGACTGCTGTTGACAGCTATCTGCTTTACCTGTCCGTTTCCCATCAGCACGATATGGGCGGTGACTGCACCGTAGGCGGCACCTGCACAGTATGTGGCGCGGTGATTGCACCTCAGGCAAACCACGTCTTTGCAGACTTTGAGGCAGACACCTGTAGCTTCTCCGGCTGTAACGTTACCCGTGCTGCCGGCCTGCGCGCTACCATCAGTGGCGTAACTATGGATACCGCTTATGGCGAGACCAAGTACGCTACTATGGATGCTAACGGTGCTGTAACACTGGTTGATGAGAATGCTGCTTGGAACATCAAGATTGACTACACCGGCAACGTTCCTGTTCTTGCTCTGAAGAACATTACCGCAACCGCCCCCGCAAATACCTTCTCCATGAGCGGTAAGGGCGCTTTGGTGATTAAGAACCTCACCGACGTATCCATCAAAGCACTCGGCGCTTGCAATGCGTTTATTCTGAATATGAACGGCGGCACAACCTTCACTTCCGAAGGCCAAAGCAAGCTGACAATTCCCTTTAGCGGAAACACCGGCATGTCGAACGTCATCAAGGCAACCGCAGGTACCTTGACCTTTGAAAATGCCAACATTGAGATCGCAAGCGGAAGATCTGCTAGCTATGCTGAGAAATTTGCTGTTGTCAGCGCAATTGACGATGTAATCTTCAGCGGCGGCAATGTAACAATTGATGCCAGCGGCGGATCCAACGGAATTGACGTTGGCGGCGACCTGATCTTTAAGGACAAGGCTAAGGTCGAGCTGATCTCCAGCGGCTGGGGCTATGTAGCCAATGTAACCGGCGACATTAAGGTAGACAACGCAAATGTAGTTGCAAAGCATACTTGGGGTAAGCCCGGCGAAACCAAGTGGCTGTTCAACAAGCTTCCCGCTGAAGTAACAAACGCAAACGCTGTTTACTCCAACAGCCAGTGGAACTACACTGACTCCGCATACCAGAAGGAACTGACTTCCCAAACTAACATTCTGGATTGGGAAAACGCCCCCATCTATTACATTGCTTTCACCGACCACACCCACGATGCTACTAACGACTGTACTGTAGCTTATACATGTAGCTGTGGCCAGACCGTTCCTGCAAGGGCAGCTCACGAGTTTGACAACGACTGCACCACCGCTGACACCTGCAAATACTGCACAAAGACCGCAACCGCAGCTGCTGCTCACGCATTCGACAAGGACTGCACCACTGCTGATACCTGCGCTAACGCTGGCTGTACTCAGACTGCAACCGCAGCTGCTGCTCACGCATTCGACAACGACTGCACCACCGAAGACAAGTGCGCTAACTGTGACGTTAAGGCAACCAAGGCTGCTCACGTATTCGATAACGACTGCACCACCGCTGACAAGTGCGCTAACTGTGATCAGGTTGCTACTGCCGGTGCTCACACCTTCGACGCTGACTGCACCACCGACGACACCTGTACTGTCTGTGGCAATGCAAAGGCTGGCAAGAAGGACGCTCACGCATTCGACAACGACTGCACCACCGATGACACCTGCCAGAATGCCGGTTGTGCTGTGAAGGCTGATAAGAAGGCTGCTCACGCATTCGATAACGACTGCATGACCGCTGACAAGTGCGCTAACTGCGACATTACAGCTGTTGCTGGCGCTCACACCTTCGACGCTGACTGCACCACCGACGACACCTGTACTGTCTGTGGCAACGCAAAGGCTGGCAAGAAGGACGCTCACGTATTCGATACCGACTGCACCACCGCTGACACCTGTCAGAACGCTGGCTGTGCTGCAAAGGCTGAAGCAAAGGCTGCTCACGCATTCGATGCTAACTGCACCACCGCTGACACCTGTCAGAACGCTGGCTGTGCTGCAAAGGCTGAGGCAAAGGCTGCTCACGCATTTGACTCCGACTGCACCACCGCTGACAAGTGCGCTAACTGTGACGTAAAGGCTGAAGCAGGCGCTCACATCTTCGACAAGGACTGCACCACCGCTGACAAGTGCACCAGCTGTGGCACTGCCGCTACTGCTGAGAAGGCTCACAAGTACACCAACAACGCTGACACCACTTGTGACAACGCTGGTTGTGAGCACACCCGTGTCGTAGAATCCGGCGACAAGAACCCCCAGACCGGCGATAACACCGCTTTGGTTCTGTGTGTTGTTGTTATGCTGACCGCTGCTGCAGCATTCGTCTTCACTAAGAAGAGAATTGCTCTGTAAACAAATAACAAGAATGAAAGCAGGCATCTTCGGATGCCTGCTTTTTTATATCCTGTCCAAAACACCATCACGGACCGTCGAGGACGTCAGCCCATACATTACGTCACCTGCGCAACAATCTACTGAAAGTAAAACCGGCAGCCCCGAATCGAGGCTGCCGGTTTTTAAGTTTTCATTGCAAATCAGCCAAGCATCTCTCGGCACTTTTCGATAATTACATCGCAGAACAGGTAATACCCATCTGCCTTAAAATGCACGCCGTCATCGGATTGAATATCTCCGTTGCTTGTGGAAACAGTAAACAGGTCAAGGGTCTGCAGGTTGTACTTCTCTGCCAATTCCATAACCTTTTCGTTTCTGGCGACCACCCGGTTATTCCGTTCCTGATTCTTTACTGTGGTAGACAGCACCGGCAGTATCACGCTTTCCGGATACTGCTCCATTAAAAAGCAGAGCATTTTTTCGTAGTGGGCTTTGTATTCCTCCTCCGTCAAATGCCAGCCGTGAAGTCCGTTGTTGAAAGCAATCACATCCCGCTTCGGCTCTTGGGATGCAAATAGCTGCAGCGACTGCTGAAACACCGGATTATCCAAGCTTTTCGATGTGGAGAAAAAATCAAAATTGATTTCGCCGTTGGCTTTTCCGTTGATTAATCCGCAAATACCCACGGAAATAGAGTCGCCCACATACAGCACCCGCGGTGTCTGTGTGTCGCCTGTTTTATGGATCCACGTTCTGTCCCACTCAAAGGTCTCAAGGACTGCCATATTGTTTTGCGCCTCGTAGGTCATTCCGTTTCCCATATTTACACCTCCAAATCCATTCCATCGTAGCAGATGTAAATGGGGAATCCGTTGGCCTCGGAAAACTCCCGCACATACTGCTGGCACTGCTCTGTATTGTAGAGAATCTGTCTGCCGTGGTGATTGAAGCAAAGGCACTTTATGGCTCTTTCCTTGGCAAAATCGCAGACCGCTTCCACCTTGTGGTGGCCTGTTTCCATAATCAGCAGGTCGCAGCCCTCGCCAATCAAGCCGTCCAGCTCCTCGGGGCTTCGCACATCGCCGGAGAAGACAATCTTCTTGCCGTTGCCTACGATAGAGAAAGAGAAGGACTTCCACACATTGTCCGCAGGAACACCCATATGGGCATTGTGAGCGGCGGTAACGGTCACGTTTTCATCCTCGAAAATCACGCCGTCTGTAATATCGTGGTCAACCAGCTTCAGAGAATAAGGAGAAGATCCTGTGAGGGGGTAGATGGTATAAATGGCTTTCCGTATTTCAGCGTCGGGAAAATATAGGTCTACCTTGGTATCGTTATTGGTCATCGGCAGGCTGTGGACTCTGCCGATTTTCTCAAAAGCCGCCATCAGATTGGGCAAGCCCCCAATATGATCCAAATGGGGGTGGGAAATGAAAATGGCCTTCGTTTTTCTCGGGTTCAGTTCCGGATTCAAATGCGCCGCGTAGGCGCAGTTTTCCCCTGCGTCAAACCAGTAATACATATCGTTACACTCGATAATTAAGGAGCAATGATGTCTGTTGGGCATAGGCTCTGTGCCGGAGCAGGTTCCCAAAAAATGCACTTTCATAGGCTACCTCTTTTCGCAAAATGTTAGCTTCATTATAGCACAGTATGCAAAAAAAGCAATCAATCCGGAACGCTTTTGCAGGAAAAACTTCTCATTTTCCAAAAAAATCGGCCCACCCTTGTGGCAATTCAAGGGTGGGCTTTCCAGCGTGATTTCGGTTATTTCAATTTCTTCGTTTCGCCGGATTTTACCAATATTTCTTCTTCAAAATACTCCAAATATATGTCGATTGCTGTGGGATTATATGCCCATTTGCCGTCAGCGCTGAATTTCAGCGCCTTATAGGCTTTGGCGTACCGGCAAATCTCTATGTTGGTGGCATACCAAATGTCTTCTCTGTTTCCGATATACTCAGCAAATTGCTCGATGATGTGCCAGCAATTTCCGTCGTTAAATTCATAGCTGTGGCCCCATAGGTAGAACATTTTGGGAGAACGACCCCAATAGTATTGGCTGGGCTTCTCTTCAACAAAGGCACGCGCAAGCTCCATTAGTTTCGGATTTCCGTGGTGACAGGTTGCAGACAGCCCCAACCAATTGGCAGGAAGCTCAAACCTTTCCGTATGGCTGGTTGTTCTTGCATATTCGATGCCGATGCTTTCCAGCATATCAACCACTTCTTTGCTGTATGAGCCGTAGGCATACGCCATACCGCTTATGATGGTGCCGAAGAGGTTTTCCAGCGCAATTCTGTCGTTCAAGATATCCGCGATGGCCATTGCTGTTGGGATATGTCCCAACGGCAAATGTTCTTTTCCGTGGACTGCCACCTCGTGTCCTGAATTTGTGTATAACTCCACCGCTTGGCTTTGGGTCATTCTTCTTTTGCCATCTTCGGAAAACAGCCCTGAATCGATGTTGAACGTGCCTTTCAGCCCGTTTTTATCCATAATTTCAATGAGCTTTTTATCAAAAATCATCCCGTCGTCGTAGCTCAGCGTGACGGCTTTCCGCTTAAAATCGGGAAATCTCATAAAGCAGTAATTCATAATGTACACCCCATAGTATTTTTTGTGCAGGCAGGCTTACTTCATATATCTGGCTGCCAGCTGCACATCGTTGAGAAGCATCCCGTCTGCGCCCAACGCCATTGCATTCTCAATGCTGGCAGGCGAGCTATTCATACAAAACAGCGGGTGCTTGATTGCATCGTCGCAGGACATAATCCACACCTCGGTTTCGCCAACAGCTTTGCGAATATCGGCAGGCGTTACGTTCTTCAGCCACTGCTCCCAAAGCCGGAGCACACCGCAGCCGGCATCGTGAAAATCCTTTGCCGCAGCAGGCTTCGGCATAAAGCCCAGAATATCCTCTGAGGGAAGATACCGACGGGCAACCTCCGCCTCCTCCGGCGCGTGCACACCGGCAATTGCACGAAATGGCAGGTCCCGCAGGCGCTTAAAGAATTCATCATCGGTGGCGCGAAAAGTAAGGTCAAACAGCACAGCGGAGCTGCCGTTGTAGCCGGTGAAAACCTCTTCTGCTGTTGTCAGCTCCAAACCGGCGCCAGACAGCTTTTCTTTCATTTGGGCGTAAGTCAAATCGGCAACAAGACTTTCATCTCCTGCAAGCCGTTTCAGATTCTTATCGTGGAACAGCACCATTTTGCTATCCTTGGTATATTGCAAATCACATTCCACAGCATAGACCCCGTATTGGGCTGCGCGGAGAAGAGCCGGCAGCGTATCCTCTGTCTTTTCCAGACACGCACCGCGGTGGGCAATAAATTTCATAATAGCGCCTCCTCGTTTTTGTTGCTTTGAGCCTACCACAAGGCAGAATGGATGTCAACAGCAAATTCTCTTTTTTGCGTTTTCATATAAATGTAACCGCCGTGGAATTTCCACAGCGGTTACAGATGTTTGCATCAATTTGCCTCAAAGGCAGCGCTCTGCGTGCCTATGGTTATTGTGTAGGTTTTGCCCTTTTCAATCTCCGGGCTTGAAAGAATTACAACGGCATAATTTAGGGCCGGTGTATGGCTGAGCACCGTTTTTCCATCAGAATCCTTCAGTACAATCTCCGTGCCGGCGCTTACACTACCAACGCTCACAGCAATTACGCCCTGTGCAGATTCGCTGAAGGTTTGCGCCATTCCACCTGAAGCTCCGGTGCCGATAAATGTGCCGCCGGAAATAGTAGCGGTTTTATCGTAGTCAAGGGTCGCCGTGTCACCCTGTGTAGGGCCGCAGACCACGGTGTATCCCCCTATAATCTCAAGTGTTCCGTTGGCATCCACGCCGTCACCGGAGGCAGTAATATGCAGCGTTCCTCCGGATATGGCAATGCTGCCGTTGCCCTGTGACATTCCGCCACCCATTGGGCCTTTTCCGCCAAAACTGCCGTTATCACGGCCGCCAAAGCCGCTTTGGTCAGTGCCACCTGCAGCGTTTAGTCCGTCATCGTCGGCTTTCAGGGTTGTATCGCCACCCGAAATTTTGATATGCAGCGCCTCGATTCCTTCGTAGCTCTCACTGATATTTATCGTGCCGCCGCTTATTTCTAAATTTTCTTCCCCGTGGAAACCGTCATCACCGGTAGCCATCTCGAAGTTTCCGTCTTTTATATACATAGAGGCATTTGTATGAACAGCGTCATCTGCGGAGTTAATACGGAAACTACCGCCTGCAATCTGCATATCGCCACCGGATTTCAGCCCCTTCATACTGGTGCTTTCGGTGTCTGTTTGGTCACTTTGCTGGCTGCCTTGCATTTGATCGAAATTGCCTGCGTCTCTGGGCCTGCCGCCGCCCATTGCCCCGGGGAAGCCGCCGCCCATACCGCCGCCGCCTATGAAGTTTCCATAGTTGCCGGAGTTTTGTTTTGTTCCGTTTTCACTTCCGCCACCGGCTGTGATGTCAAATTCGCCGCCATCGATTTGAAGATAGCTTCCGGCGCTGATTCCGTCCCCCTCGGCTTCTATTGTGTAGTTGCCGCTGCCGATATACACAAATCCAAGGGATGCATCGTCATTGTTCTCGGCGTGTATGCCGTCTTTGCCGGCATCGGCTGCAATATTTGCGCCGCTGGCACGCACACTGTCGTTTGCATCGATTGCGTGGGACGCCGCGCTAATCTGATAGACACCTCCCGTAAACACCAAATCGTCCTTACAAGAAATGCCGTGTCCCACCGGTGAAGTGACCGTCAGCGTACCGCTTCCGTTAAATGTCAAATCCTGCTTTGAGAAAACGGCTGCGTCGACATTGTTATCATCAATCGCCACGAAGCTTCCCCCGTTTGCCAAGGCGTTTTCCGTGTTTTCCTCGAGGGTTACCACAACCTTATCCGCCTGCTTAATATAAAGCGGCGCAGAGGTTGCGCTGGTAACGGAAGCGCCGCTGAAAACAATATGCGGCTTCGCCTTTTCATCGGTTTCCACAACAATCATCCCGTCTGTCAGCGTTCCGCTGACCACATAGGTGGCTTCCTCCGTAATTTTTACGGTGGTACCGGATATGCTGACAGAATCGGAAGTGGCTGTTGCCGATGTGCCGCTGAGGGTAATTTTCACCGCCGCAGCTTCATCGTAAGTGGCTTTTTCATCCCGGTCGGTAAACATTTCGCTTTCATCTTCTGCAAAATCCGTGTCTGTGCTTATGGAAGTATTGCTGTTTCCGGTGGCAGTATCGCCGGTGTTGGCAGCATCTGTGTTGACTTGATTTTGGTTTTTTCTGCAACCGGAAAGGCAGAAAACAACCGCCAGTATTAGAGCAATTATCCTGTTAAGGCGCATTTTTTCACACTCCTTACAGCTCGGTATTTCCCGTAGCTTGTTTTGAAACTGTAATTTCAAGGTTGCCGTTTCTCTGTCTTAATTGATCGATCAGCTCTTTTTCCCTGTCCGGCGACTTCAGCACCACCTCGTATGTAAGGCGGAACATACTGCCCATATTGATTGTCTGCACCTTTACCAGCTCAGAAGAGGCCGTGTAATCTGCCAATACCTCTTCAAACACGCCGGTATAGTCCAAATCCTCCGGAATCACAATACGAATGGATTTATAGCGTTGGGAATTCTTTTTGGTCCCCAAGTCAAGCGTATTATACAGCATAAAGATGACCGACAGCACCACTGTGAACAAAAACGAAAAGCCAATATACCCCATACCTGCGATAAGCCCGGCACCCATTGCCAAAAACAGAGCGCCGATTTCCTTTGCTGTGCCGGGAATTGAACGGAAACGGACCAGGCTGAATGCGCCTGCCACCGCCACACCGGTGCCCACGTTGCCATTTACCATCATAATCACCACGCACACAACCGCCGGCAAAACCGCAAGGGTTATCACAAAGCTTTTGGTATACCTTGTTTTATACATATAGGCAAAGGCCATAAGAATCCCCAGAAACAGGGAAAAACCAATGCAAAGCAAAAAATCGCCGATGCTGATTACTTTCGTCAAATCTGTATCAAAAAGTCCTTTGAAAAAATTATCTAACATAAAAGGGTGTCTCCTTTCGTTTTGGAAAAATAATGGTTTGGTAGACGCTTCCGTATTTTGAAAATGAGGTTTTGTACAGTTTTTCCCTGCTCAGAACCTCTGTCATCCAAAGGGGAATCCCCCCTGCGCATTTCAGCTCCATAAGCACCCTGCCCTCCGGCAGAATTCTTGCGCCGTAAGCTTCGCTGGTCAAAGATAAATCATCTTCACGGCACAAAATATTACTGTCAAAGGTAATGCGAAAATCGCCGTCTTCCCTTGCAAAATACGCGACTCTGTCATAGGACAGAAACACGGTGGGGTGTAAATTGCCATAGTAGTTTCGGAAGTAGTCAATTTCTTCCGTGATTTGCGTAGGCGCAAAAAAACGGTCGGCGCCCGAAAGCCAGTCGGTTGCTTGGCGCTCACCCATAGGAACACGCCTTTTGTAAACGACGCCGTCACATTTCTTTTTCAGCTCCACAAACACCGTGCTGTCGGCTGTGGCTTTGGTGTAGCTGCGCACCCGCATTTTCTCCTTGTAGCTTGGTTTTTCAATAGAACGGCGGACAAGCCGATAATCGTCTGTGTCGAAATACAGGTTTCTGATGGTGGTCTTGCCGTATTGGTCTATTTTTATGTGGGGTAATATCGCTTCCAGCACACGCTCTTTTTGCGCTTCCGTGAGCAGGTATTTTAGTTCGTATCGCTTAAAAACAGTTTGAAAGCCCATAGATTGCCTCCTTTTATGCCAACATTATAGCGGGCAAAACTTAAATGGACTAAAAATTTCAAAACTTTTTAACTTCATTTAAGCGAAATGTTCTAAAATATGCTATACTAGATGTGAGGTGTAGGCTTTATGAGAATTTTGCTTGCGGAGGACGAGCCCTCCCTTTCCAGAGCATTGATGAAAATATTCGAAAGAAACGGCTATTCTGCCGACGCGGTCTATAACGGCAAGGAAGCCTTGGACTTCTTGGAATGCGGCGTTTACGATGTGCTGATTTTGGATGTTATGATGCCGGTTATGGACGGCATCACCGCGCTGAAAAAGCTGCGGGAAGCAGACAATTCCATCCCGGTGCTGATACTCACTGCTAAGGCGGAAATTGATGACAAGGTTTTGGGGCTGGACAGCGGCGCAAACTATTACTTAACCAAGCCCTTTGATGCCAAGGAGCTGCTGGCAACCATTCGCGCCATTACCCGAAGCACCACTGCCGCCGACTGCAAATTAAGCTTTGGCAATCTCACCCTTGACACTGCCACCTTCGAATTAAGCTCTCCAAACGGCAGCTTTAAGCTTGCCAACAAGGAGTTTCAAATGTGTGAGCTTTTTATGGCAAATCCCCACAGTATTATCTCGGCTGAAAAGTTTATGGAAAAGATATGGGGCTTTGAAAGTGACGCGGAAATCAATGTGGTTTGGGTGTACATTTCCTACTTAAAAAAGAAGCTCTCGGCTCTGGGTGCCAATGTTGAAATCAAGACCTCTCGGAATGCCGGATATTCGTTGGAGGAAATAACGTGATAAAAAAACTAAGAACAAAATTCATCCTGCTTTCTATGGCGGCTCTTTTTACGCTTTTGGTCGTCATTGTAGCCGGTATGAACATCATCAATTACAACACGGTTATCAGTGAGGCCGACGACATCCTTACAATGTTATCTTCCAATCACGGACGGTTTCCTGACCCTATGGGGGGCAAAAAGCAAGATTTTATGAGCAGACCTATGTCTCCCGAAACACCCTTTGAATCCAGATTTTTCACTGTTCAGTTTGACCAGAACAAAAATGTTATCTTTGTAGATGTGGGGCAAATTGCGGCAATCGACAAAGGCGAAGCACAGACGTTGGCAGTCAAGGTATTGGAAACCCACAGCTCCGTCGGCTTTGCCGGCAATTTCAGATTTATGAAAAGCCTTGATGAAAACGGAGTCCGTATCACCTTCCTTGACTGCGGCAGAAAACTGGACGCCTTCCGCAGCTTTCTTTTCACCAGTCTTTTCGTCTCCTTATTCGGGTACATCGTTATCACCGTTTTTATTGTCCTTATGTCGGGACGAATCCTTAAGCCGGTAGCTGAGGCCTACGAAAAGCAAAAGCGGTTTATTACCGATGCCGGACACGAAATAAAGACCCCCCTGACCATCATCGGTGCGAATGTAGATGTGCTTGAGATGGATATTGGGGAAAACGAAAGTCTAAAGGACATTAAACTGCAAACTGAGCGGCTCTCCGGTCTTACCAACGATTTGGTTTATCTCTCCCGGATGGAAGAGGTTGATGCAGCAAACAACAAAATTGATTTTCCCATATCCGACCTTGTTTTTGAAACAACCCATTCTTTCATTCCGGTGGCAACTGCAGCAGGCAAGGAAATCCTTATGCATATTGAGCCTATGCGCTCTATGTGTGGGGATGCAAAGGCCATAGAAAAGCTCGTTTCCATCCTGCTGAATAATGCGCTGAAATATTCCCCAACCGGCAGCCAAATTCTCGTAAGCTTTGGCGGACGGGGCAAGGAGTTGGTTTTCACCGTCGAAAACCAAACCGTCACGGAAATCCAAAAGGATACTTTGCCGTTGGTGTTTGACAGGTTTTATCGCGCAGATCAGTCGAGGAACTCCGAAACGGGAGGGCACGGCATCGGTCTGTCAATGGCAAAAGCCATCGTCACAGCCCACGGTGGAAAAATCTTCGCTTCGGCAAAAGATGCGTACCGCTTTGAAATAACCGCAGTTTTTAATCTATAAAAAAGAGTCAAGGGAAACGATTCCCTTGACTCTTTCTGTTTTAGATGCTTTATTGAATGGAAATTACTTGATAGTCCTGTGCCTCAATGACGCTTTTCAGTTCGCTGTCCTCTATATCCTTATTCAGAATCACAACGGCTGTGTCCTCTCTATGGCTGACAATGGCTTCATCCACCTGCGGCAACGCCTCCAGTGTTTTCTTCACACGCGCCTCACAGTGGCTGCACATCATACCTTCAATTTTCATTGTCTTTTGCATCGGTTTTTCCTCCTTCGCTTTATGGGGTTTGATTTTTTTGTCCTTTTTGTTGCTGCGAATATCTATCAAATTCAGTCTTAGGGCATTGGTTACCACAAAAACGCTTGACACACTCATTGCCGCCGCGCCAAACATCGGGTTCAGCACCAAGCCTGCCCAAGTAAATACACCGGCAGCAATGGGTATGCAAATTGCATTGTAGAAAAATGCCCAAAACAGGTTCTGGTGGATGGTTTTGATTGTACCGCGGCTCAGCCGGATTGCTCCCACAACATCCTCCAGCTTGTTGTTTACAAGGACTACCTCCGAGGCGTCAATTGCCACATCGGTGCCTGCGCCAATGGCCACGCCAACATCTGCGGTTGTAAGGGCCAGAGCATCATTGATGCCGTCACCCACCATAGCCACCTTGCCCTTTTCTTTCAGCCGGGCAATCACGTCTGCCTTGCCCTCCGGCAAGACACCGGAAACCACTTCCTGCACCCCCACCAAATCACCGATTGCCTTTGCAGTGCGCTGATTGTCACCTGTCAGCATAACCACGTAGCAGCCCAAATTTTTGAGGGTTTCAATCGCCTTCACGCTATCGTCCTTTATGGTGTCGGCAACGGCGATGATACCGATAAATTCTTTGCCTCTTGTAAACAAAAGCGGAGTTTTACCGCTATCGGACAAGGCAGCAATTTCTGCTTTTTTATCCTCGGGTATCTGGGCAATGGTGCTGATATATGCAAAGCTTCCGCCATAAACCGTTTCGCCGTTTAGGGTGCCTTTTAAGCCGCTGCCGGATAGGGCGGCAAAATTACTGATGCTTTGCATCTTCATACTGTGTTCATTGCCATAGGCAATAATTGCTTTTGCCAGCGGGTGCTCGCTGTGGTATTCCAAGGAATAGGCAAGCTGCAGCAGCTCGTCTTCGGTGACGCCATTGGGTATGATATCCGTTACCTTGGGCTGTCCTAAGGTAATTGTTCCGGTTTTATCCAGCGCCACAACATCAATCCTGCCCATTTTTTCCAAGGATTCGGCGGTTTTGAACAAAATGCCGTTTTTCGCGCCGATTCCGTTGCCCACCATAATCGCCACCGGCGTAGCCAAGCCTAAGGCGCAAGGGCAAGAAATCACCAGCACCGAGATGCCCCTTGCCAGCGCAAAGCCAAATTCCCTGCCCAGCACCAGCCACACCAGCAGCGTAACCAACGCAATTGCGATTACCACCGGCACAAACACGCCGGAGACCTTGTCTGCAATTTTTGCGATAGGCGCTTTGGTCGCCGACGCGTCGCTGACCATCTGTATGATTTTTGAAAGGGTGGTATCTGCGCCAACCTTTTCTGCTCGGCACTTCAGCACGCCGGAGGTGTTGATTGTGGCAGCGGAAACGGTATCGCCCACAGTTTTGTCCACAGGCAGGCTCTCACCGGTAAGCGCCGCTTCCGTCACCGCGCTGTCGCCCGCAATCACCACACCGTCTGCAGCTAAGCTTTCGCCGGGGCGTACAACAAACACATCGCCCACCTTCAGCTCCTCAATGGGGATAAGGACTTCCTCGTCACTTCGTAGAATTGTGACGGTTTTTGGCGCCAATTTCGCCAACGCTTTCAACGCATTGGTGGTCTTGCCTTTCGCAAAAGCTTCCAGCAGCTTTCCGAAGGTAATCAGCACCAGTATCATAGCCGCCGATTCAAAATACAAATCGTGCAAATGGTGCATCGCGTTTTGGGTGTTCACGGTCATCATAAACACACCGTAAACGCTATAAACAAAAGACGCTGCAGAGCCAAGGGCTACCAAGGTGTCCATATTCGGCGCCCGGTGAATCGCTCCCTTAAAGCCGTTTATAAAGAACTTTTGGTTTATCACCATAACCACAGCGGCTAGCAGCATCTGCCACAAGGCAATTGCTATGTGGTTGCCCTCCAAAAAAGAGGGCAGCGGCAGGGAAAGCATGGTGTGCCCCATAGAAAGGTACATAAGGACGATTAAAAAGCCCAAGGAAAAGAACAGTCTTTTCTTCATTTGGGAAATTTCCATTTGCACAGTATCTGGCGCATCCTTCGGCTTTGCAGCGGAATCGCCTTTCAACCTTGCGCCGTAGCCTGCATCCTGAACGGCGGCTACAATTTCCTGGTCCGTTGCCGTACCGCTCACCGCCATAGAATTGGTTAGCAGGTTTACAGAACAGGATTCAATCCCTTCCAGCTTGGAAACCGCCTTTTCAACACGGGCAGAACAAGCCGCGCAGCTCATTCCGGTAATGTCAAATTGTTTCATAGGCATAACCTCTGTATTGCGTATTGTTTTGTATATTATAACGCATTTCAAAAATTTTTGCTATATAATATAAAATAAACCTTACGGATTTTCCTTGCAAAAAATGTAAAAGAGAGCAGCAAACGCTACTCTCTTTTGGGAACCGGTCAAAAAGTCTGATTTTCTTTATTCTTCCTGTTCTTGCATTTCTCAATTATCCATTCAATAATCCAATGTATAAACACCACGAGGATTCCTATTTGTAACGAATATATTGTATTATTAATATAATCAAATGTCCGTGTCAAAATCGAGATGATAACAGCAGGCGCAATAAGGGAGATTAAAAATAAATATGTATAGTACTTTTTTCTACCCACAATGATTTTTTTATTTCTAAATACAAAAGCAAAAATACCCGTTAAAAAAAGAGCTGGAACACCGGAAATAACAAAAGAGTCAAATAATACAATTAATAAATGTGGTGAAATCATAAGCTCAAGCAGATAGGCCCCGCTAAAGAATCCACCTGATGCGGTATTTAAAACAAACCATAAAACAGACAAAATGCTCAAACCTAAAAAAGGAAAAAACATCAACAAAAACTCTTTACATCTTTTCATATCATCACCGCCTTGGGTGTATTATAGCACAAAAGTGGCAAAGGGACAAGATATTCGTACTATTCTGTGCTGTCTCTGCGAGACAGCGGCCGTTTTCAAGTTTCTTGATATTCAAACATTTTTTTGTTATATGCTACAACATTTTCGCGTTTGCCTACATTTATTAAATAGTAATCATCGTTTAAATCCGTATAGAAAAAAACGTTTTCATCCGTCATTTCATAGATATTTGACCAGTCATAATTATTTATGTCAGGAATACGGTACTTACTTCTTCGCGAAAACACTAATGTATACGGGCGAGGTATGGTCAAAGAACGTGCCAAAGGTACGCGTTTATTTATTCTATTTGTCACGAAATCGGACGAAATAGTAAAATTTTTAATTTTGTATAATGGTACAACAGTTCGAACAAGAGCATAAACATAAATTAGAGTAAAAAAAGCACAAAACATTATACAGAAAATAAACATAAAACCTTTTGCTTTTGTAGGCGAATGGGGACCAAATAAAAATAGTAGATATACAAATATCAAAAGCGGTAATTGTGTAAACAACGTTTTTATTTCTTTAATTAGTATTCGTTTCAAATCGCTTATAATGTTTTCTCTTGTTAAAATTTCTTTTTGCATACAACCACCACCTTGGATGTATTGTAGCATAAAAGCAGCGCTGCCGCAATACATATCATAAAACCGATATTCTTTTGACAAGAAATGTCTGTTTTTGTGTTTTTTATACCGTTAAGTCCCTTTCATTTACTTCGCGCAGCGCTTGCAATTGACATTTCGTTGTGATACCATAGCCTTGCGGCACAAATGGATCTGCATTTTTCGATGTGTAGTTCCATTTGGAACTATGCACCTTTTATAGAAAGAGAGGGATCTACAATGAAAAAAGCAATATCCATACTGTTGGTGCTTGTAGCACTGCTCAGCCTGTGCGCTTGCAAGAACAACAAAACCGCAGACCCCAGTGACTCTACCCCTTCCACCACCGCAGGTACAGAAACATCCACAGACGGCACAGAGGGTACAACCGGAGCGACACAAGCAACTCCCACGGACGGGCCGACCACTGCTCCTACAGATGCACCCACAACCGCGCCTAACAACAAACCCACAACACCGCCTGCAACTTCCCCTACAACACCGCCTGCAACACAGCCAACCTCTTGCAGTCATAGCTGGAATAACGCTACCTGCACCACCCCCAAGACTTGCACCAAGTGCGGAGCTACCGAAGGCAACGCAGCCGGACATAGTTGGAGCGCTGCTACCTGTGTTGCTCCCAAGACTTGTAAAACCTGCAATATCACCGAAGGCACCAAAGGAGAGCATACATATACAAACGGCGTCTGCTCCGCCTGTGGAGCAACGAATGTTCTCAACCCCAAAACAAACTTGTCTACCAAAGAATATGTTGGTAATTTCAAGGTGTCTGGCACAGATCTGATTGGTGCAGGCATTCAAAAAGACGGAGATGTTTTGCTTGTGCTAGACCGGATTTTCACCTCGGAACCGGATGAAGACCACAAGGGCGGAGCTCAGCTTATCTACAAAGGAAAAACATATTACTCTGTGGGCGCCGGTCAAACTCCGCATTATTATGAGCTGACCGATACTGAGGTTGTGATAAAGGGCGGTTATTGGGGTTCTGATGACACTGAAGCTGTCACAATCAAGCTGATCTTGCAAGGTGACGGTACTTTGAAGGTCACATATTCCACTAACGCAAATTTCCCTGTGGGAGCAATCCTTACAACAGACTATTATAATTCTCCAAATTAACAAAACTGTGACCCGGACATTTGCAAATTCTGTAAGATATATTCCTTTGAAAAAAGCACATCTGCTTTGCAGATGTGCTTTTTTGCGCCAAATCGTAAAACGAAACCGGTCGAAAAATCCGATTTTTCTTATCAAACATTGGTTTCGAGCATATTATTGAACTCAGTTAATAAAAATTCAAAATCTTGCTTGCTGTAAAAGTAATGTCCTGAGTTATGAAGTACGTTCACCAAAACATTTGGCTTGTTTTCAAAACATTTTACACTTCGGCTTGAAACCATTTCATCTTTTCCCGATTGATATACCAAACATGTTGTGTTAAGCAATTTTACAGTTTGGCGAGTCTGACGGATTTTTTTGAACAATTCCAAAAACCTTGGTATCCAGCCAATATAATGGAAAGGATTTTTATCTTTTTCTATACCGTAACAGTTTCTTGCCGCTAATGCTTCATAATCATCCCAGCGAATTTTATCGAAAAACACCTTTAACGAATTGATTGGCATTTTAGGTTTTATTGATAACCGCAACGGAATTGCAAGAAGAAACAACTTGCAAACTTTGTTGTTTTTAATTGCCTGGTCGATTGCCAAGAGAGTTCCTAATGAGTGAGCAACAATATATATTCTTTCGTGTGTGAAAGATAATTCTTCGACGACAGAAGTAACCTGAGTTTCCCACTTCTTCATTGAAGTTTTTGAAAAATCTTTAACGCTTCTTCCGTGGCCGTCCAAAAGCAAATTATAAACAGAAAATGACGCAGGAACTAAGGAAACAAATTCATTAAAATGGTTTGGCGTGCCAACAATTCCGTGAATGAACAAAATTGCAGTGGCAGCACCATCGCATATTCTCACATATTCCTTATGCTCCATCTCATCACCGCCTTGGGGAGATTATAGCACAAAAGCAATGAAGCCGCAATACCTCTTCACTATTCACTATTACTTATTACTTCCCAAAAATCCCGAATGCGAGGTTTAGTGAAAAGTGAATAGTGAATAGTGAAAAAGTAAAATCCCGAACGCTTTCGCATTCGGGATTTTTGTCATTCGTGTCCGAAAAAGAACTGAAAAAAACCGAGGGGTTTCTTTTAAAAATGTAATTATTATATTTGTATAAACAATGCCAATAAATTCTTACCGTCCTGCGCACTAGATGCGTGGTTTAGCAAGCTGTTCGCCTTACTTCTCTTGCAGTTCGTATATATTTCCATCCCGGATAAGTGAAACAGGTTTGTCGTTTTTATCCACCTCTACAGTAAATGTTATATCACCCTGCTCAGTTTCCAGTGTCAGCAAAACCTTTCCAAACAATGTCACATCCACTCTATAAGGATATCTTCCTCCAGCTGACTCCAAAATTTCGCCACCATCCGTAACTACAACCAATAGAGAACGAGTAGCAATCTTACTCACCTCCCCGAACATCGGTTCCATGAAACTTACTGAATCAATTGTTGAAGTGGAAAACACGTCCATATCGGAATATAAAAAAAGCCGCTGGCAGGATTCAAATTCCACTCGGATACTTTTCGCTCTTTCTTGACTGGAGGGAATAGCCGTTAGCAACCACAAAGCAACCAATGCCACCACAACAAAAACCGCAACGCCAATAAATACAGCCACCTTTTTATTATTTGACTTCTTGTGTGTGGTGGGCATCCCATGCGAAAGTGGCTGATAAATCGTTGACGTCAAATCCCCATCATTTAGTTGCGCAACAACAGTCGCCTCATCATTTTTTACAGGTTCTATAACCTCTTTCTGTATACTATCTTCGGCAACTGCACAGCCGCAGCCCGGACAAATGACTGCCTCATCCATAATTTCTTTTCCACATTTACTACAGAATTTCATAACGTTGCCTCTTTCTTTATTTCTTTGCACCTATATAGGTGCAAAGAAATAATATCACCATCATATAATAATGTCAAGATTTTTGTTCTTAAATAAGTGCAAGAGGTGATTGACGGTTGAATGTTGAGATCGAAAAGCAAGTAGGTAAGAACATTCGTAGCCTACGTGAAAAAGCAGGCCTTACGCAAGAACAGTTGGCAGCCAAGCTACAATTAGGCGGATGTGACATCACAAGAAGCGCTGTTGCGAAAATTGAGGTTGGACAGCGTCACCTTTATCCAGACGAGATCATTTTAATAAGAAAGATCTTAAATACTAGTTTTGAAAGCATACTGGATATCTGATATACTTCATAACATTTGCTTTGATATGATTAAATCTAATAAGGTGGCGCTTCGTGCGCTGGAGCCGTCTTACTGTTGCGGTGCCCGGCGTGCGCCTTGCCGACGGTGCGTCTGCGTTGCACGCCGACCGCTGCCACTCGCTCAGGTCGCTTCATCTGCCACCGACAGCGCTCCCCTTGCTCCCTACCTCCTTCGCTACGCGCAGTCGGTAAAACGATAGATTGATAATCTGCTGATCTTTGGCGCAAGTGCGCCAAAGAGGCCAAAAAAGACACAGTAGCAAATGCTACTGTGTCTTTTTTGGCGCCCCCTGTTGGACTCGAACCAACGACCTGCGGATTAACAGTCCGTCGCTCTACCGACTGAGCTAAGGGGGCATATGTGCCAAACCCAAATGGGTTTGGCAGTTTATGTTGGCATTACCTATCTTCCCGGGCAGTCGCCCGCCAAGTATTGTCGGCGCAAATGAGCTTAACTTCTGTGTTCGGTATGGGAACAGGTGGACCCTCATCGCAATCAATACCAACTCTATTGGATGGCTGTTAACCATCGTTATATCAAAAGCCTGATGGCTTTTAATAGCTTATTGATTCTAGCACATTCTTAGCGCTATGTCAATCATTTTCCATAAGGATTGGTGACCCGTGGGAGAATCGAACTCCCGTTACCGGCGTGAGAGGCCGGTGTCTTAACCGCTTGA
>SVKL01000033.1 GCA_015068495.1 Oscillospiraceae bacterium | reverse complement strand
AAATCTTCAAGAAAATGTACGAAAACGGGGATATTTACAAGGGTAAATACACCGGAAAGTACTGCAAGCCCTGCGAAAGCTTTTGGACCGAGAGCCAGCTGGTGGACGGCAAGTGCCCTGACTGCGGAAGAGAGGTGCAGGACGCTGAGGAAGAGGCCTACTTCTTCCGCCTGTCGAAATACGCCGACCGGGTGCAGGATTTGCTGGAAAACACCGACTTTTTGGAGCCTCGCAGCCGCGTCCACGAGATGGTGAACAACTTCATTAAGCCCGGCCTTGAGGATTTGTGCGTTTCCCGTACCAGTTTCTCTTGGGGTGTGCCTGTGGATTTCGACGAGGGTCACGTGGTTTACGTGTGGATTGACGCATTGTTCAACTATATGACCGCGCTGGGCTTCTGCAACGACGCCAAGGACGGTTTGGATCAGTTCTGGCCGGCAGATGTCCACTTTGTGGGCAAGGAAATCGTCCGCTTCCACTCTATCATTTGGCCCGCAATGCTGATGAGCTTGGATTTGCCCCTGCCCAAGAAGGTCTTCGGCCACGGCTGGCTTCTTTTGGATGGCGGCAAGATGAGTAAGAGTAAGGGCAACGTGGTGGACCCCTATATTCTTGCCCAGCGCTTTGGCGTGGATGCCCTGCGATTCTTCCTGCTGCGGTCCTTCCCCTTTGGCTCAGACGGCAATTTCTCCAACGAGCTGCTGATTTCCACCATCAACACCGACCTTGCCAACGATTTGGGCAACCTGGTTTCCCGTACCGTGGCAATGGCCCAGAAGTATTTCGGCGAAAAGCTGCCCGCCCAGCAGCAAGTGGACATTGAAAAGGACAAGGAACTGGTGGAGATGGTCTGCTCCCTGCGGGATAAGTACGAGCAGCAGATGGAGGCCTACGCCTTCCAAAATGCCCTTAACGAAATTTTCAAGGTCATTTCCCGTGCCAACAAGTATATTGACGAGAACACCCCTTGGGTACTGGCAAAGGATGCGGCGACGCACCCGAGACTGGCAAAGGTGCTGTATAACCTGCTGGAAACTGTGCGAATCTGCGCAGGCCTGCTTGCTCCCTTTATGCCCGACACCGCCGCAGAGATTGCCAAGCGGCTGGGCGGCGCGGCAATGGATTGGGATTCCTTGGAGGACTACGGCGTGCTGCCAGTACAGGCGGCAACCGTTGCCGGCGATGCTTTGTTCCCCCGCATTGATATGGAAAAGGAGCTTGCTGCCTTGGAGGAGCTAAGTAAGCCCAAGAGCGACATTGAAATTGAGCCCTACACCGAGGAAAAGGTGGATTTCGACACCTTCTGCAAGAGTGATTTCCGGGCTGTGAAGGTCAAGGACTGCCAACCGGTAAAAAAGAGCGACAAGCTGCTGCAGTTTACCTTGGATGACGGCACCGGCACCGACCGGCAGATTCTCTCCGGCATTGCCAAGTACTACAAGCCCGAGGAGCTGATCGGCAAGACCTTGGTTGCCATCACCAACCTGCCGCCCCGGAAGATGATGGGTAAGGAATCCTGCGGTATGCTGATTTCCGCTGTCCACACGGAAAAGGGCGAAGAAAAGCTGCACCTGCTGATGGTGGACGATGCCATCCCCGCCGGCGCAAAGCTGTGCTAATGACAATAAAGAAAGCGCCTTGGGAATTCCCAAGGCGCTTATTTTATTCTGCTAATGCCAAGCCCTCCCGGTTAAAATCCACCTTGGGCTTGTAGGTAAAATTCCACGTCACCTGCTTGATAAGCTTGTCCTTTTTAAGAAAGGTTTCCGTCTGCTTTATCAGCAGCGCCCCCTCATAGACATAGGTTTTTTGGAGGGTTTCCTCGCCGGTGAGGATATTTTCTTCCACCACCCGGCCGCTTTCATCGTAGGTCCTGTGCAGCTCCTCCACCTTGTCACCAAGGCGCTTTTGGGTCGCCAGATTGCCGGATGCATCATAGGTGTATGCATATTCCCCGCTGCTGGCGCTTACACTGCTTGCCGACAGCAGGTGGCCTTGGTCATCGTAGGTATAGCTGTAGGTGGTGTCCTCCCCGTTTCCGGTTTTGGTCAGCACCTTGCCGAACTCGTTATAGGTATAGGTAATTTCATAGCTGCTGCCATCTTGTAAACTGCTCTTCTCGGAAAGCAGCTGCCCGCTTTGGTTATAGGTATATTGCACCCGGCTGCAGACCTGCCCGTCTTCCAAGGTTTGTTCCTCGGTAAGATGCCCGTTTTCATCGTAGGTATACCGGATATTGTGCGCAGCTAAGCGCCTTCCCTGGGCATCTGTCCATACGGTGTAGCCCTGCACCGGCGTTTCCTGTCCGTCTGCGTCTACAGCCTTTCCCTCGCAGGTTCCCACAAAGCTGTCGTCCTGCGAAAAACGGCCGGCAATCTCCTTTGCCTGCTTATAGTCCCCAAGCTCAGCAAAGGTCGCCCGCAGATACAGCAGGGCGTCATTGCCCTTGTACAGCGTCCCCTGCAGGGTCTGCTCATCCAGCAGCAGCACCTGTTCCTCTGCCAAATACTGCTTCAGGTGGGATATGGCTGTGAGATACTGCCCCTCCAAGGCAACATCCACCACAGCAGGCGCTGTGGTTGTATTCTGTGGCGTATCTTCCTGCCCCGTTTTGCCGCAGGCGCTCAGGCAAATCGCCGCCAGCAGCAAAAAAACCATTTTCTTCATATGTTCCTCTTTTGAATCCCTATTTCAAACGCTTTTCCAGCGTTGCTGTGTTCAGGGAGGTTAAATACACCCGTTGAAAGCCGTATTCCGCGGCCACAACGAAGGACTTCGGCAAATCGTCACAGGGAATCACGCCCCCATCCTTTTCAGCCGACGCAAGAAATTCCCGGGTACGCTTGGAGGTGGTGGTATTATCCATATCGAAAATACCGATAATGGCCGTATCCCGCACCGCCATATCGTTGCCGATGTTTAAGTACATAACGAACCTCCGGTTTTATGAGTGTAAAATGCAAAGTGTAAAGTGCAAAGTTAAGGTATCGCCTCCGGCGATTTATTACATTCGTCGGCTTCGCCGACACCTCCATTTTGCATTTTGCATTTTTAATTTTGCATTTTAGCGGCGGCCACTGCCAGCTGGTCGCAGCGGTTATTCTTTGGGTTTTCCGCGTGGCCCTTGACCCAGTGGTAACGCAGCTGGTGCTTTTCCGTCAAATCCAGCAGCTTTTCCCACAAATCCGGGTTCAGCGCCGGCTTTTTGTCGGCTTTTCGCCAGCCGTTTTTCCGCCAGCCTGCCGCCCAGCCTAAGGAAAGACCGTCAATGACGTACTTGGAATCGGAGTACAGCTCCACGATACAGGGCTCTTTCAAGGCAGAAAGGCCCGCAATCACCGCTGTCAATTCCATACGGTTGTTGGTGGTAGAGCTCTCCCCGCCGGAGAGCTCTTTTTCTGTGCCTTGAAACTCCAGTATAGCGCCCCAGCCCCCGGGCCCGGGGTTGCCGGAGCAGGCGCCATCGGTGTAGAGTGTGACAGTTTTCATTCTGCCGCTTCCTCTGCTTCCACCCGCTGGATTGCCACCAGCTTGTTGCCCTCTTCAATCCGCATCACAATAACGCCCTGCACATCACGCTTATACAGGTTAATGGATGCGGCGGGAACACGGATGATGACACCGCCGTTTTCAATGAGCATGACATCATCGGTCTCTGCAACGGTGCAGCAGCCGGCAACACAGCCGGTTTTCCCGGTGATGTTGTAGTTCTTAAGACCCTTACCACCACGGGATTGGGGAAGCTTCTCCCCCTCGGGGCCGGTACGCAGGTATTCAACCAGCTCTGTCCGCTTGCCGAAGCCGTTTTCGGTGACGGTGAGCAAGGTCTTACCCTCTTCCCACTTCTCAGCGCCGATGACATAGTCGCTGCCGGTTAACATAATTCCGCGGACGCCGCAGGCGTCACGGCCCATAGGACGGACATCGTTCTCGTTGAAGCAGATTGCCATACCCTCCCGGGTAGCCAAAATAATGTTGTCATCGCCGTTTGTGCGAATCACGTTGATCAGCTGGTCGCCCTCGTCCAAGGTGATGGCGCGAATACCGGTCTTGCGGCGGGTGTTCAGAGCAATGAAGGGAATCCGCTTCACTGTGCCGCGCTGGGTGACCATCATCAGGAATTCATCCTCGTGGAACTCCCGTGTAATCACGGTGGCAGTGACCTTTTCACCCTGCTCCAGCGGCAGGATGTTCACCATCGCCGTGCCACGGGCAGTACGGCCAGCCTCGGGAATCTGATAGCCCTTCCGGTGGTGGACGCGGCCCTTATCGGTGAAGAACAGCAAATGGTCGTGGGTAGATGCCACGTACAGGCTCTTGACGTAGTCCTCGTCCTTTAAGTTTTGGGCGTTGACGCCTCTGCCGCCCCGGCTTTGGGTACGGTAGATATCCACGGGCATACGCTTCACATAGCCATCGTTGGAGATGGTGAAGGCGCAGGTTTCTTCCTCAATCAAGTCCTCGATGTCGATTTCGTCCTCGATTTCCTGAATCTCGGTCTTACGCTCATCGCCGAACTTGTCCCGGATGGCAAGCAGCTCCTCCCGGAGCACAGCCTGCAGCTTCTCCCGGTTGGCAAGCAAATCCTCGTAGTAGGCGATTTTCTGTTGAATTTCGTCAAATTCTGCCTGCAGCTTTTCTCTGTCCAAGCCTTGCAGCGCTTTCAGACGCATATCCAAAATGGCCTGCGCCTGCACATCGCTCAGGCCAAAGCGCTCCATCAGACGCTCCTTGGCATCGTCATAGGCAGAGCGGATAATGCGAATCACTTCGTCGATGTTATCCTGGGCAATCAGCAAGCCCTCTAACAGGTGGGCTCTTTCTTTTGCTTTCCGCAAATCGTACTGGGTACGGCGGGTCAGCACCTCCATTTGGAAGGTGAGATATTCGTCAATAATCTGCCGCAGAGACAGAATTCTGGGCTGCTTTTGGTCATCCACCAGCGCCAGCATAATGATGCCGAAGCTAGACTGCAAAGCGGTCTGCTTAAAGAGGGTATTTAGCACCACCTGCGGGTTAGCGTCCCGCTTTAGTTCAATTACAATCCGCATACCGTTGCGGTCGGTTTCGTCACGCAGGTCGGAAATGCCCTCCAAGCGCTTATCCTTCACTTGGTCGGCAATGGCCTTAATCAGCTGGCGCTTGTTCACCTGATAGGGCAGCTCGGTGACGATGATACGGGTACGGTCGCCGGCAAACTGCTCAAAATCTGTACGTGCACGGACAACCACCTTGCCGCGGCCGGTGGCATAGGCGGCGCGGATGCCGGATCTACCCATAATGATACCGCCGGTGGGGAAGTCGGGGCCGGTGATGTGCTCCATCAGATCAACAGCGGTGACCTCCGGGTCATCCAGCACTGCCACGCAGGCGTTAATGACCTCGGTGAGGTTGTGGGGCGGAATGTTGGTTGCCATACCTACGGCGATACCACTTGATCCGTTCACCAGCAGGTTGGGGAAGCGGCTGGGAAGCACCCGGGGCTCTTGACGGGATTCGTCGAAGTTGGGGTCCCAGTTGACGGTGTCCTTGTCGATATCCCGGAGCATTTCGTTAGAGAGCTTCGACATTCTCGCCTCGGTGTAACGGTAAGCGGCAGGGGGGTCGCCGTCCACAGAACCGAAGTTACCGTGGCCGTCCACCAGCATATAGCGCATAGAGAAATTCTGCGCCAATCTTACCATTGCGTCGTACACAGATGCGTCGCCGTGGGGGTGATATTTACCCAGCACGTCACCGACGCAGGTGGCAGACTTCTTAAAGGGCTTGTCCGAGGTCAGACCGGACTCATACATTGTGTAGAGGATACGTCTGTGAACGGGCTTCAAGCCGTCCCGGACGTCGGGTAACGCACGGCCCACAATGACCGACATGGCGTACTCGATGTAGGATTTTTCCATTTCCTCCACCAGATTAGATTGGGTTATCGCTTGGTCGGGGAACAGAATATCCTCCGGCTTATAATCGCGGTTATGCTTTGCCATTTTTGGCACCTCCGAAAAACGATGTCATTGCGAGGCTTGCAAGGCAAGCCGTGGCAATCTCCCGGTAGCATCTTTCAGCCAAGGATTTGGTTGTAAAGATCCACCCAGTTTGGATTCATTTCAAATATCAGAGAGATTTTTCGGTCTCGTGACCAGCTTTTAATTTGCTTTTCCCTCTCTATTGCCGACTTTACATCGGTTGTTTGCTCAAAATATACCAGTTTGTTTACCTTGTATTTTGCTGTAAAACTATCCTTATCCAAATGGTTTTTATGTTCATAGACCCGTTTTACCAAATCCTTGGTAACTCCGGTATATAACACTGTTCCATATTTATTTGTCAGGATATACACATAGTAATTCATCTTCTGTTATCAAACATTCTACCGGGAGATTGCCACGTCGCTACGCTCCTCGCAATGACACGGTAATTTGGTACATTGTCCATTAAATATCAATATTGATGGCGTATTTTGCGTTCTTTTCTATCCATTCCTTACGGGGCTCTACCTGCTCGCCCATCAGCACGGTGAAAATCTCGTCTGCCCGGCGGGCATCGTCCAAGGAGATCCGGCGCAGGGTACGGGTTACAGGGTCCATGGTGGTCTCCCACAGCTCGTGGGGGTCCATCTCACCAAGGCCTTTAAACCGGGAAATCTCCACCTTGGCATTGCTCTCACCCCGCAATTCTGCAGAAACCTGATCTCTCTGCTCGTCGGAGTAGGCAACCCGCTCGGTCTTGCCCCGCTTCAGCTTGTAAAGAGGGGGCACCGCGGAATATACGAAGCCGTTTTCAATCAGCGGCCGCATATACCGGAAGAAGAAGGTCAGCAGAAGCGTCCGGATATGGGCGCCGTCCACGTCCGCATCGGACATAATGATGATTTTGTGGTAGCGGAGCTTTTCAAGGTCGAAATCCTCGCCGATACCGCCCCCAAGGGCGATAATCAGAGGAGAAAGCTTATCGTTGCCGTAGATTTTGTCGGCTCTTGCCTTTTCTACGTTCAGCATCTTACCCCACATTGCCAAAATCGCTTGGAAACGGGAGTCTCTGCCCTGAATGGCAGAGCCGGCAGCGGAGTCACCCTCGACGATGTACAGCTCGCACAAGGAGGGGTCTTTTTCGTTGCAGTCCTGCAGCTTATCGGGCATACCGCCACTTTCCAGTCCTGTCTTGCGGCGGGCATTTTCTCTTGCCTTCCGGGCGGCTTCTCTTGCCCGGTTTGCCATCAGCGCCTTTTCCAGGATAATCTTGGCGGTAGCAGGGTGCTCTTCAAAATAGGTGGTCAGCTGGTCGCCCACAATCTGCTCCACCAAGGTACGGATGTAGGCGTTGCCCAGCTTTGCCTTGGTCTGACCCTCAAACTGGGCATCGGTGAGCTTTACGGAGATGATGGCGGTGATACCCTCACGGCAGTCTTCGCCGGATACCTTATCGTCTCCTGCCTTAATCATACCGTTTTTCAGACCGTAGGCATTCAGCACTCTAGTCAGCGCGGTCTTAAAGCCGGTTTCGTGCATACCGCCTTCGGGGGTACGCACATCGTTGGCAAAGGACTGTAGACTCTCGCTGAAGCCGTCGTTATACTGCACGGCGATTTCTGCAGAAGCGTCGCCCTTGCTGCCGGAAATATAAATCACGTCACCGTGGATGACGGTCTTTTTATGATTGGTCCAAGTGACAAACTCCCGAATACCGCCGGCGTAGCACATAGTCTCAGTTTGCGGCTCATCACCCCGGTCATCGGTGATGGTGATAGAAAGTCCTGCGTTCAGGAATGCCTCCTCCCGCATACGCTCGTGGAGGACTTCGTAGGAATACACCACCTCGTCGAACATCTCCGGGTCCGGCTGGAAGGTGACTTCTGTGCCGGTTTTGTCGGTGGTGCCAACGATTTTCATCTCTTGGGTGATGTGACCCCGGGAGAATTTCATCTCGTAAATATTGCCGTTTTTATGGACCCGGGCGGTGAGGCTCTCACTCAGGGCGTTTACAACGGATGCGCCCACGCCGTGCAGACCGCCGGAGACCTTGTAACCGCCACCGCCGAACTTACCGCCGGCGTGCAAAACGGTAAAGACAACCTCCAAAGCCGGCTTGCCGGTCTGGGGCTGGATATCCACGGGGATGCCACGGCCGTCGTCGGTGACGGTGATGGAATTGCCCTTATTGATGGTGACAGTGATATGGCTGCAGTAGCCTGCCAGCGCCTCGTCGATGGAGTTATCCACAATTTCATACACCAGATGGTGCAAGCCCGACGAAGACGTAGAGCCGATATACATACCCGGACGCTTCCGGACTGCCTCCAAGCCCTCCAAGACTTGGATTTGCTCACCGCCGTATTCCTGTGTTACTTTGGTTTCCTCTGACATAAAAAGTCCTCCTGACTTTTTCAATTGAAAATTAAAAATTAAAAGTTAAAAATTTTCTGTTCTATCAAGACATTTTTCAATCATTGCCCCAGGCAATACCACAATTTTTCATTTTTAATTCTCAGTTTTTAATTATATTTCCTTGCTTAATTTCAATGGTTGTACCCAACTCGGTAAATCTGCCCGGCTCGCAGCAGGTAATAAACACCTGCCCGTCGGTGATTTGATTTAGCACAAAATCCTGCCGCGCCGGATCTAGCTCTGACAGCACATCGTCCAATAGCAGAATCGGTGTCTGCCCGGCTTCTTTTTTCATAAGCTGCCGCTGGGCAAGCTTCAGGCTGATGGTTGCGGTACGGGTCTGCCCCTGTGAGCCAAAGGCCTTCACCGGCAAATCCGACAGAAAAACATCAAAATCATCCTTGTGGGGGCCGGTGAGACATTGGCCTGACTCCAGTTCAGCCCGGTAATGGCTTTCCAAATGGGCTTTCAGGTTATCCTCTAACTGTGATACGGGAGCAAAGGGGTCTTCCACCGTGGAAACGGTGCGATAGACAAGGGAAAATTCTTCCTTTCCCCCGGAAAAATGCCCGTGATACACACTTGCTTCCCGACCTAAGCCCTCAAAAAATCTTGCCCGGTAGGAAATCAGCAACGCCCCTACCTGACAAAGCCTTGCGTTATATTCCGGCAGAATCTCCAGCAGGGCTGTATTTTCGTACCGGTCTTTAAGAATCCGGCTTTTCTGCTCCAAAATCCGGCTGTACTCCGTCAGCGCCGCCTCGTAATTGGGCCGCAGCTGACACAATGCGGCATCTGCCAGCCGCCGCCTGCCGGACGCGCCGCCTTTTAAGACGGTTAGATCCTCGGGACAGAACAAAACCGTTTGCATCACCCCGGCAATTTCTCCGGCGGTTTTCTTCTTCACCCCGTTGCGGTACAGCTGGCGGGGTCTTTGCCCCGAAAACAGCACCCAGCGGAGGCTTTGCTCCCGTTCCTGTGAAAAGACACTGCCCTCAATTTGGGCAAATTCTGCCCCAAAATGCACCAATTCTGCGGTTTTTTGGGTGCGAAACGCCCGTCCCGAGCCGAGAAACGCGATTGCTTCCAGCAAATTTGTTTTGCCTTGGGCATTGTCCCCCACAATCAGGTTGACGCCCTTGTCAAACGCCGCAAACAGTTCGCCATAGTTGCGGAAATTTTCCAAATGTAAATTATTCAGCTTCATCTGCGCAAATTAAAATGACGTGTCCTATAAAGGAGAACTTATCCCCGGGGTATAGCTTTTTGCCCCGCATTTCGCACACTTCTCCGTTTACCTTCACCTGTCCGTCCAAAATCAGCTGCTTGGCTTCGCCGCCGGAGTAGACCAAATTGGCGTACTTCAAAGCATCCTGCAGCTTGATAAATTCCGTGTGGATGGTCAGCGGTTGGGCGTTATCTTTTTTCGTTACGGTTACTTTCATTATTTCAAAACCTTTATTACGGGAATTATTGTTGTGGTTGGACGGTCCGGAGGCCCGTCCCTATGATTTTCTGTAGGGACCGGCGTCCTCGACGGTCCTTCATTTAATTCTTAATTCTCACCGGCAGGACCATATAAGCAAAGTCCTGCTTGTCATCCACGGGGGTCAGCACAATGGGGCTGATGGAGTTGGTCAGCTCCAAGCAAACCTCTTCAGCGGGAACAGCCCGCAGCGCGTCGGACAGATACCGTACATTAAAGCCGATTTCCAGCTCCTTGCCGTCGCCGGCTAACGAACACTTATCCTCTGCCACGCCAATGGTGGTGTTGGTGCGCAGCAGCAGCTCCTGATTGGAGAAAACGCACCGCACAGGGCTCTTATACTTCTCCGAAACAATCAAGCCCACACGCTCAATGCTGGAGGCCAGCTCGCCCACGTGGGCCACCAGCTTCACAGGACAATCGGTAGGCACAACCTTCCGCCAATCCAAGAAATCACCCTCCAGCAGGCGGCAAATCACCGTGGCTGTGCCGATTTGGAACAGAATGTGCTTGCTGCCCAAGGTGAACGCCACATCCTCATCTGCATCCTGCAGAATTTTCTCCACTTCCTTCAGGCTTTGGGCAGGCACCACAAAGGAAACCTCCCGGCCGGTGGTGTTTTCGCAATGATAGGTGCGGCGGGCAAGGCGGAAGCCGTCCACTGCAATGGCAGAAACCGTATCCTGCACCACCTCAAATTTCACACCGGTGTGGATCGGTCTGCCCTGATTTTCGGAAACGGCAAAAATCGTGCCGTTAATCAGCTCCTTCAGCGCCATTTGGGGGATGCGGATGCTCTTACCGTCACCCACATCCGGCAGCTCCGGATAATCGTCGGAGGATTCTGCGGAAATGGTGAAGGATGCGTAGCCGGCGCGGATGGAAACCTTGTAGTTTTCATCCACCACCACGGTGACAGAGCCCTCCGGCAGGCGGCGGATAATATCACCGAACAAGCGGGCCGGCAGGACACATTCGCCCACATCAGATACCTCTGCGTCAATCACATAGGAGATGGCAGTTTCCATATTATAGCCGGTCAGACACAGACCGTCACCTGCGCGGCACAAAATACCCTCAATGGAGGAAAGTGCGCTTTTTTGCGCTACGGTTCTTCCGGTAATGTTCAGGCCCATCACCAGCATACTTTTTTCACAGGTAAAACGCATAATCAAAACCCTTCTTTCTTGAAAATAAGAAATATAAATATATATTTTGATATTTTAGGTAGTAATCGTAGCAGTAGGGAAAGCTTTTGTGGAAAAGGCTTATTTTTCTTGTAAATACAACACTTTTTTTTCCACAGCTGTCGCTTAAAGAATCATCAGCTTTTCAACAAGGGAAATTTACGAAAATTTGCGACTTATCTTTACACAGGAAAACTTTCCACAATCCACAGCCCCTGTGGAGAAATTTTGTAATCGCTTCTTCACCCTCTATGTCATTGCGAGGAGGCGAAGCCGACGTGGCAATCTCCTGCTGAAACAGAGGGTTGCCTCCGGCGGAGACATCATACTTTCTCACTGGCGAGAAAGTATGCAAAGAGCCACCGGGAAACGTTTCGTAGGTTTCCCGGACCCTTCCCACGACCAAAGGGGGAAGTGGCACGAAAGGGATGCGGAAAAACTAAGTTTCCTGCACTTCCCCCTTATGGAATCCCCTTGCTACGCAGAGAAAGAAAAAAACTTTTTAATTTTTAACTTTCAATTTTTCATTCTTTTACAGGCAGGAATTGATATTTGCCGTAATGTCCCGAATGTGGTTTTGCAGGTCGGTATTTGCGGCTTTCAGCTCTGTCTCCACGTTTTTGATGGAGTTCAGCACTGTGGTATGGTCTCTGCCGCCAAATTCCTTACCGATATCCGGGGTGGACAGGTTGGTCAGCTTCCGAATGAGATAAATGGCCACGTGCCGTGCTTCGGCAATTTCCTTGGTACGCTGGGTGCCCCGCATCACGGTTTCGTCCAGATTATAGAACTTGCAAACCTGATTGATAATGAGGTTGGGGGTGGGCAGGGCGTTGCCCTCGGCCTTGAACATATCCCGAATCACAGCGGAAATGCTTTCCAAGATAAGGGGCATACCGTCCAAATCGTGGTAGGCCTTGATTTTTTTCACAGTGCCCTCAATTTGCCGGACATTGTTGGTCACATTCTCAGCAATGTAATTGCAAACCTCATCGGAAAGCTCCAGCCCCAAGGTAAAGGCCTTGGTTTTGATAATGGCCATACGGGTCTCATAATCCGGCGGCTGGATGTCCATAATCAGACCCCATTCAAAACGGGTGCGCAGACGATCCTCCAAGGTGGGCATATCCCCGGGCTTACGGTCGGCGGTCATAACAATCTGCTTGCGCTCCTCAAAGAGCTTGTTGAAGGTGTGGAAAAACTCCTCCTGGGTGCCTTCCTTACCGGCGATAAACTGAATATCATCAATGAGGAACAGGTCCGCTTCCCGATATTTGCTGCGGAACTCGATATTCTTACCGGAACGGATGGCTTCCACCAGCTCGTTGGTAAACTGGTCGCCCTTGATATACACAATGTTGGCGTTGGGATTTGTCTTGCGGATGCCGTTGGCGATGGCGTACAGCAGGTGGGTTTTGCCCACGCCGGGAGGGCCGTACAAAAACAGGGGGTTGTACACCTGACCGGGGGTTTGGGAAACCGCCAGCGATGCGCTGTGGGCCATCCGGTTGGAGGGGCCAACAATAAAATTATCAAAGGTAAACTGGGGGTTAAAGTCCATTGTGGACTGCTTGCCCTGCTGCTTGTATTTCTGATATTCCTCCTGACCGAATACCTTCAGCTTGGCATCAGAGCCGAACAGCTCTTTCAGAGCATCCTGCGCGTGCTCTGTGCAGCGGCGGATAATCATATCCTTGCGGAATTCATCGGGGGTGTAGAGAATCAGATACTCATCGGTCAGCTCCACAACCTCTGCATCATCAAACCAAGCCGACACCATTGTGGAGGTCAGCCGGTCTTCCAAATAGCTCAAAACTTTCGCCCAAACATAGGCAGAAGAAAACATAAAAAACTCCTTTCTCTCTCAAAAAAACACAACTGTTGACAAATATCCACAGAAAAAAACAGGCATACTTTCTCACCCTAGATTTTATCACAGAAACGGGTAAAAAACAAGGATTTTTTCCACAGATACAATATAAAAAAAGAAATGGGGAATCGTGCAACTCTCCGACTCTCCATTTCTTTTTTCAGCAATACCATTATACCACACATTTTCCGAAAAATCTTCCCAACATTTTCCCAACCTTTTGGATGGAAAAATCTTAATAAATCGTAAACTATCGCAAAAGCAGGTTGCAAAAACGGAAAAGAGTCCATATAATAAGACCAATGACACAAAAAGGTGGTTCTATGAGGAATTTTTTAAGTAAACTTGCGGCGGGATTGCGCCATTTTATGCTGGGCAGATACGGCACCGATAAGCTGAATATGACCATACTGGGTGTGGGTGTGATTTGCTCGGTGCTGGTGATGTTTGTCAGATTGCCGGTTTTGGATTTGGCGCTGACGGTTTTGGCCTACGGGCTGATGATTTGGGCGATTTTCCGTATGTTCTCCCGCAACACCTACAAGCGCTATCAGGAAAACCGGAAATATCTGCGTTTTCTGGAGCGGCTGAAGGACCGGGAGCACCGGTATTTTGAATGTCCCCGCTGCCGCCAGCCGGTGCGGGTGCCCCGGGGCAAGGGGAAGATTTCCATCACCTGCCCAAAATGTAAGGAAAAATTCGTAAAAAAGACTTGATTCAGAGAGCAAATAAAAAACAAGGATACCCTTTGGTATCCTTGTTTTTTTATGTGTAAAAAGGGAAAAAGTAGGGGTGGATAAGGGACTCACAAATTAAGGTAGCCACCAGTGTTTGCACTGGTGGCAGCAATATGCCACCGGCATATTGCTTTTGTAATTGTTCGAGTCCCATTACCCCGAATGCCCATAGAAAAGAAAAAAGCCATCCCTCTTGGGATGACTTTTTCTTTTCTGGGGTGGGTAATGGGACTCGAACCCACAACGCCCGGAACCACAATCCGGTGCTCTGCCAATTGAACTACACCCACCATATTTTATTAAAATGAATAATGAATGATGAATAGTGAAGAATGAATAACAATTGTGTGCCTTCGGCACAATTCAATTCGTCGGCTTTGCCGACACCTTAATTATTCACTTTTCACTATTCACTATTCACTGCCGACCGTAGGGAGGCTTGGCACGCCAGAAGGGACTCGAACCCCTGACCTACTGCTTAGAAGGCAGTTGCTCTATCCAGCTGAGCTACTGGCG
>SVKL01000032.1 GCA_015068495.1 Oscillospiraceae bacterium | reverse complement strand
GGGCAGAGTCTTTTCAGCTTCCTCTGCAATCTGCCAGTCAGCAAACTTTGTGGGGTCCAGCTTTACAAAGCCTTTCTCGTCCACATACTTGCCGTTTTCATCATAAACGATTGCCATAATATGTTTCCTCCTTGTATTGTGCGCTTGCTCTTGCAGCGCAATAATAGACCTTTTTATACCTCCGTCACGGTTGCGGCCTCACGAATGAATGCCATAACCTTGCCGGTGAGTACACTTCTCATAACCGCTTTTTCAAACTCTTCATCGTAGTAATCCTTCAAATCCTCTACGGTGATGCCGTTATTGCGGGCGATAACGGCGATTGCCTGCCCCAGCTCTTCCTGCGTGGCTTCCAGCTTTTCAAGCGCAACAATTTTATCCACAGCAGCCATATTCCGCAGCGCAGCTTCCGCGGCAGGATAGGCGTCCTTGCGCAGCTGCTCCTCGGTGGTGCTCATAAACTGGCAGTACATCTGCAGATTCAGTCCCTGCTGCGCCAGCTGGGCTTCCATATTTTGCAGCTGCTGGGTAACGGCTTCTTCCAGCTCCTGAGGGTCTACGGTGTAGTCCAAGGTGGCAGCAGCCTGACGGAGAAGTCTGTCCTGCAGATCCATCTCGCCTCTGCGGTCGATATTCTCCTGCATTGTCTTTTTAACCTGCTCCCGCAGCTCTTCTACCGTGTAGCAGCCGCCGATTTCCTGCGCAAAGGTATCGTCCAGCTCGTACTGGGTTTTTACGCGGATTTCGTGAATGGTGCAGTGGAACTCTGCCTTTTTGCCGGCAAGCTCTTCAGAATGATACTCTGTGGGGAAGGTAACTTCCACAACAACAGGCTCCTCGCAGACCTTATCCAGCAGCTGCTCCTCAAAACCGGGGATGAACATACCGCTGCCCAGCACCAAGGTCTGATTCTGAGCAGTACCGCCGGCAAACTGCACGCCGTCGCAGTAGCCTGCATAGTCCAGCACCACCTCATCACCGCTTTCGGTGGGGCGGTCCTTGACAACCGTGATACGGGGATTTTGCGAGCGAACCCGCTCAATCTGCTTGTCCACTTCCTCGTCGGTGACGATGTGCTTATTCAGCTCGGCTTTTAAGCCCTTGTATGTAAATTCCATAATTCATTCTCCTGATTTTTATAAATAAAAGGGCAATCCAGCTCACAATAACTGAATTGCCCAGACGGTCGGCACAAAGACTTGCACTCCACCGCAGAATTCTGCGTTAATTGACCTGTTGCGGTGCCCGATAGCTTCCTCGGCTTTCAAAAGCCTTCGTCATCTATCGACCGCGGCCACTCGCTCCCCTCGTTTCATCTGCCACCGGCAGCACTCGGGTCGCTCCCCGTCAGTCATGCAAGCTGTTTTATTTACGATGCGTTTTTCGTCATTTAGGCATCAGTATTATACTATACGATAACCCCGTTTTTGTCAAGGGAAACAGGTGTTTTTTCGATAAAAGCATACGGATTGCCTTTATTCCCCAATGCGGTAAAGCCGCTTGGCGTTTTCCGTGGTGGCGGCGATGGCTTCTTCCAGAGAAATGCCCCGAATCTCCGCCAATTTTTCTGCCATCTTGGGAAGATACCCCGGGTCATTCCGTTTGCCCCGGTAGGGCTCCGGCGCCATAAAGGGGCAGTCGGTTTCCAGCACGATTCTATCCAGCGGAATGCTGGCGGCTGTTTCCACCGCCTTACGGGCGTTTTTGAAGGTCAGCACGCCGGTAAAGCCGATGTACCAGCCCATATTCACCAGCTGACGCGCCATTTCCGCAGAGCCGGAGTAGCAATGGAACACGCCTTTGACCTTAGGAAATTCCTTCACAATCCGCATACCATCGTCGTGGGCTTCCCGCTCGTGGATAATCACAGGCAGGCCTGTCTCCTGCGCCAGCGCCATCTGCATACGGAACGCCTGCTTTTGGATTTCACGGGGGATATCCTCGTAATAATAATCCAAGCCGATTTCGCCGATGGCTTTTACCTTTTCGTGACGGCACAGCTTGCGGTATTCCTCAATCACCGCCTCATTGACTTCGTCGGCAGAATCGGGATGGCTGCCCACAGAGGCATAGAGCCAAGGGTATTTTTCCGCCATCCGGATAATGTCCTTAGAGCTTTCAAGGCTGCAGCCGGCATTCATCACAAAGCCGATGCCTTTGTCACGAAGGCCTGCCATCAGCTCTTCTCTGTCCGGGTCAAATGCCGGGTCATTTAAGTGGGCGTGGGTATCAAATAACATAGGTCTTCTCCTTGATTTTTTATCGTCATTGCGAGGAGCGTAGCGACGTGGCAATCTCCTGATTAAATTAAGGATTGCCTCCGGCGGGTAACTTTCTTGTTCCGGCAAGAAAGTTACCAAAGAACCGGCTTAAGGGGACCACTCGAGCTCCCGCTCGAGACGCCGTGCCCCTTAAGAATCCCCCAGGCCCCTCTATTTCAGCTCGGCGCTTGCATTTTCTTTTTCAATTATAGCTACCAAGCAGCCGTCGATTTGTTGTATGCGGGGGTCTTCAAGGGAAAAGCTTGTGTGGTTGGGCCAAAGCTGCAGCCCCTCCCCTGTGCATTTACCCGCAGCCTCTTTCAGCACCCAAAACTTCAGTAGTGCCAATTGGGGATCATCTGCGGCTTTATACTGCTCCATTTCTGTGGGAGAAAGGATTTTTTCCGCCAATGACCGGCGGATTTGCCGGTCTGCTTCCTCAGCGTCAATGCCCACAGGTCTTTCTGACAGCGCACAAAACACGTGCTTATCCGTGTGGGAAATGGAAAAATGCAAAGGGCTTTCCACGAAATAGGGCTTGCCCAGCTTTGTGTATGCAATTTCCGGCAAAACCCCGCCGTAGAGGGTTTGCAGCAGGGAACGCCCTGCCTCGTGGGGGTCTTGACCCTGTAATCTTTTCCACAAAATTTTCATCGTTCTTCCCTTTGCTGCCGTCGTCCAAATTCGATAAAAGGGACTGTCCGGGAGGCCAGTCCCTACATCATTGCATACCTTTTATAGTATAGCCCGCGGTATCTTTCTTGTCAATGGCGCATAGTCTTTTACGGACAAGGAGGGATGTATATGGCTGAGCAGGAATTTTGGCCTCACAAGCTCACCCTGAACGAAAGAAAGCAGCTCACCGTCACCGGTGTCACGGAGGTGGTCAGCTTTGACGAAGCTGCGGTCATTGCCCACACGGAGCTGGGCACTTTGGTGGTGCAGGGCAAGGATTTACAACTAAAAACCTTACTTCCCGAAGGCGGGCAGGTATCGGTAGAGGGCAGCATCTCCGCCCTGATCTATGAAGAGCCCCGAAGCGCCGTCTCCCTGTGGCAGCGGTTGATGGGATGAGTACGCCGCGTGTTGCCTTTGCGCAATTTTTCATTGGCCTGCTGCTGGGTTGCCTGCTGGGAATTGCCTACGGTCTTTTACGCCCTATCCGACGGGGACAGGGCATTCTTTCCGATGCGATTTTTGCTGTGTTTGCCGGCTGGATTTTCTTATACTACGGCTTTGCCGTTTGCCGCGGAGATCTGCGGCTTGGTTATTTGGCCGCGCCGATACTGGGCGCATTGGGCTGGGACAGGGTTTTTAACCCTTGGTTATATCCTGTTTTCCTGTTTTTTTGGCAGATTATGGGTAGATTTTGCCGTCCAATTGGAATTTTTTCAAAAAAACTTTGTAATTTTATAAAATTTCTCTTTGCAAGTGGGAAAAAATGGGGTACAATAAAATGGAAGAAGCATTTGCATCGGCATTCTACGAAAGAAGGAGCCAAATATGAAGAGAAACCCGCTTGCTCATATTCGTCTGGTATACCGCCACAGCTCCCCTTTGGTCAAGTGCGTGGTGCTGGTTACCATCGTGTTGTCTACAGTCGCGCTGATTGCTCTGCGGATTTCCATTCAGTCCAATCGGGGACAGCAGGCGGATTTGCAGCTGCAGGCCGCCCAGCTGGAACAGGAAAACCGCAGCTTGACAAAGCAAATCGCAGAGCTGGGCACCATCGAAAGCGTAAAGCGTATCGCTACGCTGGAACTGGGATTGGTAGATCCCAATAGTCAATTTTTCACCCCAAGCAATTAAAATGGAGGAAGCACTGTAAAGTATGGAGTTAACCGTTGGAGCCATTTTAGATGGCAAGGTAAAGTCAATCACCAATTTCGGCGCATTCATCAGCTTACCCGATAACAAGACCGGTTTGGTACATATCTCGGAGGTAGCCAACACCTACGTCAGCGATGTACACGCCCACTTAACTGAGGGACAGGATGTAAAGGTTCTTGTCCTCAGCACGGAAGCAGGCAAGGTGAATCTGTCTATCAAGCGCTTGGAGCAAGCCCCTCAGCGGGAAGACCGTGCTCCCCGCAGAGAGAGTACGCCCAACCCCCACGCGACACGTTCAGCGCCCACACCGCCTCCTGCTCCTAAGACCGCCGATCAGCTGTTTGAAGAAAAGCTCAAGCAGTTTATGAGCGAGTCGGACAGCAAAATTTCTTCCATTCGGCAATATTCCGACCATCGGACCAAGAGCCGCAGAAGATAAGAAAAAACTTGCCTCCCCCTCTGGGGGAGGTGTCGCCAACGGCGACGGAGAGGGCCCTCTCAGTCAGCTGGCGCTGACAGCTCTCCCAAGGGGAGAGCTAAGTTGTCCCCCTTGTGTAAAGGGGGTCTTTGTTTATTTAGGAGGTTTTTATGAATGTAGTCATTACCGGCGGGAGCCGGGGAATCGGCGCGGAGGCTGTCCGGCAATTTGCAAAGCGAGGCGACAGGGTCTATTTCCTCTACGAAAGGCAGCACGAAAAAGCCCGGGCGGTTGCTTCTGAAACCGGCGCAACTGCCATTTGCTGTGATGTGGCGGACAGGCAGGCTGTGCAGGATGCCTTTTCCCAAATTCCCGACGCAGATGTGCTTGTGTGCAACGCAGGCATTTCGATTACCGGGCTTTTCAGCCAAACCACCGAGGCGCAGTGGGACAGGCTGTTTGATGTAAACGTAAAGGGTATGTACCACTGCATCAACGCCGCAACTCCTCTGTTTTTGAAAAAACAGTCCGGGTCAATTATCACCGTCAGCTCTATGTGGGGACAGGCAGGCGCATCCTGCGAGGTGGCATACTCTGCAACCAAGGGCGCTGTGATTGCTATGACCAAGGCGCTGGCGCGGGAGCTGGGCCCTTCCGGTATTCGGGTCAACTGTGTTGCCCCCGGCGTTATCCAAACAGATATGTGCGCCAATGTGGAGCCGGAAATCATGGAAGCGCTGCGGGATGAAAGCCCCATCGGAAAGCTGGGCACGGCGGAGGATGTGGCCAAGGCAATGCTCTATCTTGCAGATGCAGAATTTGTTACAGGACAAGTCCTTGCCGTAAACGGCGGGTTTATTATCTAAAAAAGGAGATTTACTTATGAAGATTGCAATCGGTTGTGACCACGGCGCATTGGCGCTGAAAAACGCACTGATTCCCCATTTGGAGAAGAAGGGCTTTGAAGTGAAGGATTTCGGCACTTACAGCTTGGACAGCTGTGACTATCCCGACTTTGCCGCTCCTGCCGCTGAGGCAGTGGCATCCGGCGAATGTGACAAGGGCATTGTGCTTTGCACCACCGGCATCGGCGTGTCCATCACCGCCAACAAGGTGAAAGGCATTCGCTGCGCGTTGCTCAGCGATGTGATGAGCGCCCGTATGACCCGGGAGCACAACGACACCAATATGATGGCCATCGGCGCCGGCGTGGTAGGACAGATGCTTGCCCTTGAGATTGTAGACACTTGGCTGGGCACAGAATTCTCCCACAATGAGCGTCACCAGCGCCGTATCGACAAAATGATGGCTTTGGAAAAATAAGAAGCTTATGAAAAAAAGATGCTTAATAGGTCTGCTGCTTTGCGCGCTGCTGCTCAGTGCCTGCAGCAAGCAGCCCTCTGCAGACACGCCCCCGTCTACCACCCAGACAACCACCCCGTCCACCCAGCCGTCCTGCAGCCACACCTTTGGCCAGTGGACCGTGCAAGTGCCTATCACCGACGACTGCAAGCAGGACGGGCAGGAAGCCCGGGTCTGTACATCTTGCGGAGAGACGGAAACCCGTATTTTGATTCCTGACCACAATTATGATGAATACAATGTCTGTCAGGACTGCCTGTATGTAAAATACGACGCCGAGGCCGCCGTTGCAGAGCTGGGCCCCATAAGCTACCAATGGTACGTAGAAGGGGACATTGCCAACACCAATTGGGATGTGAAGGTATTCAACGGCAAGGTCTACCGGGGCGCCGGTGACTATAACGAGGATTCCGGCATCACCCCCATTTATGCCTACGACATTGCCACCGGACGCTGGCAGGAAACCGGCTTTGCTGACGATGAGGCCATCCAGCATTTCCGGGAGATCAACGGCACCCTGTACGCCCCGGGTCTTGACCCCAGGGAGAGCTGGGAGATGGGAAATTTCTACATCCTGCAGGAAGACGGCTCTTGGAAGAAAATGCGTACCCTTCCCAACGGCATCCATAACTTTGATTTGATTGAATTTGACGGCAAGCTGTTTGCCGGTCTGGGTACGGATTATCAGTACAACACCACCGCCTATTCCACCGACGGCGGCGAGACCTTCCAATATGCGCCTATGTACAAAGACGGCAAGCTGTTTGAAGACAGCGCCTATGAGTACACCCGAAACTACGAGTTTATGGTGTATAAGGGTCAGCTTTACAGCTTAATGCGATTCGTGAAAAATGTGGGCTCCGACTACGGATTTTTCCGCTACGAGGACGGAAAGATGATTTATGTGGGAGATGCCTCTGCCTATGCCGGCGGACGGGCCTATAACCGGGGCTTTTTCAGCGGCAAATTTGAATTTAATGGCCGTTACTACGTAACCGCCGGTGACCTGTTTGCCATCACCGATTTCTCCGGCGAAACCGACGGCAAGAAGATTGCTATGCCCGGTGACGAGGGTGTGGTGGATGCGTTATTGCAAGACGGCGTGATGTATGTGCTTGCCACCGCCCCGGCAGGCGACCAAGGCCATAAAATTGTGATTTACAAGAGCGCCACCGGCGAGGAAGGTTCCTTTGAGGAAGTGCTGAGCTTCCATTATCCGGTTCTTCCCTGCGCTTTTGATATGGACGGAACAGATTTCTACCTTGGTATGAATATGGACAACGACCACGACGCTCAAAGCGGAATGCTGCTGCGTGCCCGGGCAACAAATTAATACAAAACCGGCTGACCGTTTGGTCAGCCGGTTGTTTTTTTATTTTTCAATCTCTTGTGTAAATGCCTTCTTGTCCTGAGCGCCAAAGTAGGCCGAGCCGGCAACAAACACATCAGCGCCGTTTGCCTTACATTCGTTCACGGTGTTCAAATCCACACCGCCGTCCACTTCCAAATGGCAGGCAGGATTCACCTTATCCAGCATTTCCCGAAGCTTCTTCACCTTGGGCATCATATCTGCCATAAACTTCTGACCGCCAAAGCCGGGCTCCACGGTCATTACCAGCACCATATCCACCATGGGCAGGTATTCCTCAATGGCCTCTGCCGGGGTCTTGGGCTTCACCACGATGCCGGGCTTCACGCCCAAGGAGCGAATCAGTTCCAAGGTCTTGCGGATGTTTTCGGGGGTATCCGCTTCCACGTGAATGGTTAAGTAGTCTGCCCCTGCCTTGCAGAAGTTTTCTGCATACTTGATGGGGGTGTCAATCATCAGATGTACATCCAATACCAAGTCCGTCACAGGGCGCATCGCCTTCACCAAGGAATAGCCAAAGGACAAATTGGGCACAAAATGACCGTCCATAATGTCCACGTGCAGCCACTTGACGCCGTTGTCCTTGCAGGCGGTGAAGTCTTTCTCCATATTCATATAGTCACAGGAGAGAATAGAAGGTGCTAAAATTCCCATTGTTGTTTCCTCACTTTTTTTCATTATTTTCAATTAAATCCGCAAGGGTAATTCCCTCAAAGAATGCGTCAATCATCGTGTCCAGCCTGTCCCACATCGGTTTGGTTTGGCAGCAGCTGGACCTGCCGCAGGCAGACGGCCCCTGACTGGTGCAGGACACCGCCGCAAGACTTCCCTCGGTCAGTTTCAAAATGCTGCCGACAGTATATTCGCTGGGCTTTCTGTTTAAGCGGTAGCCGCCGCCCTTGCCGTGTACCGCATCCACAAACCCGGCTTTGGACAGCACGGTCATAATGGATTCCAAATACTTTTGGGAGATTTCCTCCGCCTCGGCAATTTCTTTCAGCGGAATGTAATCCTCTGCCCCTTTCAGCGCAAAATGCACCATCACCCGCAGGGCATAGCGTCCTTTTGTTGATACTATCATAGACTTAGTGGCAATGCTCGCAGTGCTCGCAGTCGGGGAATTGAGAATGGTCGTATTCGATGCCGTTTTTGTCGTAGTAGTCCTTCAGAGCGCCTTTGATTGCCTCTTCTGCCAGCACAGAGCAATGAAGCTTGTGGGCAGGCAGACCGTGGAGCGCCTCGGCAACCGCATCATTGGTAAGCTTCAGCGCTTCGCTAATGGGCTTACCCTTAATCATCTCCGTAGCCATAGAGGAGGAGGCGATGGCAGAGCCGCAGCCGAAGGTCTCAAATTTCACGTCTACAATAATGTCATTTTCAATTTTCAAGTAGATTTTCATAATGTCGCCGCACTTGGCGTTGCCAACCTCACCAATGCCGTCGGCATTTTCAATCACGCCCACATTCCGGGGGTGCATAAAATGGTCCATAACGACCTCAGAATATAGTGCCATAGTTTTCTCCTTTTTTGTATAATGCAAAATGCAAAATCAGATATTTGTTTTCTTACATATTGCAGTAATGATCGCCAGAATCTCTCGAATATCTTTCTGCATACTTAAAAACTCTTTGTCGTTCAGGTATCCAGTTCTGTGCAACAACCGCAGCCAGTAATAGGTTTCATTGGCTTCTTTCATCGCAATATTCATTTTGGCATTAAAATCAGCTTTGCTTTGTCCTTTTTCGCCTTCTGCAACATTGGCTCCGATGCTTGTCCCACATCGCAAAAGTTGCTTTGCCATAACAAATTCGCGTTTCGTTTTTGTTAAGTGCTTATATAAATGCACAATTCTAACAGCAAAATCAAAACTTTTTGTTTCAATGATGTTTTCACTCATTTTTCCACCTCATTTTGCATTTTGCACTTTGCATTTTGCACTCAAAGAATATATTCTCTCTTGCCGGTTTGCAAATCCCGCCACACAGGACTCATATTCCGCAGCAGCTCCACCACTTGGGGAACGGTGGTGAGAATATGGTCGATTTCTTCCTCTGTGTTTTCGTGGCAAATAGACAGCCGCAAAGAGCCGTGCGCCACATCGTGCACCCGTCCGATTGCCAGCAGCACGTGGCTGGGGTCTAAGCTGCCGGAGGTACACGCCGAGCCGGAGGAGGCGGCAATACCTTGGGCATCCAGCAGAAGCAGCAGGCTCTCGCCCTCAATGCCCTCAAAGCAGAAGCTTACGTTGCCGGGCAGGCGGTTTTCCCTGTCGCCGTTCAAAGCGCAATGGGGAATTTTTTCAAGACCGGCAATCAGCTTGTCCCGCAAAGCAACCACCTTTGCGTTGTTTTTGTCCATATTGACGCAGGCGTCTTCCATAGCGGCAGCCATACCCACAATGCCGGGCAAATTCTCCGTGCCGCCACGCTTGCCACGCTCCTGCGCGCCGCCTTCAATGATGTTCACAAGGGGCAAACCCCGGCGGACATACAGCGCTCCCACACCCTTGGGCCCGTGGAACTTATGGCCGGACAGGGACAGCATATCAATATTCTGCTTCTTGACATCAATATGCAGGTGGCCAACCGCCTGCACCGCATCGGTGTGGAAGGGCACATTTTTCTCCTTGCATACCGCGCCGATTTCGGCAACAGGCAGCACAGAGCCGATTTCATTGTTGGCATACATACAGGTCACCAAACAGGTGTCCTCACGGATGGCATCCTTTACCTGCTGCGCAGTGATGTTGTGCCCCTCTTTTACGTCCAAAAGGGTGACTTCAAAGCCCTCTTTTTCCAAAGCGTTTAAGGTGTGAAGCACCGCGTGATGCTCAAAAGCCGTGGAAATAATGTGCTTTTTACCCTTTCTTGCTCCGTAAAAAGCGGCAGAACGAATGGCTTGATTGTCCGCCTCACTGCCACCGGAGGTGAAGTAAATTTCTCTTGCCTCACAGCCCAAGCAAGCTGCCACCTTGGCTCTTGCTTCCTCCAGCACTTCCTTTGCCTCCTGTCCTACGGAATGCAAGGAGGAAGGATTTCCATAAAATTTCTCAAAACAGGGCATCATCGCACGCAAAGCGTGGTCGCTGATTTTCGTTGTTGCAGCATTATCTGCGTATACTTGCATAATGTTTCCTCCTTTACCTATTGATTGTGTAGGTAATAGTACCACTATTTACCTATATTGTCAATAGGTAAATAGCACACATTATTTTATAGCTTTCCGCATTGGTAAAAATATATTCTGTTTGTTTCCGGAAAACCGGCTTTTTGCCCGGCTGTGAGCGTTGACTTTCCCTTTTATCCGTTGTAAAATAATTGAAAATTATCACACGCAAGCACGTGTGGCAAGGAGGCCTTTATGAATACTTTGCAGCAGCTCTTGCGAGACAACCCCATCTTCTTCTCCCGACTGGGCTTTTGTTATGACCCACCCCGGGCAGACAAGGACGGCCGGCAGATTATTTTCTCCCGTAATTTCGAAAAATACCGCCGCACCCACCAGCAATTCACGGACGCCGGCGTAAAATACCACACCACCATTTTGCACAGCGGTTGGGTAGCAGACGGCAAATGGGATTACACGCTCACCGATGAGACGCTGGATGCCCTGCTGGAGGGCAATCCCGATATCCTGTATATCCCCCGTATCAAGCTGAATGTACCCCCCGATTGGTGCAGAAACCACCCCGAGGATACCTTTGTTTACTATGGCGGTCCTCGGGAGCCGGAGGAGATTGCCGCCCTTGCCGAGACGGAGCTTCACGACTATTTGGGCTATAATTCTCTGGTGGGCTATGATTCCAACGGCGGTAAAGACGTTTGGCACGATGACCGCCCCAATATGAACGGAACTATCGGTCTGCAAAGCTTCTCCTCTCCCCAATGGGTGAAGGACGCATCGGAAACTCTGCGCCGCCTGCTGGAGCACTTTGCCGCCTCCAAATACGCAAAGCAAATCGTGGGTGTACATATTGCCTACGGTATGTGCGGTGAGACCATTCTCTGGGGCTGCTGGTCCAGCGCCACCTCCGGCCGCCGGGGTGACTATGGTATCACCAACCGCCGCCTCTTTGCAGAGTACGGTATCAAAAAGTACGGCAGCCGGGAAGCTGCTGCCGCCAAATGGGGCGATTTTGAGCCACCTGCACCCATTGAAACAGAAATCCCGGACGCAACACTGCCGGAGCTTTTCTTTGAAGAGGGCTCCAAGGTGCGGGATTACTTCTCCTTTGTAGCCGAAACCAGCTCTGCCGCAATCGAAGCTTTTTGTAAGGTCATCAAGGAAAGCGAACCTCTCTTTGGGCATCCTATGGCCACCGGCGCTTTTTACGGCTATATGTATAACCCCTACGCTCCCATTTCCGGTCACTTATGTATTGACCGTTTGCTCAATTCCCCTTATGTGGACTTCATCTCCTCTCCCAAGGGTTACCACCGCTGCAAGGCAGGCGACCCCGGCGGCGAGCAAGGCCCTTCCGAGTCTATGGCCCGGAAAAAGGTCTGGCTGGACGAAATCGACTGCCTTACCCACTTGGATCAGCGGGGCGGTCGGGCTGACGACGAGGACGATTCGGTGACGCTGCTTTGGCGGGAGGCCACGAAAAATATCACCCACGGACAGGGCTTCTGGTGGATGGATTTGGGCGAGGGCTGGTATGATACGCCCCGGCTGATGAATCAGATTGCAACCATCACCAAATTGCAGCAGGCGCTGAAAGACGTTCCCGGCGAGAGCGCCGCGGAAATCCTTTTGGTGGTAGACGATATGTCTCAGCGGCAGATGAGCGTCCGCTACGGCTTGAACGCCGGACTTTGCTTTGAATTGCACAGCGAACTGAAGCTCTGCGGCGCGCCGGTTGACACCTTGCGTCTGCGGGATTTGTTTGAGGTATCTCTGGACAAATACAAAATGGTGGTTTTTGCCAACTGCTTCTTCATTGACCCGGCGCAGCGGGCTTTCCTGTTAGACAAGCTGCAGGGCAAGACCGTGGTTTGGCACTACGCCTCCGGCATTATGGCGCCTGACTATGATCCTGCCAACTTCACCGCCCTTACTGGCTTCACCCTCCGGGAGATTGCCCGTCCAGATGACCAGTTTATGGGCTACTCCACCGCATGCGCCAGATACGCCCATTCCCGCAACCACATCCCCGGTGACTTCCCCTTGTTCACCACCGATATTCAGGACGGGGACGAAATCATCTCCCGCTACCCCGGCGGTGAGCCGATGAGCGTGAAGCGGGGCAATGTGTGTCTGTGCGCCTGTCCTTCCCTGATGGCGGAAGACTTCCGCAAATTGGCAAAATCTGCCGGCGTCACGGTATATGCCGATTGCGAATGCGCCGTCTTTGCCGACAACCGTCTGGTGGGTATTTTCCCCCGGGAAAATTTCACCGGTGATATCACCTTTGATGACAAGAAAATTTCGGCAGAAATTCCTGCAAAACGGTACGTAGTACTGCAGCGGGACGGAAATATTCTCTCCATCGGAAACGATTGCCGCCTTGACTAAACCGACTTATAACGGACGATACGCAAAATGCGTATCGTCCGTTTTTTATAAAGGATGCGAAACTGAATCTTCCTTTTTCTTCCTGTTTTTTCGTCTTTTGCAAGGGTTATAAATGAAGCCCTTGAGGAATATTAACAAGGCAGCGAAAGGAGGGCTCATTTTGAAAAAATTTATAAATCGTTCCGGTTTGTTTATCCTATTGGTATGGCTGCTGGTGTTCAGCGTCAGCGCAGCGCAGACCCTGATTCCCGGAGGTCAGGTTGTGGGGCTGGAGCTGGATGACAACACCGTCACCATCGCCGCTTTTGATGAAAATTTCGGCAAAACGGCGCAAAAAGCAGGGCTTAAGGTGGGTGACCGCATACAGGCAGTAAACGGCCACGCCATCCATACAGCAGAAGATGTCCGCCACGCCTTGGACCGTTCCGACGGAACGGTGGAGCTGACCGTTGTGCGGAACAAGAAAACCAGCACCATCCGTTTTGCGCCCCACGTCACCGACAGCGGACCGAAGCTGGGGGTTTATCTCAAGCAGTGTGTCACCGGCGTGGGAACTGTCACTTGGTATGACCCGGACAGCGGCAAATTCGGCACCTTGGGCCACGGCGTCAACAATCCCAAAGGGGAGCTTTTGCAGCTGGTAGGCGGCACTGCCTACAAGGCCACGGTTTTGTCGGTGAAAAAAGGCGCTTGCGGAGACCCGGGGCAGCTGATGGGTGCTCTGTCAGAGAATAAGCCCATTGGAACACTTTACAAAAATTCAAATCAAGGCGTATTCGGCACAACCCAATCCGGCTGGACCGGCGAAAAGCTTCCCGTAGGTACCGCCAAGGATGTGCAGGTAGGGCCGGCTTTGATTCGCTCAACGGTGAACGGCGACAAAGTTCAGGAATATTCTGTGGAGATTTTGAAAGTTTATTCCAACGCCAAATCTTCCGACAGAAACATCCTGCTGCACATCACTGACCCCGCCCTTCTCCAAGCCACCGGCGGCATCGTGCAGGGTATGTGAGTGTGTTATAATAGAAACAACACAGGAAAAGCCCGTAAATAAAGGGCTTTCCGGCGTTAGCCCAAGTCATTGACCACGACAAGGGAGACTATCTGCGCGGATAAGTTTGTATTATATCGTTAAAGGAGGATCGTACAAGCCAACCAGCAAAATTCAATACTGCCACAAAGCCAGACAGGATTAGCTACCCTGCCTGGCTTTTTTATTTTCCAAACTTAGAAAGGAGATAATATGAGAGAAGGTGTACTTATTTATGACCACGAGAGTGGTCGAATGGACATCCGATTTGACCTACTTGATTACTACGGTGGGTTACACTGTGGTGAGCCACTTGAGGTCAAGATCGGAGACGTGTGGGTTCCAACCACAATTGAGCTTGGTGACTTCTGGTATTTGAAAGGAGTCTACATAGCGAAGCTGAACGGCTT
>SVKL01000031.1 GCA_015068495.1 Oscillospiraceae bacterium | reverse complement strand
GCTTTGGGAGCAAGATGCCGCAGGTTCGAATCCTGTCATCCGGACCATTAAAGCCAAGAGGTCAACATGCCTCTTGGCTTTTCTCCTTCTGTTTATGCAGTATTCCGCAAATCCTTGATATATATTGATTCATTGATTTCTTCTTCATAATATGCTATATTAAGCACAAATAAAAAAAGGGGGGGATTTTAATGGACACTAAAACTGTTTATGAGCAACTAACTAACGTAAATATCGAACAGCAAAAGCAAATTTGGGATGAGCGTGGCAAAGGTTACTACGGAGAATATCTACTTTTTTGCGAGTTATATAGATCGGTAAGTGGTAACAGCAAAATTCTGATGAATTTGAATATTCCCACCGATAATTCAAAAACTACTGAAATTGATCTGATTTTAATTCATGAAACAGGCCTGTATGTTTTCGAAATTAAGCACTACAAAGGAACCATATATGGCAAAGATTCAGATGCAATTTGGACTCAGTATTTTAGAACCGTCCAGAACAGCAAATTCAAAAATCCGATCAACCAAAACCGGTATCATATACTGGCGCTAAAAAAGTTGTTTCCGGATATGCCTATGCATTCTTGTATCGTCTTTACCAATCATGATTGCGATATACGCGTAGCGAACTCTAATGATGAAATCAGTGTTTGCACGTTGAGCAACATCAACAGAACTCTCAAAAACCGATTTTTAAATAGCACAAGCAAATACTCAATGGAAGATATTGATAGTATTTTTGTGAAATTGTCTGCTTACTCGCAGATGAAAGAGCCGGTAACCATTAATCATACTGAGGCAGATTTCTTTTCTTGGGTACAGCCTACTATTACTAAACTTGAAGAAAAGAAAGATGAAGTTGAGAATCTAAAAAGCACTTGGAATAACAACATTAAACAGCTAAAGAAAACAAGAATAAAAGGAATTATTGCCAACATTATCGTTGCAATTCTTTGTGTTGTTTTAGCCACAGCTTATTGCTCTAGTGTTATTCAAAAAAACAATGACATACTTGCTGAATTTAAGCAAAACTTTTTACATATAGATGAAATAGACAACAAATACATAGATGCGTTGAATTCTTATGTGGATGTCTCAAATATTTCACTAAAGCCTTTAACTGATGACGCTGTGACTTTTTCTGCAAGAATTGCTATAACAAATGATATATACGGAATAGCACTTACAGAGAATTCAAAGTATATTGTAATAACAAATTCCGGCAAAGTTTTTGAGTATGATGTTTTTGGAGAACATTTACGATATAGCCGAATTGGTAATATGATTGGCAAAGGCATTCGCGGATATGGTGATTTGGCAAATGTGCAGTTTTACGGTATTTCCAACACAGAAGATATTTCATATATCAAAATCACAAATATTGAGCTTTTTAAATTGGATGTAAGCAGAACAATTGTAAAAGACAAGTTAGAAATAGAGTTGTATTCCAACTGATTTCAACCGTAATAACCATATATGATTCAGCCGAAGATAGCTTTTATAGTAGTCTTCGGCTGAATTTTTTGTATATTCTCTTAACGTTGGCAAAGACTATTTCTAAAAGGAGTGGTTATTATGGACGGGAAAGAACTGGTAAAGCAGACGCTGGATCAGATTCCGAAGGCAAACGCCAACGCGAAACGGATAGTGGGTCTGGTCAAGGAAAATGGCAGAATCACCGGCTATCAGCTCTCTGACAGTACAATTGTAGAAAAACAGCAGGCGGTGGATATGGCAAAGCAAGGGCAAATTGCCGGTGTGGGCATTGCCCACCGCAAAGATACGGAGTATCTGAAATCTATTCCCGACAGCAGTGAAAACAACAATTTGGGCAACCTGCCCTCAGTGTCACCAAAATCTTAATATCAACCGGAATTGCAATGGCAATTCCGGACTTTTTTGCCGTTTAGCGGCATTTGCAAACCGATGAGTAACATTTGCAACATTTTTCGTTTCGGGTATGATAGAATAGCACCACAGGAGGTGATGGAATGAAATTCAAACTAATCATCGACAGAGAAAAGGACGAAGAGGTGGTGGTGACAGCCCACAACCGCACGCCCCTGATTGACGAAATTGAGGCACTTATATCCAAGCACACCGACCGCATTCCCGGCTATACCGAGGACGATATTCAAATGCTCTCCGTTTCCGAAATCGAGTGCATCACCGTGCTGGACGGCAAAACCTACGCCATCGATGTCAAAAACCGTCGGTACCGGCTAAAGCAGCGGCTGTATGAACTGGAAGCCGTACTTCCACCGTCTTTCATCCGCATCAACAAAAGTACATTGGCAAATGAGGCGCGTTTGGACAAATTTCGTGTTACTGTTGCCGGCAGCGTGGATGCCGTTTTCAAATGTGGCTACACGGAATATGTTTCCCGGCGATGCTTCGCCCAAATCAAAAGGAGGTTTGAATCGAAATGAAACAGTTTTGGAAAGAGTTTTTGTTAAGAGGTCTGCTGGCTGCCAGCGGCGGTCCGGTGGTGCTGGCAATTGTTTACGGCATTCTTGGCGTAACTGGTGAGGTAAGCGCCTTTACCCCCAAAGAGGTCTGTTTGGGTATTCTGACGGTGACGCTGCTGGCTTTCATCGTTGCCGGTATGACCGCCATTTATCAGATTGAGCAGCTCCCCCTACCCACGATGATTTTGCTTCACGGAGCTGCGCTGTATATTGCCTACATTCTCATTTATTTGCTTAACGGCTGGCTAAAACAGCAGCTGCTTCCTATGGTGATTTTTACTGCCGCCTTTGTAATCGGCTACGCGGTCATTTGGCTGATCATCTACTGCGTAGAAAGGAACAAAGCCGAAAAACTAAACAAGCTACTCAAGAAATGAGAAAAGTGCGTTGCCTAAAGGCAACGCACTTTTTTATTGTTCATAATCTGTTTCGTAGCTGCCGGCAGGGAGAATGTGACCGCAGGTGCATTTTTCGTCACCGGCCAGCGTGCCGGTTTTGCCAACAGGCCCACCCATCAGCACAAACACCTCTACCCATTGGCCACACTTTGGGCATTTCACTTCCGTCAGCCGGGGCGTTGCTTTCCCCTCTTGACATCCTTTTAACAGCACAAAAACGCTCCTTTCAGCCTTCAAACCGCTCTGCCACGGTTTGAAGCCACTCCGGAATCTTCAAATTTTGCGGGCAGTATTTCTCGCAGCTGTGGCAGGCAATACAGTCCGATGCCTTTCCGCCAGAAAGGCTCATTTGCCGGTAACTGATCTTAAGCTTCCAATCATCGGCAGGATAGCGGGTGATTTCATTCAGCAGCTTAAAGTGTCGGGGAATTGGGATTTTCTTGGGGCAATGGGGTTCGCAGTAGCCACAACCGCTGCAGCCAACAGCCGTTTTGCTGCAGATAATCTTTCCTGCTTCCATAAGCAGAGAAACCTCCGCATCCGTTAAAGGCTCGAAGGAACGGACATTGGCGTAGACCTGTTCTATTGCGTTCATCCCACTGAGACAAACCTCCACCCCCGGCAGGGACTGGACAAACCGCAACGCCCAATCTGACGGCGTCCAATCCGGATGCTTGGCGCGAAGCAGCGCTTCTGCCTCCTCGGGAATCGCTGCAAGGGTTCCGCCTTTTACCGGCTCCATAGCCATCACTTTTTTGCCGTGGCGCAGACAGGTTTCATAACAGGCGCGGGATTGTATGCCTTCACTGTCCCAATCCAAATAATTCAGTTGGATCAGCACCACATCCACCTCCGGATGGTCAGTTAGGATATCATCCAGCACTGTCGCAGGACCGTGGAAGGAGAATCCGATTCGCTTTACCAAGCCTTCTGCCTTTTTTTCTCTGAGAAAGCGAAATTCTTCATATTTTTCCGCAATGGCGTAATTTTTCTCATTGAGATAATGAAGCATCAGCACGTCAAACCATTCCACACCGCAGCGCTCCAATTCCGCATCAAAATACGTCTGACAATCCTCATAGCTCTTAAACAGGTATCCCGGCAGTTTTTCGCACAGCTGAAAGCTGTTACGGGGCTTTCTCCGGACTACGCACTCCTTGATTGCCCGCTCACTTTCGCCGTTTAAGTAAGTATAGCAGGTGTCGAAGAATGTACCGCCTCCGTCCATAAAGGCATCTACCAAGCTGCAAATTAGGGGCAAATCAACTTCTTCCCCTTTTTTGGGCAAACGCAAAAAACCAAAACCAATTTTATTCATCACTGCCCTCCTGTATTCCGTATTTCTTCCAATTTATATCACCTTTCAGCAAGTCCGTCACGTGGCATTTCAGCCGTTCCAACAAATCCCCTTGCAGGTAGAATGTGGTTTCAAAATGCAAAAACCGGTCTGTATTCCGATCCCACAGGAGCATCAGCTTGGGTGGGAATTCCTCGTCCCCTGCCCAGAATTGCAACAGCACCGGGAAGAACGGTGTTATAGGAATCCGGCAAGTCACATCTGCCCCTGCCATTTTAGGCTGTATAATACCACCCATTTTCTCGCAAGTGGACTTCAGTTCTTCTGCGTGACCGTCAAAAACGGCTGCGTATTTCTTAGTGAAGGTCTCCGTGTCGGTGACACCGGTAACCACAAATGCGCCAACGGCGCACCACTGCCCCGACAACGCAGGCACTGTATCACCTTGATGATAGCACAGCAAATCATAAACAGTCATCACTGTGCCGAAGGAGCGGCACTCCTGCCAGCGGTTTTCGATGTATTCCTCCACACCACCGTCTTTTCTGCTAATGCGGCAGGGGGTATTTATGTAGTTCAGATAGATAAATTGCTGGTCCGCTGCAAGGGAGAATTTGCGAATCAGCAACTGCTGGTCGTATTTCAAGAAAATCCCCTTGGCAATATCTACCTGCAAATCATAATTGGATACCGCCTTTTCCATACGCCACCCCTCCCCGCAAAAACTTACAAATCTACTTTTATTATAGCACGCAAAAAAGCCCCTTGCAACGGCTATGGTGCTTGCGGTATAATAAAAGCAGAAATGGAGGTATCGCGATGGAATACAGACAACTCCCCCACGGAAACAGCAACGAAAAATTCAGCGTGCTGGGTCTTGGCTTGGGCGGCATCGGAACAACACCCCCTGAGGAGATTGAAGCAATCATCCGCAAAGCCATCGACCACGGCATTAACTTCTTCGATATGTGCACAGCCGGCGCCACCTACGCGCCTTTTGGCCGGGCAATTGCCGGGCAACGGGAAAAGGTATTTTTGCAGGTACATTTCGGTGCGGTCTACGACGAAAACGGTGAGTACGGCTGGTGTCGGGATTTTGAAGTTATCAAAAAGACCTTCCTTTGGGAACTGGAAACCTTAGGCACGGACTATGTGGATTTTGGTTTCCTGCACTGTGTGGATGAAGACGAGGACTTTGACAAGCTGGTGGAAATCGGCGTATTGGACTACATAAAGCAGTTGAAAGCCCAAGGCATTGTCCGGCATATCGGATTTTCTTCCCACACGCCGGCTGTAGCAAATCGCATTTTGGACACAGGGCTTATGGATATGATGATGTTCTCCATCAATCCTGCCTATGACTTTGAAAAGGGCGATGAATACGGCATCGGCAGCGTCAAGGAACGTTTTGACCTGTTTAAACGCTGTGAAAAAGAGGGCGTAGGCATCTCTGTGATGAAGCCCTTTTTTGCCGGTCAGCTCTTAAGCGCTGAGCAATCGCCCTTTGGCGTGGCGCTGACCCACAACCAGTGCCTGCAATATTCCATTGACCGCCCCGGCGTGCTGGTAGCAGTGCCCGGTGTGCAGACGATGGAACATTTGGAGCAGGTACTGCAATTCCTCACCGCCACAGAAAAGGAAAAGGATTATTCCGTCATTGGCAGCTTTACCGCCGACACCGTTACCGGCACCTGCGTTTACTGCAACCATTGTCAGCCCTGCCCTGCCGGCATTGACATTGGCCTTGTGAACAAATATTACGATTTGGCTTTGGCCGGTGACACCATTGCTGCCAACCACTACACCAAGCTGTCTGTGAAAGCAGATGCCTGCCTGCACTGCGGTCACTGCGAAAGCAGGTGTCCTTTCGGTGTCAAGCAGGAAAGCCGTATGGAGCAAATCAACAGCTACTTTGCAGGATAGCAGAAAAACCCCGCCCAAGGGCATTACTTCCCTTATGGGGTGTTGCCCAAGCGGGGCTTTTTCAATGTTTTTCCAATAGAACAAGAAAAAACTGCAAGATATTATCGAAATTTTTTCAAAAAAATGCCACAGAATCTATTGACAAATCCCACTGGAAGATTTATACTATCTTTACAGGTTAGCAAGTGCTAACCGTATTTTTAAGTATGCAGTTACCTTTGGCTAACTAAATTATTCAACGTAAAGAAGGGGGTATTGACTATGACTTTGAAAGATGCAGAAGAAGGAAAAGAATATATTATTCAAAGCATCCATACAGACGATGACGAGCTCAATGCTTTCCTCTTCTCTCTGGGATGTTATAGCGGCGAAGCCATCACGGTTGTTGCCCATCGTCGGAGCGGCTGCACCGTATCCATTAAGGATGCCCGGTATAATATTGATACCCTGCTGGCTGAGGCAATCCTTATTTAATTTTCCAAAAAATAATCTTCGGATTATTTTTTAGTCCATCAGTTAGCTTATGCTAACTGATGTATATCGTTTTATCCGCAAGGATTGATATAAGTCAAAAACAGGAGGAATCCCCATGAGAATTGCTTTGACAGGCAATCCAAACTCCGGCAAAACCACCATGTACAACGCGCTGACCGGCCGTAACGAAAAGGTCGGCAACTGGGCCGGTGTTACCGTAGACAAGAAAGCCCATCCCATTAAGAAAGCATATGCAGGCAGCCAAGAGGTGACAGCCGTGGACCTGCCCGGCGCCTACTCTATGTCCCCTTTCACCAGCGAGGAGAGCATCACCAGCTCCTATGTGAAGAACGAAAACCCGGACGTGATTATCAACATTGTAGATGCGGACAACTTAAGCCGCAGTCTGTTCTTCACCACACAGCTTTTGGAGCTTGGCATTCCCGTTGTTGTGGCGCTGAACAAGAGCGACATTGGCAAGAAAAAGGGCAATAAGATTGACGCGGATGCGCTTTCCGATAAGCTGGGCTGTCCCGTTATAAAAACCGTGTCTACGTCCGCAGAGGGGCTGAAGACACTGGTGGAAACCGCTGTAGCGCAGGCCGGCAAGATGCAAACAGCCCCCTACACACAGGAGGAAATTGACCTGACCAGCAAAGCTGCCGTAGAAGCGGCAGACCGTAAGCGTTTTGCCTTTGTCAACGACATTGTGAAAGCAGTTGAAACCCGCAAAGTTCTCACAAAGGATAAAAACATCGGCGACAAGATTGATGCCGTCCTCACGAACAAGTGGCTGGGCATCCCCATTTTTGCCGCGGTTATGTTCCTCGTATTCTACATCTCCCAAAGCACCCTTGGCGCGTGGATTGCCGAAGGCTACGAGTTCGAAAGCGGAGCCTCTATCCCCGGACTGGTACCGCTGCTGGAAATCTTCCAAGTTTGGGTCGGAGGACTCCTTGAAAACGCAAGTCCCCTGCTCTCTGCAATCCTTGTTGACGGCGTAATCGGCGGCGTGGTTGCCGTTGTGGGCTTCCTGCCTCTGGTTATGGTGATGTATTTCCTCATCGCCCTTTTGGAGGATTGCGGCTATATGTCCCGCGCCGCTGTGGTGCTGGACCCGATTTTTAAGAAGGTGGGTCTTTCCGGTAAATCCGTGATTCCTTTCGTTATCACCGTTGGCTGCGCTGTTCCCGGCATTATGGCAAGCCGCACCATTCGCAACGAGCGTGAACGCAGAGCCACCGCAATGCTGGCGCCCTTTATGCCCTGCGGCGCTAAGATTCCTGTCATTTCTCTGTTTGCCGGCGCATTCTTTGACAACGCTTGGTGGGTCAGCGCACTGATGTATTTCGCAGGTATTGCGCTGATTTTCTTGGGGGCACTGCTGATCAATCTGATTACCGGTTACAAGGCAAGAAAATCCTTCTTTATCATTGAACTGCCCGAATACAAGCGTCCCTCTCTGTGGGGTGCATTCAAGTCCATGTGCAGCCGCGGCTGGGCTTACATCGTAAAAGCCGCCACCATCATCCTTCTGTGCAATATGGCTGTGCAGCTGATGCAGACCTTCACTTGGAGCTTCTCTGTTGCAGAAAGTGCTGACGCTTCTATCCTTGCATCTATCGCATCCCCCTTTGCCTATCTGCTGGTGCCCATTGTGGGTGTGCTCTCTTGGCAGCTGGCAGCGGCAGCTATCACAGGCTTCATTGCAAAGGAGAATGTGGTAGGTACTCTGGCCGTTTGCTTTGTAGGGCTTGAGAATCTCATTGATATGGATGAGCTGGCGATGCTGGAAGGCAGCGGTGCAGAGGTGGCAGGCATTATGGCCATCACCAAGGTTGCCGCCCTTGCATACCTGATGTTCAACCTTTACACCCCGCCCTGCTTTGCAGCAATCGGCGCTATGAATGCAGAAATGAAGAGCGCAAAATGGCTCTGGGGCGGCATCGGACTTCAGCTTGCGGTGGGTTACACGGTTGCCTACCTCGTTTACACCGTCGGTACGCTGATTGTTGGCGGCACACTGAATACGCTAGCCGCAATCGGCGGTCTGATTGCCGTAGCGCTTATGGCAGCGGTTGTGATTGGTTTGATTATCCGCACTAACAAAAAAATGAACGCAGAATATGCTTTGACAGGCGCAAAATAAGAATGCGCAGTTAGGATGTTGCTTATGGAAAATTTCATTATTATTTTCATATTGGTTGCTATCGCCGCAGGTATCGTGTGGTATTTGATCCGCGCCAAGCGAAAGGGCGAAACTTGCATCGGCTGCCCCTACGCAAAACAATGCGGCGGCAAATGCAGCGGCGGTTGCTCCGGCAATTCCTGCAGCAAGGATTCCTTGTAATTAACGATTAAAAAGCGGCAGAGAGAAAAATACTCTCTGCCGCCTTATTTTATTTATCCAGCCGCCTAAAAATATAGGTCATCAGGTCTTCTTTGCTATCTAGGTTCAGCACATACTGAAATTCATTGTACAGAATCTGCTCTGCATCCTTGAAAAACCGCTCATCGGACATATGTAGCCGTTTGCCCTCGGCTTCCCGTTCCTTTTTGTGGGCATAGATTGCCTTTATCATTTGAATCAGCTCCACGTGATCGCCTTTTGCCAGAATGCTTTTGTATAGATCCTTGCGTGCATTCTCGTTTTCTTCCCACAGGGCGCTTTTCGACTGCATAGAATCTATCAGCTTATGAATCTCGTCCTTGGTCAATAGTTTGCGCATCTTGCTCAAGACCACTTCATTGTCTGTGGGGACAAAAATTGTAGCGCCTTGATCCTTTACGGGCTTCAGGACAAAATAGTTCTTTTTCTTTCCGCCTATCCATTTTTCCTCTGTGCCTGTAATTCTGCAGACCCCCTGCGCGCCGTAAATGATCACATCGTTTACCTGAAACATAGCCGCTATCCACCCACTTTACCAATAGATACTTATATTATACCTTTCCTTTTTCCAAATTTCAAAAGCACTTTTGCTTGAATTTTTGAAAAAAATATTGTAAACTATGCGCAGACTAAACAAACAGCAAACATTTACATAGGAGCAAAGCTTATGACAGAATATGAAATCGTTGCCACGTTTCTAAACGGCTGCGCCGGTGCTGCCCATCCCCAAACCTTCTTTGAAGAAGCAGAGCTTGCCAACACCGATGACTACGTCCGCACCAAGCACGGCGTGGATTTCGACAAATTTGTAAAAGAGATTCTCCCCAACGGGCAGATTGTGTACACCTTTGATAACGGCACCGTAACCTACATCTACGAATTCACGGAACTATAAAAAAGACCTGTTGCAAAATTTGCAACAGGTCTTTTTTAATCCAATCTTCCTATGATTTCTCTGCCGTGGTCTTTCAGCCATTTGCGGCAAATACGGTAGTTTGGCAGGATTTTCTCCACCTCCGTCCAAAAGCGCCGGGAGTGGTTCAGCTCTTTCCGGTGACACAGCTCGTGGACCACTACATAATCGCGGATTTCCTCCGGACAGAGCATCAGCAGGCAATTAAAATTCAAATTCCCCTTTGATGAGCAAGAGCCCCAGCGGGTTTTCTGCCTGCGAATGGTGATTCTGCCAACCGTTACGCCAATTAGCGGCGCAAAAGTCTTGACACGGGCTGCCATATCCTGCTTTGCCAAATCTATAAGGGTATGGATTTGGGCATCCGTCAGCCTGTCTTTCGCATCGGTTTGCCGCTGTTTTGCAGCCTGCCAGTGCTTTTCAATCCAATCCGCTTTTTCGCTGATAAACCGCTGAATATCCCGCTCACTCATTGATAATGGCGCACGGACAATCACCCGGCAATCGGTCTTGATTTCAATAGCAATCGTTTTCCTGTTTGACCGGATTATTTCAATACTTTTCATCTTCTCAACATTGGCTGACCAGTTCGTCCATTTCTTTCCGCTTCTTGGGACGAAGCTGCTCATCTGCTTTGGCATAACCGATGGTAATTACCAAACGGACATCCCCGTCCAAATGGCAAATCTCCTTGATTTTATCGCTGTCCAGCCAGCCCAAAATACAAGTCCCCAAGCCTTGGGCAGTTGCCTCTGCGGTAATATACGCGGCGGCAATGCCAATATCAATGGAGCGATAATCGTTTTTCTTCACCTTTGCGCCTACCGCTGCGGACTTACAGTACGGCGTTTCGGAAATCACCAGCAAAACCTTCGCATCGGATGCAAACTTGTTCATTCCCATTCCCTGACAAGCCTTGGCAACTGCCTTTGCATTCTCTCCGCGGCAGACAGAAAAATGGTAAGGCTGACCGTTGCAGGCAGAGGGAGCCAGCCGGGCAGATTTCAAAATGGCGGCAAGCTTTTCTTCCTCAACCTCACGTCCGGCATCATAGCTCCGGCAGGATTGTCTTGTCTTTGCAATTTCTGTAAAATTCATAATCTTACCTCCTTTTTTCATTATACCGCCTTTGTACAAAAAGCGCAACTGCCGGCTTTTTAACAGGACAGAAAACACCAAAAAAATCAGCAATACCCCATTGCTTTCCCTATGCAAATATGGTATTATCCTAACAGCATTTTCCAAAACAGGAATTGGAGGAACGCCATATGAAAAAAGAAAACAGATACGACTTCCGAAAAAGAATGCTGGAAGTACACGAAAAAGATGTTCGGGATTACAGCAAAAAGGCGCCTGCCGACGCCGTTGCGCTGGAGGACGGTCTGATTATTGAAATCGGCGCTACCGACGATATCGTTATTCAGACTGCCGGTGCAGATTTTGTGGACTTCTTTGCCGTTTCTATGGGCATTAAAGCCACCCTCTCCACCACCGGAAAGGCCAGCGGCGCCAATGTGATCACCGTTGCTTTGGCAGATGACTCTGTGGATATGGGCGAAGCTGCCAGCTACAAGGGCTTTATGATTGAAGTGGACGACTGCATCCGCGTATACGGCTACGATGCCCGCGGCGCTGCGCAGGGTCTGTTCTACTTAGAAGACATTATGTGTATGAACCGCGCTCCCTATGTAGAGAAGGGCACTATCCGCAAAAAGCCTACGTTGGTGCCCAGAATGATTCACTCCGGTTACGGTATGGAGGAGTGGCCGGATGAGTACCTGATGAAGGTCGCTCACGACGGACGGGATGCCCTTATGGTATTCGTCACCGGTATTAACCAAACCCGTGTGGGATATTTGGATTTCAACGATTTAATTGCCCGCGCCGCCAAGTTCGGCTTGGATGTATATGCTTACAGCTTCTTCCTGGAGGGCAAACAGCCCGAGGAAGAGGGTGCTGAGGAATTCTATGAGAATACCTATGGCAAATTGTTTGAGCACTGCCCCGGCTTAAAGGGCTTGACCCTTGTTGGCGAGGTTATGGAGTACCACAGCAAGGACCCCAGAGTATCTCCCTATCTGTGCTACGAGGCTTTCTCTGACCTGCCTGACCTTCGTCCTAAGTCCGGTTGGTTCCCCTGCTGCGACTATCCCCAGATTTTGGAAATGATCCAAAAGGTTGTTTACAAGCATAACAAAGATGCAGATATCGTTCTTTGGAGCTACAACTGGGGCTTCCAGCCTGAGGATGTGCGTGTTGAACTGATTAATAACCTGCCTAAGGGCATCACCTTGCAGGCAACCTTTGAGATGTTTGAGTCCTGGAAGGTAAACGGCGCAACGATCCGAGGCGCTGATTATACCATTGCCGTCCCCGGCCCCGGCAAGTATTTCACCTCCGAGGCTATCGCCTGCAAGAAGAAGGGCGTTCCCTTCTATACTATGTCTATGGCCGCAGGTGTTACCTGGGACTTCGGCTGTCTGCCCTATATCCCCGTTCCCTATCAGTGGATCCGACGGTTTGAGGCTATGCGGGAAGCTCAGGAAAAGTGGGATTTGCTAGGTGGTATGGAATGCCATCACCACGGCTACTACCCCTCCATCATCACCAAGCTGTCCAAGCACGCATTCCTTTCCCCTGCTGAATCTATGGATGACATCTTCGACCGCCTGATTATGAGCGAATACGGCGAAGAGAATCTGGCAAAGGTCAAGGAAGGCTATCAGCGGTGGAGTGAGGCAATGACCTACTATACGCCCACCACCTCCGACCTGGGCGGTGCTTCCAGAGTCGGTCCTGCCTACCCCTTCTGCCTGTACGAAAACACCCCTGTCCCCCATCAGAAAGAGGCTATGTTCGGTAATCGGGTTATCGGCAACTTCTACCGCACCAGACTCAACACCTTCGACAAGAAAATTTCCTCTGAAAACGTGCTGAATCTGCGTATCATCCCCGAAATGCACTCTTTGGAAACCATGCGGAAGCTGATGGATGAGGGTATTGCTGTTCTCGAGTCCATCCCCAACAAGAACGAAAAGCTTTTGCGGGAAATCAACTTGGGCAAGTATATGGCCCACTGTGTCCAGACCAATATCAATGCAAAGCGCTGGCATATTCTTAAGTCCAAGCTGAACGCCACCTTTGTCAAAGAGGATTTGTATCCCATTCTGGACGATATGGAAGCCCTGCTTCACGAAGAAATCGCCAATGCAGAGGAAACCATTCCTCTGGTTGAAGTGGATTCCCGACTGGGTTGGGAGCCTTCCATGCTGTACTTAGGCGACAAGGCGCAGCTGGAATGGAAGATCCGTCAGGTCAACTACGTGCTGGACGTAGAAATTGGCAAATTCAGAATTGATATGGAAATCGACGGTTAAAAACAAAAAGGTCATCGGTGCAAACCGATGACCTTTTTGTTATTGTCTTTCCCGGGCAGAACGAATCACCCGTTCCACAAAATCCCACACCGGCGGCGACAGCCAACGGTCATAAACAATGCAGGAATACAGCGCCTGACGGCGATTTTCCAGAGGTATGTACACAATTCCATCCATTGGCGTGATACACTCGCCGGGAATAATGGTAATGCCCAGCCTTGCGGCAACCAAGCTCAGGGCGCCGGAAACCGTGTTCACCTGACAGATAAACCGCTGGCGCACATCCGGATGGCTTGCCCAGTCCTCAAAATTATGGTCCATACTGTGGCTGAATCCAATTTGGGGATAGAGAATCATATCCGACGCACTAATCTGCTCTCTGCCCGACAGGGGATGCCCTACAGGAACTGCAACATAAAAGCTCCGCTCACACAATTTCCGGAAATGCAGGCTGCGGTCACGGGAGGTCACGTCCACGATAGCTATATCCAGCTTTTCTTGATGTAACAGCTCCATCAAGTCCCTTGCCGAGCCCTCTGTTATATGGAACCGGCAACGGTCAGACTCTGCCATATACTGGGCCATTTCTTTGGAAATGGGGCCGTTCAGCGCGCCGGAAACATACCCAAGCCGAATCACAACAGGCGCATTTTCCCGGCTGTTGAGGAGGGTCTGGGTGGCTGTAGCCAGTTCGTCCATAGCGGAATCTACCTTTTTCTGAAAATACCGCCCCTCCTCCGTTAAGCGAATGTTCCGGCCAACCTTTTCAAACAGCTTCACCCCAAGCTCATCCTCCAAATTGCGGATGGCGCTGCTTAAAGAGGGCTGTGAAATCTCCAGTCTTGCCGCAGCCAAGGTATAATGCTCCAGCTGGGCAAGGACAGAGAAGTATCGCAGGTAATTATAGTTCATAAAAATCCCCAATCTATAGTTTGTATCTATATATAAAATATCATAAACTTATTTATTTCGTCAAGAGAAAAGATTATAATGACCCTCGGTAATAAAAGTGCCAAGCGCACAATACAAGGAGGAAACATATTATGGCAATCGTTTATGATGAAAACGGCAAGTATGTGGATAAGAAAGGCTTTGTAAAGCTGGACCCCACAAAGTTTGCTGACTGGCAGATTGCAGAGGAAGCTGAAAAGACTCTGCCC
>SVKL01000030.1 GCA_015068495.1 Oscillospiraceae bacterium | reverse complement strand
TTGGGTTGCTGACTACACCGATCCCATCTGCTTCCTGGATATGTGGATCTCCGGCTCCGGCAACAACGACGTTCAGTTCGGCAAGGGCGCACACGCCAACCTGAAGATCTACGACCTGGATCTGACCTCCTATGGCCTGAACATCAAGGTTGAGGATGGCACCTGGGCTGAGACCTATGACGTTTTGATCTCTGAGATCAAGAAGTGCTCCGATATGGAGAAGCGTTACGCTATGATGCACTTGGCAGAGGATATGCTGATGGCTACCGGCTGCCTGACCCCCATTTACTACTACACTGACCTGTACATGATCAGCGACAAGGTAAAGGGCTTCTACTCCATCCCCTTGGGCTACAAGTACTTCCAGGGCACTACCATTGACGGCAAGGGTGATTCCCTGTCCGTATGTCTGGCTTCCGAGCCCGACACTTTGGATCCCGCTCTGAACTCCGCTGTTGACGGCGCTACCATGCTGGTTCACCTGTTCGCAGGTCTGGCTAAGTGGGAGCAGGCTGCTGACGGCACTCTGAGCGTGGTTGCTGATTGCGCTACCGAACTGCCCGAGGGCAAGGTGAACGATGACGGCACCGTTACCTACACCTACACTCTGAAGGACGGCCTGAAGTGGTCCGACGGTCAGGCTCTGACCGCTGGCGACTTCGAGTTCGCTTGGAAGCGCGCTGCTTCTAACGCTCTGGCTGCTGACTATGGCTACATGTTCGACGTTATCAAGGGCTTCGGCACTGAGGCAGAGACAGACACCACTGCTGTTAACCTGGCTGTTAAGGCTTTGGACGACAAGACTCTGGAAGTCACTCTGAACAACGCTGTTTCCTACTGGAACGAGCTGATTGCATTCCCCACCTACTTCCCCGTACGTAAGGACGTAGTTGAGAATGAAGCTTGGGCAACTGATCCCAGCACCTACATCTGCAACGGTGCTTACACCATCTCCGCTTGGGATCACAACTCCGTAATCACTCTGACCAAGAACGCAGCTTATCATGATGCCGCTAAGGTTACCATGAACGAGATCAAGTGCTACCTGTCCGATGATGCTAACAACATGCTGACCAACTTCAAGAACGGCGACTGGGCTCTGATTGATGACGTGCCCACCAACGAGATCGCTGCTCTGAAGAAGGACTACCCCAACGAGTTTGTGGTTGCCGGTCAGATCGGTACCTACTACGTCTGCTGGAACGTCAACGAGTCTCTGCTTCCCTAATTTCATAGAGTAGAACACGTTTGTGATTCCCGCCGGGCCTGCGTAAGCAGGCCCGGTTTTTTACTGTCCTCCGCTGTGTTTCGGCAGCGTGATATTGCTTTTTGGGCAGCCTTGCGGTATAATACAAATATATCCTTGCCGGAACGGCCTTAAAAGGAGAGCCTATGGAATATCAAGTAAGCGCAATGGATTCTGCCAAGGTAGAACTGACAGAATCTAACGAAAACGGAATCAGTTTTGTAACACTGAAAGCCAATTTTACCGGAGAAAATGCGCCGGAGGCGCTTCGTGTTTCTTTTTCTATCCCCAGCTGCGATTGTTACAGCACGTGGAGTCCGTCTGTGCGGTTTAACCGTACCCTTGCCCCGAACTGGTGTTCAAAGCGTACCAATGCCAAGCTGGCTTCTTGGATGCCGGTGCATCAAATCGTGTCCTTAGGTGGCGAAAACCGCATTACCATTGCTGTTTCCGATACCGCTACACCCACGGAAATCAAGACCGGCATCTCCGAAGAAGACGCCCGGGTGATGTGCAGCGTAGGCTTTTTTACCGAGCAGACAACACCCATAGAATACTACGAAGCAAAAATCAGAATCGACACACGGCCGATTGCTTATTATGACAGCATCTATCAGGTGGTTGACTGGTGGGAGCAAGACTGCGGATATACCCCAGCTGCTGTGCCGGAGGCTGCCAGACTGCCCATGGACTCTCTGTGGTACAGCTTCCATCAAAATTTGCAGTACGACAGCATCGTGGAAGAGTGTAAGCTCTCCAAGGCAATGGGTATGGAGACGGTCATTATCGATGATGGCTGGCAGACCGATGACAATCACAGAGGCTATAAGTATTGCGGCGACTGGGAATTGGCAACGGGCAAGATTCCGGATATGGAAAAGCTGGTTGCGGATATCCACGCCATCGGTATGAAGGTGATGCTGTGGTTTGCAATGCCCTATGTGGGCGTGTGCTCCAAGAACTACAAAAGATTCGAGGATAAGTGCCTGTACGCCAACGAAAAATTCTTGGTGTTGGACCCCCGTTGTCCGGAGGTTTGCGATTTTTTGGTTGATACCTACAAAACCGCGGTTAGAAATTGGAAGCTGGACGGCTTGAAGCTGGACTTTATAGACGCCTTCACCTTGAAACCTGAGAGCAAAACAAGAATGGACATTTCGCTGGAAGCGGCTGTTGACGGCTTGATGGTGCGAATCCGGGAGGAACTGCTGACGGTCAACCCGGACATACTGATTGAATTCCGGCAGGGCTATATCGGTCCGTCCATCAGAAAGTACGGAAATATGCTCAGAGTGGGGGATTGTCCCAATGACCCCTTGGTGAATCGGGGCGACATTGTGAATATGCGGTTGACCTCCGGAAAAACGCCTGTCCACTCGGATATGATTATGTGGAATCGCGAAGAAAAGGTCGAAGATGCCGCGCTACATATCATTCCGGCGCTGGTGGGTGTCCCCCAGATTTCTATGCGTATCGATCAGCTGAGCCAAGAGCATAAGAAGATGCTGAAATTCTACTTGGACTTTTGGAAGGAAAACCGGGCGGTTTTGCTGGACGGAAAGCTGATTGCAGACAATCCGGAGACCAACTACAGTCAGGTAAAGGCTGTGTCGCAGAGTAGCGAGATTGTAACGGTATACGAGAACGTTGTGGTGGATGTCAGAAGGCCTGTTTGCAAGATTATCAACGCATCGAAATTGGGTTTTGTCATTGTGAAAAATGCAGCCAATCGCAATTACCGCGTAGTAAATTGTATGGGCGAGATACTGACCCAAGGCAGAATAGAAAATAACCTTACCGAGATTAAAATGCCGGCATCGGCGATTTTAACGGTAGAAGCTTAACTTGTGTAAACATAAAGGGAGTGTTGCAAAAGAATGCAACACTCCCTGTTTTTTCTAAATGTTTCGTTCTGCATATGTAGAGACCGGCGTCCCCGACGGTCCGTTTTTACGATTGAGAATCCTCGCTGTAGCCGTGGGGGTTTTTGCTTTGCCAGTTCCAAGCGTCCCGACACATATCGGCCAAGGTTTCCTGTGTTTTCCAGCCCAACAGCGCGGCGCTTTTGGCGGGGTTGGCATAGCAGGTGGCAATATCTCCGGGCCGGCGGTCAACAATTTGATAGGGTACGGCTACATTGTTGATTTCTTGGAAGGTGTTGACCATATCCAAAACGGAGTAGCCCACACCGGTACCCAAATTGAAGACCTCGCAGCCGGTGTGCTGGGTGGTGTATTTTACGGCGGCTACGTGTCCCTTTGCCAAATCCACCACGTGAATATAGTCACGCACGCCGGTGCCATCGGGGGTGTCGTAGTCGTTTCCGTACACACTCAGCTGCTCCCGGCGACCGATGGCAACCTGTGTGATATAGGGCATAAGGTTGTTGGGAATACCTCTGGGGTCTTCGCCAATCAAGCCGGACTTATGGGCGCCGATGGGGTTAAAGTACCGTAGTAAGCATACGCTCCAATCCTTTTCTGCGGTGCACATTCCCGAGAGAATCTGCTCCGTCATATACTTTGTCCAGCCGTAGGGATTGGTGCAGTTGCCGGTTTTGGCTGTCTCCGACAGGGGCATTTCGTTGTCAGCGGAATAAACCGTGGCAGAGGAGGAGAAAATGAGGTTTTTCATACCCACCTGCTGCATAACCTTGGTCAAAACCAAGGTGGAATTCAAATTGTTGTCGTAATACCGCCAAGGCTGCGCCACAGATTCACCAACGGCTTTCAGCCCGGCAAAGTGGATGCAGCAGCCAATCTGGTTTTCTGCAAAAATTCTCTGCAGCAAGGCTTCATCACGGACATCACCTTCGTAAAAGGTAATTTTTTTGCCGGTGAGCGCCTCAACCCGCTCCAAGCTCTTGGGGTTGGAGTTGCAGAGGTTGTCGATGACCACAACGCCGTAGCCGCTTTCCAGCAGCTCCAGACAAGTATGGGAACCAATATATCCGGCACCGCCGGTTACCAAAATATTCATAGCAATCTCTCCTGAACAAAAGGGGTATTGTTGATTTCGGTTTACATAAAACTTAATTCAATGGGGCAGCGAATGAAATAGCCGTCGCCGGTATTTATTCCGCAGCCTCCATCCGGACACCGCCCTCCGGGCGGATGCTCAGCACCAAACAGGCGCCCTCGCCCAGCGCACGGTTAATGCCCGCTTGGAATTCTGCCAACAGGTCAAAGGGAACAAGGGCTTGCACTGTGCCTGCAAAGCCGCCGCCGTGGACACGGTAGGCGCCCTTGCCGTGGAGGTAATGCTCACACAAGCCTAGGGCAACAGCCATATGCTGATGCCGGACATAACCGGCAGGAATGACGTTTTGCAGGTACATATAAGAGGAATAGCCGCTTTGCTTTATTAGCTGCAGGAAGGTGTTAAAATCGCCGTTTTTCAAGGCGGCAATTACTTGTGTCATACGGGCGTTTTCCTGATACTGGTGAATACCGCGCATCACAGCCCGGTCGCCGCAAAGCTGCCGCAAGGCAGGAATGGCAGCGTAGAACCCATCCTCCGGCACCTCGGTAAGTACTTCCTTGCCGAAATAAGCGCACAGAGCCTTGTAATCATCGGTGATTGCGGCGTATTCGTCCGTTAAGTCTGCGTGGTCAGCGCCGCTGTTTACAATGCACAGCGCGTGGCCGCAGGAAGCAAAGTCAAAGTCCAAAGGCTGTATGTCAGGATGATGCTTGTCGCCAAAATCAATGGCCACCATACCCCCCACAGCGGAGGCGGTTTGATCCATCAGACCGCAGGGCTTTCCGAAGAATACATTCTCGGCATACTGGCCGATTTGGGCAATCTCTGGCTGGCTTACCCTGCAATCAAAAAACAGATGGTTGAGAATCGTTCCAATCAGCACCTCAAAGGATGCGGAAGAGCTCAAGCCGGAGCCGGGGAGAACAGAGGATTCTACATAGGCATCAAAGCCTTGTATCGTGCAGCCCCGGGCGGCAAAGCCTGCGGCAACGCCGCGAACCAGCGCAGCGGTGGTGTTGATTTCGTCAGCATTGGGCGTTAATTCTGACAGGCTGATTTCCACCATAGGGTAGCCCTTGGATTGAATCCGGATGCTGTTACTGCCGTTGCGTCCAACAGCGGCTTGGGTATCCAAGTTGATGGCGGCAGCCAAGACCCGTCCCCGCTGGTGATCCGTGTGATTGCCGGAAAGCTCCGTTCTGCCGGGGGCAGAAAAGTAATCGGAAGGCGCATAGCCGAAAATTTCAGAAAAGGCTGCATTTAGCGCCTGTATCCGCTCATTTGGTACTTTCAAAGAACCAGAAGACATAACGGTTCCTCCTCAAAATCTTCTTACCTTAAAATTATATTATATATATAAAAATACAGAAATGCAACAGAAAATGCGCTGTGGGCAAGACAAAAACCGATGTCAGATTTTTCTGACACCGGTTTTGTTTGTAACGTTTATCCTAAGTACCGGCAGGCAGCCATCGCAGCCACTGCACCGTCGGCGGCGGCGGTTGTTACCTGACGGATTCGCTTGCTGCGGCAATCGCCTGCCACATACAGACCCTCGGTCTTTGTGCAGCAATTTTCATCTACGTCAAAATAGCCCCAGTCGTTCAAGGAGACAAATTCTGCAAAGGGCTCGTTTTCCGGCATAAGACCCACAGCCAAAAAGGCGCCGTCGACCTTTAATTCAGACTTTTCGCCGGTGATATCGTTGCGCAGCCGCAGACCGGACAGCTCGCCGTTTTCTGTTAAGTAGCCATCTACCAAGGTACTGAAGTGTACGGTGACATTTTCCTTTTCCAGCAGCGCATCTGCCAGCTTCTTTTCGCCGGTGAAGTCTGCCAGATTCTGCACCACAGTTACGTGGTTGCACACCTCGCTAAGCAGCAGCGCTTCCTGCAGAGCGGAGTTGCCGCCGCCAATCATAGCGGTATCCTGTCCCTCGTAGAATGCGCCGTCGCACACAGCGCAGAAGGAAATGCCCTTGCCAATGAGCTCCTCTTCGCCGGGAAGCCCCAGCATTCGGTGCTTGACACCCAACGCCAAAATCACGGTTTTTCCTTGGAAGGTTGCGCCGTCTTCTGTGTAAATTTGGAATGTGTCGCCGTTCTTTTCCAGCTTGGTTACGGTTTCCAGCTCCACATCAGCGCCCAGATTCATAGCCTGTTCTACCAGCTTTTCGCCAAATTCTGCGCCGCTGATTTGAATGGTACCCGGGATGTTTTCCACCTTGGGAGAATAGGCGATTTGTCCGCCGAAGCCGGCTTTCTCAATGACCAACACGGTTTTTCCCGCCCGCAGGGCATAAACAGCTGCTGTCAGACCGGCAGGACCGCCGCCCACAATCACAACATCATACATTTGAATTCCTCTTTTCTGTAAAAATGGTCCTGCAGCAAGGGCATACAGGACCATTTGTTTTGTAAGATTTACAGGCTGGCCAGATATTTCTTGATTTCCGGCACGCTGTAGTAGTTCACGTGGTTTTCGCCGTCGGTAATCACCAAGGTGGGAGCGCCCTTAATGGCATACTGCTTGCACAGCTCAATATTCTCTTCGGCAATCAGCTTTTCGTAGGCAACACCGGCCTTGTCCAGCAGGTTTTGCGCAACCTTGCAGTTGGGGCAGGTGACGCGGGAGAACAGAATCGCCTTGGCATCTGCCTTAACCTCTGCCTGACATTCCGGCTCGTCGGCGGTGAGTACCACACGCTGGTCCCGGTTCAAGTGGGAGTTTTCAATGTCGTAAACCTTGCGGTCCTTGTACTCCTGACTCTTGCCGTCGTTCCAGTTCTGAACAGGACGGTAGTAGCCGGTGATACGGCTGTAAACCTCTGTCTTCTTGCCGCAGTGGGGGCAGGTGTACTGCTCGCCTACCAGATAGCCGTGCTCTGCGCAAACAGAGTAGGTGGGGCTCATTGTGTAGTAGGGCAGCTTGTAATTCTCGGCAATCTTACGCACCAAAGTAGCAGCAGCCTTCCAGTCGGGCAGCTTCTCACCCAAGAATGCGTGGAAAACAGTACCGGAGGTGTAGCGGGTCTGCAAATCATCCTGCACGTCCAGAGCAGAGAAGATGTCCTCGGTGTAGCCCACGGGCAGGTGAGAGGAGTTGGTGTAGTAAGGTGTGCCGTTTTCGTTGGCGGTGATGATTTCGGGGAACTGGGCCTTGTCGTGCTTGGCAAAACGGTATGTGGTAGACTCGGCGGGGGTAGCCTCCAGATTGTACAGGTCGCCGTAGGCTTCCTGATAGTCGGAGAGGCGCTCACGCATATGGTCAAGCACTTCCTGTGCGAACTTCTGGGTCTTTTCATTGGTCAGGTCAGCCTTCAGCCACTTGGCGTTCAGACCCACTTCGTTCATACCGATAAGGCCAATGGTGGAGAAGTGGTTAGCAAAGGTGCCCAAGTACCGCTTGGTGTAGGGGTACAGACCGTTTTCCAACAGCTGGGTGATGACAGTACGCTTTGTCTTCAGGCTGCGCGCAGCGATGTCCATCAGCTTGTCCAGCCGTGCGTAGAAATCAGCCTCGTCCTTTGCCAGATAGGCAATTCTCGGCAGGTTGATGGTAACAACACCCACAGAACCGGTGGATTCGCCGGAGCCGAAGAAACCGCCGGACTTCTTCCGCAGCTCGCGCAGGTCCAGACGCAGACGGCAGCACATAGAACGTACATCGGAAGGCTCCATATCGGAGTTGATGTAGTTGGAGAAGTAGGGAGTGCCGTACTTAGCGGTCATTTCGAACAGCAGCTTGTTGTTCTCGGTCTCACTCCAGTCGAAATCACGGGTGATGGAGTAGGTGGGGATGGGATACTGGAAGCCACGGCCGTTGGCGTCGCCTTCAATCATAATTTCGATGAAGGCCTTGTTGACCATATCCATTTCCTTCTTACAGTCGCCGTATGTAAAGTCCATTTCCTTGCCGCCGACGATTGCAGGCATATCCTTCAGGTCGTTGGGAACAGTCCAGTCCAGCGTGATGTTGCTAAAGGGTGCCTGCGTACCCCAACGGGAAGGGGTATTGACGCCGTAAATAAAGGATTGTACGCACTGCTTAACTTCCTTTTGGGTCAGGTTGTCCACCTTAACAAAGGGAGCAAGATAGGTATCGAAGGAGGAGAATGCCTGTGCGCCTGCCCATTCATTCTGCATAATGCCAAGGAAGTTTACCATCTGGTTGCACAGGGTAGACAGGTGGCTGGCAGGGGAAGAGGTAATCTTGCCGGGAACGCCGCCCAAGCCCTCTTGAATCAGCTGCTTCAGACTCCAGCCTGCGCAGTAGCCGGTGAGCATAGACAAGTCGTGAATGTGCAGAGCAGCGCTGCGGTGGGCATCGGCGATTTCCTGGTCATAGATTTCGCTGAGCCAGTAGTTGGCGGTGATAGCGCCGGAGTTGGACAGGATCAAACCACCCACAGAATAGGTAACGGTGGAGTTTTCCTTTACACGCCAGTCGTTGATTTTCAGGTAGTCGTCAACCAAATCCTTGTAGTTGAGCAGCGCGGAGTTAACGTTACGCACTTTCTCTCTCTGCTTACGGTACAGGATGTAGGCCTTTGCCACATCGGCGTATCCGCTGGCGGAAAGCACCCGTTCTACGCTGTCCTGAATGTCTTCCACAGCGATTTTGCCGTCCTGAATACGCTGTTCAAAGTCGGCGCATACCTGCAGAGCAAGCAGGTTGATAACGCTGGGGTGATACTCTTTTTGCAAGGCTTCAAAGGCCTTAATCATTGCCGCGCTGATTTTGGAAATCTCAAAATCTACAACGCTGCCGTCGCGTTTCATAACTTGATACATTGTTCTTCCTCCTATATAAATCTCTGAAAAGGTAAAACAGGCACTGTTGTACCTGTTTTTGTACGACAGTGCCTGTATTATATCTCTTAATTTTCTAAATGTCAATATGTTGTGCGTAATTTTTTTTCAAAACCACAATATATTGTGGTTAGTCCACACCGCGGAGGCTGACAAGGTCGGCGTAGCTGTGGAGAATTTCAGCAAAATACTGCATTTTTGCGTCCTCCGGAGCGGAAAAACCGGCATATAGGACGCTTTCCCGGTCGGTGTACTTTTGCAGATACCAGCGCTTTGCCTTTTTTCCATCTCCCAAGGAACTGAGCCACGCGCCCATAGCGCGGACAGAGCCTTCGCTGTGAAAGGGGAGCACCACGGTGGTGCGGAATTCGTAATCCACCTTGTCTGACAGCAGATAGCGAATGCTTTCCTCCACTTTGCAAAGGAGCCCTTGCGCCATACCTGCAGTTTGGATATATTCCTCAGGGCCGTTTTTAATGTCCATTGCCACGTAGTCCACAAGCTTTGCTTCTACTACCGCTTTCAGCACATCGGGGCGAGCGCCGTTGGTATCCAGCTTGACGGCATAGCCCAAGGCTTTTATGTCTGCAAGCAATTGGGGCAGTTCCACCTGCAGGGTAGGCTCTCCGCCGGTGATGCAAACCCCTTCCAAAAGCCCTTTTCGCTGCTTCAAAAAGGACAATAGCGCAGGACTTTCCATAAGCACCTCTCCTTTTCCGGGGAGCAGGTCGCTGTTGTGACAGAACGGGCAGCGGAAATTGCACCCCTGCAAAAACACGGTGCACGCAACCTTTCCGGGATAATCCAGCAAGGTCATTTTTTGTAAACCTGCAATGTGCATGTCAAATTCTCCTTATATAAAATGTTCTTTTTCAGTATACCACGTTCTGCCCCCGATTTCCACCCTGTTTTCCCCTTTTCAAGGGGAGGAATTTTATTCCGGAAAGGAAAAGCTGTTGATAATGAAGGGGTTTTGTGCTATATTTACAGATGAAAAAAGAACGAAAGAAAAGGCTGTGAGAAGACGGCCTGAGGAACAGAAAATGATTCTAAGAAACTATCACGTACATACCAACTGTTGTGACGGAAGCAACACGGTGGAGCAGATGGCGCAGGCGGCCATTGGGCAGGGAATGAAGAGCCTTGGCTTTTCCGGCCACGCCACCATCCCCTTTGATTTGCGCTACTGCACCCAGCCCGATGGCTGGACATCCTATATTCAGCAGGTGCAGGAATGTCAGAAAAAGTATGCTGACAAGATAGAAATCTTCTTAGGCGTCGAGGATGACTACTATGCAGTACGCCCCGATTTTCCGCGGGATTATACCATTGGCGCCACCCATTATATGGAATATAACGGGGAAATTTACTTTGTGGACGAGACCAAGGAAAATTTGCAAAAAGCAATCCGCGAGGGCTTCGGAAACGATCCCTACAAGATGACATCCTACTATTTTTCTATCGTGGCGGATATCCCGGCAAAGACCCATTGTGATTTTATTGCGCATTTTGACTTGGTGACCAAGTTCAACGAAGACGGGAGTATGTTTGACCAAGAAGACCCCAGATATTTGCAGCCGGCATTGGAGGTGCTGGAGGCACTGTGCCAAAAGGATGCGGTGTTTGAAATCAACACAGGGGCAATCAGCCGGGGCTACCGCACAAAGCCCTATCCGTCGCAGACGCTGCTGAGGGCAATTTACGATTTCGGCGGCGCAATTGTGCTCAATTGCGACAGCCATTGCACAGAGCATATCTGCAGTTATCTGCCGGAGGCGGTGCAGTTGGCGGAGGCTTGCGGATTCCGCACCCACCGGGTCTTGACTTCCACTGGTTGGCAGGAAGTGCCGTTAGGGGAATAAGCAAAAGAAAAGAAGAGGATGCTAAAGGCAACGCCCTTAGCATCCTCTTCTTCCTTTTATACCATTTTCTCAACCCAGTCGATGTAGGGCTTTAAGTTGATTTTGGGGCGGCAGTCGAAGGCAATGTACGGCTCAACGAAAGTGCCCTTCGCGGTCTTCCGCTCTACCCGGGAGGCAACCAGATTCTTGATAATCTGCTCCTGAGAGACGTATGCGGCAATTGCGTCGTCAATTTTCTCTTCCACATCGGCGCTGACCGCCAAAATCCGGTTTGCCCGCAGACAGGAGGGACGGCCGTTTACCATAGCATCCTCCGGGTCAAAATCTGCCCAAACGGAGTACTGCAGTGTGGAGCGGACAGCGTGGGGTGTGCCGTGGTCTACCAGCGCCATATCGCCGGCTTGGGGCACATCGTAGCTGCTCATCAGATAGGTTGCCACGTGGTCAATGTGCTCGTGGTAGTGGTTGGGAATCATAACACGGGTGACCTTCTTTTCCCGCAAGAAACGCAGAATCGTGGGCATATCGCCGGGCTTTCCGTCTGCCTTTTCCCAGCCCCAGTTGCCGATTGCGGAGAAATCCGGGTAGTTCATCCGCAAAATGTGATCGGCAGGAATTCCCAGCCGGGCATAGCAGTCAAAGGTCTCCTTGCAGCGAACCGCTTCAATGGTCTCTTTTTCCTCTACAGTGCTGTAGCCGGCATCGCCCCGGCAGAAAATCACAACATACACATCCGCGCCGGCCTTTTGGGCAGCGAGCATCGCATAGCCTGCGCCGATGATGGCATCATCATCGTGGGGGCTCATAACCGCCAAAACCTCATCCTTGCCAAAGTCAGGGAAGAGCAGGTTGATATCTTTGGTAACTTCCTTGGTATCGGTATTGCAGTAAGTAAAATCCATTTTCTGTCTCCTATCAATAGCCGCTGCCCACTAAGTGCTGCACACGGACCGGCAAATCGTTGAAAACTTCCACCTTCGGACCGAATTTGCCCAAGGTCTTTTCTACCAGCAGGTAGTCGAATTCGGGGATAATAACCTCGTTCCAGCTGCTGCCGAAGCCTCTTGCAGCCACGTCCAGCATCATAACAATCTGGTTGCCCAAGGGTTCATTGGAGTTTAAGGTGATTGCGCCGTAGAATTCCTGACACTCGGTGTAGCCGGAATTGTGGGTGCCGGTGTAGGGCTTGAGCATTGCCAAATCAATGGGCTTGCCTACCCGGCGGCTGACCTCGTCTCTGCGGTTTTCAAAGTAGTCAACCAATGCCTGCTCCTGCAGCCGTGCCGGCAGATTGTTCTTTGCAACCTCAATGTAAGCATCCAAACCTGTCTGGTAAGCGCCGTCCACAAAGTCCAGCCAGTACTTTTGTGATTCGGTAAGCTGGCCGTTGGGGCCGGTGCAGACCACGCTGTGTCTGGTGCAGGCGGTCAAGCCGTCCACACAGGGGCCAACGCCCAAATGGACGAAATCGCCCTCTTCAATGGTGTGGTTCAGCGCCTTGCCGACGATGGAACGGTTGTCCTCACCGCTGGTAACCATCACGTCAAAGCCCAGCTCCTCCACACCCAGCTCGCAGGCAATGGCGTAGCCCCATTGGGCAACCTGAGTCTGCAGCATACCGGGCTGCATAACCGCAAGCATACCTTCCAGCATTACGTCGGAAATTTTGGCAGCCTGACGGGTAAACGCCATTTCTGCATCGGACTTTTCGTACTTGATTTTATAGTAAATCTCCTGTGCATCCAGCAGATTTCCCTTGCCTACATACGCCTCAAACCACTCGAAAATGGCAAGGGGCATAACGGAGCGGGAGGTCAGCAGCGCCAGACGCTTGGGCTTGCCGCCGCAAATGTCCTCCACAACATCCTCCACCCGGTCAGTCTTGACGGGGTACTCCTCATCGGCGAGCTTCAGCATCTCCACACGGCCCACACGGCAGCCGGAACGGGGAGACAGCTGCTCTGCAACATAGCAACCCTCCAAGCCAGCCAAAATGGCAAAGCCGTTCTTGCCCACGATGCCGGAAACCGGCTCTACGGAAATGTTGGTGTTGCCGCCCAGATAGGGCACGTCACCGTGATAGTGCTCATCGGAATATACAATACCGCCATCGAAGCCGGCAGCTGCCAGCGCTTCGTAAACAGCCTTCTGACGGCGTTGGAATTCCTCCTTGCCAATCCGCAGACTCTTATCAAAATTGGGGGCCTTGGAGAGAATGTCGGCAATAATATTTGCCTGCTTACTCCAGGAACGAATATCAAACATAGCGTTTCCTCCTATCGTTTTGGATAATAAAATTATAAAAGAAAATATCCGAAAAAGCATTGGGCTTTTTCGGATATTATTGGGAAATACAGACCTATTCTTCCTCTTTTGCTCTTCGGCAGCGGGTTTGACGGCGATAATCGCCGGGCAGAAGCTGCATATGCTTTTTGAAAACGGAGTAGAAAAATTTCATATCCTCAAAGCCGCAGGAGGTGGCAATTTCGTGGATGGTCAAATCGGTGGTGGACAGCAGCCGGCACACATTTTCGATGCGGATTTTTTGCACCATTGCGGTAACGGTCTGTCCGGTGGCATCCCGGAAGAAGCGGGTGAGATAATCCCGGCTGAGGTAGACCCGGTCAGCAAGCTCCTGAATGGAGATTTTTCTGTGATAGTTTTTGCCGATGTAGTCCATTAAGTAGGCAATAATCTGCCGGTTGGGGTCTGCGCCGGACTTGGTGCCGCTGGCCTCGTCCAGCCGGAAAATGGTGATAATCAGCTGCAAAAGGTAAGCTCTTATAATTTCCAAATAGCCCACGTCTCTGGCGCGATGCTCCAAATAGATTTTATGGAACAGCTCGCCAAACAAGGTGTAGTTGCTGCCGGAAACACTGAAATAGGGCTGGTAGCGCTGTTTTCCCCGGAACAGGGAATAGAACATAAACGAATCGTTTAAGGCTTCCAAGGCGTTCTCGCCGGTGAGAGATTGGTCGAAAAATTCCGGCGTAAACATCAAGTCGTAAGCCACAAAATCCTCCGGGTTGCTTTCGTCCGGCATAAAGGCGTGGGGGGTGTCCATATTGATAATGAACAGGTCGCCCCGCTTCACCGGAGAGGTCTTTCCGGAAATATAGTGGGTGGCAGTGCCGGAGAGGATGTACACAACCTCGATAAACTTATGCTGGTGAATTACGCCAACATAATCCGGAAACTCATTAGACAGCTGAATCTGCACGTGCTCACCGGGACGGAAAAATTCCTCCTGCTTCAGCACGCATATATCGGTCTTTGACATAATCCACCTCCTTTTTCCCCATTATAATAAAAATTTTCCCCAAAGGCAAGAAAAATCCGGAGGCAAAAGCGTGCGGGATTTTTTACCGTCACAGAAAAGGGCGAACCCTTGCAGATAACAGGAAATTCCTTGGGGAAAGCGGTTGCTATTTGCCGAAAAGGTTGGTATAATCAATAGGATATGATCACGAAAATTGAGGTGGTACCAAGATGTTTCTGTATATTGATCCCGGCACGGGCAGTATGCTCTTCACCATATTA
>SVKL01000013.1 GCA_015068495.1 Oscillospiraceae bacterium | reverse complement strand
TTTTTTGATGGACCTGACCGACGAGCGTAAACCCTATCCCCCAAAACGAGAAGAAGAATAAAAGGGAACGGCAAATTCGCCGTTCCCTATATTTTTATATGGAATGCTTGCGTAGAGAGGATCCTTTGTGTATAATATAAGGATATAAATACTGATTAGAATGTAGGTAACGTTATGGATTTTAAGGTATTGGCTGTAGGCGATGTGGTGGGTGCTCCCGGAATGAATCGGGTGTGCCACAGCCTGCGTTGGCTGAAAAGACAAACGAATGCGGATTTCGTGGTGGTCAACGGAGAAAATGCGTCTGTTGTGGGCATTACCCCCAATCAGGCGGAGGAGATTTTCGATGCCGGCGCGGACGTAATTACCTTGGGCAACCACACCTATGCCAAACGGGAAATTGTGGACTATATGGAAGACACTTCCCGCATTTTACGCCCCTTGAACTATGCCCCTCAAGCCCCCGGTGTTGGCTACGGCGTTTTTGAGACAAAGATAGGTCCTGTGGCGGTGATTGACCTGCAGGGACGGGTGAATATGGACTATACCCCGGATAACCCCTTTTTGCAGGTGGAAAAGGTACTGAAAGAGATAGAAACCAAGCTGATTTTTGTGGAGCTGCACGCGGAAGCCACGTCAGAAAAGCTGGCAATGGGCTATATGCTGGACGGTCGGGTGAGCGCCCTGTGGGGTACGCACACCCACGTGCCCACTGCCGATGCGCAGGTGCTCCCCAAGGGCACAGGCTACGTGACAGATTTGGGTATGACCGGCCCGAAGCATTCGGTTTTGGGTATCCGGCCCGACCTGTCCATTGCCAAATTTAAGGGCGACTTGCCGGAGCGTTACCGCTGGGCAGAGGGCCCAACCAAAATGGAAGCGGTTTTGTTTACTGTGGACAGCCAAACCGGACTTTGCAAAACGGTAGAAAGGGTGGATTGCTACGATGAAGATACTGCACACCGCTGATTGGCACTTGGATGCACCCTTGCAGGGTCACGGAGAGCAGCTGCGCCGTGCGCTGGCAGAGGTTCCCAAGCAGATTTTGGAAATTGTCTGGCAGGAGAGCTGCGATTTGGTGCTTTTGGCAGGGGATTTGTTCGACGGCGCTTATACTCCCCACACCTATCAGAATTTGTATCAGGTCTTGAAGGAAATGGCGGTGCCGGTGTTTATTGCCCCCGGCAACCACGATTTCTGCGCGCCGGACAGTCCTTGGATAAAGGAGAGCTGGCCGGAAAATGTGCATATTTTCCGTTCTCCCAGTATCGAATCCGTAGGGATTCCGGAACTTAACTGCCGTGTTTACGGCGCCGGCTTTGAAGCGATGGATTGCGCTGCGCTTTTGGAGAATTTTCGTGCCGATTGTGACGAAAAATACGCGTTGGGCGTCTTCCACGGAGACCCCACACAGGTCACTTCTCCCTATAATCCCATCACAAAAGCCCAGACACAGGGGTCAAATTTGGATTATCTGGCGCTGGGGCATATCCACAAGGCAGACAGCTTTGTGGCGGGAAAAACCCTGTGCGCTTGGCCCGGCTGCGTAATGGGCAGGGGCTACGATGAGCAGGGGGAAAAGGGCGTGTACATCGTCACGCTGGAGGAATCGGCTACAGTTCAGTTCCGTCCTTTGGATGTTCCCCAGTTTTATGATTTGCAGGCAGAGCCTGCGCGCTTGGCGGATATTTTGCCCCCTGTGGGGAATGAAAATTATTACCGCATTACGCTGGTTGGAAGCTGTGAAAAACCGGATTTGGCCAAATTGCAGGAGGAATTCTCCCAGTTTCCCAATTTGGTTTTACGGGACGGGACTACACGCCCTGTGGATGTATGGGGAAGCCTCGGCGAAGACAGCTTTGAGGGTGTGTACTTTGGCATCCTGAAGCAGGCAATGGAAAACGCCGATGAGACGGAAAAACAGGAAATTTTGCTTTCTGCGGAAATCTCCCGTCAGCTGCTGGAGGGACAGGAGGTGGTCTTGCCGTGAAAATCTTGTCTATGACAGCCACCTTCGGAAAGCTGTCCCAGCAGACCCTTACCTTAGAGCAGGGGCTGAATATTATCGAGGCGCCCAACGAGTGGGGCAAGAGTACCTGGTGTTCGTTTATTATAGCGATGCTCTACGGCATCGACACCGGCTCCCGGACGAAGGCAGGCTTTTTGGCGGATAAGGAGCACTATGCTCCCTGGTCCGGAGCGCCAATGTCCGGCAGTATGAATATTCTGTGGAACGGACGGGAAATTACCATCCAACGGCAGAATAAAGGCCGTACCCCTTTGGGTGAGGTAAAAGCCTTTGAAACCCAAACAGGACTCCCGGTACCGGAGCTGTCGGTACCTGCGCCGGGTCAGGTGCTTTTGGGCGTGGAGCGGAGCGTGTTCACACGGGCAGGCTTTTTGCGACTGGCGGAAATGCCGGTGACTGAGGACGAATCCCTCCGCCGCCGGCTTAATGAGCTGGTTACCACCGGTGATGAGAGCGGCGCATCCGATGCCTTGGCGCAAAAGCTCCGCGATTTGAAGAACAAATGCCGCTTCAACAAAAAAGGTCTCCTTCCTGAGGCGGAGGCAGAGCTGGTGGATTTGGAGCAGAAGCTGCAGCATTTTGATGCGTTGAAGCGACAAATCTCCTCCATTCACCAGCGCCAAAAGGAGCTGGAGGAGCAGAGCCGCTTGCTGGAAAATCATAAACAGGCGTTGGAATATGCGGAAAATCTGCAGTATGCCCAAAAGCTGGCGGCGGCACAGGTCAGCTGCGAAACAGCTGCCAAGGATTTGTCTGAGGCGGAAGCAGCCTGCCAAGGCTTGCCGGAGGAAGGAACGCTTCGGGAGCATATGGCAAGGGCAGAGCAGCTGCGGGAGAACCGCGACACCCTCCATACCAAGGCGCAGTTGTTGCCGCCGCTGCCCCAAATGCCTGTAAGCGAGCCGGCATTTCAAGGAAAAGACGGGGAAACGGCAGCGCAGGAGGCGCAGCTTGACAGCAAAGTGCTGACGCAGCTGCAGAATGATTTGAAAAAGCCGATTCCCTTGATAATAAGCGGCTTTGTGTTTGTGTTGGGCTTGGTGTATCTCTGCTTGGCAAAGAATCTGCCGGCACAGATTGGCGCAGGTGTACTTCTGCTGTGTGGGATTGTCCTTGCCGTAATCGGCGTGCGGAAGCAAAGCAAGCTGAAAAAGCAAATCGCAGACCTGCTGGCAAAGTACCGGGGACTCCCTGCAAATCAGTGGGAAACCGCCGCCCAAGCCTATGCTGCTGCCCAGCAAGCCTATCAAAATACCCTCTCTGCGCGGCAGACGGAATTGGAAGAACTAAACCGCAAGCTGGAAGAGAATAACGCTGCCCTTGCAAGCCTGACAGGGGGGCAGAGTGTTGCCCAGTTTGAGGAAAGCTGCCGCAAGCAGCTGCATAGCTTTACCCTCTTGCAGGAAAAGCGGCGGGCACTGCTACAGGCAGAGGAAGTGCTGCAGGCGCTTTCCGGCGCAGGCAAGCAGGTGTCGCCGCCGCAGTTTGCGGACGTGTGCACCGAATCTGCGCAGGAGACATCCCACCGTTTGGCGGAAATAGCCGCAGAGCGGCAACAGCTGCATCAGCGCTTGGGTCAATACCAAGGTCAGATGCATACCCTCGGTCAGGAGGAAGCGTTACTTACCCAAAAAGAGCGGGTAAAGACCCGGATTGCAGCGCTGGAGAAGTACTACTGTGCGCTGGTTCGTGCCCAAGAGGCCTTGCAGCAGGCAACTCAGGAGCTGCAGCGGCGGTTTGCGCCTCGCATTTCCCAACGGGCGCAGGCACTGTTTGCCCGCCTTACCGGAAACCGGTATCAGCGGCTGAGTCTGTGTCAGGATTTGTCCTTGGAAGCCGGGGCGGAAGGAGAGAATATTCTTCGCAGCGCATTGTGGCGCAGTGACGGTACGGTGGACCAGCTGTATCTTGCCCTCCGCTTGGCGGTGGCAGAGGAGCTGACCCCGGATGCGCCGCTGGTGCTGGATGATGCGTTGGTACGATTTGACGATACGCGTCTTTCTGCCGCGTTGCAAATACTGGAAGAGGAAGCGGCGCAAAAGCAGGTAATTCTCTTTACCTGTCAGAGCAGAGAACAGAAAATACAGGAGAAACGCCAATGAAAATCATAGAAACCACCAATGCCCCCGGGGCAATCGGCCCGTACAGTCAGGGCTACGCGGCAAACGGCTTTGTGTATACCTCCGGTCAGATAGCCATTTGCCCCGAAACCGGCGAAATTCCGGAGGGAATCACTGCCCAAACCCATCAGGCCTGCAAAAATGTGGGCGCAATCCTGAGTGCTGCCGGCGTGGATTTTTCCAAGGTGATAAAAACCACCTGCTTTTTGGCAGATATGGCGGATTTTGCCCAGTTTAATCAGGTATATGCCCAGTATTTCACATCCAAACCGGCGCGAAGCTGTGTGGCAGTAAAGACGCTACCTAAGGGCGTGCTGTGTGAAATAGAGGCGATTGCGGCAGAATAATTCTGCCGGCTAGGCATAGGAATAAATAAAGGAGTGAGAGAATGCAACTACGGGAAGTAACCTATTTGGCAGTGGCGCTGCGTATTGTAGCTGCAATTCTGCTTGGCGGCTTTTTAGGACTGGAAAGAGGTATGAAAAACCGCGCAGCCGGCTTGCGTACCTATATGCTGGTGTGTGTAGGCTCGTGTGTGATTATGTTAACCAATCAGTACATATATCAGGTCTTTGGCGCCGGCGACCCGGTGCGTATGGGTGCACAGGTGGTCAGTGGCATCGGCTTTTTGGGCGCAGGCACCATTGTGGTAACCCGGAGAAACCAAATTAAGGGCTTGACCACGGCAGCCGGTCTTTGGACAGCGGCAGCAGTGGGTCTGGCTTTGGGCATCGGATTCTACGAAGCGGCGTTTGCAGGCGCGTTTGCCATCTTTTTTGTTATCACACTTCTGCAGCGGATGGATAACAAAATGCACAGCAAGAGCAGACAGCTGGAGATTTATTTCGAGCTGACGAAAGAGGTTAGCTTAGGTGATTTTCTGCGTATTGTGCGGGACAGCGACATTGAAATATACAATGTCCAGCGGGAGCTGGGAGCGGACAGCGATGCAGGAAACCGGGCGTATATTGCCAGCTTAAAGACCAAAAAACGGAGCGTCCACGGAGAAATTCTGGAAGTTGTTCAGGATATTGCCGGCGTTGCCTACTTAGAAGAACTGTAAAAAATACCCCCTCGGGAAAAACCGAGGGGGCTTTTTTATGCAGATTAGTTACTTTTCCAAAATTGGCTGGGCGTGCAAGCGTAATACTTCTTAAACACACGATTAAAGTACTGTAAGGATGCAAAGCCGCAGCTAAATGCGGTTTCGGAGATGTTTTTTTCGCCCTCCATCAGCATAAGCTGCGCCTTTTGCAGGCGGACAAAATTGATGTAATCCACAACGGTTTTGCCGGTGGTCAGCTTGAAAATTTTACAGATGGTAAATTTGTCAATGCCGGTTTCCCGGGCAATGGTATCCAAATAGAGCTTGGCAGCATAGTTTTCTTCGATATACGTGACAATGGCGCTGATGTCTGCAAAATATTTCTCGGGGAGCTCCCAATCGGACATAAAGTAACGGTTGATATAAGCGGCAAGCTCGTAAATGAAGCCTTTGAGATAAAACTGAAAGCCCTTTTGCTGACCGATGGCCTCCTGTTTCATCTTTTGCACAAGGGTATACAGCTCGCTGCGGGGCGGGATTTCATAATAGTGGGCGGTAAACCGCTGTCCTACAAACTCGTCAAAATAGGGAGAAATGGAATACCGGTTTTGGGCGGAATACCGTGAAATGTCAATTTGCATATAGGTCACACTGGCTGTTTTCAAGGGACGCATTCTGTGGGCATAAAGAGGGTGAATCAGCAGCGCATCCCCTTGCTGCAAGGTAATTGTGCTGTCCTGCACAATACATTCTACACAGCCTGCATTTACATAGATGATTTCAATCGCTTTGTGAATATGGATATCCCGGAGCATTTTTGTCTGATCCATTTCCAGTTCGCTCAGCTTAAAAAACAAATTGGGAAAATCAAATTGAATCGGTTCAATGTCCATAATCCACCTCCTAGCAAGATAGTTTCAAAAATTGCCAATATAGATGTAGAAAATGCAAAATACATACAATATAATTATACTTGAATAGAAGCGAAAATCAATATGTAAGAGAAAAGAAAATCAACAATTACAAAATTCTTTGGAGGTACAGTATGAATCAGTTAAAGCTTGGCTGGGCAGAAGAGAAATTCGTTTTCGACAAACCCGTTTCTCTGGTGGGACAGTTTGCAGAGCGTATTTCGGAGTATGAGGAAAAGCCGTTGACCGCAACGGCTCTTGCCGTGGAAGCCGGCGACGAGCAGATGGTTTTGTGCAGTGTGGATTTGGTAGGTGTCAGCTGCGCATTGGTCGCTGATATTCGTGGGCTTTTGGCAGATAACGGTATGGGCTTGGACCCTATGAAGGTGGTTATCAGCGCAACACACACCCACACCGGCCCCGGCTATACCGGAAGAGGTGTTACCCAAATCAGCGGAGCCGGCGGCAGCAGCTTCCGGAAGCTGCTGGAATCCCAGCTGCCCCCTGATAAAAAATACATAGTAAGCGCAGACGTGGAAGACAACAAGGAGATTATGGATAATGATTCTCTGCGCCAGGAGCTTTCCACCAAGATTACAAAGGCGATTCTGGATGCGTGGAAGCGCAGAGCCCCCGGCGGCTTCTCCAATGCCTTCGGTCGGGCAGCGGTGGGTATGTGCCGCCGCGTGTGCTATTCCGATGGATCTGCTCAGATGTGGGGTGACACCAACCATGCGGTATTTACCCACTTGGAGGGCGGTAACGATTCCGGCATTGAGCTGATGTATGTCTTTGATGATGCGAAGAAGCTGACAGGCATTGTTGCCAACCTAGCCTGTCCTGCCCAGTGTGTACAGCACAGATTGTTCATCTCTCCGGACTTCTGGGGCGAAGCAAAAATGCTTCTGCGGCAGCACTTTGGGGAGGAAATTTTCCTGCTGCCCCTGTGTTCTGCCGCCGGCGACCAGTGCCCTGTGGATTTGGTGCGGTGGGTTGAGCCGGAAAGCGATGTAAACGACCCCAACCTGAAGCGGAACAATCCTCCCAAGCGGAAGGCAGACCCCTCTATGTTTGACCTTTCCGGTATGCGCAAGACAGGACGTCGGGTTGCCAATGAGATTATTGACGTGTATAACGACGGCTTGGATGAAATGCAGACAGAGGTTCCCTTTACCCACCACGTGCGTTTGATGCAGCTGCCCCTGCGCCGCGCCACGCTGGCAGAGGAAATTGCTGCTAAGAAGGCTGTTGCGGAATACTTAAACAACAAGCCCGGCGATGTGGACTTTAACGATGCCGCGGCCTTGCAGGTGCATTTGGGTATTTTGAAGCGGATTGAGCTGCAGGATAAAATGGACATTGTGGAAACAGAGGTCCACATAATGCGTTTGGGCACCATTGCCATTGCCACCAACCCCTTTGAGCTGTTCCTGGACTACGGTAACCAAATCAAGGCCAGAAGCAATGCAGAGCAGACCTTCCTCATTCAGCTGGCCTGTGGCACAGAGGGTTACCTGCCCACAGAAAAGGCAGAAAAGGGCGGCCATTACAGCGCATTTATATCCAGCGGCTCTGTGGGTCACCAAGGTGGCGAGCAGCTGGTACGGGAAACCTTGAAGGATATCAACAGTCTCTTTTAAGAAAGGATGAAACATATGACAAAGGTTGCTTTTGTAGGATTTGGCGAAGTAAATACCCCCCGGGAGTTAATTGTCAATAAATGCGCCGCAGCGGAAAAGAGCCTGCAAGCAGAAGGCTTGGACTTGGTTTCTGTGTTCCCTGTGACGGACGATTACGCGGAAAAGGATGTAAACAGCGCCATTGCAGCCCTGAAAAAAGCGGATTTTGACGTACTGGTGCTGTGCATTGCCGGCTGGATTCCCACCCACGCGGTGGTGAAGGTCACAGAGCCCTTCCGCCATAAGCCTATGGTTCTTTGGGGCCTGTGCGGCTGGATGGAGGGTGACCGGCTGGTGACCACTGCCGATCAGGCAGGTACATCTGCTCTGCGGAAAACCTTCTTCGATTTGGGCTATCGCTTTACCTATATCTATGACATCATCGGCAAGCCCAGCAACACCAAAAAGGTGGCAAACTTTGCCGTTGCGGCCGCGGCGGCAGAGAAGCTGCGCAGCGCGAAAATCGGACATATGGGCTATCGGGATATGAACCTGTACGGCACAATGTTTGACGGCCCGTCTCTAAAGCGCGTGGTAGGCGCAGAGATTGAGACCTTTGAAATGCTGGAGATTTATCAGCGCTACCAAAAGGTGACAGAGGCAGAAAAGCAGGCGGTGATTGACAACGCCATTTCCCAATGGCATTTCCTGAAGCAGGCAAAGCCCGAGGGCTTGCAGATGGCAGCCGGCTACTATCTGGCGCTGAAGAGTCTGATTGCCGAGCGGGGCTACGAAGCCATCTCTCTGAAGGATGTTGACGGAATGAAGAAGCTGCTGGGCTTCCCGCCCGCACCGATCTTTATGCTCCTTGCCGATTGCGAGGGTGTATGCACCGTGCCCGAAAACGATGCTTTGGGCAGCGTCACTCAGCTTATGGTGAAGTACCTCACCGGACAGTGCGCATTCTATCTGGAATTCTATGAATTTATGGAGGACCGCGTGTTGGCAGGTGTGCCCGACTATGTGCCGGGTGAGGTGACAGACGGTGGTGTTCAGGTGATGCCTGCTGCCTTTGGCGAGCTGTCTGAGGGTATTTTGAATGTATCCAAGGTAAAGCCCGGCGAGGTAACCCTGTGCCGTTTGACAAGCTGTGGCGATAAGTACTATATGCATATGGTCAAGGGCGAGGGCGTAACCCCCAGAAAGTGGGAGGAAGCCGGCTGGACACAGCCTGCGCCTCAGCTGCCCGGCTTGGAAATCAAGCTGGCTGATGTAGAGGATTTTGCCCAAAAGGTTATGTGCCAGCACTACATCGTTGCCTATGGCGACCAGACAGAGAAAATGCAAAATCTGTGCCGGATTTTAGGCATTGAGGTTATTTAATCCCAGATAAGAAAATTTTATGTTAGCAATGTTACATCTGTAAATTATCATAAAAGGAACAAAGCTAAGGAGGAAAAAACAATGTTAGATAAGTTTAATCCGAATTTCTATGCCCATTTGGCAGATGACAGCGCAATGATTCAGGCAGCAGTGGATGCTGCAGCCGAGACCGGTGATGCGGTAACCATCCCCCGTCACAACGCAAGAACCGGCAAGCCCATTTGGGATATCTGCCGGGCAATCCTGCTGTACTCCGGCAGCATTGTCTATTTGGACAATTGCCACCTGCGGCAGGCAGACGGCATCAACACCAACATTTTCCGCAACTCCAACAACGATACACCGGCAGGCTTCACCCGTGAGGGCCGTCAGAGAAACATTTCCATTATCGGCTTGGGTCACTGCCTGCTGGATGGCGGCGAGCACACCGGCGTGACAGAGGATAATTATAAAGAAAAGGGCGTAAAGACCGCCTTTGAAAACTGTATGATTAACTTTGCCAACGTGGAGCGTATCAAGATTCGTGATATAAATATCACCCACCACCGCTACTGGTCTATGGTGTTCCACTACTGCTCTCACGGCCAGATTTCCGGCATTGATTTCTACGGTCCTTACCACTGGCGGAATCAGGACGGCATTAATCTGCGTTCCGGTTGTTCCCACTTCAACATCGAGAATCTGACCGGTGTTACCGGCGACGATATTGTTGCCCTGACCAACCTGAGAAACTACTATGCCGAGCCCATGGCACCCTGCGGCTATGATGATTCTATCCACAACGTGGTGATTCGCAACATCCGCGCCACCACCCGTAACTCTTTCGTGCGTCTGCTGAACCATGGCGGGCGGAAGATCTACAACGTGCTGATTCAGGATATTATGTTTGACTGTGAGAGCGATCCCTGTGATCCCCGTCCCGGTCAGTTTGTAAAAGCCGGTGAGTACGTACCTCTGCATCCTGAAATTTACAAGTTCAAGCAGGATTACGGCATTCGTATCGGCACCTATAACTATTATCGCACGGATACGGTTTCCCAGCTGGGTGACCTGTACAACATCACCATCCGCAACATCACCTGCCGCGGTCTGGTGGGTGTGTGCCTGTCCTGCGCCGCGCAGGATATTCTGATCGACAACGTCCGTATGTACGGCAACGGCTTGACCGGCGTGTTCTTTGCCCACGGCTATATGCGTAACGTGGTGGTACGGGATGTGAATTTTGCACCCAATGATGCACCTTACGAATGGAATGAAAGTATGGGCGGCGTTCCCCACGACAACAGAAGCTGGGAATGCGAGAAGTATATGAACAACGACTTGGACTACGCAACCCTGCCGGACCGTCAGCTGTGCGCAGTATACTTCAAGGAGACCAACGGCCGCGACTTGGTATTCCAAGGCATCCACGGTCACAAGAATCAGACCTCTGTATTCGGCGGCTTTGGCGATGTAAAGGCTACTGTTTCCGGTGTTGTAAAGCCGGATGATCTGCCCCTTAACGGCGGCGCTCACGTAGGCATCGACATTCAGGAAATCTAAATGCAATAAAAAACCCCCTCGGTATTAGCCGAGGGGGGATTTTTATTGCTTTTTACAGGTCAAAGTAGCGGACAGCATTGCGGTAGCTGACGCCCTCTACAATCTTCTTAAGTGCGGTGTCATTGTTGGGATATTCGCCGTTTTCCACCCAAGAACCTACCAAATTACACAGAATCCGGCGGAAATAATCGTGCCGTGCGTAGCTGAGGAAGGAGCGGGAGTCGGTGAGCATACCCACGAAATTGCCAAGCAATCCCAAATTGCCCAAGGAGGTCATTTGGTCAATCATACCGGTCTTGTTGTCATTAAACCACCAGGCAGAGCCGTGCTGCACCTTTCCCGGAATGGTGGCGTCTTGGAAACAGCCGATGAGTGTGCCCAGCTGGGCGTTGTCTGCGGGATTCAGAGAGTAGAGAATGGTCTTGGGCAAAGCGCCCTCTTCTTCCAAGGCGGACAGAAGCTGGGCAATGTTGCCGCCACAGGTGTTTTGGGCGATGGCGTCGATGCCGGTGTCAGCGCCCTGCAGCTTGAAAATCCGGGCGTTGTTGTTCCGCAAGCAGGAGTAATGCAGCTGCATAGCAATGTTCAGCCGGGCATAGGCCTTGCCCAAGTGGAGCAAAATGACGGTCTGGAAGCCTTCAACCTCCTGCACCGAAAGGGCTTCGCCTCGCAGCGCCTTTTGATAAACGGCATCTGCCTGTGCCACGGTGTAAGCTTGGAAGGGCACATAGTCCAGTCCGTGGTCGCTGACCTTACAGCCCCGGGCGTGGAAGTATTCCAGCCGCTGGGTCAGAGCATCCAGCACATCTGCCATAGTGGGCAGAGTTTCCTTGCCCACGGAGCGGGCAAGGTTTTCCATATATTCCTTCCAGCCGGCTTTGTGAATGTTCACAGCCTTGTCGGGGCGGTAGGAGGGACCAACCACCACGGAAATGGTCTTATCATTGGCAATTTTCTCGTGCCAAGCAAGGTCATCAATGGGGTCGTCGGTAGTGCCGATGAAGGCAACATTTGCCTTGGCAATCAGCCCCCGGGCTGACATATCCGGGTCGTTGCGCAGCTTATCGTTACAGATTTCCCAAATGCGGGGAGCACTTTCCACAGTCAGCGGCTCGTAGACACCGAAAAACTGCTGCAGCTCCAAATGACACCAGTGGTACATAGGGTTGCCAATGGCCATTTCCAATGCTTCTGCAAACTTCAGGAAGCGCTCATAGGGAGGCTTGTTTCCGGTGATATAGTCCTCTTCTACGCCATTGGAGCGCATAAGACGCCACTTGTAATGGTCACCGGCAAAGCTGCCGTCGGGGTTTTGACCGCCCAGCCAAACCTCCACCAGATTATCAAACCGACGGTCCTCGTAAATCTCCTGAGGATTCAGATGACAGTGGTAGTCCACAAGGGGAAGCTTTTCTGCGTAATCGTGGAACAGATGCCGGGCAGTTTCCGTTTCCAGCAAAAAGTCCTTATCCATAAATGCTTTCATACAGTTACTCCTTTTTTAGAAAATCGGGGGACGGATATACAATTCGTGAGATGTGGGGGCAGGCCGGGCGTATACGCCGGAGACCAGTCCCAGCATTGCATACAGGGAAACAATGGAGGTGGCGCCGTAGCTGATAAAGGGCAGGGTCAAGCCGATAACCGGGCCGATACGGGTGCACATAGCAACATTAATAACGGTCTGGAAAATCAGCGCTCCGGCAGCGCCAAAGCAAATCAGCCGGCGGGTGTAGTCCTGACTGCGGGCACCTACCCAAATGCAGCGGGCGATAATCAAGCCCAGTAGCAGCAGCACCACGATACAGCCCACATAGCCTAATTCTTCGCCAACCACGGAGAAAATAAAGTCCGTGTGCTGACCGGTGAGAACGCCGTTTTGGGTACGGTGACCGTTAAACAGACCCTGTCCGGTCATACCGCCGCCGGTTAGTGACCGCAGGCTCAAGGTGGATTGCCACAGAACGCCGGTGCCGGTGGGGTCCAGCGAGGGGTTGAACAGAACTTCAATCCGCAGCCGCTGATAATCGTCCAGCATTGGCCAAATAAAGGGAAACAGTACCGCAATGGCAACGCCTGCCAAAATAAACCAGAAATAACTGACACCGCCGGTGTAGGCCATAACGATGAAGATAAATACGAAAATCAGCGAAACGCCCAAGTCTCCCGAAAGCACCATATTCATACCCACCAGCACAAGCAGGTGGATGGAAATGTGAATCACGGCTTTCACCGAGGAGATTTTCTCTTTGTAGGAGGTCATCAGGGAAGCCATAATCAGAATGTATGTGATTTTGCAGACCTCTGCCACCTGAATATTAAAGGGGAGAAAGGGGAAGCTGACCCAACTCTTGTTACCGCCGACTTCCACACCGAAGGGAATCAGCATTGCAAGAAACAGAAAGTTAAAGCCAACCAGCCAAGCCCGCCGTTCCATCAGGAACTCAATATCCAAGGAGGACACCAAGGCGTAGAACAGCACGCCGAGAATTGCACCTACAATCTGCATGCCGATATAACGGAAGGATTCCAAGTAAGCGGTGGCGCTGGCGACGATCAAACAGCCGAAGGCTGTGGTGACCACACAAAGCAACAGCAAAACCCAGTCGCCCTTGCGAATGGCGTTTCTGATCTGTTGAAAATAGCGATTCATCGCCTCACCTCCTTAACAGGTGGATTATAGCATTTTTTTTCGGAAAAGTAAATAAGGAAAGCGAAAGCTTTGCCGCTGCATTGCCGAATGGGCAGGATTGTGTTGACTTTGGAATTGCTTGGCAGTATAATTACCTAAATCTGCGCCCGCTTGGGATAGAGAGGGCGTTTTGTGACTTTGTTGAAAGTCAAGGGAGGAACAACGGTGTACAATGTGATTGTTTTAGGTGCAACCTTTGCCGCAGCCGGTTTGGCGGCGGTGTATGGCGATGCGTGTATGATTTTAGAGGATAGACCGCAGGCGGGATACGAGTTTATCAACGCCATTAAATTCGGCACAGACTATGCCACCCAGCCCCAAAGCGAGGAAGCGAAAAAAATGCAAAAGCTGCTGGAAGAAAAAGGCGCTTTTGCAGAGGGAAGAGTGAATCTGTTTCCCTTTGGCAGCTTGATTTATCGGCAGCTAACGGGGAAAAACGTTCTGCTGAATGTAAAGACCGTTTCCATCCGGCAGGTGGATGCCGGCTTTGAAGTGGAGGTTTACGGCGTTTCCGGTTATCGCACCTTCAAGGCAAAGCGCATTATCGATACAACAGCCAACCGGATAAAGCTTTCTAAAAAGACCTTGAATCTGCTGATGGCAGAGCTGCCTCCGGCAGGCATTTTGCCGGCAGAGGCGTTAGAGGAAGCGTGGGGTCATCCGGGACAGTGTGTGGCGAAGATTCCGGTGGCGAAAGACGCGGACTATCCTCAAGCCCGTCAGGCGGTTGCTGCCTTTTTGCGGCAGCTGCCGGAAAGCTGCAAAATGATTACCTTTGCAGATTGCTTTGACTGTCAGACAGAGGGCGCATATCCTGTGGAACGTGACGGCGTTGTCTATTTGCCGTCGGTTGGTTACGCCAATCCGGTTTTGGCATTTGACGGCGGCGTGCTGTTTGGGAGAGGAGGCGAGGCGTAATGATTCTTTCGGAATTGCGGGAAGGTAAGCTGCTTCAGACGGAAACGGCTGCGCCTGCCTTCCAGCTGCAGTATGACGTTGTGATTGCCGGCTTGGGAACAGCCGGCGGTATGGCTGCGATTTTTTCTGCAGAAAACGGACTGAAGACCTTAGGCATTGAGTCGTTTAACTGTGTGGGCGGCACCATTACCATCAGTGGTGTTGACGGTCATTATTTTGGCATTGCCGGCGGCCGGTATACGGCGGTGGATGATGATGTGCTGGCGTTTCAGGATGCCCACACCAAAATGCAAATGGAAGCCCGTATCCTTGCCCAAGAGGAAATCATTCTGCACAGCGGCGCGACTATTTGGTACGACTCGCTTATTTTGGGCGTGTATTTGGAAAACAATACAGTTGTGGGCGTAAAGGCGCTGACACCCGGCGGCATTGTTTCCGTAGCCTGCAGCGTTTTGATGGACTGCACTGCCGAAGGCACAGTCGCCCATTTGGCAGGCTGCGCGTCCGGCTACGGCAGAGAGCTGGACGGCTTTGTGCAGCCGTACAGTATGGTCACATCGGTGTTTCTCAACGGCCATTATTACACAACTAACTGCGATTTTGGACGGGTTGACCAACGCAATGACAAGGCGCTGTCAGAGGCGCTGATTTTCTCCCGGGCAGAGGATATGGTGGAGGCGCGGAACAACGCTTCCTCTTTGCTGCAGCTGCCGCTTATCGGCATCCGGGAGGGCAGACGCATTGAAACCGAGGAGACCGTTTTCTTAAAGGATTTCTTTGCAGACCGCTATACAGATAAGCCTGTTTTGTATGCCTATGCAGATTTGGACAAACACGGCTGGGATATCGCCTTTGACAGCGAAGAGCTGTGCGACTGGACAATCGGCGCCAATTTAGGCGCTATCAATGTGGTGGTTCCCATTCCGGTGGGAGCAATCATTCCCAAAACCATAGACGGTCTTTTGGTGCCTTGCCGGGCATTCGGTGTGGACAGAGATATTGCAAGCTGCGCCAGAATGGTGCCCAATATGAAAAAACTGGCTGAGGTGGCGGCAGATTTGGCGTTGCTGGCCAAGGAAAACAGCTGCCCGCTGCGCTGCGTTCCCTACGATGCCTTAAAGGCCCGCTTGGAAGAAAGCGGCTGCTTGCGCAATCCCTTTGATTCCTATTACAGAGTGGACGGCGTTGATAATCCTACGGATTTGTATTTCATTGAAGATGCCAAGGAGCTGGAAAAGACCTTGGCAACCGACAAGCCGGGATGGGCGATTTGGTCGGCAAAGCGGCTGGGAGACGGGGCAAAAGATGCGCTGATTCCGCTGTTGAAGTCAGAGGATGAAAACACCAGAAAGCACGCGGCTTTGGCGCTGGCGATGCTGGGTGACAGCAGCGGCGTTGAAATTCTCCGGCAGATGCTTACCCAGCGGGACGGCAAAATGCTGGCAGATTGCCGGAAGCTGAATCAGCAGCGAGGCTGTATGGCAATTTACCTTTTGGGCAAGCTGGGGGATCAGGAGAGTGTCAATGCCCTTTTGGAGGTGCTGACCGACCCCAACGAGCTGGATAAGCCAGCCTACCACACCAAGGAATTGGGCACCCGCTATGTGGTTTTGGATTTCAACAATGCCTATTTCCAGTTTGCATCCAATGCGATGATGGCGCTGATTCGCATCGGTGACCGGCACCCGGGCTGCCGGGAGAGAATTTCCGCCGGCTTCCGGCAGGCCTTTGCCGATGGAAGCTATTATACCAAAATCACCACGAAGCCTTCTATGAGCAGTGAGGGCGGTATGGCTGAAAATCTCAAGGCGGTCGCTTTCGCGGCAAGCCAGCGCTGGGCGCAATAAGACGTCTTTTACCGTAAATAAAAAAGCAGACACATTCTCAGATGTGTCTGCTTTTTTGCTGAAAACCGTAGAGAGTGTCTTGCAATTCTAAAAGTTATGTGCTAAACTAAATAATGCATAAATATGGCTCATTTATAAGAGCCGGAAAGAGGCTTGTATGATTTACGAGTATGAAAACGGGATTCCCGAAAAAGCGCTGAAGGAAGCGCTGGCAAAATCCTTAGAGGGACGGGAACTGAAGAAGGTTTTGATTCTGCCCCCGGATTTTACCAGAATGTATTCCGGCGCGGGAAAAATTACTGCGATTTACTATGAACTGCTGAAAGATACCTGTCAGGTGGACATTATGCCGGCACTGGGCACCCACGTGCCTATGACCAAGGAAGAGTGGGTTGCATTCTTCGGTGAGGGCGTTCCCTTTGACAGAATGCTGGTGCACAACTGGCGTACCGATGTGGTTAAGATCGGCGAAGTCCCCGCGTCCTTCGTTTCCGAAGTATCCGAGGGTCTGGTGAACAACAGCATCGACGTGGAAGTAAACAAGCGTCTGCTGGATCCCTCTTACGATTTGATTCTGTCCATTGGACAAGTCGTGCCCCACGAGGTTGTGGGTATGGCCAACTACAGCAAGAATATCTTCGTGGGCTGTGGCGGCTCTTCCATGATCAACTCCTCTCATATGCTGGGCGCTTTCTACGGTATGGAGCGGATTATGGGTAAGGACTTCTCTCCGGTGCGCCGTGTGTTTGACTATGCGCAGGAAAACTTCCTTGCAAACATTCCTCTGGTGTATGTGCTGACTACCACCACCAATCAGGGCGACGAGGTTACCATCCACGGCCTGTATATCGGCAAGGAGCGTTCTAATTTCGAAGCCGCTGTGAAAAAGAGTCAGGAAATCAACCTGACCCATATGAATAAGCGTCTTAACAAGGTGGTTGTCTACCTTGATCCCCGTGAGTTTAAGTCCACTTGGCTGGGCAACAAGGCGATTTACCGTACCCGTATGGCAATTGCCGACGGCGGCGAGCTGATTGTCCTTGCGCCTGCTGTGGGTCACTTCGGTGAGGATGCGGAAAACGATAAGCTCATCCGCAAGTATGGCTATGTAGGCCGGGAAAAGGTGCTGGAGCTGGTGGATGCTCCCGAAAATGGGGATTTGCGGGAGAACCTGTCCGTGGCTGCTCACTTGATTCACGGCTCTTCCGATGGCCGTTTCAAGATTACCTACTGCGCAGGCAAGCTGACCGAGGAAGAAGTCCGCGGCGCTGCCTTCAACTACGCTCCCTATGAGCAGATGTCCGCCAAATACGACCCTGCCAAGCTCACCGACGGCTTCAACACCGTGGACGGAGAGGAAATCTTCTATATTTCCAATCCTGCGCTGGGCCTGTGGGTTTGCGATGACTAAGGAGCAGGCAAGTGAAAAGAATTGATTTGCACACCCATTCTCTGTGCAGTGACGGCGCGCAGACCCCTACCGACGTAGTCCGTACGGCAGCGGAAGCAGGGCTGTCTGCCATCGCCCTTTCCGACCACGACTGTATCACCGGCGTGCAGGAAGCGATGGATGCCGGCAAGGCACTGGGGGTTGAGGTGATTCCCGCGGTGGAGCTTTCCGCCCAGTCGGATACGGAATTGCACATTTTGGGATATTTTATTGACATCCATAATAAAAAGCTGCAGGATGCGATGGCGTATGCTCTGCAGGTCCGGGACGAGCGGCAAGAGGAAACCTGCCGCAAGCTCAACGAGCAAGGCTTTTCCATCACAATGGAGGAGGCCCGCGCCGAGGCCCACGGAAACCCCGTGCTGTGCCGGGCACACTTTGCCCAGATTATGGTGCGCAAGGGCTATGCCGAATCTGTCAAGGACGCTTTCAACCGCTATCTGTCAGTGGGCTGCTATGCCTATTCTAACCGGCAGGCGCTGACGGCTACCGAGGCAGTTTCCCTGATTCACGAGGCAGGCGGCATCGCCGTGGCTGCCCACCTGCATTTGATTAAAATGCCGGACGATGCGCTGAAAGAATACCTGAAAAGCTTGATTCCCTACGGCTTAGACGGTATTGAAGGCTATTATACTGACTATACTCCCGACATGGAGGTCCGTTACCGGGCAATGGCAAAGGAGTTAGGCCTCACGATTTCCGGCGGTACGGATTACCACGGCGCCAATAAGCCTCACATTGCCATTGGCAAGGGTAAGGGCAATTTGGAAATTCCCTACAGTGTATTAGATGGCTTGCGTGAACGCCACGCAGCGATCTATAAATAAATGTAAAATAATAATTTAACAATAAAGGAGAACCGCAAATGAAAAAAGCTGACATTGGCCTGATTGGCTTGGCTGTTATGGGCGAGAATCTGGTGCTGAATATGGAGTCCAAGGGCTTCACCGTAGCAGTCTACAACCGTACCACCGAGAAGGTGAAGAACTTTGTAGAAGGCCGCGGCGCCGGCAAGAACATCATCGGCACCTACTCTATGGAGGAGCTGGTAGCTAACATTGAAAAGCCCCGTAAGATTATGATGATGATCAAGGCCGGCTCTGCTGTGGATGCCACCATCGAGGCATTGCTGCCTTTGCTGGATGACGGCGATATCATTATCGACGGCGGCAACTCTCACTTCCCCGACACTGTTCGCCGCACCGAATATGTGGAATCCAAGGGCAAGCTCTATATCGGCACCGGCGTTTCCGGCGGCGAAGAGGGCGCATTGAACGGTCCTTCTCTGATGCCCGGCGGCTCTCCTGCTGCTTGGGAAAGCGTAAAGCCCATCCTGCAGGCTATCTGCGCCAAGGTTGAGGACGGCTCTCCCTGCTGCGACTGGGTTGGCGAGAACGGCGCTGGCCACTTCGTCAAGATGGTTCACAACGGCATTGAGTACGGTGATATGCAGCTGATTTGCGAAGCCTACCACCTGATGAAGAATATGCTGGGTATGTCCGACGATGAGATGCACGAGGTGTTTGCTGAGTGGATGAAGGGCGATTTGGACAGCTATCTGATTGAAATCACCCGTGACATTCTGGCTTACAAGGATACCGATGGCGAGCCCATCGTGGAGAAGATTCTGGACACCGCCGGCCAGAAGGGTACCGGTAAGTGGACCGGTATTGCCGCTTTGGACGAGGGCGTGCCTCTGACGCTGATTGGCGAGGCTGTGTTTGCCCGCTGCCTGTCTGCTATGAAGGACGAGCGTGTAGAGGCTGCTAAGGTCCTGCCCGGCAAGGAAGCACCTGCTCTGAAGCTCACCGCTGAGGAGAAGGCAGAGTGGATTGAGAACATCCGCTGCGCGCTCCTTGCTTCCAAGATTGTCTCCTACGCACAGGGCTACACCCTGATGCGTGCAGCTGCTAAGACCTACGGCTGGAACCTGAACTACGGCGGCATCGCTCTGATGTGGCGTGGCGGCTGTATCATCCGCTCTGTTTTCCTTGGCAAGATTAAGGAAGCTTTCGACAACAACCCCGCTCTCACCAACCTGCTGCTGGATCCCTACTTCACCAAGAAGATCGACGAGCTGCTCGCCGGCTGGCGTAAGGTGGTTGCACAGGGCGCAATGTCCGGTATGCCTACCCCCGCATTCTCCTCTGCACTTAGCTACTACGATGGCTACCGCTGCGACCGTCTGCCGGCTAACCTGCTGCAGGCACAGCGTGACTTCTTCGGCGCTCACACCTACGAGCGTATCGACGAGCCCAGAGGCAAGTTCTTCCACACCAACTGGACCGGCCACGGTGGCAACACCTCTGCTACCCAGTACGACGTGTAATCAAAGAAAGAGAGGGTTTTTCTATGAAGCTTCGTGAAAACTGCAAGTACGCTCTGGTAGTTCCCACCAGTATGGGTGTTCGTATCACCCCTCCCAACGGCCAGCCCGTTGCTTCCTCCAATATGTTTATGATGCAGGCTACCTCCGCTGAGACCAATGTGGCTTCCATTTCCGCATACTTGGGTCTGCCCACCAAGGTGCTGACCACCTTCGTTAAGGACAGCCCCATCGCTGACTTCATTAAGCGCGACCTGCGCAGCCGCGGTATGGACTACGAGGGCAAGGAAGTTGAGCAGGGCGATCCTTGGGGTTACCGTCATCAGTTCAACATCGCTGACTCCGGCTATGGCTCCCGCGGTCCCCGTGTCTGCAATGACCGCGCCGGCGAAGTTGGCCGTACCCTGAACATCAAGGACTTCGATTTGGACCGCATCTTCGGTCAGGAGGGCGTAGGCATCCTGCACCTGTCCGGTCTGATTGGCGCTCTGTCCCACGATACTTCCGTATTCTGTCTGGAGCTGGCTCGCGCCGCTAAGAAGTACGGCACGCTGATTTCCTTCGACCTGAACTACCGGGCTTCCTTCTGGAAGGGCCGTGAGCAGGAGCTGCACGATATCTTCACCGAAATCGCTTCCGTTGCTGACATTCTGATCGGTAACGAAGAGGACTTCCAGCTGTGTCTGGGCGTACAGGGTCCCGAGGCCGGCGGCAAGGACATCGGCGCCAAGATCGAATCCTTCAAGGAGATGATCGGCCGCGTAAAGGAACAGTTCCCCAACGCTTCCGTTTACGCCACCACCCTGCGTCAGGTTGTGAATGTAAACAACCACCTGTGGGGCGCAATTATGCTCTCCGGTGACGAGTGGCACGTGGTTGAGCCCCGTCCCATCACCGTTCTGGACCGTATCGGCGGCGGCGACGGCTTCGTCGGCGGTATGCTCTACGGTATTCTCAGAGGCTGGGAGAGTGAAAAGTGGATTCAGTTCGGCTGGGCTTCCGGCGCACTGGCTACCACCTTCCTGACTGACTATGCGCAGCCTGCTGATGAGGATGTTGTTTGGTCCGTTTGGGGCGGCAACGCAAGAGTTAAGAGATAAGTAAACACATAAATCGGGTGTGCAGCTGCACACCCGATTTTTATTATGGCAAGCCTTGCAATCTACCCATAGGCAGAGTATAATAAAATGGTATTTCGACAATAAAACCGAATGAGGTTATACCATATGAAAAACGATAGAAAGAGAATTCTGCTGACAGCTGTTTTGTTGATGGGACTGACAGCGGCCCTTGTGTGGGGTGTTTTGCAAAACCGGGAGAAAAACAATACGGATATTGATGTAAATCAGCTGATTTTCAGCGAAATTTGCGTAAAAAATGACACCTTGATTGCCGCCAATGACGGTGGTTACCACGATTATGCAGAACTTTACAACGGGGGAAAGGACCTGAATCTGAAGGGCTGGTATCTCACAGACGGGCAGTCCAAAAGTGAGCCTTTTGGCGATTATCCGCTGCCCTCCGGCAGCTACTGCCTGCTGTTTTTAGGCAAAGAAGTAACCGGTTTTTCCTTAAAATCCTCCGGCGGCGAGACCCTGTCGCTGGTCAATGACAAAGGCAGGGTGGTAACCCAAGTAAACACCGTGGCAACAGGCGCAGACCAAGTGATGCTCTATGCAGCTGACGGCTACATTGTGTCTAAGCAGGCGTCTCCCGGCTTTCCCAATACCAAAGCCGGTCTCGCGGCGTTCCGTGAGGGTGAAAAAACGGATACAGCTACTTTGAAAATTTCCGAAGTTTTAACGGAAAATATATCCGCTTTGCCGGACGAGCAAGGGCGATACTCTGATGTGGTGGAGCTGCATAACAGCGGCGATGCGCCGGTGCTTTTGCGGGATTACTGCCTGTCTGACAGCCCGGAAAACCGCTTCCGTTTCCGTCTTCCGGCAATGTACTTAGAGCCGGGAGCGTATGCGGTTGTTTACTGTGACGGCGAAAACTATACAGGCGAAAAGGGCGAAATCCACGCCAATTTCGGCCTTGCCAACGGGGATACTCTGTGTCTGACAGGCGCAGATGGCAAATATACCACTCTGCCGGTGCAATTCCCCGGCGCAGATGTTTCGCTTTCCTTGGATGCAGAGGGAAACTATACCCCCCAATCTGTCAGCTTGGGCTATGGCAATGATGCATCCGGCGCAGCCGCCTTTGCCCAATCCCGTATGGAGCAAGACCCGCAGCTGCTGGTCAGCGAGCTTCTGCTGTCCTCCGGCGGTGTACCCTACCAAGGCGCATTTGCCGACGTGGTGGAGCTTTACAATCCTACAGGCAGCCCGGTCAGCACGGAAAACTGGTATCTGTCCGACGGCACTGACCCCTACACCTATCCAATCCCTCAGCAGGACATTCCTGCAGGCGGAAGAATTTTGATTCTGTGCAGCCGGGCGTCTACCGGCTTTGCCCTGTCTGAAAATGAGACCCTGTGCCTGCTTTCCCCCAACGGAAAATGGGCCAGCCGGGTTTTGTGTACCCAGGTGCAGCCGGGACAGAGCATTCAGCTGCTGGAACAGAAGGCAGAAATTACCTATGCCGCCGGCGCAGTGTCCCTTGGCTTTGCCAATACGCCGGAGGGAAACACCGCTTATCAGCAGAGCTGCGCTCCCAAGGGTCTGCAAATTTCGGAATTGATGAGCGCCAACCGTTCCTATCTGAAAGGCCCTTACGGCAGTACGTGGGACTGGGTGGAGCTGTATAACGGCGGCAGCGAAGCAGTAAACTTAAAGGATTATACCTTCTCCACCAATGCCGACAGGCTCAGTGACCAAATACTGCCGGACAAAACCTTAGCGCCGGGGCAGTACTGTGTGCTGCTTCTGTCCGACAAGCAGGATTCCTATCCCAAGGGCTATGACCGCCTGCCGGAAAACGTATCTGCCGACGGAGATGCGGTGTATTTAAGTCGGGGCGGAGAAGTGGTGGACTATGCGATTGTACCGCCGCTGCCCACAGACATTGCCTACGGCAGAGCTGCCGGCAATACCGCGTTCTCCTGCCTGATTCCCACACCGGAAGTTCCCAACGGAGCGCAGGCAGCGATTTCAGAAATGCCCCAAGCGGTTACCGCCCAAGGCACCTATGAAACAGACGTGCAGGTGACTTTAAGCGGCAAGGGAAATATCTATTACACCACCGACTGCACCGTTCCCACGGAAGCATCGACCCTGTATACCGGCCCCATTTCTTTGGACAAGACCACAGTCATCCGCGCCGTTTCCTATGAAGCCGGCAAGCAGCCCTCTCAAATTGCGGATCTTTCCTACGTGGTGAAGGAAGGCCACAGCCTGCCAGTGGTCAGCTTGGTGACTACGCCGGATAATTTATGGGATTACAACACCGGTATTTATGTGGAAGGCCCCAACGCCAGCGCCACCTCCCCCCACTGGGGCGCCAACTACCATCAAAACTGGGAAAAAACCGCCACGGTTTCTCTGTTTGAAAAGGATGGCACCGGATTTTCCGAGCCCTGCGGCATTTCCATTTTCGGCGCATATTCCCGGGCGCTTCCTATGAAGGCCTTTGATGTTGCTTTTCGGGACAGTTACGGCGCCGGCTCTCTTGACTACCCTCTGTTTGGGGAAGAGGGCCTAAACAGCTACGAGAGCTTCATCCTCCGCTGCAGCGGACAGGATGCGCAAGTTGCCCGTATGCGGGATGTGCTGCTTACCTCCTTGGTGGCGGACAAGACCACCGTTGCGGTGCAGAAATACCGTCCGGTGGTGCTGTACCTGAACGGGGAATTTTGGGGCGTGTATTACATTCGGGAAAAGGCCAATGAGAACTACGTGGCAGGCAACTATAATGCCAAGGTAGAGGATGTATCTCTTGCAGAATTCAACGGAAACGCGGAGTACAAAAAGCTGGTGTCCTATGCCCACACCCACGATTTGACCCAGCAGGAGCACTACGATTACGTTTGCTCCCAAATGGATATTGAAAATTATATGGATTTTATGGCAGCGCAGATGTATATCGCCAACATAGACATTGATAATATCCGTTTCTTCAAAACCGATTCGCTAAAGTGGACGTGGCTGTTTTACGATACGGATTTGTCTTTCTCCTCTTCGGATTATGATACAGTAAAAGACTACACCAACCCCGGCGGCACAGGCGGCGGCAACGCCCTTTCCACGGAGCTGATCAATGCACTGCTGAAAAACCCGGAATTCCGGGATGCCTTCATCCGTAGAATCGCTTGGCAGCTGGAAAATATCTGGTCTGTGGAAAACGTAACTGCCCGGGTGAACGAAATTGAGAATCTGATTGCAGAGGATATGAAGCGGGATTGCGAAAAGTGGGGCAGAAGCTATACCGGCTGGCAGGGAAGTGTGGATTTTCTGCGGAAATTCCCCGAAAAGCGCAATGAAAAGCTTCCTACCTTTGTCCAAAGCTACTTTGCCTTGACCGACCAACAGATGCGGGAATACGGTTTCTCAGTGGGAGGTTGACAAAATGCAGCGACACGAGGAAAAATATCTGATTGACTACTGCCAATATGCCCTTTTGAAAAGCAGAGCCTTGGCGGCGCTTACGCCGGATGTGCACGGCAGTAGCTATGTGGTCACATCGTTATACTATGATGACCTAATGAACACGGCGCTGCTGGAAAAGCAGGACGGCCTTGCTCGTCACACCAAATTCCGCCTGCGCACCTATGACGGAAACGGAGCCCTTATCAAGCTGGAGCGAAAGGTAAAGCAGGGAACTGTCACCGAAAAGCAAACAGCGACTGTTTCGCAGGAGCAGATTCCCCTTTTGGGGCGGGAGACCGATTCTTTTTCCGATGAGGCAAAGGCGCTGGCGGCGCAAATGGCTGCAGGAAATCTGCGTCCGGCAATTACGGTGCGATACCGCCGGGATGCCTTTTACTATCCGGGAACGGATTTGCGGCTGACCTTTGACACGGATTTACGGGTCTTGCCGGCAACGGCGGACAGCCTGTGGGATCTGTCCAACGGGGGAATTCCGGTTTTGGATTTTAATACCGTGATCATGGAAATCAAATACGGAAGCTTTGTCCCCAGCTTTATCCGCAGCCTGACAGCCGTGCCCGGTAAGGAGCTGTCTGTGTCCAAATATGCCCTTTGCCGGGAGAAAATGATGTAAAGGAGAGCTTGTATGAGTATTTTTGATGCAATTAAAAACAGCGTCTTGCAGGGCTTTGATACCAATATCACCGCTATGGACATCCTGCTGGGCTTAGGGGTGTCCCTGCTTGCCGGTCTGTTTATTCTCTTGATTTATAGAAATGCCCGAAAGGGCACAACGCCTACGGCAGAGTTTTCCGTAACACTGCTGCTGATTACCGCCATCAGCGCGATGATTGTTCTCACCATTACCTCCAACTTGGCGCTGTCGCTGGGTATGGTAGGCGCGCTGTCCATCGTCCGCTTCCGCACCGCCATTAAGGATTCTGTGGATACGGCGTTCCTGTTTTGGGCTGTGGCGGCAGGCATTACCGCCGGCGCGGGCTTTTATCAGATTACCTTGATTGGATGCCTGTTTATCGGCGCGGTGTGCATTGTCTCTGTGCTGCTGGTGGGCAAATGCGCCAAGGCGTACTTGCTGGTGGTACGGGCAGATGATGCCGCAGCGACAGACCGGGTGGAGGAAGCGCTGCAGAAAAATCAGGTGCAGTATAAGCTTTCTGCTCTGACCCAGACATCCGATTACGCAGAGGGAATTTACGAGCTGGCATTCTCTGAGAAGAACAAGGCGGCAGTGACCGAGCTGAAAAATATCTCCGGCGTAAAAACGGTTTCGTTAGTTGATTGCCGGAAGAGCTAAGCAGCGGAAAGGAAAGCGTATATGACAAAACTTTGTTTTACAACCACCGGCGCGTGGGATTTGGCAGACGGCTTTGGCTGCGCCAGTTTAGGTCTTGCCGGTGTGTGCGACAACAGCGAAAACCGCGTGGTAACAAAAGAAATCCCCGCAGAATCCCGGGTTTTGACCGGCAGCTATCAGACCCTTCTTTCGGATGTGAAGGCTGTGACGGAACAGCAAAACGTCTACGCCGGAATTGTTCTGTTTGGCAATGCAGGCGGCGAGAATGTGTTTATGGAGAAGTTATGTAAACTTCTAAACTGCCCCTTGGTAGGCGGCGGCGCCGCCATTGACGGCGCTACCGGCAGAAAAGGGCTGATTACCGGCGGAGGCGAGGCGGCAGTTTTGCTGTTTACCGACGGAAACTATCACTACTCCGCCGAAACGTTGTGCATCCACAGCAATGTGCTGCAGATTTGTGATGTGACCACCGCAGACCCCAGAACGGTGCTGACGGTGGACGGGGTGGATGCTGTGACCTTTTTGAACGAAAAAAGGGCAGAATTGGGGCTGAAAAACACCGATTTTGAGCATCTGACCCTTTCAGATACGGACGATGTCAACGCCCATCTTTCCTGCCCGGACGGGCAGATAAAAAGCGGTCGGGATGTGAAGGCGCGTATGAAGCTGCGATATATCCCCCACGAAAAGGTTTATAACACAATGCGCGATTTCTATGATGACGAGGATGCAATTGTGTTTGGCTGCGCCGGCCTGTCCGGTCTGCTGGATAAGCCGCTGGATACCAAATCCTTGGGACTGTTCCTGTTCGGCGAGGTATGCACCGTGGGCAATCGGGCAGAATTCGGAAACCTGATGCTCAGCAAGCTGAAAATCAGCAAAAAATAACAAAAACCCCGGATGTGAAACACATCCGGGGACTTTTTATTGGGCTGAAAGCCATTGGGAAAAGCGTTGAGTGATTTGCGCTTTTAGTTTTTTTGCCAAATCTTCCGGGATAAAAGCATTGCTTGCAGCAGTCAATGCGATGTTTTTCAGCGTGTCAGCAGATAAGGAGAAGGTTTCCTGCAAAAGGGTGTACTCTCTGCGTAAATTCGTGCCGGAAACGGTCATATTGTCGGTGTTTACGGTGACGGGAACACCTTGCGCAAGAAAATGACACAGAGGAAAAGCCTCCTCTTTTGCCACCGCTTTGGTTTGTAAATTGCTGGTAAAGCACAGCTCCAAGGGGATCTTCTTCTCTGCCAGCGCGGCAACTACAGCCGGATTTTCCGCAGAGCGGATGCCGTGACCGATGCGTTTTGCTCCCAGGAGCAGCGCCTGCTGCACACTTTCTGCGCCGGCGGCCTCGCCTGCGTGAATGATATAGGGAACCTCCAAGCGGGATGCCAGCTGAAACGTTTCTGCAAAGGCTTCCGTGGGGTAGGCAAACTCGTTTCCGGCTAAGTCCACAGCGCAGACACCGCTGCCGAGGAATTCTTTTGCAATGCGGACGGTCTCCGTATTGGCGGCTTCGTTGTCGCTTCCCCGCATACAGCACAAAATCAGCTGGGCAGGAAATGCAAATTCGGCAATTCCCTTGTTCAGACCGGCAACTGCCGCATCCACAACCTGATGTTGCGTTAAGCCGCAGTCTTGGTGCAGCTGGGGAGCAAAACGGATTTCTGCATAGCACAGCCCGTCATTTTTTAACCGCTTGATTAAAAGATATACGGCAAGCGCCAAGGTTTCCTCTGCCTGCAAAACCTGCAGCGGCAGGTGGAACTTTTCTAAATACTCTCCCAAATCCCGGCAATCCGGCGTTACCTCCAGCAGAGGCCGCAGCGTGTCTGCGGTTTGGCAGGGGAGGGAAACACCGGCGCATTCTGCCAAACGGAGAATGTCTTCGGCGGTTAGAGAGCCATCCAAATGTAAATGCAAATCAACCATAGCCAGCCACTTCCTTTCTATGGTTAAGTATAGCCTACAGACGGGAAAAAAGCAAACAATATCCATTGCAAAGCGCTTCAAAATACAGTATACTTAAGAAAAACAGGAAGGAGAGCAGTATGCAGCAGCTTCGTTACGGTATTTTAAGCACGTCCTCCATTGCGCCGCGGTTTATTTCTGCGGTGCGAATCTCCGGCGCAGGAGAAATCGTGGCGGTATCCTCCCGCACCCGCCAAAAGGCGGAGGAAAAAGCAGCGCAGTGGGATATTCCCAAGGCCTATGGCTCCCATAAGGAGCTATTAGAGGATGAAAACATCGATATCGTTTACATTTCCGCGGTCAACGCCCAGCACTATCCTTTGGCTAAGCTGGCGTTGCAGATGGGCAAGCATGTGGTCTGTGAAAAGCCCTGTACCACCACCGCGGTGCATACCCGGGAGCTGTTCGCCTTGGCAAAGGAAAAGGGGCTGTTTCTAATGGAGGCAGAAAAAATGCTGTTTCTGCCTGCGATTTTAGAGGTGCAAAAGAGAATCCAAAACGGCGAGCTGGGGAAAATCCATATCGCCGAGCTGAGCCACAGCTTCCCTGCCAGCTACAATACGTGGCTGTTTGATAAATCCGTTGGTGGCGGCACATTGCTGTCCAGCGGTATTTATGCGGTGCAGCTGCTAATATGGCTGTTTGGGGGCATCAAAGAGATTCAGGGTGTGAAATCCTCTCTGGAGGGTGGCGCGGAGTGGCAGTATGTGCTATCTGGAGAGATGGACTGCGGAATGCTGTTCAGCATCAAAAACAGTACCCAAGCGAATCTGGACAATACGGCACGGCTCTACGGAACAAAGGGTCACGTGGAAATCCCCGAATACTGGAAAGCCAGAAAGGCAGTTTTCCACATCAAGGGGCAAGAGCCGGAAACGGTGGAATTCCCCTGTGAATACGAGCTGATGTATGAGGCGGACCACATTTACGACTGTTTGCGGGAAGGGAGATTGACCAGCCCCGTAGTGACAGAAGAGCTGTCTGTTGCAGGTATTGCCGCACTGGAAAAGGTGGAAGAAAGCTGGCAAATGTAAGTTGTTTTGTAGACACAAAAGGAAAGCTATGCTATACTCATAGTGAAAAAACTGCAATAAAGAGAGGACTTTTCTATGCCCAAAGTGGTATTTCAAATTGAAGGGGCTGCCCCGGTGGAAATCGCCTGCAATGCAGGAGATAATCTGCTGGAGCTTGCCCGCCGCGCCAATGTGGCGATAGATGCGCCTTGCTCCGGCAACGGCTCCTGCGGCAAATGCCGGGTGAAGCTGGTGGAAGGGGAAGTGGAGACCATTCCCTCCCGCCATATCACAGAGGAAGAATTCCAGGCAGGCTGGCGCTTAAGCTGTAACTGCAAGGTGGTAGGGGATTGCACCGTGTTTGTGCCGGATATTGCCTCTGCCTATCAAAGCCGTATGAAGACCGCTGACCTTTCCTCCCCGGAGGAAGTGGCGATTTTTGAAAATGCAAAAGCCCAAATGGAGCGTGAGGGGGAGCTTCCCTTTACAAACCGTTTCTGCGCCCTGCAGCTGACCATGGATGCCCCCTCCGAGGGAGACACAATGCCGGATAATGAACGGCTCACTTGGGCGGTTCAGGCAGCCTTGCCGGAGGCGACAGAGGTAAAAATTCCCTATATTGTTATGGTGAAGCTGGCGTCTACCCTCCGGGAGAATGATTTCCGTGTCTGCGTAAAGGGCGAAATGAAGGACGGCGTCTTTACCTGTATGGAAATTGCCGCATTTGCGGACACCGCCATCGTTGGCTGCGCCATCGATATCGGTACAACCACAGTTACAATGGTGCTGACGGATTTGACCTCCGGCGCCCTTTTGGCTAAGGGCTCCTCCGGTAACGGTCAGATTCGCTACGGTGCGGATGTGATTAACCGAATCATTGAATCCTCCCGTCCCGGCGGCAAGAAAAAGCTGCAGGATGCCATTGTGAAGGAAACCTTGACGCCCATCATTGCCAATCTGTGCAAGACGGCGAATATCAGCGCCCGCAGTATTCTGCGGTTGTGCATCGGCGCAAATACCACTATGAACCACCTTTTGTTGGGTGTGGACGCGGACCCGGTCCGTATGGACCCCTACATTCCCAGCTTTTTCGCTTGGGAGGGGCTGACCGCCCAAGACCTGAAGCTGCCGGCAAACCCCTTGGCGCCCATTGTGATTGCCCCCAATATCGGCTCTTATGTGGGCGGCGATATCACCGCCGGCACCTTGGCGACTATGATGTGGGACCGGGATGAGATGACTCTGTTTATCGACCTTGGTACCAACGGCGAAATTGTATTCGGTAACCGGGATTTTCTTATGAGCTGCGCCTGTTCTGCCGGCCCTGCCTTTGAGGGCGGCGATATTTCCTGCGGTATGCGTGCCACCGACGGCGCTATCGAGGCGGTGACCATTGACAAGGAAACAATGGAGCCCACCCTCACCATTGTGGGCGAAGCCGGTCAGAAGCCGGTGGGTATCTGCGGCTCCGGTATTATCGATATTATTTCCGAGCTGTTCCGCTGCGGCATCATCAATGCCCGAGGACTGTTTGCCCGGGAGGGCAGCCGGGTTGCCCGGAATGACCACGGTATGGGTCGGTATATTCTGGCTACCCCGGAAGAGAGCGAAACCCACCGGGAAGTGTCCATCAACGAGGTGGATATCGACAACTTCATCCGCGCCAAGGGTGCAATCTATTCCGGTATCGACACCCTGCTTCAGTCTGTGGATATGACCCCGGATTGCATTGACAGAGTGATGGTCGCCGGCGGCATCGGCTCCGGCATCAATATGAAAAACGCCATCAATATCGGTATGCTGCCGGATGTGGAGCTGGAGAAGTACCAGTATATTGGCAATTCTTCCCTTACCGGCGCGTATGCTATGACTATGAGTGATGAGGCCATCCGGAAATGCCACGAGGTAGGCGCCAATATGACTTATCTGGAGCTTTCCACTTATCCCGGCTATATGGATTCCTTTGTGGCGGCGTGCTTCCTGCCCCATACGGATGCCAGCCTGTTCCCTAATAGCGGGCAGGAGTTTTAATGCGTAGGGACCGGCGTCCTCGACGGTCCTATAAATGACGATTTGCGCAAAAAAATCTTAACGACCATTGCAATCAGGAGAAAAATATGCAAATAGAAAACCATAAAGAAGAAGTCCCCTTTGCCTATTATGAGGAAAAATTTCGGGACGTGAATCCCGATGAGGTTGTCAAACGCCTTTCCGCTGTCAAGTGGGACGGACAGGGCTTTACCGTAACGCTTTTGGGAAGAACCTTTGTGATTACCCACCCCCAATATACGATTTCGGCGGCAGACGGAGGCGGAATCCCTCCCTTGCCCACCCAAACCTTCCTGCTGCGCTACCTGCTGGAATGTAAGGATGTGGCGTGGAGCGGAAGCTGGAAAACCTTCCGGGAAATGCCTTGGGGCGAAATGTATATTAGGCCCTATACAGGCAGAGTACTGACCCGTGCGGCCTTTACCCTTGGCACCCGTTTGGATGCTTTCCGCGCCGCGGCAGAGAAAATGGGGGCTGTTGCCGTTCCCAACGGCGATGCGGGCTACTTGTTTGAGCTGGTGGGCGGCTACCAAATGCAGATTTTGGCTTGGGCAGGGGATGACGAGTTCCCCCCCAATGCGCAGGTGCTGTATTCCGACAACTTTGAGAGCGGCTTTGCCGCAGAGGACAGAGTGGTGGCAGGCGATATTCTGATTTCTACCATCAAAGCCAATATGTAAAAACCTGCCCGAAAAAGAGGAACAATCATGTCAGTAAAATCAAATCCGTTGGATAAAGAAAAACTGAATATGATTATTGTTCCTGATTGCGTGTCCCAGATCAATAAGGTGACACAGAGCAGACGAATGCTCCATGAGGAAATAGAGATAAAGTATTTTTACGAAGGCACGGCTACCTTGCTGATCGGAACGGAAACTGTGACCGCAAGGGCTGGGGATGTGGTAGTGATGAATCCCTACCAATTCCACGCTACCATTGATTGCGCAGAAACGGTGGGAAAGTATCATACCCTTATGATACCGCTGGACTTCTTTTCGGGAAGTGGCGTGGAGGAGCTGGAGCTGAGATCGCTGCTGTTGGCCAAAGGACAAGTATTCTGTACCTTTTTTCCAAAGGATAAGCGTCTTGGAAATATCATTGAGCGAATTGTAATAGAATATAAAGAGAAAAAGCCTGCCTTCCGGGTCGCAATCAAAGGTCTTGTCACAGAACTGTTTGCAATTATTCTGCGAAACGGCCTGATAAGCGGAGAAACAACTTCCCAAAGCAACGATATTCTTCACATGTATGAACTGGTCGAGCCGGCCCTTAACCATATTCGCAATAACTATCCGGATGATATGACGGTGGAGTATTTGGCTGAACTCTGCAAAGTCAGCAAGTATTACTTTTGCCGCATATTCAAAATCGTTACGAAGAAATCAGCAATGGAATATCTGAGAGATTACCGAATAGATGTGGCGGATATTCTGCTTGCCAATACAGATAAAAGTGTTACGCAAATTGCGCAAGCGTGCGGTTTTGGCGATGTCAATTACTTTTGCCGTTGCTATAAAATCCAATATGGCATATCCCCCGGCAAACGGAAAAACAGAACATAATAAAGCACCTGCTAAGGCAGGTGCTTTTTGTGTAGAGCAATGCAGTGCTAAAGAGCAACAATTTTGTTATTAAAATCTGGAATGATTTTGCTATAATAGCAGTAGATTTGCAAGAATAACCAAAAATGTCAGGAGAGAAAGCTATGATTATTGATATTCACAATCACCCGGATTACCATGGTCATAACGTAGAAAAAGTAATTGAAAATATGGATGCCTGTGGGATAGATGTTGCCTGTCTTCTTTCCTGGGAGGCGCCTAAAAACGATTACGATCCCACAAATAAAATGAATTTTTCCCCCTTTTCGGAGAACCCGTTTCCCTTTGAACGCTGTGTAGAATACAAAAAAGCAGCGCCGGATCGTTTCTTACTTGGGTTTTGCCCCGACCCGCGTCAGCCGGATGCAATCAATCGACTGAAAGCGGCTGTTTCGCTGTATGATATCAGCATTTGCGGAGAACTGAAGCTTCGTATGATGTACGACAATCCTGACGCAATTCAATTGTATCGGGTATGCGGAGAATATGGGTTGCCGGTTCTGATGCACTTTGATTACTGCCTTCCGTTGCATCCTGTGGGAAATCCTTGGCAGGATTATTGGTACGGTGGCGGTATCGATGCGTTGGAACGGGTGCTTGCCCTTTGTCCTGAGACGAATTTTATCGGCCATGCCCCCGGCTTTTGGGCGCATATTTCCAATGATGATCAGTATGCAACTTTTGCATATCCCAAAGGTGCGGTTATTCCCGGTGGCAGGATCGAGCAGCTTTTGGAAAAGTACCCCAATCTGTATTGCGATATATCTGCCGGATCCGGCCACAATGCGCTGAATAGAGACCATGAATTTACCCGAGGCTTCTTAGACCGTTGGCAGGACAGAATCTTATATGCCAGAGATTATTTCGATAATATTCACAGGGAGCTTTTGGAATCCATTGGCATATCCGATACCATAAAGAAAAAGCTATACGAAGATAATGCAAGAAAAATCTTGCGTGGCGGAGATAAGATATAAGGGGGAGAAAAGCGATGGAAAAGCTTGCATTGTACGGCGGAACACCCGTGAAAACCACGCCATATGGCACGGGTAAACGCTTTGGCAGGGAAGAACTGGTCAATCTGGAAGAAGCCCTGAATCAGAATTCGCTCTTTTACTGGAAAGGCGCTATGACTACGCGGTTCTGCGAAAAGTTTTCTCGGATGTATAACACCAAGTATTGCGTTACCACCACCTCCGGAACAGCCTCCATTCACGTAGCGCTGGGCGCACTGGGCGTCGGGCCGGGGGATGAGGTCATAACCTCTCCCATTACCGATATGGGAAGCCTGATCGGAATTCTGTATCAAAATGCAGTGCCGGTATTTGCGGATTTGGATCCCCATACATACAATATGACAGCCCAATCGGTGGCAGCGAAAATAACCGAAAGAACAAAGGCGGTTGTGGTTGTCCATCTTGCCGGAAATGCGGCAGAAATTGACAAAATCGTTGAGATTGCAAGAGATCGCGGCATTTATGTTGTGGAAGATTGCGCCCAGTCCTATTGCTGCCGCTATAAGGGAAAATATGCAGGTACATTTGGCGATATTGGTTGTTTCAGCATCAACGACTTCAAGCATATTTCTGCCGGTGACGGCGGTATGGTGATTACAAATAATGAAGAGCTTTATCATAAGGCGCTTATGTTTGCGGATAAAAACTATAACCGTCTTGGTGAGTCGGTTGTGAAAAGCGTTCATCAGCTTGCCCCCAATTACCGTATGAACGAGCTGACAGCAGCAGTTGGTCTTGCACAGCTGGATAGAGTCGAGGAAATTTGCCGGAAACGAAATGCTTTTGGTGATAAATTAAACGCTGCCCTGCAAGGCATTCAGGGCATCTATCCCCACAAAATCCAAGAAGGCTGCCAGTCCTCCTATTGGTTCTATATGCTGCGTGTGAATGAAGAGGAACTGGGCACAACACGAGCAGAATTTGTCAAGGCCTTGGCAGCGGAAGGGCTGTATGTTCAGGAAGGATATATTGCTTGCTGCGTTTATCAGCAGGAGATGTTTAAGAACAAAACAGTGTATGGAAAGAACTGCCAGTACCCTCTTGAGAATATGGAGTATAAGGACGGAGATTGCCCGGTTGCCGAGGAAATCCTAGCCACGGCGGTGAAGCTGCCCGTTAGCGAGTTCTATACAGAACAGGATTTGACGGATGTAGTAACGGCAATCAAAAAGGTGTGCGCCTATTATAGCAGCAAGAAATAAGAACAACGGGTCGTTTCGTACGACCCGTTGTTATTTTGTAAAATCAATGCCTTTGCGCTCTTTCCAGTAGGTCAGGGCGTCTTGGATGCTTTTCTCCGGCAAATCAAAATACTCCGATAATTGCCACAGCTCGGTGTACCCTGCAGCAAAAGCGGTGCGAAAGGCCTCCTCGGTCAGATAGTTTTCTACACACCACCGGGTGGCGCGGTATTCGCTGCGCTCTACCAGCTCGTAGGGGCTGTCCACCTTGTGCAGCGCGCCGGTGGCAATGTGTCCCAATTCGTGAAAACACACCCCCCGCAGCAGCTTGGTGGAGCGGATTTTGGTAAAGTCCAGAAACACGGCATAAAAGCCGTTGTCCCGCACCGTCGCCCCGGGCTGGGGACAGCCTTCATAGGGAATCACGTCCACATCGTTATTCTTGCAATAGCGGTAAAAATCTGAAATCTCAAACACCTTTAGTTCCTCTTTTTCGCTGCCCGCCTTTCCCGCATCAGCCGGACCATATCCCGGACAGTTTCCTTATCTTCTTCGTTCAGTTCCTTGTATTCACCGTAAAATGCCACATCTACCTTGTCCAAAACATCCTCACTGGCACGTTCCTGACTCTGTCCCAAAAGGTATGCCACGGAAACACCCAGAAAATCAGCGATTTTTTGCGCAGTTTGGGCATTTACAGTCTTCTTTCTGCCCATTTTTAAGTCGGTCATCAAGCTGCGGCTTAAGCCTAATTCGTCGCAAAGACGACCGGGTCGAATGTTTTTCTCCTCACACAAAGACTCAATACGCGTAAACAGACTGTCCATAGCTACCTCCGGCAAATATGGGGGATTCCCAAATTTGTGTTTTACCCTAAAGTACATATACAGGTACAAATAATAGGGGATAGCTATATTTTAGTACGTGAACGCGTACTTGTCAATAGGAATTGTCGAAAAATGTCGAAAATTTGTTTGATTATTTAGAATAGAGGTCGCAGAAGAAAGTAAAAAGCCCAAAGGAGAATCTCCACAGGGTAAAAAAGAAGCTTGAGAATGAAAACGATTAGCCGCCAAGCAAGCTTCAGCGCCAGTATGGTAAAACAAAGCATCAGTGTAAGCATTCCCGACCTTCCTTTGGTGATGTAAGCTGAGTATATCGGAACAATGGTCCAATAAACGCCACTTTTTGCCGCTGCTTTTGACAAAAGAGCACAGAAAGCAACAGAAAATAGCCCTTGACAAGCATTGTGTGCTATGCTACAATATCTAGGCACGAAACGGTGCACCGAATATCGCGGAGTAGAGCAGTTGGAAGCTCGTCGGGCTCATAACCCGGAGGTCGTAGGTTCGAGTCCTGCCTCCGCAACCATGGTTGGCTACCAAAATAGATGACAGCCCGAAAAACCCAGTAACCATCACGGTTTCTGGGTTTTTTCGTTTCTAAAACACCACTTAAATTTAAAAGATGCCATCCCCTTAAAATAGATGTCTGGGGGGACTTGAACTAAAATTCACGATAATTTGGGGCAGATTTTGCGATTTATTTCGTAAAGTCTGCCCCTTTTTTGTTTTTATAATTGTTAAATGTTTGTGTCTGAAAGCGGATGTAATGAATTATCATTGCATCCGCTTTTTTTATTTTCTGACCTTTTTCTCCCCCTGTGGAGATTAAGTATATAAAAAATAACGAAAGGATTGATGACAAATATGATTCAGACAAACTGACCACAGAAAGAAAAAAGAATTATTAATCAGGAGGTAAAACAAAATGAACGATTGGGAAAGACAACATCGACAGGCTCAAAGATATAAGGAAGCCTATCCGCCCGGCACTCGACTTATGCTATTAAGTATGAACGATCCTCATCATCCCGTTGAAAGCGGCACCCGAGGAACAGTAGACCATGTTGACGATATGGGAACTATTCATATGAAATGGGATAACGGACGAGGACTTGGACTTGTTCCCGGCGAAGACGAATTCCGCAGATTGACTCAAGAAGAAATTGATGAAGAACTTCGTGAGCAGGCTCAGGAACAAGCACCTCAAGAGCAGTCCATGTAGAGAGCGAGGTGAATTAAAAAAAGAATAGGTCGGATGGCATATGGCTATCCAATTTATTGATTTATGTTCAGGAATCGGAGGTTTCCATTCCGGCTTGACGGCAACAGGTCATTACGAGTGTGTTGGACACGCCGAAATAGACCCTCACGCTTCGAAAGCGTATGCAGCCATATACGGAAAAGAAGGAGGTTTGAATTATGGCGACCTTCGAAAAATCAACCCAAAAGACCTGCCCGACTTTGACCTTCTCTGTGCCGGATTTCCTTGTCAAAGTTTCTCTGTTGCAGGGCGAAGACTCGGCTTTCAAGATACAAGAGGCACTGTCTTCTTTGAAATTGCCCGAATCATTGCAGAGAAACGGCCTTCATTTCTACTCTTGGAGAACGTCCCCGGTTTGCTTTCGCATGACGGCGGCAGGACGCTTACTACCATCTTCTCCTCGCTTGTTGAAATGGGGTACAATCTCGAATGGATGGTGCTTAACAGCAAATACTTCGGAGTCCCACAACAACGCCGAAGGCTGTACATTGTCGGATATCTTGATTCACGATGTGCCGGAAAAGTATTTCCTCTCGGAAGCAGCTATGCGAAAAATCTTAAGCAACTTATCCCCGGCGCACAAGGACAACGAGTCTACGAAACAGACGGAATAGCTTGCACTCAATGTGCAAGTGCTGGTGGTTGGGGCGGTAAAACAGGATTATATTTTATAGATATGAATGTTAATCCGAAAATTACTGATGTCGCTCGGTGCATAACCGCAAGACACGACTCAGGCGTTAGTAACCATAGAGGTGAACACTCTGCCGTGTTAATTGAGTACGAGCCGCCGAGAGCAATGCTCACCCCCGACAGAGAAAAAGTACGGCAACAAGGACGGCGATTAAAAGAGCCGGACGAAGCCATGTTTACCATTACTGCCCAAGATAAACATGGCGTATATCATAAAGGCAGAATCCGAAAACTTATGCCAATAGAATGTTGGCGCTTACAAGGTTTTACGGACGAACAATTTTATAAAGCAGAGGCGACCGGACTCAAGGACGGTCACCTATATAAGATGGCTGGAAATGCGGTTAGCGTTCCGGTCATTACTGCTATTGGGCAGAAATTATATGAAATAAACACCGAATTCGGTATCGTGAAGGAGTGATAAAATATGCCGAATCATGTAATTAACCTTATCAACCTAAAGGGCGATAAGAATAAGATTACCGAAATGCTTGAAGCAATAAAGACAGATGAGTTTGGTATTGGCTCTGTGGACTTTGAAAAGGTTATCCCAATGCCCGAAAGCCTAAGAATTGAAAGTGGTTCTAAAACCGATAAAGGATTAAGAGCTTATAAAGATTTTATTGAGGTCTTAACTTTTGATGGTGCTAATGCCGATATGGACTTGCTCAATATCCCCGAAGAAAAAGAAAATCGCTTTTTAAGTATGCGTACAGACATAAAAAGAGATGAATGGGAACTCGGTCGACAAGCATTCAGAAATGAAAAAATGTACGGTGAACCCACTTGGTATGATTGGGCAATTAAAAATTGGGGTACGAAATGGAATTCGTATGGATATGACTACCATAACCGCAGTGAAGTTGCCGAGAACCCTACGCTTGGGTTTAACACAGCTTGGAGTGCTCCCCACCCCATAATTCGCAAACTTGCTGAAATGTATCCCGAGGTCACTTTTGAACATGTGTGGGCTGATGAAGATATCGGTCAAAACTGTGGAAGAAGCACTTATGGGAACGGTCAATGCACAGGTGTGTTCTATCCCGAAGGCGATGCAGCCACTGTGTTTGCTTTGAAGGCTTGGGGTGAACTTGATGATGCCGAACCGCAAGAAACCGAAACGATGGGAGAACAAAATCTATGAGTGTAAAAAGAATCGATATAAAAGACCTTTTACAATATGAAGGTCGTGAAGGCTTAATACTCCAAGGTTGCGGTGGTGATCCACAAGAATGGGTTGACGGCATAAATAAACTGCTCACAGAACGAGGTTGCCTGTGCGATAACAGTAAATTCAATGCGGATAATTGCGCCGTTTTTGATAAAGACGGATTAACCTGTATCCTATTTGAATTTACCGATGACATGAAAATAGATATGGGCAAACTCGCAATGTGGAGATTAGTTACCCATTCAAGTATGGGCGGTACATGGCTGACAGATTTTGTAGACCATCAGTTAGGCGGTTTTCATGCAATCCAGTCGAGTGAACCAACCAAGCCCGACTGTGCTCTTATTGGTGAAGACGGTAATATTTTTAATCTTATGGGAATTGCCGCAAGAACATTAAGAGAAAATGGTCTGACCGAACAATCTAAAGAAATGACTAAACGCATCACAGACAGTGCGCACAGTTATGAAGAAGCCCTCAATATCATCGGCGAATATGTAAATATAACATCCGCTGACGATATAGATGAAGACGAAGGAATGGAAATGTGTTATGAGTGAGTTGTTATTTTTTATAATCGGACTATTGCTCGGTGGATGCATATCCTTCGTAATTTTATGTTGCTTTCAGATTAACCGAATTAACGCCTACGAATCGGAAATTCGAAAACTGAAAGCACAACTTTCCAAAGAAGGAAAACATTAATACTACTTGTGAGGCCGTTTGCGTGTGTAAACACAAAAACGGCCTGTTTTTGTTTTATTACGCAACTGCCTCCCTATCGAAAGGAGGTCGGTTACATTGTCCGGCTCAGTAAGCCCACTCCCTTGGACTGGAAGCAAAGGCTGTATTTACACAACCATAGATGCATTTATGCCTCCGCACAAAACCTATGTAGAACCTTGCATGGGTAGTGCGGAGGTTTTTTTGCGTAAAAAACCGTCAGAACGAGAAATAATCAACGATTATAACGGAGATTTGGTTAAGTTCTTTCGAGTTTTACAACGCAGTGAAAAATTGGCATATTTGATTGGTCGCCTTTATCTGTCTTTCAATTCAGAGCAACTGTTTAAGGCTAATAAGGCCATGCTTGCAGATGTCCCAAATATTCTCGATGACATTACTGAAACATCAATAATCATTGAAAATGCAGATTGGTCAGACATCGAAAAAGCGGTTGCTTTCTTTGAAAATCAGATTTTCAGCTTCTCCTCCACAGGAAAGACCTTTGCCATTGCAAAGAAAGACATGACAAAAAGGTTCGGCAGACTGGTAGCAGCTTGTAGCAGACTGAGGAATGCGGTCATTATGCATCGAGACTATAAAGATTGTATTTCCTATGCTGCAGGTAAGGATACTTTTATTTTGCTCGATCCCCCGTACAAAGGTACGGAGAATTACTATCAAAAAGCCAGTTTTGGTAGCGATGAACATGCGAAGCTGTTTGAGTTTATGAATGGAATTCATGAGAAATATAACGGCGAATGTAAATTCATTATCACATACAATAACGACCCATATATCAAGGAACTTGCTGATAAATATGGGTTTGATACCTATGTGAAAGAACGATTACACAATATGCTTCAAAGCACCAAGCCCGGCGAAATGTTCGAAGAACTGCTTATAGGTAATTATGACCTTTGCAAACAGGCAGAAACGAACAGTAATTATCTGTTGGAACAGTCCCGACAGTTAACATTATTTGACTTTCAATATGATTACTAAAAAGGAGAATTTGTATGGAATATATAACTGAATTCAGTTTTCCGCTGTCGGAAGAACTGTTAGAAACACTTGGTATCAATGAAGATACAGCTTTTGAAACTTACTATGAGGACGGCAGAATCAGGGTTCGAGTTCTAAATGACGAAGAACTTGAAGACGAGTTTGAGGATGCCGAAGATGAGGTTGTGGATGAAGAAGTTGACGATGACGATATAGACCTTAGCCTCCCCGAGAAATGTGTCCTCTGTCCCAATTTCTGTTGGCATTGCAAGAAATGTACTATCGATATTTAAGGAGTGTGATTTGAATGAACAGAAAGATTGTGCGTGTCCTCGGCAAACGAGGACGAATTACTATCCCCTATGAAATTAGAGTCCGCAATAAAATCGGGTATAACGATATCTTATCCTTTGAGGAAAAGGATGCGAACACAATTATAGTTCGCAAGGAAAAACTGTGTGGCGGTTGCACTCCCGAGTGCTTTGATGAAACTAACGATATCTCTATCGAAGACTTCCTCGATAGCCTCACCCCCGAACAACAGCGCAAAGCTACAATTTATTTGAATTTATTGTGGGCGAAGAAAGAAGGTGCAAAAGTTAATGGCTGAACATAAACCCCTCTATAAATGGTCGCTCAAAGAAGCTATTAATTTAGGCGAAGAAGATAAATGGCGCAACAGTTATAAAGAAAATTGTGTATGTGCAAGGGTTATTGAAAAGGCTATCACGGATAACTACAACAACAATATCCTAAACACTGATGCCGCCAAAGATATCATTGCTGAATTTGGCTATGACCGTGTAAATCATGTCTTGGCTGACACTATTCAACAGCATAGTGAAGACGGCAGATTTAGTCAGGAAAATAAAGATTGGGCAAACAATTTTTATATCCCCAATGACAATATCAATTGGCACTTTGCGGTTGAAGAACATCCCGGCTTGGTAAATATGTTTGTTGACCGAGTTCGCAAGGAGTTCCAAACTCTTGGTCTATATGACAAAACTCATTGTAATGATGAAGGAAATTATGAGGATAAAATCCTTGTTCTTAAACCTTCAACATTAAAGGATGAATACAAAACACCGGATTTTCAGTTGTTTCTTGCAACAAGCGGTTTTGGTTGTTATCCCGACAGAATAGGTACTTCTATAACGGGCGTTTTCATTAAGGACGATGAGCGTGCCACTTTTAGAAGACAGGACTTCATTGGCTGTCTCAAAGAAGACTTAATTCCCGAGTGGGCGCAAGACAAATTGAAGGAATATTACGAACCCGAAGAAAGCTCGGGTATAAAGATGGAAGGTGTATAAAATGCGCGTGAAAATTTATCAAATCAACGGCGACCGTGATAACGACCGCAATAAGTTTATGAAACTTAAAGATGGTCAGTCGCCAGACCCCTCCGCTTATGATGAAGTGTTTGATGCTGAAATCGAAGAAAACAATCTTGAAGCAATTTATACCCGTTTCAATACAGAACAGCATCCGCTATTTAGAGGTCACTCCCTCTCGGTTTCGGATGTGGTTGTTATGGACGGAAAGGCGCATTATTGTCAGCCTTTTGGCTTTAAGGAAGTTCCATTCGATGAATCCAAGGCGCACAAACCCGATAATCTTATGCGAGTAGTCTATGTAGAACCTAACAAACCGCCTTATATTGCAGAAATTGAACATACACTTAAAGGTGAACAACGAGCCGTAAAAGGTTTAATTGAGGCTGTTTATCCTTACGATGACGATAATGTTTGCTTTGTCTGCAATGAAGAAGGAAAGCTCATTGGTATGGAAGGCAACCGAACAGTTAACCTTGGCAATACAATTATTGCAGGACCGTTCTTTGTTTGCGGTCTTACCAGTGATGACTTTAGAGGACTAACTGATGAGGAGGTGACGAAATATATGGATGCATTCAAAGAGCCTGAGCAAATCTCTCAGGCAGAGGTAGAAGCCGATATGGGCATTACAATTATAACTGGAATTTAAAAAAATGGAGGTAAATTATAATGGCAACTAAGAAAACAACCGGTGCAAAAGCACCCAAGACAAACGACAAGAAAATTGAACAGCAGAACACTCCTGCTCCTGTGGAAAATGAAAGACCGCAGTATAAAGTTCCTTTCATCTCTGCAAAGATCGACCGTCTCAATGACAACCCCGAAAGCAAAATTAAGGCTAACGCAAGTGTAACCATTGGTAATCATTTTGCACAGCACGGCTTCAAGGTGTATGACGGCGGCGAAAAGGGATTGCAGGTACTCTATCCCGGACACAAAGGTTCAGATGGCAAGTTTTATGAGGACTTTCATCCTGTAACCAAAGAGGCTCGTGAAGCTCTTAACGGATACATCCTTGATGCCTATGAACAGAAGCTCGAACAGACTCAGGATGAGGAACAATCTGAGGGTGAAGACCTCGATGAAGACGAGGAACCTGCCTTTGAGCAGACAATGTAGGCTTTATTGTTAAAAAATCGATAATTTGCTGGACTTTTGAATGTATTTCGGTATTGTGTAGTTGAGGTGATATTTATGACGAAAAGAGTAATTGCGATTATTATGGCAGTTATGCTCTGCGTAACACTTATTGCGTGTAGCAACCAAACCCCTGCACAATCAGAAAAAGAAGAAAGCGGAATTATCTCGAGTGATACGACAAGTGTAACAACAAGCGAAGAACAAAAAGATAAAAGTGTTGACACAACTACCGTTCACTCCGAAAAAACGACCGATAACTCCACACCCTCTTCTGAATCGAAAGGCAATGTGGAAACAAAACCAACAGAAAAAAAGACTGTTGAAACTACGGTTGAACCACCTAAAAAGACCGTAAGCTCATCTGCAACCAAAACAGAATCCATCAAAACTACCGAAAAAACCGATGAATCAACTACGGATGAACCTGCACAAGAAACGCATAAGCCTGTCGAGGATACTGAACCGGTGAAAATAAAAACACCGACCGCTCAAGAAGTGGAGAGTAAAGTTGTTGAATACATCAATCAATATCGTGTGGCACAAGGTCAATCAAGTGCTATTGTCCTAAACGGATTGAACGATGTAGCAAGGTATCGTGCAAAACAACTCGTTAGTAACTATGAGCATGTGCATCCCCGTACAACAAGCACGGAATTGAAATATGGTATGTATGTAGATCTTACTCCTTACGGATTACCCGAAACAGATAACTATTACGAAGGGTTTGATAAAGAAGCCCTTTGTAAAGGAGATTGGTATGGAACGGCAGACCAAATAGCCTCTGCCATCGCAACTGGCTTTAAGAACAGTAGTGTGCATTGGAATTATGTTGGTCAGTCAAAATATCAATATATGGGCGTAGGGATATATTATGACGAATCTACAGAAAGATGGTATGGTTGCATCTGTATGAGCAAAGAAAACTATGGTGGCTAAACTTAATACACTATATACCGCTTGATGATAAATCAGGCGGTATTTTTTATTTATGACTTGAAAGGATGATTAGATAATGAATTATATCAAGAAGAATTGGAAAAAGGGCTTGGCAATGGTGCTTGCAATCGTAATGTGTGTGATGGCAATGCCTATGAGTGCGTTTGCTGCTGTTGCATCAGACCTCCCCGATAACATGGCTGACCACGCCATTCTTCGTGCTCTTGAATATACAGGCTATGATGTTCAGAAGCAGAAGGATGATGGTACTTTGTATCAGTCCGGAAGTTATGGTTCAAGAACACCGACTTCGGTATTGTCGGGCATTAACTATGGCACAAGCACATCGGGTAAAGAAACCGTTGCAGACAGTTCGACTGTCACAGGTAAAGCACCCGATATCGCAACCTTTAAGAGTAAAGGTCTTTGTTGCGCTTCCTTCGTAACATATTTTGTGCTTAACTATATGCCCAATATTGAAGGCATCGATACACAGTATATCAGAACGGCTATTGATGCAACCGGTATGAACTCTCAGGCCGTTGTAACTTGGCAGACTGCCCTCAATAAACTTGCAAACGAAGGCAAGATTGAAAAAATCGGAACAAATTCATCTAATGTAGATCGAAACAAACTCGCCCCCGGCGACTTGATTATTTTCGGTAACGATGAGAACTCGCACACCCATATCGCAGTATATTCGGGAACATATAACGGTACTGACTTCCTCATCCATGTAGGAAACGACCGAGGCCCCGAAATTATGCCTGTAAAGTGGATGAGCGACTCTTCCAATGGCGCAAAAGCCTCGTATCCCAACGCATACTTCCATTTTGCAGACGGTACATTCTCTGGCTCGGGCGACATTGAAATCTATAAAAAGGACGATAATGGTAAAGCCCTTGCAGGTGCAATTTTTACTGCAACGAGTACAACCGGAGAAAAACTAACCATTGGCCCCACTAATGCAAATGGATATGCAAGTGTAACCGCTGACTTTGGCACATATACAATCAAAGAAACCGTATTCCCGACAAACTATCGTGCATCAGGAACTTCCTCTTGGACGATTACCCTTGACAGCTCCACGCCTAATAAAACAATAACAATTAATGCAGTAAACGAGCTAATCCCCGGAAACTGCAAGATTGTAAAAACCAGTGAAGACGGCAAGGTTGACGGCATTGACTTCACCATTACAGGTAACGGTGTCAATAAGACTGTGACTACTGCCAACGGCGGTCAGATTACAGTCAAGGATCTCAAACCCGGCACTTACACTGTAACCGAAGAATCTATCGGCAAATATGAGCCTCAAGACAGCAAGTCGGTAACCGTTGTAAGCGGTCAGACCGCAACCGTTAATTTCAGCAATACTCTCAAACGAGGTGACCTCAAGGTTACAAAGACAAGCGAAGACGGACTCGTTGAAGGTATGCAGTTCAAACTGTCAGGTACTTCTCTTAGCGGAGAAACAATCGAACAGTATGCTGTAACCAATGCAAAAGGTATCGCAACCTTCTCGGATGTCCTTATTAGCGGAAATGTCAAGTACACCTTAACCGAGGTTAATACTGCCGCCCGATACGAAATCCCTGCTTCACAGTCTGTCGCTGTTGAGTGGAATAAAGTAACCGAAGCATCGGTATATAACAAGCTCAAGCGCGGAGATTTGAAAATCACCAAGACAAGTGAAGACGGTATGGTTGAGGGTGTTAAGTTCAGGCTCACAGGAACATCCCTAAGCGGTAAGAAAATCGACTTAACCGCAACCACCAATGCAAACGGTGTTGCACTCTTCGAGGATGTCCTCATCACCGGACATTCCTCCTATACAGTGACTGAGGTTGATACCAAAGATTACTATATCACACCTGCAGCTCAGTCGGTTTCAATCGCTTGGAACGAAGTGACCAACAAGTCGTTTTATAACGAACTCAAGCGCGGCGACCTTCGTGTGCAGAAGACTTCCGAAGACGGCTTCGTTGAAGATATGAGATTCAGACTTACAGGAACATCCGATTCGGGTATTAAGGTTGATGAAACCGCATATACCGATGCAAACGGTGTTGCTGTATTCGAAGATATCCTCATCGGTAAAAATTACACCTTACAGGAAGTAAATACACCTACTCGTTATGTTGTACCTGCCAAGCAGACTGTGGATATTGCATGGGATACCGTTACAGGTGCATCGGTAGAAAACATCCTTAAAAAATGGAGAGCCGATGTCTTCAAGGTGGACGGTTATCTCTATTGGGGAAATCCCGAAGAAGATAATGGCCTTGTTCCTGTGGTAATGTCTCTTGACACCCCCTCCTCTGATGAGGTGGTAGATGACTTGGGTTGGCCTTACGGTGAAACTCAGGGTGATGCGACTCTTGAAGGTGCAGTATACGGTGTATATAAAAACGGCGACCTCGTTGACACCTATACGACAGACAAAAACGGTTGGTTTATTACCAAGTATTATCCTTGCGGAGATAACAACGAATGGACTATCAAAGAAATCACTGCAAGTGAAGGATATTTGCTTGATCCGACAGTTTACTATGTGGATGCTCATCCCGGCAACTACACCGTAGAGCTTAACACAGAGTATATTGATGTTTATGAAGCAATCATCAGAGGAAAGATTGCATTAATCAAACACGCTGATGACGGTTCGACTCAAATCGAGCATCCCGAAGAAAATGCTGTATTTGAGGTTTTCCTCAAAAGCGCAGGTTCTTATGAGAATGCAAGAGAAACCGAGAGAGCCTTACTCGAAACTGATGAATATGGCTTCGCTGAAACTCCCGACTGGTTGCCTTACGGTGTATATACTGTAAAGCAGACCAAAGGTCTTGAAGGCAAAGAGCTTATGCCTCCCTTCGATGTTCGCATCAATGAGGACGGTAAAACATACCGTTACCTTATCAACAATGCAACCTTTGAAGCCGAAATCGAAATCGTGAAAAAGGATGCCGAAACAGGCAAAATTATCCCTGCATCCGGTATTGGCTTTAAGGTTCGCAACACCGACACAGGCGAATATGTAATTCAGCATATCAACTATCCGACACCAATGGATATCGAAATCTATTACACCGATACCACCGGAAAACTTATGCTTCCGTATGCATTGCCTTACGGAAACTATGAAATCATTGAGCAGAACACCTGCTATGGATATGTTCTCGACAGCACTCCCGTTGCCTTTAAGGTTGACGGCTCTACCGACCTTGTATCTATAGTTAAAAAGAACTACGCACAGAAAGGAACAATCACCATTTCGAAGTTCGGTGAGGTCTTCTCCTCTGTAACCGAAAAGGACAGTATCTATCAGCCTGTATATGAAATTAAAGGCTTGGAAGGTGCAGTTTACGAGGTAATCGCCGTTGAGGATGTAATTACTCTTGATGGAACAGTCAGATACACTAAAGGTCAGGTAGTCGCAACCGTTACCACTGGTAAAGACGGAACTGCTACAACCGAGCCTCTCTATCTCGGCAAATATGAAATCCGTGAAGTTAAAGCACCCTACGGTATGATTATCAACAAAGAGCCTGTAAATGTAGAACTCGTATATGCCGGAGAGCATATCGAAATCACAAGCACCTCTGCATCCTTCACCAACGAGCGACAGAAGATTGTCATTGACCTTAAAAAGACAATGGAACATGACGATATCTTTAATATCGGCTCTAATGGTGAAATTACAAATGTTCAGTTCGGACTCTATGCAGCTAAAGATATGACTGCTGCTGACGGTAAGGTAATCCCCAAGGATGCACTCATTGAAACCGCATACTGCGATAAGCTCGGCAACATCGTATTTGTAACCGACCTTCCCGTAGGCGCAAGTGTGTATGTCAAGGAAATCCATACCGACTGCCACTATATTATCAGTGATGAAATCTATGGCATTGACTTCGAGTATGAAGGTCAGGAAACCGAAACCGTCCGTAATACTGTAAACGGCGGCGAAGCAATCGAAAACAAGATTATTCGTGGCTCTATTCTCGGCAAGAAGATTGACGAGGACGGCTTCACAATCTGCGGCGCTTTGTTCGGTCTCTTCCGTGCAGATGCAACCGAGTTTACCGAAGATACTGCAATCCTTACCTGTGAATCCAATGAAATCGGTGTCTTCTACTTCGAGGATGTACCTTACGGCGAATATATCGTCCGTGAAATCAAGTCTGCTCCTGCATTCGTTCTTAATGAAACAAACTATGAGGTAACCATCAAAGATGACGGCGAAATCGTAGAGCTTGAAATTGAGAACAAGTTTATTACAGGTACAGTCAAGACCATCAAGGTAGATAAAGACTATCCCGAAAACACCCTTGCTGGTGCAGTGTTTGAAATCTATGTTGATGTAGATAACAACAAGAAATTCAATGCCGAAATCGACCGTCTTGTCGGTGAAATGACTGAGGGAGAAAACGGTGTCCACACCTATGAGAAGCTCCGCTACAACGGATACTTCGTGCATGAGAAAAATGCACCCGAAGGCTTCCTCAAGGATGACGGTTATTACTACTTTGAAATCCGTGTGGACGGCGAAGTGGTAACTGTCGAAAATGAGGCTGGTGTAGGCTTTATCAATCAGGCAATTAAAGGCAATGTTGAAATCACAAAGGTAGATGCAGAGTTCACCGATACCAAACTTGACGGCGCGGTATTTAAGATTTATGCAGATACCAATGCTAACGGCGAATATGATACTGATGATAAGCTCGTAACAGAACTTGTAGGTAAAGACGGAATCTATCGTGCTGAAGGTGTCCGCTACGGCGACTACTTACTCATCGAAGAAACCGCACCCGAAGGCTTCTTAGCTGATACTACCGTCTTCAAGTTTGAAATCCGCAATGACGGTGAAACCATCACTATCGCAAATTCCGAAAACGGTCTCTTTACAAATAAGCCTATTACTGGTGAGCTTGAAATCACAAAAACCGATGTAACTGACGGCAAACCTCTTGCAAATGTAGGTTTCCGCATCAAAGATGAAAACGGAAATACCGTAGTCGAAGGATACACCGATGAGAACGGTATTGCCAAATTCACTCTCCGCTACGGCAAATACACCTACACCGAGTTTGATGCATTAGACGGATATTATGAGAATACCGAGGAATATCCCTTTGAGATTAAGGAAGACGGACAGATTATCAAGGCTCAGATGACCAACGAAAAAATCCCTGTCCCCGAAGTTCCTCAGACTGGTGACAACTCCAACCTCGGCTTTTGGATTGGTCTTTGTGCCATTGCGCTCGGCGGTTTAATTTCTACAGCTATTATTGCAGTTAAGCGCAAGAAGGACGATGAGGACTAACAATGATGAAAAAGGTGTATATCTGCTCCCCTTTAGGTGGGGACATCAAGGGAAACCTTGAAAAAGTCAAGCGATATACCCGATATGCGTTGATGTGTGGCACGGCTCCGGTCGTGCCACATTTTTATGCCCTCTGCCTTGACGATAACATCGAAAAAGAACGAGAAATCGGGATTGTCGCTGGGCTTGGAATGTTATGGTTCTGCGATGAACTTTGGGTATTCGGTGACGAAATCACCGAAGGAATGTGTACAGAAATTAACTTCTGTAAAAACCTTAATATTCGAATCAAAAAAATTAACGAAAAAGACATTATCAAAGTAATTGGAGGCTGATTAAAAATGAAAAATAAAACTGTTAGAATTATAATCTGTGTCGTTGCCGTATTGGTGGTAATGATGTCGTTCTCCATGACTGCTTTTGCCGCCGGCGATGTTGCTGGTGCAATTGAGCAGACTTGGAACACAGCAAAAGGACAGGTTCAGTCCGTAGTAAACAATGTTGTGTTCCCTGTGGTAGATATGATACTTGCTATCCTTTTCTTTGTGAAACTTGGCACGGCATATTTTGACTACAGAAAGCACGGTCAGTTTGAATTTGCTGCACCTGCTATTTTGTTCGCATGTTTGATTTTTACCCTTACCGCACCCCTTTATATTTGGACAATTCTCTAATGCGGGGGTATGGCTATGAATCAATATGAAAAAGAAATGCGAATGATGTTTGGTGATAATAACATCATCAAAGACCCTTTGATTGTCGGCAGAACCCTCACCGGCATTCTCGATGAAGACTTACGAATAAAGCTAAAATTTATCGCATCTGAAGTGCAAGGCAAATACGACACTGTACGCGCTGTAATTATCAACAGAACCTCGGGTGAGGTCGACTCCCAAAACTTCCTTTTTGCAGACATCATAGGAATGCAAAGCCGACCTAACGGATACGACCCTATCGCTCCTCACATGTGGGACAATGCAAATCCCAAAGGTGCATGGTACATCCAGCCCACAGTACAGCAGAAAGCTGACATCGGTGACACAGTGCTTACTTATGCCGAAATGTTCCAAGACCCTGCTTATGCACTTAATATGCAATTTAGATAAGATACCGATATACAGAGGCGGCGAATGTCGCCTCTGTTCCTTTAATCAGGAGGTGATATGATGTTTGACTGGATCGGCGATCTTATAGACTCAATTGTCGGTGCAATACAAGACGGCTTTGAATTTATCGGAGAAACGATAACAAGCACCATATGGACAACAATGCTTCGTTGGTTTTATGAAACCATATACGATGCAGTTGCCGATTTCTTTGAACTAATCGGTAATATGGGTGCTGACATATTCGATTTGGGATGGGTTCAAGCTACAGTAAAATTATTTACGCTCTTTGGCTGGGCATTATTTGTTGCCGGACTTGTGGTGGCCGTATTTGATGTGGCGGTGGAATACCAAAACGGTCGAGCCAATATTAAAACAACGGCAATTAATGTATTAAAAGGTTTCTTTGCTTGTTCGCTAATTGGCGTTGTTCCTATCGAACTATATAAATTTTGCATTACGCTTCAAAATACCTTTGCTCACGATTTGGCGGCACTTGGCGGTGCAAGTCAAACCTTTGAACTTGGCGTAACAGCAAAAGGCGTATTGGTTGGTAGTTTCTTCGCCGGAAACCTATCCTCGCAATTGGGTCTGTTTACACTTTTATGCTTAATCGCATTCGCTTATTGTGTAGTAAAAATATTCTTCCAAAACATTAAGCGTGGCGGCATTTTGCTCGTGCAAATGGCAGTAGGTTCACTGTATATGTTTTCAGTTCCCCGAGGATATACAGACGGATTTGTTCAATGGATGAAACAGGTTGCGGCTATATGCTTGACCGCATTCATGCAGACAACTCTGCTATATCTCGGTCTGATGACATTCCCACAGAATATGCTCCTTGGACTTGGCATTATGCTCTCTGCAAACGAAGTACCTCGAATTGCTCAACAGTTTGGTCTGGATAGTTCTGTTAAGGTGAACATGATGAGCGTTGTACACGCAACTACAACAGCGGTAAATCTTACAAGAACTATTGCAAAAGCGAAGTAATGGAGGTGCAAACATGAAGCAGACAAACAAATTTTTGCATGAATATGGCAATGATGGATTGAAAATTATTGCTGCATACGAAGAAGCCTGTGATATAGCACATAACGATAAATTCACAAGTTGGTTTGGTGATTTAGGGATTTTTGAAACATCCCTAAACCCCAACATCACCTATGAAAAGTTATGTGAACGATATAAGGAAGGTCTAAACTTTCTTGGCATTGTTGATGAGCAGGTTGGCAGTATTTGTAGTGAGTTTTTATCCTCAACATTAGCCGAACATATTCGTGAAGAAAAAGCAAAATCAGATATGGATGAACACTATCATCCAATACCTATTTTAACAAAACGAGATGTATTTGAACTGACTAAGGAGTCTATGTGGGTTGATAGAGATATCCAACTTGATGATGAAAACAAGCAACAGATAGTAGCTTATTTAGAAACCTTATTTGATGTTAATAAGAAATTCGGTTTAAAGCTCGATTCTAATGCTGGCGAATGGGTTAATATGTACGGCATTTATAATCCTTTTAGTGATTTTTTAATTGTAGAATGTGTCATTAGTACCGATGATAAAAACGAGAGCTTCTTCTATTCACCTACAAAGGCAGAAGCCGAACTTATCAAAGATATGATAACACAAAAAATCCAAGAGGTTCACGGACAGACTCCTGTTGAGTTTTGTAACGATATATGCTCTACGGAAGAACAAATTATGGGAGGTATGTAAATGACTCAATATTTATATCCGCAGAACTTGAAAGCTACAGCGAACCTGTGGCTTTGGGGTTTGAGGGATTTTTGCATCATTGGTATAGCCGCACTTTTATCGGTTGTAATTATGGTGTACTTGAAAATTTTTATACCGGCGGCGGTAACTCTTGTTTATGGTTTTCTAACTATACGCATGGATGACACCACCGTTATGGACTATATGAAATACGCTGTTAAGTATCTTATTACGACACAGCAATATTTTGAATGGAGGTGACCGCAATGGCTCAGAACAAACAGAAAAAGAAAAAAGGCAGCTCGGTGCAAGACCTTATTGGCATAAAGACATTCAGTAAATATGGACTTAAAACCAACAAGGGAGAATTGCTCTTTTATCTTGTAGCACCGACAAACATATCGGTGCTGTCCCACACAAATATAGAAATCAAGGTAAGGCACTTAATGATGGTGCTTTCATCCTTGCCCGATATCGAGATAGCCTGTACCGACTCTTCGGAATGCTTTGATGATAACAAAGCCTATTTGCATATGCGCCTTGATGAAGAAATGAATCCAAAAGTAAAAAAACTGCTCAAAAGGGATATAGAGTTTCTTGATCAGATACAGGTAGAAATGGCAACGGCTCGTCAGTTCCTTTTTATTGCAAGGTGTAAAGCAAAGAAGCCCGAGCAGGTGTTCCAAACCGCCAACCGTGTCGAAAAGGTTATCTCCGAGCAGGGTTTCGAAGTTCGCAGAATGAAAAAGGACGATATCAAACGCTTTCTTGCTCTATACTTTGATGCAAGTTTTAACGGTGAACAGATGCCCGATATAGACGGTGAGCAATTCTTCGAGGTTGATGAAGACAATGAGGAAACTTAATATTTTTCTTGTTCTTCTGTTGTCGGCGCTTGTGGTTATATCAGCATATATGATTTATAAGCAAGTAACAATGCGGCAGAATGAAATCAACAAATTCAATGAATTGCTTGAAATCATTGAAGACACAAGCAGTGTTACGGAAGAAACAACTGAAATTCCGAAAGATACCGAACCTTCGGGACAAAAGGTCAGAAACCTAAAGCCATTATTTGAAAGAAATAGTGATTGTATAGGTTGGATATGCATAGCTGGAACAAATATCAATTATCCCGTGATGCACACCCCTGACAGTCCGCAAAAATACTTACGAAAAGATTTTGATGGACAATACAGCCAATCCGGTGTTCCGTTTCTTGATGCGCGGTGCAACATTGATAGTGGCACAGCAATCATTTACGGACACAACATGAAAAATGGAACACAGTTCTCTGACCTAAAAAAATATCTTAATGCCGACTTTCGTGACAGCCACTCTACCATAGAGTTTGAAACCAAAAACGGCATTAGATATTTTACCGTAATATCAGTTAAAAAAACTGACATTTACGATGAGATTTATAATCAACTTAATAACGATGGAACGCTTATACTTTCCACTTGCTATGGAAACGCAAAAAGCGGTCGTCTAATAATTATAGCAAAGGAGGCCAATGCTAATGGCTAAAAAACAGAAGGTGCTGACACCCGAGCAGGTTGAAGAAATTCGTACCAAAGACTTCTTTGACTGCATTTTGCCAAGCACCATCAAATTCTTTTCTGACCATTATATAGTCGGAGATAGTTATCGCAGTGTTTGGGCAATCCGAGAATATCCTCCCTCTACAGAGGAACAAGCAATTCTTTCGCAGCTTGCCGACAGAAACGGAGTCACACTCCGAATTTATCATAGACTTGTTGAATCTATGGAACAAAGGAAAATTATTCAGAATGCAACTCGTAGGAATACTCTAAAAAGCGGCGGTAACGATATGAATGATACAATTGAAGCCGAAGGAAACCTTCAGGATGTAATTGAACTGTTGGCGAATCTTCGTAAAAACCGTGAACCCCTCTTGCACTGTTCAGTTTTCATTGAGTTGAAGTCAAAGAGTCAGGATGCACTCAAAGAACTTCAAAGCGAAATCTCAATGGAACTAACACGCTCGAAAATCTCGGTGGATAGGTTGACCCTTCGCCAAAAGGAAGGCTTTCTTTCTGTTCTGCCTGTGGGCGCAAATCAGTTCGGCGCACAGTTTGAACGAGTATTGCCGGCTTCAAGCGTTGCAAATTTATACCCCTTTAATTTTTCGGGTAAGACTGACCCCGAAGGAATATATATCGGTCGAGATAAATTTGGTACAAACATCCTCGTGGACTTTGACAGAAGGGCTGAAGATAAGACTACAAGCAATATTCTTATTCTCGGTAACTCCGGTCAGGGCAAATCATATCTTATGAAACTTATCCTCACCAACATCCGTGAATCAGGCAAAAGCATTATTTGTCTTGACCCCGAAAGTGAGTATGTGGATCTGTGTGCAAACCTCGGTGGATGTTATATAGATTTTCTTTCGGGCGAATATACCATCAATCCTCTCGAACCAAAAGCATGGTCAGACGGTGTTGATGATATTGACCCCTCCACTCCCGAAGCATTCAAGAAACAGACTCGGCTCTCGCAACATATTGCTTTCTTAAAAGATTTCTTTCGCAGTTATAAAGAATTCACCGATAGTCAGATTGATACCATTGAACTTTTGCTTTCAAAACTGTACGCAAGGTTCGGCATTACCGACTCAACCGATTACAGTAAAATGAAGCCCACTGATTATCCTATCATGGAAGACTTTTATAAGCTGTGTGAGGAAGAATTTATGACCTATGATAAACAGAGAAAATATCTCTATACCGAGCAAACGCTCCAAGAGGTATGCCTCGGCATTAACTCAATGTGTGTGGGTGCGGAAAGTAGATACTTTAACGGTTATACCAACATCACCGATGATGCATTCTTGGTATTCGGTGTTAAGGGCCTGATGGATACGAATAAGAGATTAAAGGATGCGATGTTGTTCAATATCCTTTCCTATATGAGCAATCAGCTCCTTGGTAAAGGTAACACGGCGGCATCCATAGATGAACTTTATTTGTTCCTAACGAATATGACGGCAATTGAATATATACGAAACGCTATGAAGCGTGTCCGTAAAAAAGACTCCTCAATTATTCTGGCATCACAGAATATTGAGGATTTTTTAATTCCCTCTATTCGTGAATTTACCAAGCCGTTGTTCAGCATTCCTACTCATCAGTTCTTGTTTAACGCAGGTCAGATTAACCCGAAAGAATATATGGATGCTTTACAGGTAGAGCCGAGCGAGTTCGACCTCATCAAATACCCTGAGCGTGGTACTTGCTTGTATCGTTGCGGTAACGAAAGATATCTTCTTCAAGTTATCGCACCCGAATATAAATCGGCTCTCTTTGGCAAGGCAGGTGGTCGCTAATGGCGGCACCTGCTGTTGCTGCCGTTGCCAAAAAAGTAATTGCTTATGTTGTAACAGATAAGAAAGCAATGAAGGTGGTATGCGGTATTGTTTTAGGAGTAATCGTAATTATCTGTATGCCCATAGCAGCTTTGCTTGGTATTTTTAGCGGCGGTATTGAAATTGATACTAACCGACTTCAAGAAATGCTACAAGAAAACCAAACCGTGCTTATGGAACAATGGACAGATGTAGAAACAGGTATGACAAATGCCGGTTATGATTCGACACGAATTCAGGAAGCACAACTTTTATATGTTTTTTCGTTGTATGAATATGTAGAAGAAACTGACTTCGCTGATAAATTTGTTGGTTGCTTTGCGACCGAACAAACCGATGCAGAACTTATTGCGAATGTAAATGCAACCTTCGGTACTAACATATCTGTCGATGAGTTTACAAACGCTATGTCTGCAACACGAAATGCGTATATAAACACCGCTAATTATACTGACCCAACAACCAAGAATAATTTGGACTTGGTAAAATGGGCTAAAAATGCAGCCGATAAAGGATGGGGTTATGTGTACGGCACTTATGGTACGGTGCTGGACAACTCCTTGCTTGACAGCAAGATTACACAGTACCCCGATGAAGTTGGTGCAAACGAACAGTTTATTCGTGACAACTGGTTATGGAAAAGAACCGCCGACTGTGTTGGCCTTATAAAAGGCTACGCATGGTACGATGCCGAAACTCAAAAGACACTACTTGTATCTAATGGGATGCCTGACATTGGTGCTGACACAATGTATGAGAACGCAACAGAAAAAGGTAGCATTGACACTATCCCCGAGGTGCTTGGTCTTGCTGTTTGGAAAGAAGGTCATATAGGCGTATATATCGGCGGCGGAAAAGTCGTAGAAGCATATGGAACAACAACCGGTGTTATTTATTCAGAACTTGCTGATGGCGGTTGGACACACTGGCTAAAAATACCGTATATCAGTTATTTAGAACAGGAGGAATAATAATGAGCAAAAAGAAATTACCCTCTCCACAAGAGGAACACGAAGAAAAGGTTGAGCAAACCACAAATATGATTACCGCCGAAGACCTTATTGAACAAGCAGTATATTCGGCAAACACTCCCGAGTGTTGTAAGGGTGGTCAACAAGCGGAAAACATGCTTGGTATGCTCGGCGCAAATTTAATTGATAGCGATGTCTATCATACACCCGAAGAACATGCAAAATTAGAAATGTGAGGTGATAAAAATGAGTACGAGAAGTTACATTGCAAAGCAAATCAGTGAAAATCAGTATAAAACAATTTACTGCCATAGTGATGGCTATCTCACCCATAATGGCGCAATGCTGTTTGACCACTATAGCGATGCGGATAAATTAGATGAGTTATTAAATCTTGGTGACATTTCATATCTTGCCCCCAACATTAATCCCGACCCCTCTATGCCTCATAGCTTTAAATATGACGAAAGACAGGATGGGGTTATAGTTGCCTATGGTAGAGATCGTGGGGATAAAGATGTTGAAGCTAAAATGTTTAGTCAAAGGCAACTCACCTCTACGGATACATGGTGTGCATATATCTATGTTTTCAATAAAGACAATCAATGGGTATATGGCAGACCCGGTCAGGATGTAAGTGAGTTTCGAAATGTCAAAGAAGAACTCGACATTACCTATTCGCACTATGATATGGAACGACCGGAAGGATACTATGGTTATTTATCTGAAGAAGTCGCTGACCTGCTGAAAGAACGGCAAAGCGATGCACAAACCGAGTCTCAAGAACAAACAATGTGAGGTGTTCAAATGGAATACACAAACTTAAAAGAATACTCTCAAAAGATGCAGCAGATAGCTGATGAATGTGTGCATCGTATTCTCAAAGGTCAAGAAGATGGTGTGTATGTAATAAAAATCAGTAATTTGAAAAATGACTTTGATATGAATTCGCTTGACGAAGATTTGCTTCTCGAAATGCTCTCTGAGCGAGATGAAATATCTATCAAGGATAGTTACAATGGCAATATTACTGTTGAAGTAATGCCAGAGTATATCCCGGAAGCAAAACAGACGAACCTAAAAGTAATATCAGATCACGAATTACGGGTGATGCTCGCAAAACATTATCTTTGGCTATATGACGAGTACGGCGGCGTTCAGGCTGACCTTAGCAATCACTATGTGGAAAACTTTAATTTTAGCGGTCGTGATTTATGTAGTGCAGTATTAAATGGCGCAAAGTTTGTAAATTGTAGTTTTCATAACACTTCAATGTGCTCGGCTGAATGCGTAGGCACAGTTTTCAATAGTTGCAATCTAATGGACATTACTTCTGAGGAAAGCAATTTTAATGGTGCGGATTTCCGCTACTGTCGAATGGATAGAGGTGTATACACACATTCAAACTTTCACCTTGCTAAGTTCGTGCAAAACGAAATGTCGGGTGTTAGTTTTATGAACTCTTGTATTGCTAACACAGAGTGGATTGACAACGATACACATAGTATCAATATGAAAAATGTAAAACAAACAATTGATGAATGGGACGGCGATGTCCCCGGTGAAGAAATGAAATGGGGTGAAATAAATTGAAAAAAGCTACTGTAACAATTTCCTTTGATGAGGAAAGACTGTCCGCACTAAAAATGTATATGGAACAAAAGAATGTAAAGTTGGAAGACGAACTTGAAAAGGCAATTGAAAATCTTTACACGAAAAATGTTCCTGCCGGTGTTCGTGGTTTTATTGATATGAAATACAACCCGAAGATTGAAGCGGCGGCAAGGCAGATTAAAAAGAAACATTCTTTTTCTTCTGCTGTGGGCGCAACAGCGCCTTCGGATGATAAAACGGATACCGTAGGAGAATAATAAACCGTACAGCAAAACGGCAGTGGGCAGGTTCCACTGCTGTTTTGTCATAGGTTGCAGGGCGTTGAACACGGCGATTTGAAGCCCTGTTTCGCCGTGTGTGCCTCGTTAATACCTCTCCCCGAGGAATGATACCAAACGCAGATAAAAACGGCAAATTAAGCCCGTTACACAGAACTCGGTACACAGACAAAATCGGCGGCACAGCCCGTCCGATTTTAGTTGCAGGAATAAGAGTCGGGGTCGCAGAGCGTTCCCGACTCGGTTCACATCGGACGGCAAAGCCGACCGTTAAAGGCTTTTCGAGGGTTTGTGCTATAGGGGTCAAAAAATGCCGTTTTTTCTGTGTTAGGGGTCGGTGTTCCCGTAAAGCACGATTACACCAATAAAAACATAGGCGTTGAGGCTTAAAACAAGAGGTTTTTATTACATTTTGGTACAAACCACTTTTGCTAAAAAGCCCTTTATTTATGCGGGTTTCCGAGATTGTGTGTTTTTGAAAAATTAAAGACAAAGGAGATGATGAAATGGATGAGAACAAGAAAAAATTTGCGTTATGGATACATCCATCAACACTTGAAAAAGCAGAGAGATTATACAAATTAGATAACTGCCGTAGCAAGTCAGAATTTATTGAAAAAGCACTTCAATTTTATTCTGGCTATGTCGTTTCGCAAGACGGTCGTGATTATTTCCCCGAAGCAATTGTTGAAACCGTTCAAGGAACGCTCGGCAGTTTTGAAAAAAGAATGGCCTCGCTTATGTTTAAGTATGCGGTTGAACTTGATATGATGATGCATATAGTCGCAGCCAACCACCGAGTCGACCAAGACACGCTCTCACGACTGCGAGGAAAATGTGTCAATGAAGTTCGTAGCACCAATGGTCGCATTTCCTTTGAAGATGCCGTTGAGTATCAAAAAGGCGGTAAAAAATAATGGCAAAGTTTATTCTCAAATGGCGATATATAAAATCAGGTTCTGCGAAACACAGCACAAACCTTGTAAAATATATCGCAACCCGAGAAGGCGTTGAACGGTGCAATGAGTCTTGGAAACATCAACCTGCAACTCAAGAACAGCAAAGACTTATTAAAGAACTTACAACCGATTTTCCCGATTCGGTTGAAAGTTTTGAGTATCAGGATTATATTTCAAAGCCAACCAAAAGTTTAGCATCAGAATTTATAAGCCGTACCATTGAAGAAAATGTTGACCTCATAGGGAAAAAAGAAAACTATGTTGGATACATTGCTATGCGACCTCGTGTTGAAAAGCAAGGCTCACACGGTTTGTTTTCTCAAAAGGATGAGGCGATAAATCTTAATGAGGTGGCAAAAACTGTTGCCGAACACGAAGGTGCTGTATGGACAACAATAATGTCTTTGCGGCGTGAAGATGCTGAAAGGCTCGGGTATGATAACGCAAGTGCATGGAGAGAAATGCTCCGAGGACAGTCGCTTAAACTTGCCAAAGCGATGGGTATTCCTCTTGCAGACCTGCAATGGTATGCGGCATTCCACAACGAAGGACAACATCCACATATACATTTAATTTCTTATTCTGTTGGTAAAGAGCCGTATATGACTGAACAGGGCTTGCTAAAATTCAAGTCAGACTTTGCTCATGAAATATTTAGGAACGACTATTATCACATATATCAAGACCAAACTGCTCATCGCAATGCTTT
>SVKL01000039.1 GCA_015068495.1 Oscillospiraceae bacterium | reverse complement strand
GGGTTGCCGGCAGCCAGCGCCTTGACCTCCGCATAGGAAAGCGCCATTTCATCCAAGTCCTCTGCGCCGCGCGCAGGACTCTTGCTGGTGCATACCTGGGCGATGAATTTCTGCTTGTTTTCGACCAGCTGGTACGAATACGCGTCAAAGGTATCCTGCGTAATGTAGCGGATCACCTCGACCTCCGGGTTGGTGTTGCCCTGACGGAGGATACGTCCGTCGCGCTGCTGAAGATCGCTAGGTCGCCACGATAGCGATAGGTAAGGTCTGAGCGGTGCGTTAGCACCGCTTTCCACCTTTTCCCCCGCTTCACACCGTGCATGCGAGTTTCCCCGCACACGGCGTTCCATCATTACAAAAGAATTGTTAGAATAGTAAGAACTTCAAAGCCAAGAAACTGTATTAAATCTCAGGTTGCCCTGCCAAAACTCGCAGGGTATTAAGTTTTGCTAATGCTTTTTTGTCAAGCTGAAAAAGGTTCATGTACATTGCAATGGTACTGGGTTCTGTAGCATGGATCAGCCGGTGAATATCCCGGTGGACAATTATCAAATTCATATATTTGTCCGTGCCGCCCATGCTCAGTGGTTGTTTGTGGTGACAGTGTATTTCATCGAGCCACAGCTCTTTTCCTGTCACAGCACAGCGCCCATATTGTGCAGCATATAGGGAAATCCTGTTATCCATGTATTCAACGCTTCGCCGTGGTTCTTTTATACGCATCAGCGCAAGCATAATCGAAGTGTTGATACCGAGATTCCTATGGATTTCTGCTCTGCCCTCTGGGGTATATTTGCATACCTTTTTCTTCTTGAACAAAGGGGTTTTGGTCTGGATATATCCAACAGGTGCTACGGTTTTGCTGCTGATAAAGCGAATTTGTTTGCTATCGCCGTAGTTCTTCCGGATATATACCTCATTGATTTGCCCCTTTTTCGTAAGCCTGCCATAAAGTCTGTTCTTCATCACTGTAGAAACTGCCCGTTGTATCTGTTCACAGTCCGTTGCAATCATGGTTGCATAGCGGTAGTAGTTGTGAATTCCAAACACCATAGAATTGTACAGGGTAATCTCTCTTGCTTCATCATCCCGGTCTTGAACATGGGCAATCTGCTTGACCTGCTCAATAAGAGCGGCTTTTTCTTTCGAGACTGCTTTTTCTGTCATATGGGATTTGACCACATAGCGTTTCCGCTTCTTGACTGCTTTCATTTCAAATCCCAGAAATTCGGAATAATGCCGTTTCAGATTGACGATTTTAGACTTTTCATCGCTGATTTCCAGTTTGAGCCGGTCATGCAGCCACAGTTTTACGGCAATAAATACCTTTTCTGCATCGCTGCGTTTCCGACAGAACAACTTGAAATCATCTGCATAGCGGACAATATGCACTTCCTTGAGATTGGTTGTATTTTTGAAAGCACCGTAAATTGCCGTTTTATTGATTGTACCGTTTGGCCGTATTTCACAGCTATACTCTTGTTTGGTGGGCATATTTTCCCATTGGGAGGCAATCCACCAGTCAAGTTCGTTCAGTACAATATTGGAAAGGAGCGGTGACAGGATTCCACCTTGCGGTGTACCTTTTACCGGGTATTCCACCGTCCCGTCTGGCATAACAATCGGTGCTTTTAACATCTCTCGGATGATGCACAACAGCTTTTTATCCCGTATGCCCATATGCCAAATCTGCTGAATCAATTTTGTGTGGTTGACATTATCAAAGAAACCCTTGATGTCTACATCGACCACAAAATATAACTTTTGCAGATTTATCATCTTGTAGCACTGTGCAATCGCATTCTCGGCTGACCGATTCGGGCGAAAACCATTGCTCCGCTCATAAAATTTAGCTTCGCAAATTGGTTCCATTACCTGCAAAATACATTGCTGAACGAGCCGGTCCACAATCGTTGGTATTCCCAGAGGACGCATTTTGCCGTTAGGCTTTGGGATTTCTACCCGCTTGACAGGTTTGGGTTTATAATACATTAGCTTTCTCTGCACGATACGGACGTACTGTTCCACTGGGAGTTTTTCAATATCCTTAATGGTTTGTTTGTCTGTACCGGCTGTATTGCTGCCACCATTTCGCTTTATGTTTCGGTATGCCAGCCGGATATTTTCTTCACTGCTGATTATATCCATCAGCTTCGTAAAGATCTTACCTTGTTGGCTATCCGCATACAGTCGGTCAAGTACTGGCTGCAAATCATAGTATTCTGAGTGTCTTAGTTTCTTTTGCTTTGTCATAGGCAACACCCCCTTCGGGTTGTTTTTCTTTGTCATACTCGAAGCTATGAATTTTCGTTACCTATAACTATCTTTTGTAATGACTAGTGGCTGTTGCTCCGCCCCCATTACAGGGGCATCTACGCTCGTGCCACCACTTTCACAGCAATTAAAGGTGCTTATTTTTCTTCGTCACCACCGCAATCATGCGTTATGCTGCTTCCCACGTTCCGATAATTCTATCTGTACATATATACTTAGGTGCTTGCTCTGAGCCTGCCAGTCCAACAGTGCCTGTAACACTGTAAGGTGTTTCGTAACTGCCATTTCTACTAAACCTCGCTGGCTGTCATTTTTCAGACCGGCGTACATTTCTATACGCTCCTCGGTGTAGACCCGTACATTCGCAAGTTCGTCAGGCATTTCTGCCATTCTCACCATATATATTTTGTAGACCCCCGGCATATAGGTTACAGCCTCCACCTCTGGAGACCTTTCGTCTGCGTTGTATCACAGCCGCAGTTACGGTAACTCTCTGCCGACTTTACCGAGCTTCAGACCGCATTTCTGCCGCCTGTCGGAGTATCAGGGTAGGCATTTCAGGGCGTTACCCCATCATTCTACCTATCAAATTATCAGTTCTATGAAGCGTTCTTAAGCGGCTCCTTTCAATCCGCTATATAGTTACGGCTTCACGCCTAACCTTTTCAGTTAGGAACGTGTCGCACGACAATCCAAATGGTGCAATGCGATAAGCCGCTGCTGTACATTCGTACCGGCACCCATCTTCTGGGTAGAACCCAAAAGCACACGGACTTGACCGGAACGAACCTTGCCAAACAGTTCCTTCTTCTGTGCCTCGGTGTTGGCGTTGTGGATATAGGCAATCTGCTCTGCAGGAA
>SVKL01000012.1 GCA_015068495.1 Oscillospiraceae bacterium | reverse complement strand
TCGTTGATAGGTCAGAGGTGTAAGTGCAGTAATGTATTTAGCTGACTGATACTAATAAGCCGAAAGCTTGATCTAAAAGCAGGCTCAGTGTTGACCAAACCCGATTGCAAAGTAAGGAAACAATGTTCAGTTTTGAGGGTGCAAGCCCTAACAACATAAGGATCTGCACCTTTAGCTCAGTTGGTAGAGCAACTGACTCTTAATCAGTGGGTCCCGGGTTCGAGTCCCTGAAGGTGCACCATGGCCCGTTGGTCAAGCGGTTAAGACACCGGCCTCTCACGCCGGTAACGGGAGTTCGATTCTCCCACGGGTCACCAATCCTTATAAAAGCAGGTTGCAAAGGCGAAAGCCTTGGTAATAGAATAGTTCGTGTTGATTGCGATGAGGGTCCACCTGTTCCCATACCGAACACAGAAGTTAAGCTCATTTGCGCCGACAATACTTGGCGGGCGACTGCCCGGGAAGATAGGTAACGCGAACACAAGCCTCCACTCGAAAGGGTGGAGGCTTACTTTTGCTATGTTTAGGTGTAGAAATGAATCAAATTTGTTTTAAGCATTTAGATAAGTTGGAATTTGAAAATATTCTTCCTCGAATGTTTGCAATATTACATGCAAATATGAGTGTAATTGCGCCCACCGGTAATTCGTATGAATCGGATTTTCAGATTTGGGTGTCGCATATACTTCCTGTATTGAATGCAAAAAGCCGTGAAACGATTCTTTTTTATGTAAATGGCGAGCTTGTAGGCTATTTTAGATATTTCTTAGATGAAAATATGCAATTGTTGTTTGAGGATATACAGATCGAGTCGAAGTTTCAAGGAATGGGCATATTCTCTTCTTGCCTAAAATGGTTAGTAAATCGTTTACCCAAGAATATTTTAGGTGTTGAAGCGTATGTTGACAAAAGAAATAATAGATCTCGTGCAATTTTAGAGCACTTTGGATTGAAATGTAAGGGTGAAAACAAAAATGGTATTTCTTTGTATTTAACTGGTGATTACTCAGATTTTTACAACAAGTTCTGTTAAGATAGGTAAAGCGAACATAATGACCTCACTACTCCGGTAGTGAGGTCTTTTATGTATACACTTTCAACCTGTAGTTGAAAAATCTTCAACTTTCTCGTTATTGTGCTATATGAAAGCGATTGTTATAATGTGATTAGAAAGGAGATGGTTCTATGGAAAGTATACAAAACAAATTCGCAGCGAATTTGCAGGAATTCCGTAAAAAGCGTGGCTTAACGCAGGAGGAGCTTGCCAAAAAGCTTGGTGTCACATTTCAGGCAGTGTCAAAGTGGGAAAATGCAAAGGCTGCGCCTGATATTTTTCTTTTACCAACAATGGCTGGTGTTTTTGGCTGCACCATTGACCAACTGTTTTTTGCTGTTGGACGGAAACCGATCAGAGTTGATAAAATTTCGATAGGCAACACAGTCTTTGATGCAAGCTATTTTGGGGAACTAGATAGATCTTGTGACTCAGGATATGCAGTAAAACTTGAATTTTGGCGATTGGAAAATACGGGAAACATATTTAGCCATTGTCCCAAAAGCTTTAATGTACTACCGTATAATAACTATCCATCCATTGAAATAGAAAGAGGACAGGTTTTTGTTGTGGATTGTCACACAAGAAATGGAGCTATAGAACGAAGGTTTTACCTCGCGGATGGTACAATATGGCGGGATATGCCATCCACTGTAGAAATCATAGTGGATACCGAGAGCGTCTAATGGTTTGTTTTGTGAAATAGCTGCTTGCATTGAATATTAGAATATTAGCATAAAAGCCTCACTGCTTCAGCAGTGAGGCTTTTCTTATTTTTCGTATTTGCCTTTTTTACGGCGGAAGGTGGGCTTGTACACTGCCAAGCAGATAGCAACGAAGGCTACAACGCAGGCGAGGGTGATTTTCCAACCCAGATCAAAAGCGTTATTTCGGTAATACAGGCGAACTGTGTGTTTGCCGGTGGACAGCAGAAGTCCAACCATCGCGTCACCGATTGTAACAGTTTCTACGGCCTCTCCATCCACCTCAGCATACCAATTACCGTTCTGCGGAATAGAGGTGTACAGAACGCCGTTGCGGCTGCAGTCGATGGTGCCCTCAATACACGTGTTTTGGAAGGAAGTCAGATTCAAGACAGAGTCGGACAGAACGTCATATCCCTGACGGAATAGCGCCTCATCCAAAATAGCAGCTTTAATGGTAATTGTGCCATTTTCGTTCTGCTTACACTTGAGTTGAATTTCTACCACATCGCCCGGCACAACTTGGCTGACAGAGACCATTTGCGGGAGGCTATAGGTTTCACTGTAAAGCTCCTCACCGTTGAGCAGTATTGAGAAGTTGTTGCGCTTCGACAGATTCAGGTCAACGCACATAAAGCCGGTACGGTCAGCGGTGTAGCTGTAGGTAACGGTGCCTGTAGTTTCCGCATCTGTAGAATATGCGCAGTATCCGGTGCTTGATTGGGGAGTTATAGCCGGACCGTCACTGGTGATGGTAAGCATATTCTCAGTAGGAAGATACCAAACATCTTCTTGCAAACCGGTAGCTTCACGCATCAGCAGATTTTGGAAGGCAAAGCGGTTGCCGTCACTGTCAAAATCAACATTCAAAAGCTGAGCATTTGCCAGGAAACCAAGGGGGAGATATGCGTTGTTTTCCAGCAGGTAAACATTACCCTTGCTGTAAATTTCGTTAAAATACGGGTTTTCTTCCAGTTTTCCATCCCGTTCAATCATATACTTCAGACCTAAGAAAAGATTGGAAACAGGTGAGCTTTCCTCAAAGCTGTAACGATTATAGGTGTCTTTTGCACCGTAGCCCAAGGCCTTCATAAATTCTGTTACTTTCACATTGGCAGAGCTTGTGAAGGTGGTGATTCCGTGATAACCATTCAGCGCGCCGTCGTTCAAGGTCTGACTGTGCGTGACCTCTGCACGGTAGAAGGGATTGTCCTTCTCCAGCGCCTCCATATGCCCGAAGACTGCTGCGGAATCAGTTGTGCCCCTGGGGTAATTTGAAACATCAGTGCAAGGGAAAGAAACGCCAAAATTCACGATGTTCAATACCAGTTCAATAGCCATAATGCCGGTCAGCGCAAAGGAACACAGGTTTTTCCGCTTAATTCGCTCCAAACGGTATTGGGGTAACGCCTCTGCCTCTGCAGGAGCCGGGCGGAATGTGCAATAATAAACAAGCGCTGTTATATATACTAAAATCAGCACGCCGTTATAGGCCCAGAATACTGTATCTGTCAAGTCCTCATAGCAAAATACCAAACCTACAGATACCACCGCAGCCACAATTACCTGCCAAAGACGGAAGCCTTTTCGTTTCCGCCAAGCTACATTTGCCATATACAGCGCAACAAAGCTGTAAAGAAAGCTGAAGCGGTAGGGAATCATATTGGTAAAATGGAAGCCGTGCCAAATATAATCCAGCTGCCGCACGATGAAGCTCACATTAAAGAACAAAAGCAGAAAAACGGCGCAAAATTTATCCCGTAGGCGTACATCCTTGCAGAAGAGATAAAGAACTGACAATATGGTGGTTATAACACCGCAGTAAAGATTGGGAAGACCTTCTTTGAAGGAGGGGGTAATGCCGCCGTTGGTATTGCCAGCCACCTTTACCATTGCTTTGAGTAAACCGAGCCAGTTGTCCTCGTTTGTAATGTTTAATTGAAAACCTTCGGGGAATTTGTTTACGCTGGATTGGGTCGTCTGCAGCGCGGCAAGGGTGGGCAGGGACAGAATTGCGGTCATTCCGATTGCCAGCGCAGAGAAAACAGCAATACGGCTTAAATCGCGGAAAAAGCTGCTAAAGCCCTTCCACCGACAGATTTCGTAACAGATGAAGGTCAGCAACACGAAAATGCAGGTGAACAGACCGATGTAGTAATTTGTAAAAATGGAAAGGAATAACGTCAGCGTGTAGAGGATAAACTTCTTTTCCTTTAGTAAGCCGACCATTCCCGTCATCACCAGCGGCAAAAGAGCAAAGGTATCCAGCCACATAATATTCCACTGGTAGCCCAGAGCCCACGCGCACAGACCGTAAAAGCTGCCAAACAGCACGGTAGAAAGGTCCTGCTTGCCGGAAATTTTCTTTAGGAAGATGCCGAAGAACATACTTGCCAGACCAAGCTTGATAGGCATCAGCAGGGAGAAGTAACCTAAAACCCAAGCTTCCGGCACGAGAACGCTTAAAAGATTCAACGGAGAAGCTAAATAGTAGGAATAAAGACCCAAATAATCTAAGCCTAGACCCACGTTCCAGTTGTAAAGCAGGGAATCTCCGGACAACAAAGCGCTGCGAAAAGCTTTGAAAAACGGAAAGTATTGATGATACATATCCGAATACAGCATAGAGTAGCTACCGAAGGGGCTATACTGACCGATGAGCATCACAAAAAGCATCCCCACGAATGGGAATGCAAAAGCAAGGACATTATAATTCCATTTGCGGCCGGTAGATTGTGACAGCTTCATATTGTCTCTCCAAATTTTCATTATCTATGTCATTGTACCATATTATTCCCGTGGGGTAAAGGGATAATTACAAAAAAAGGTACACATTGTGCAAGAAAATGATGCACGCTGTGTACCTGTTTTGCATTATAGGATTAGACAAATCAGACCGGATGCGCCTTCGTTGACAACACGCGTCAGCACACCTCTGAATTTTTCCCGCACATCATCCGGCGTGCGTACCAATTTGGAGGTTAAGCCATCCTGAATCAGAGTATATACGGACTTGCCGAAAATGTTGCTTTCCCAAAGCTTGTCGGGGTCCTCCGAGGAGAGATAGGAAATTAAATCCTGCGATTGCTGCTCTCCACCTACCATAGGACTGATTTCGGTGTCAATATCCACGCGAATCATATGTATAGATGGGGCGCCGGCTTTCAGCTTAACACCAAAGGCACTTCCTTTGCGGACGACCTCCGGCGGCTGCAGCGTCATCTGCGTGGCATCGGGCATTACAACCCCGTAGCCCGTTGCCTGCACGGATGAAAGCGCATCGGAGATTTTGTCATACTCTACCTTTACAGCAGAGAGCTCTGTCAGCAGGGACAGCAGCTGTGCATCGTCCTCAATGGGAAGACCCGCTTTGCTGCTGAGAATTTCATAGAACAGCTTTTCCGGGAAGCTGAGCGCGCAGCAAACCGTTCCGGTTGCTAAATCTACACTGCGTAAGGAATAATCTTGAACAGCATCTAGCTCTTTCACACGTTGCAGAATACTGTCCGCTTGCGCTAAGGTTGTTATTTCCCCAAAAGAGGACAGTAGTGACTGATATAAGGCTGCTTTTACCGGGTGATCTGCCTCCAGCGCGTCCAGCCACCGGGGGAGATGTACGCATAGGGTATGCATCGGAAAGCTGTAGAGCAGCTGCTGTAACAGCTGGGCGATACCCTCGGCGCTCAATGCTTGACAGTCGGCGATCATCGCGTCAATGCCAAATTCATCCTTGATTGCCTGTTTCACAGCTATTGCGGCTTCCCCTTGCGGATACTGGGAATTGATGACCACCAAGAATGGTTTTCCGGTTTTTTGCATATCCGCAATGGCGCGCCGTTCTGCGTCAACATAGTCGCATCGGGGGATATCAGTAATAGTTCCGTCGGTGGTGACCACCAGTCCTACGGTACAATGCTCATCCATAACCTTTTTTGTGCCCAGCTCCGCTGCATCTGTCATTGGGATTTCATAATCATACCACGGGGTGGTGACCATACGGGGAACGCCGTCCTCGTCTACTCCCACAGCGCCATCAATCATATACCCAACGGTGTCAATCATTCGCACAGACAGCCGTGTGGTGCCGTCAGGGGAGATTTCCACCGCTTCCTCGGGCACAAACTTCGGCTCGCTGGTCATAATGGTCCGCCCCGAGCCGCTTTGCGGCAGCTCATCCTTCGCCCGCTCCCGCCTGTAGGGCTCGTCAATGTTGGGGATTACCACCTGTTCCATAATTCGCTTAATCAGCGTGGACTTTCCGGTTCGGACAGGGCCAATAACGCCCATATAGATGTTGCCACCGGTTCTGGCGGCAATGCTTGCATACATATTTTCCATAGCCAACCTCCTTAATTGCAGGAGGAATGCTCCTGCCACTTCGCTACCACAGAGTATGTCCTTTATGGCGGCAATAGAACTGAAACACCATATATAGTTGTTTATATTGACTTTATAACACAAAATGCGTATAATATACTTGAAATTCTATGGATTTGGCAGGTAATGAGAATGGCTACCAAGAGAAATGAGCAATACGGAAACTCCAGCATTTCTATGCTGAAGGGTGAAGAGCGTGTCCGTAAGCGTCCGGCTGTTATTTTCGGCTCAGACGATTTGGAAGGATGTAAGCACGCGGTGTTTGAGATCCTTTCCAATGCAATTGATGAGGCTCGTGAGGGACACGGGGATACCATCATTGTCACACGCTACGAGGATTTAAGCGTTGAGGTTGAGGATTTTGGCCGCGGCTGTCCTGTGGACTATAACGAAAAGGAAAAGCGTTATAACTGGGAGCTGGTTTTCTGTGAGATGTACGCCGGCGGTAAATACGGTGAAAACGGTGAAAACTACGAGTATTCTCTGGGCTTAAACGGCTTGGGCTCCTGCGCCACCCAGTATGCCTCTGAGTTTTTTGATGCTACTATCCGTCGGGACGGATTCCGCTATGACCTGCATTTTGAAAAAGGCAGAAACAAGGGCGGCTTAAAGAAAGAGCCTACCGATCGCGGCCGCAAGACCGGATCTGTGTTCCATTGGCGTCCGGATAAGCAGGTCTTTACCGACATTAACATTCCTGCTGACTACTATCGGGATGTGTTGCGCCGACAGGCTGTTGTCAATAAGGGCATTACCTTTAAGTTCCGCAACCAAATCGGAAAGAAATTTGAAGAGGAAGAGTTCTGCTACAACGACGGCATTAAACAGTATATTGAAGAACTGGTGGCAGATAACGCCTTTACGATGCCTGTGTTTTGGGAGACGGAGCGCCGTGGACGCGATGCGGAAAACCGTCCGGAAATGAAACTGAAGATCACCGCGTCCTTCTGCTTTTCCAAGCAGGTCAGTCATACGGAATACTACCATAACTCCTCTTGGCTGGAGTACGGCGGCAGTCCGGATAAAGCGGTTCGCTCCGGTTTTGTTGCAGCCTTTGATAAATACCTGCGGGAGAGCAACAAGTACACCAAAAACGAGAGCAAAATTATCTATCAGGACATTCAGGACAGCTTGGTGATTGTAACCAACTGCTTCTCCACCATTGGCTGCTTCGAGAACCAGACGAAGAAATCTGTAAACTCTAAGTTTACCCAGGAGGCAATGACTGCATTCTTTAAGGATCAGCTTCAGGTTTGGTTCTTGGAAAATAAGCAGGAAGCAGACAGAGCCGCTGATCAGATTTTGGTGAACAAGCGTGCCCGTGAATCGGCAGAGAAGACCCGTACCAATGTAAAGAAGAATTTGTCCGCCAAGGTGGATATTGCCAACCGCGTGCAAAAATTTGTGGATTGCCGTAGCAAGGATACGGCTGTTCGCGAACTGTATATCGTAGAGGGTGATTCCGCATTGGGTAGCGTAAAATTTGCCCGTGATGCAGAATTTCAGGGCATTATGCCTGTCCGCGGCAAAATCCTCAACTGTCTGAAGGCAGACTATACGAAAATTTTTGCCAGCCCCATTATTACAGACCTGTTAAAGGTTTTGGGCTGCGGCGTTGAGGTAGAGGGGAAAAAGGCAAAGGAACTGTCTTCCTTTGATATTGATAATCTGCGTTGGAACAAGGTGATTATCTGCACGGACGCGGATGTGGACGGTTTCCAGATTCGCACCTTGATTCTCACAATGCTCTACCGCCTTTGCCCCAAGCTGATCCGCGACGGTTATGTGTATATTGCAGAATCGCCTTTGTTTGAAATTACCTGCAAGGATAAAACCTGGTTTGCGTATAATGAGCAGGAAAAGACTGCAATTTTGGAACAGCTGGGCACAAAAAATGTGGATATTCAGCGCTCCAAGGGTCTTGGTGAGAACACAAAGGAAATGATGTGGATGACCACTATGAATCCCGAGACCCGCCGGCTTATTAAGGTTATCCCCGAGGATGTACAGCGCACAGCCTATTATTTCGATGTGCTTTTGGGCGACAACCTGAGTGAACGGAAGAATTTTATCGCGGAAAACGGCGCTAAGTACTTGGATTTGGCTGATATTTCCTAAGAGAGGTTTTATATGGCACGGAAGAAGAAAAATGAAGAGCAAAATGTAAAGAAGGTCAATACGGACGGTATTATGGGATTGGTGGGCTCTACAACAGAGCAGGTGGTTTCCGAAACTCTGGAAATCAACTATATGCCTTATGCAATGTCGGTCATCGTATCCCGCGCAATTCCCGAAATTGACGGCTTTAAGCCATCCCATAGAAAGCTTCTTTATACGATGTACAAAATGGGCCTTCTGCGGGGAAAACGCACCAAATCTGCCAATATCGTTGGTCAAACGATGAAATTGAATCCCCACGGTGATGCGGCGATTTATGAAACGATGGTGCGTCTTGCCCGGGATAACGAGACGTTGCTGCACCCCTTTGTGGACTCCAAGGGTAATTTCGGCAAGGTGTACTCCAGAGATACGGCTTATGCGGCATCCCGTTATACTGAGGCAAAACTGGAGTCAATTTGCGACGAATTGTTCCGGGACATTGATTTGGACACTGTGGATATGGTGGATAATTACGATGCCACGATGAAGGAGCCCAGCTTGCTTCCCACCACGTTTCCCAATGTGCTGGTGTCTGCCAACCAAGGCATTGCGGTCGGTATGGCAAGCAATATCTGTTCTTTCAATCTGAAGGAAATTTGCGATACTACCATTGCGCTGATGAATAATCCGGACCACGATATTCTCCAAACCCTTCCCGGACCGGATTTTTCCACCGGCGGCGAGCTTCTGTTTGACGAGGCAACAACCAATGAGATTTATTCCACCGGCCGAGGCAGCTTTAAGCTGCGGGCAAAATGGAACTATGTGAAGTCCGGTAACTTGATTGAAATTACAGAAATTCCTTATTCCACCACCAGCGAAGTGATAATGGATAAGGTGGCAGAGCTGATCAAGGTTGGCAAGATCAGAGAAATTGCCGATATGCGTGATGAAACGGATTTGGGCGGCCTGAAGCTGACAATCGACCTGAAGCGTGGCGTTGAGCCTGAAAAGCTGATGCAAAAGCTGTTCCGGATGACGCCTCTGCAGGATAGCTTTGCCTGCAATTTCAACATTTTGATTGCCGGTATGCCCCGGGTTATGGGCATCGGAGAGATTCTGGAAGAATGGACGGCGTGGCGTACAGACTGCGTTATGCGTCGGCTGTACTTCCAAATTCAAAAGAAAGAGGATAGACTCCATTTGCTGAAGGGCTTGGAGCGTATCCTGCTGGATATCGACAAGGCAATTCGTATCATTCGGGAAACAGAGCTGGAAAGTGAAGTTATCCCCAATTTGATGATTGGCTTCGGTATTGACGAGATTCAAGCCAATTATGTGGCGGAAATCAAGCTGCGTAATATCAACAAAGAGTACATTTTGAAGCAGACCAAGGCAATCGACGAACTGGAGAAGGAGATTGCTGATTTGCGGGATACGCTGGGCAGCAGCCGTAAGCTGAAGAATGTGATTATTAAGGAATTGCAGCAGGTTTCCGAAAAATACGGCCAACCCCGAAAAACACAGATTGTTTACGAAACCCAAACCGTTCAAATCGATGAGGAAGAGGAGCAGGTGCCGGATTATCCTGTAACCCTGTTTGTTTCCAAGGAGGGGTATCTGAAGAAGATTACCGCCCAGTCTCTGCGAATGTCCGGCGAACAAAAATTCAAAGAGGGGGATAGTTTGTCCTTCCGTGTGGAAACCTCTAATAAAGCAGAGCTTTTGGTGTTTACCAATATGTACCAATGCTATAAGACCCGGCTGTCTGATTTTGAAGACGGAAAGGCCTCTCTTCTGGGTGACTATCTGCCCCAAAAGCTGGGTATGGATGCAGGGGAAACGGTGCAGCAGGTAGTTCTGCCGGGTGACTACAAGGGCTTTGTGCTGTTCTTCTTTGAAAACGGTAAGGCGGCAAAGGTACCGCTGTCTGCGTATGAAACCAAGACAAACAGACGCCGCTTGATTGCCGCGTTCTCTGACAAGAGCCCCTTGGTTTGCGCGATGACCCTGAACGAAGACAAGCAGGTTGTGCTTTATTCCACCGATGGACGTGCAGCAATCATCTCCACGGCGCAGCTGCTGCCGAAAACCACCAAAAACACACAGGGTGTGGCTGTGATGAGTCTGAAGAAAAAGGCGCTGCTGAACGCTGTGACGCCCCTTGAGGAAAGCGGCATTACCAATGCTTCGCGGTATCGGAATAAGACCATTCCCACTGCCGGCGCATTACTAAAGGAAGAGGATTCGCCCGATAAACAAATCAGTTTTGAAATGTAGGAGAATTTATGGGAAAAACCGGTAAATACCTCTATGATATACTGAAAATCACAGTCGGTTGCGGGGTGCTTGGCATAGGCTTTAACCTGTTCCTAGTCCCCAATGACCTAAATGCCGGCGGCTTGTCCGGCCTTGCAATGATTCTTGTGCGTGTGCTTGGCGGTGGCAGTGTTGGTCTGTTTACAGCAATTATGAATCTGCCGTTGTTTGCGCTGGCGATTCGGAAGCTCAGTAAGCGCTTTTTTATTGGATCACTGCTTGGAATGATTTTGTCGACGGTCTTCATAGATGTATTTTCTGTAATTCCTGTGCCGGAGACAGAGCCGTTAATCGGCGCACTGTATGGCGGTGTCATTTGCGGCGCGGGATTGGGGCTGGTGTTTACCACCGGTGTGTCCACAGGCGGCTCGGATATTGTGGTTCGTTTGCTGAAGCTTCGTTATCAGCATATCCCTATCGGGTATATTACCATTTGCTTTGATGCCTTTGTGGTGGTGCTTTCCGGCATTGTTTTCCGCAATATTGAGGTGGCGCTTTATAGCGGAGTTGCGGTGTTTTTGACCGGACAGGTGATTGATGCAGTGGTCTACCGTTTTGACTATTCAAAAGTTGCCCTTGTTATTACTAAGGAATACGATAAAGTTGCAAAGGCCATATCTGATGAACTGGGCAGGGGAGTTACCTTTCTTCACGGAGAGGGATCATACACAGGGGTACAGACTAAAGTTGTTCTCACAGCCGTGAGAAAGCAACAGCTGGCAGACTTAAAACGACTGGTTGCGGAAAACGATCCCAATGCCTTTGTCATTGTACAGGAGGCGCATCAGGTTTTGGGCGATGGATTTTCCTGTTACTCCAAGGATGCATTATAAAATTTTACAGGAGGGAGCAGTTTTTTTGAAAAAAGGCTTGACTTCTTTTGGAAATCTGCTATAATACCTCTTGTTCCGCGGGTGTAGCTCATCTGGTAGAGCGCCACCTTGCCAAGGTGGAGGTAGCGAGTTCGAGCCTCGTCACCCGCTCCATAAAATAAGGAGATGCTTTTGCATCTCCTTGTTTTTTTATGCGAAAGCTTTGGTTGACAATCCAATTAAATTCTCGCCATGAAAATACTTAAAGAAAGAAAAACCTATACGGGTTTTTCTTTTTTCTTCTTCCTTTAGCAGAAATCCTATGGAGAATGTCTAAAGGTTTTGCGGCTTCTATGTCAGCATTTTCCTTTGTTCCCAATTTTTTGTGCATATAATAGGAATATGTTATGAAAAGGGTGGGGTCAATATGACAGTTTGCGGTGGGAGATTGCCATGAGAAGAACCTTGTTGTTGGTATTGGGTACATTGGGGAGTGTGCTTGCAGCCGGTATTTTGTATATTTCTGCAGAGAGTGTGTGGCAGAAGACGGCGACGGATGATTTGCTTGCAGCACAACCTTCTGCAGAAATAACCAATACGGTGATGTTTCCTGCAATGATTCCCGGAACATCCCTGATTGCGCAGGATTTATCATCCTATGAGGGCCCTTTCTGGGAGGATGGAACGGACAGAGAGGTTACAAATGTTGCTGCGCTGCATATATACAACAGCAGTGACAGGGAGATTTTCAAAGTGCATATAGAGCTTAAGTGGGATGAAGTATGTTATATATTTGCAGGTGACCATATTCCGCCTAAGTCTACGGTGGTGATTTTGGAGCAAAACGGCTATGCCTACCGAAAAGAGGCGGCTACAGCAATCAAAGGCTGGCAATGGCTTGGACAGCTCGGAAACGGCGCATCTGATATCTGCGTAACAGACAAAGCGATGGGCACAATTGTTGTAACCAATATGACCGACGAAATTCTGCGCAATGTATGCGTATACTATAAGTCCTGGCTCTCACCGCCGGATGTGTATATGGGCGGCATAACCTATATGGTGCAAGTGCCGGTGCTGCTGCCCAGACAGACCCAGTATCTCTATCCCAGACACTATGCAAGGGGATATAGCAAGGTGGTATCGGTGACGAGAGATGTAGTGGCGAATTTGCACGGCTGAATTGGGGTTAACTGTGGACTTTTTTGGGGAATTGTGGTATAAAGTTCATATAAACAGGAGGATATACCATGACCCATTTGCTGCTACTGCTGATTTATCTTGCTTTTATCAGTCTTGGCCTGCCGGATGCCCTTTTGGGTTCTGCGTGGCCGGTGATTTCAACACAATTTCAAACACCTGTTTCCTATATGGGAATTGTTTCGTTACTGATTGCCGGATTTACTGTGATTTCCAGTCTGCTCTCTGACCGGGTCAACAGCCGGTTCGGAACAGGAAAGGTTACAGCTGTTAGTGTTGCATTGACGGCGGTTGCGCTTTTGGGCTTTGCGTTCAGCAACCGATTCTGGCATCTGTGCGTCTGGGCAATTCCCTACGGTTTGGGCGCAGGAAGCGTGGACACAGGGCTGAATAACTACGTTGCCAGTAACTATGCCAGCCGCCATATGAGCTGGCTGCATTGTATGTGGGGCGTAGGAGCGGCTATTGGACCGTATGTGATGGGCGCTGTGCTTACTGGCGGACAAATTTGGAATATGGGTTACCTTTACATAGCTTTTTTCCAGATTGTACTAACGGCTATTACCCTTATCAGTATTCCCAAATGGAAACAAAATGTAGGTCAGCAGATTGAAGACTACACACCGATACCCTTAACGCAGGTGATTAAAATTCCGGGTGTAATCGAAATTTTACTGGTCTTTCTGTGCTACAGCGCAGTGGAGGCAATCACAGGTCACTGGGCAAGCAGCTATCTTGTGTTGCATATGGGACTTTCCAAGGAACGGGCAGCGGGGCTTGCCGCAATGTACTATACAGGCATTGTTGTTGGGCGTGCTGTCAGCGGTTTTGTTACATTCCGCGTTAGCGACAAGCATTTGGCGTACATCGGTATGGGGACGGTGCTGGCAGGTCTTTTAATGATGCTGGTGTCCCGGTGGGAATTCCTCACAATGGTTGGCTTCACAGTGACGGGTGTCGGCTGCGCGCCGATTTTTCCCTGCATTATTCACGCTACGCCCCAAAGATTCGGCAGGGAGAGAAGTCAGGCGATTATTGGCGTGGAAATGGCGAGCTTTTATGCCGGTACATGCTTTATTCCGCCGCTGTTTGGCCTGCTTGTGGACTGGGTCGGTATCAGCTGTATGCCCTTGGTGCTGATAGGCGTTCTGCTATGTATGCTGCTTTTGCATTTCCGCGTTTACCGCATTGCAGAGCCTGTAAAATAAAGGTTGTAAAAAGTTGCAATTTGTAATACAATAATATGGTTAAGGTCAATTATTCTTTGATTCGAGGTGTTAGCCTGAATGAATAATAGAAGCGAGGAATTGCGTTCCTACTTGCAGCCCGGCCGCCGGGTTCATCTGGTTGGTATCGGCGGTGTGTCTATGCGTCCGCTGGGGTTAGTTCTGCAAGGAATGGGAATGGTGGTGACAGGCTCTGATATGAGCGTTACTGCTTCCACCGAAGAGCTGGTTGCCAAGGGGATACCGGTTTATATCGGCCATCAGGGAGAAAACATTTGCGGCGCTGAGTGTGTAATTCGGACAGCCGCGGTGCATAATGATAATCCGGAGATTGCAGCTGCCCGCAGCGCCGGCATTCCTGTGTTTGAACGGGCACAGGCTTGGGGTGTGATTATGCGTGCCTACCAAAATGCAGTATGTGTTGCAGGCACCCACGGCAAGACAACCACAACCTCTATGCTGACCCATATCTTAATGGCTGCAGCTTGGGACCCCACCGTGATGATCGGTGGCCACCTGCCTTTGCTCCGGGCCGGACATCGGGTAGGTAAGGGCGACACGATTTTGCTGGAAAGCTGTGAATACTGTGATTCGTTCTTGAATTTTGCGCCGACTCTGGCAGTGATTTTGAATATTGAAGCAGATCATTTGGACTACTTTAAGGATTTGGCGGATGTGCAGAAATCCTTCCGGGAATTTGCAACTCTTTCTTCCGGCGGTGTTATTGCAAACGGAGATGACCCCCACGTAGCGGAAGCTTTGAAGGATTTGGACTATGTTACCTTTGGATTCCGCACGGGTAACCGTATACACGGTGAAAATATCTGCGCAGATTGGCGTCATTTTGACGTGATTTGCGACGGTAAACCCTACTGCCACTTGGATTTGCAGGTGTTGGGCCGGCATAATGCAATGAATGCATTGGCCGCAGCAGGTACAGCGTGGCTGTTGGGAATTCCCGGCGAGGCTGTGTCAATCGGGCTTTCCGGCTTCTGCGGTGCGGAACGTCGGCTGCAGTATAAGGGAAGCTACCACGGCGCAGATGTCTACGATGATTATGCCCATCATCCCGATGAGCTGTCTGCAACCATTGAAGCGGTGCGCTTAATGGATTATAAGCGCTTAATCGTGGCGTTCCAACCCCATACTTATACCCGCACAAAGGCGCTGTTCGCTGATTTTGTCCGTGAGCTCAAAAAGCCGGATTTGGTAGTGCTTGCCGAGATTTACGCTGCCAGAGAACAGAATTTGATTGGTATCTCATCAGCGGACCTGCAAAAGGAAATACCCAATTCGGTTTATTGCCAAACGCTTCCGCAGGTAACAGAGTTTTTGCGGAAAACGCTTCGGGACGGCGATGTGGTGCTGACCATTGGCGCCGGAGATATCTTCCGCGCAGGAGAAGCGTTACTAAAATAATGAATTGAGGCGTACTATGCGTAAGTTAAATGTTTGCGTTCTTTTTGGCGGCATCAGTCCCGAGCACGAGATTTCCTTGCGCTCTGCAGAAGCGGTGCTGAATAATATGGACACGCAGAAGTACCGTGTTCTTCCGGTGGGCATTACAAAGGCGGGGCAGTGGATACTTTACGGCGGTACGGATTACTCCCTTTTGCCTACCGGGCAGTGGGAAAATCACCCCGATAACCGCCGCGCGTTGATTTCTCCCGTCCGCGGTCAGGGGCTGCTGTGCTTTGCAGACGACCACGTGGATTATGAGATGATTGATGTGGTGTTTCCGGTTTTACACGGACAAAACGGCGAGGACGGCGCCATGCAGGGACTGCTGCAGATGGCAGGAATCCCTTATGTCGGTCCCCATTTGTCAGCTTCTGCAATCGCTATGGATAAGACATTAACCAAGCTTGTGGCAGACAACGCGCAGATTCCCCAGGCGGCTTGGCTGCTGGTAAGAAACAGCGATGTTCAGAGCCGTATGGAGGACGTTTTGGGCAAAATTGAGGATAAATTCAACTATCCCGTATTTGTAAAGCCCGCTGGAACAGGCTCCTCTGTTGGAGTGTCGAAGGTTAATTCCCGGGAAGCGTTAAAAGCTGCCCTTTTCCACGCCGGCACATATGATGAGAAAATCCTTGTGGAGGAATTCATCCACGGACGTGAGGTGGAGGTAGCGGTTATGGGCAATAACAGCCCTGTTGCCTCTGTGGTCGGCGAGATTGACGCAGGCGCGGAATTCTATGATTACGATGCCAAATATACAAGCGATACATCCGTTGCCTACATTCCGGCGCGGATCTCCGAGTCGGTTGCTGAGCAATTGCGGGAGATGGCAGTGCGTATTTATCGCGCAATTGGGTGTCAGGGTATGAGCCGCGTGGATTTTTTTGTAACCTACAGTGACAGCCGCGTTGTGTTTAACGAAATCAACACGATTCCCGGCTTTACCTCTATTTCTATGTATCCGAAATTGTTTGCAGCCAGCGGAATTCCCTTTGGTGAATTGATAGACCAGCTGCTCACTATGGCCATGGAGGCTTCCGTATGAAAAAGACAGTGGTGCTGTCCATACGCGGACAGCAGAATTATATTGGACAGGAGCCGGATGTGATTGAACTGGTCACGGAGGGCACGCTGGAAGACATTGCAGGCGGCTGGAGGCTCCATTACGAGGAGACGGATTTAACCGGCTTGCAGGGTGTGAACACCACCATTGAGGTACAAGGCAAGACGGTAACCCTCACAAGAGACGGCAAGCTCAATTCCCAAATGATTTTCAGGGAGGGAGAGTCACACGATTCTTTGTATCGAATGGAGTTTGGCACCCTTATGCTTACTGTAAGCGCCACGCGGATTGTTGCAGACATTACCGAAGCGGGCGGCGTGATTGATTTGCGCTATAACATTGAGGTTGAGCACGATGCCGCCGGTGAGATTGCTTACCATTTGGATATTCAAGTAAAAGAAAATGCGTGATGTTATACATCACGCATTTTCTTGTATCGTTCAATAAATACCTTTGATTGACGCAGACTGTCCACACCGGAAGCAAGCTTTAACCGCAACGTGGGCTCTTTTGCCGATGCAATAAACTGCACCCGGTTTTTATAGTCTGGTTCGTTGCAAAGGGCACTGACAACCTCAAAATTCAGATTTGTCATTGTAAACTGTACTTCGCCGGCTTTTTGACGAATGTCACAGATACCTGCATTACGGGCGTTGGCGCGCAGCAGTGCGATTTCTATCAAATTCAGCACACCCTTCGGCGGCTCGCCGTAGCGGTCTACAATCTCATCAAGCAGGTCGTCTGCATCCTCCTGTGTACGGATTGCCGCCATACGTCGGTACAGGTCCATTCGCTCTTCGCCCCGCGAGACGTAATCCTTATCCACATTGGCAGTTACGTTCAAATCAGCTGTGCAGTCCGGCTCTTTGGGCTTTTCGCCCCGTTCCTCCAGAACAGCTTCGTCCAGCAGCTTGAGATACATATCATAACCCACAGACATCATATGCCCGGATTGCTCTGCGCCCAGTAAGTTACCGGCGCCGCGAATTTCCAGATCACGCATAGCGATTTTGAAGCCGGAACCGAACTCGGCAAAGTCCCGAATCGCCGCAAGCCGCTTCTCTGCAATCTCGGTAAGGGATTTATCGGGACGGTAGGTGAAGTATGCGTATGCGTGGCGGGTAGAACGTCCCACACGCCCCCGAAGCTGATGCAGCTGGCTCAAGCCAAAGCGATCGGCATTTTCAATAATCAGCGTGTTGACGTTGGCAATATCCAAGCCGGTTTCGATAATGGTTGTGCATACCAATACCTGTATTTCACCGTTTGCCATAGAACGCATCACATCACTCAGCGCATCCTCACCCATTTTGCCGTGGGCAACAGCAACGCTTAAGCCGGGAATACGGTTTTTCAGAGCAGCAGCGCAACGGTCTATGGTTTCCACGCGGTTATGCAGGTAGTACACCTGCCCGCCTCGTTCAATTTCTCTGCGAATTGCGTCATCCAAAATGGCATTGTTGTGCTCCATCACATAGGTTTGCACAGGATACCGGTCTGCAGGCGGCTCCTCAATGGTAGACATATCCCGAATGCCGGACAGGGCCATATTCAGCGTGCGGGGGATGGGGGTTGCAGACAGTGTCAGCACGTCCACACCCTTTGAAATTTCTTTCAGCCGCTCTTTGTGACTAACACCAAACCGCTGCTCTTCATCTACAACTAAAAGACCCAAGTCCTTAAACTCCACGCTTTTTTGCAGCAGCTTATGGGTTCCGATGATCAAATCCACCTGTCCTGCACGCAGGTTTTGCAGTGTTCGATTTTGCTGCGCCGGTGTACGGAAACGGCTGAGCACGTCGATGTTCACAGGGAAGCCGTGAAACCGGGCAACGGCAGTTTGGTAGTGTTGCTGAGCAAGAACTGTGGTCGGCACAAGGATGGCAACCTGCTTGCCGTCCATAATTGCCTTCATAACGCCCCGCAGGGCAACTTCCGTTTTTCCGAAGCCCACATCGCCGCAGAGAAGTCTGTCCATAGGAACGGGGGATTCCATATCTCGTTTGATTTCCCCAATGCAACGAAGCTGGTCGTCGGTTTCCGGGTAGGGGAAATTGTCTTCAAATTCCTTTTGCCAAGGGGAGTCCGCAGCAAAGGCAAAGCCTTCCTGTCTGCGGCGCGCAGCGTAAAGCTGAATCAGCTCTCCGGCCATATCCTTGGCTGCTTTCTTGGCTTTTGCTTTGGTCTTCTGCCAAGTGTCTGTGCCGATTTTGTTGAGTCTTACATTGGTATCCTCGCCACCGCCGCCAATATATTTGCTGACCATATCCAGCTGGGTCGCAGGTACAAACAGCGTATCAGAGCCTTGGTAGGCAATCTTAATATAGTCTTTAACGGCGTTGTCAACCTTGATTTGCTCCATAGCCACAAAACGTCCGATGCCGTAGTTTTCGTGGACCACCAAATCTCCGGGGGTTAGGTCGGTAAAGGAATTCAGCTTTTGCCGGTTGGTAGCTGATTCTTTGCCGGGCTTCCGTTTAGTTTCAGCTTTTCCTGTGAGCTGACCTTCCGTTAAAACGGCAAGCTTAATGGAAGGATATTCCATACCGAAAGGCAGTGTGCCTTCGCACAGAAAAATCTCTCCTGCCTGAGGCATAGCCATAAGGGGAATGAACAGGTGCGGATTAAGTCCCCGTTCTGTGAGCATCTGCTGCAGAATCTCCGCTCTGCGGCGAGAACCGCACAAAACAAGACAGGAAAAATCCATCTTTTGATAGTGCTGCAAATCGCTGGCGGCGGTATCTAAATTGCCGCCGTATCCGGGAAGCTGCTTTGCTGTCATAGGCAGCAGCTGGTGCGGCGGACAGGCTTCCGGATAAGCAGAGGCGGAAAAGCTATCCAGATATAACACCGGGTGATGCTGTAAATCCTCGCAGAAATCCTCCCACTGGCTCACATAGTCACACAATTCACCTGCAACAAAGCCGCTCTGCAGGAGACTGTCCAGCTGCATACCCACATCCTCAACACGGCTCCGCGCTGCCCGGTGTATGCTGTTTTGGTCACACAAAAGGACTATTGCATTCTCCGGCAGATAGGAAAGGGCGTTGGCATTTTCCGGATAGATGAGGGACATATACCGGTCAGAAGCAGTGCTTTGAACACCGTTTCGGTATTTCTCCAAATCCTTTTCCAAGGTTTGAATCAAACTTTCGTTTTGGTGCTTCCGCCTTTTTTGACGGGCAATCAACTGGGATAGGTCCTCACACAGACCGGTAAGCCCGTCAGGATGCAGCCGCGGCTGTGTTTCGCTGACAGGCAGAATCATAACACTTTCAATGTTTTCGGTTCTTCGCTGGGTGTCGGGGTCAAAATACCCCATGGTGTCCAGCTCGTCACCGAAGAATTCCGCACGGATGGGCAGTTCTGCTGCGGGGGAGTAAATGTCCACAATTCCGCCTCTGACGGCAAACTGTCCGGGACCTTCGACCATACCGCAATGGCTGTAGCCAATGCTGGCCAATTGCTCTAAAAGCGCATCCATAGGGTAGGTATTACCTACCTCTAAGCAAAAGATTGCCTTGTGTAACACCCTTGGCGGGATAGTGCGTTGACTCAGGGCGTCCCAAGCCATAATCTGCAGGCGGGTGTTGCCACAGGACAGGTCATACAATTGGCGCAGCCGTTTCTGCTCCCAGCCACGGGAAACCACTGCACTGTCATATAGCGTCAGTTCACGGGGCGGCAAAATAGGGCATTCTATCTGCAAGAAATTCTTGAGTTCTTCGGCAAGCCGCTTTGCGGCAATATCATCCTGACAGATGACGACCATAGGCACATCGGTATGGGCATAAAGACCTGCGATGATGTGACTGCGGTTTATTTGACCGATGCCTGTGATGGCTGCATTGCGGCCCTCCAGCAGCGTGTTTAACGCGGCATTATACACAGGTATGGTTTTTAGAATTTTCAGTAGCGCTTCCATAGAACACCTCAAGAGAATTTTCTTTCCACGTAGCAATGCGGAAAGGGGGAAAAAGCCCCCCTTTCCGTGGTTATTTGACAATATTATATTTGTGCCTGAAAACCGTTATACCGGTTAGCGGCTTCAGAAATGCCTTTTTCTATGATACACAGTGCGGCATCACCCGCGTGGGGAAGTGTTGCTTCAAGGGCTTTTTTCTCCGACGGTGTAAAACCGGAAAGCACCCAATCCGCTAAATCCTGCTCAGGGTTTGGCTTGGCGCCTACGCCGATTTTTACACGGGGAAAGTCCTGTGACCCCAGCTCCTGAATGACAGACTTGATTCCGTTATGACCGCCGGCAGAGCCGTCACCGCGGATTCGCAGCCGTCCGGGATTCAGTGAAATGTCGTCAAACAGGACGATAATTCGCGCAGGTGGTATGTGGTAATAGGCAGACAGCTGGAGAACGGAACGTCCCGATAGGTTCATATAGGTTTGCGGCTTCAGCAGAAACAGCTTTTTGCCCATATAAGTTGTCTGTCCGTACAGGCCTTGGAATTTGGCTTTGTCAATTTTGCAACTCAAACGGTCTGCAAGCATATCAATGGCGGCAAATCCACAGTTGTGACGGGTATGGGCATACTCTTTGCCGGGGTTCCCAAGTCCTACAATTAACCAGCTTTCACTCGTTCTTCCAAACACAGCTTCTTAGAAAAGGTCAGCGATGGAGGTACCACCGTGAACGTGAGAGATGGCCCGGGCGAAAATGGGCGCAACGTCCAACTGCTTAATCTTCTTGCAGGGGCAATCAGCGGGCAGGGGAATGGTGTTGTGTACAACTGCTTCCTTGATAGGAGACTTTTCAATTCTGTCAAATGCAGGACCGGACAGAACGCCGTGAGTAGCGCAGGCATATACTTCCTTTGCTCCGCCGATGGTTACCAAGGCTTCTGCTGCATTGCACAGAGAACCGGCGGTATCAATCATATCGTCATAGAGAATACAGGTTTTGCCACGTACATCGCCGATAACGTTCATAACCTCACACACATTGGCTTTCTGGCGGCGCTTATCTACAATCGCCAGACCCATATGCACCTTTGCAGCAAAAGCACGTGCACGGGCAACAGAGCCTACGTCGGGGGAAACCACAACAAAGTCGTCGTGGTTGAATTTATCCTCGGGGAATTTCTCCAGATAATACTTTACAAATGTGGGGTTGCCCAACAGGTGGTCAACAGGAATATCAAAGAAGCCCTGAATCTGTGCGGCGTGCAGGTCCATAGTCAAAATGCGGTCAGCGCCGGCAGCAGTCAGCATATTTGCGACCAGCTTTGCAGAGATGGGGTCACGGCTCTTTGCTTTACGGTCTTGACGGGCGTAGCCGAAATAGGGAATTACGGCGGTAATTCTGCCGGCAGAAGCGCGACGGCAGGCGTCAATCATAACCAGCAGCTCCATCAAATGGTCGTTGACCGGCTTGCAGGTAGATTGAATCAAAAATACATCAGCACCACGAACAGTTTCGTTCAAGGAAACGGATACTTCGCCGTCAGAGAAGGTCTGGACAACACCGTTGCCTAAGTCCAAGCCCAATTCGCGGCAGACAGTTTCCGCAAAAGCAGGATTGGAATTTCCACAGAAAATCTTGATATTTTCGCCGTAAGCAATCATCTCTCAAAATACCTCACATTCATCTATTTCTGCTTATGGCCGCACCACAAGCCATTCTACGGATATTATAGCATTAACTGCCTATGAAATGCAACACCGAACACGAATAAAATCCAACAAAAAATATGGAATACTTTGCCTTTCCTTATATCAATACGCCAAAAGGCAGAGCAGCTTGGGAAGATAAAATTGTGTCTGAATTTGTACTTGTACAATCCGGCGTCCCGTGATATACTATAAAGAAGACTTTTTTGGAGTTGGAGCCTGCTATGAACGATAAAATTATCATCAAAGGTGCACGAGAAAATAACTTAAAAAATGTTGATTTGACTATCCCGAGAGACAAGCTTGTGGTGTTCACCGGCCTGTCCGGTTCCGGCAAGTCCAGCCTTGCCTTTGACACGATTTACGCGGAAGGTCAGCGGCGGTATGTAGAGAGTCTGAGCGCCTACGCCCGTCAGTTTTTGGGACAGATGGATAAGCCGGATGTGGACTCCATTGAAGGTTTGTCACCTGCCATCTCCATTGATCAAAAAACAACCTCTAAAAATCCCCGTTCCACGGTAGGTACGGTTACGGAAATCTACGATTATTTGCGTCTGCTGTGGGCACGGGTGGGAATTCCTCACTGCCCTAAGTGCGGAAAGCAAATTGCAAAGCAGACCATTGACCAGATTGTTGACCGTATTGAAATGCTGGAAGAGGGGACACGCTTTGTTGTGCTATCTCCCGTTGTGCGGGGCAAAAAAGGTGAGCACGTAAAGGTTTTTGAGGATGCGAGGAAGCAGGGCTTTTCTAGAGTCCGTGTGGATAATATACTTTATGATTTGAGCGAGGAACTCGCTCTGGAGAAGAACAAAAAACACACCGTAGAGCTGGTGGTAGACCGTTTGGTGATTCGACCGGGGCAGCGCCGCCGCCTTACGGACTCTATTGAAACTGCCTGCAACCACGCAGGCGGTTTGGTGACCATCAGCCTGCCGGACAGCGGTGAGGAATTGAGCTTCTCACAGAATTACGCCTGCGAAGATTGCGGCATCAGCTTGACGGAATTGGAGCCGCGGATGTTCTCCTTCAACAATCCTGCCGGCGCTTGCCCTGCCTGCACAGGACTGGGCTTTCAGCTGATTGCTGATGAAGACTTGGTGATTCCCGATAAAACAAAATCTATTTTTGACGGCGCGATTCAAGCCTCCGGCTGGAGTAACGCACGGACAGATTCTATTTTCCGGATGTACTTCGAGGCGCTGGCACAGAAATATCATTTTTCTCTGACTGCTCCCGTCGCCGAACTGTCGAAAGAAGCGATGGATGTAATTCTCTACGGTACAAAGGGCGAGAAGCTGAGAATGACCTATAACCGCGGTAACGGTATGGGCGTTTTGGAGCAGCCTTTTGAGGGCATACTCAACAACATCAGCCGCCGCTTCCGCGAAACCCAGTCGGATGCCGCCAGAAAGGAACTGGAGGAATGTATGGCAACTGCTCCCTGTCCTGTTTGCCACGGGGACAGGCTCTCTGATATTGCCCGAGCTGTAACGGTGGGCGGTATCGGCATTATGGACTTTTGCCGTATGAGTATCGCCCAAGCACGGGAGTTTATGGACAACCTGCATTTGGAGGGGAATATGGCGATTGCGGCGGCGCAAATCGTCCGGGAAATTCAAGCAAGACTCCGTTTCTTATCAGATGTGGGTCTGCAGTATTTAACCCTGTCCCGGGCTTCTGCAACCCTGTCCGGCGGTGAAGCCCAGCGGATTCGCTTGGCTACGCAGATTGGTTCGTCTTTGACCAGCGTGCTGTATATTTTGGACGAGCCGTCCATTGGCTTGCACCAGCGTGATAATGACAAGCTGCTGTGCACCTTAAAAAGCCTGCGTGACTTGGGTAATACCCTGATTGTTGTGGAGCACGATGAAGATACGATTCGTGCCGCGGACTATATTGTGGATGTAGGTCCGGGTGCCGGCGCTCACGGCGGTGAAATCGTTGCAGCCGGCAGTTTGGAGGATATTTGCAAGGAAACACGTTCCTTGACCGGACAGTATATGACCGGTGTCAAAAAGATACCCGTACCCTCTGCAAGACGGCAGGGAAACGGAAAGTTTCTGACCGTTGAAGGCGCATCAGAGAATAATTTGAAGCAGGTGGATGTCTCTATTCCCTTGGGAACGCTGACCTGCGTGACAGGTGTTTCAGGCTCCGGAAAATCCAGCTTGGTAAATGAGGTCTTGAATAAGACTTTGCTGGGCAAGCTGAATCACGCGCGTACCCGTCCCGGCGCCTGTAAGTGTGTCTGCGGGATGGAACATTTGGACAAGGTGATTGATATTGACCAAAGCCCCATTGGCAGAACACCTCGCTCCAATCCGGCAACCTATACAGGCTTGTTTAACGATATCCGCGACCTGTTTGCATCTACCAACGATGCAAAAATCCGGGGCTACGGCCCGGGAAGATTCTCTTTCAACGTGAAAGGCGGACGCTGCGAGGCTTGCAGCGGTGACGGTCTGGTGAAAATTGAAATGCACTTCCTTGCAGATGTGTATGTGCCCTGCGAGGTGTGTAAGGGTCAGCGGTATAATAGGGAAACGCTGGAAGTCCAGTATAAGGGAAAAAATATTGCGCAGGTACTGGATATGACAGCGGAAGAAGCGCTGGAGTTTTTTGAGAATCTGCCGAAAATCCGCAGAAAAGCCCAAACCCTTGTGGAGGTGGGACTTGGCTATGTGAAGCTGGGTCAGTCCAGCACCACACTTTCCGGCGGTGAAGCCCAGCGGGTAAAGCTGGCAACTGAGTTGGCACGGGTTTCCACAGGTTCCACAATTTATATTTTGGATGAACCTACAACAGGATTGCATTATGCAGATGTTCATAAGCTGATTGATGTGCTGCATCAGCTGGTGGATTCCGGCAATACTGTGTTGGTGATTGAGCATAACCTAGATGTGATAAAGACCGCGGATTATATCATTGACCTAGGGCCGGAAGGCGGCGACCAAGGCGGCCAAGTGGTGGCGCAGGGAACGCCGGAGGCGGTGGCACAAACAGAGGGAAGCTATACCGGCGAATATCTGAAGCGATATCTATAAAAACCCCCTGCCTGCTAAGGCAGGCAGGGTAATATCAATTGATTTTTTTGTAGGAGTCCACAGGTAGAATCTCAGAAAATTCCAGCAGGCTCATATCTCTGCCTCCTGCGTAGTCACCGATTCGCAGCGTAGGTGAGCACACATTGGGCGAAGATTCCTTTGTGATGGCAATGGTCATTGTCACACGGGTTTCTCCCGGATTGGGATGGTCAACAAGAACAGTTCCCTTATGGGCAGAAGCAACGGCGCTGATCAGCGTCATACCGAGGCCCAGACCAAATCGCCCGTCCTCAATGGAGGGCTCTCTGCGGTAACGGTTCCAAAAGCTGTGGTCTTCTGCGGAAGCAATGTTGGTGTTGCAAACGGTAAAGCTTACGGTATTTCCGACTTTGTTTAGCTTTACATCCACAGTGCTTCCGGCAGGCGAAAACTTCATTGCGTTGGAAAGCAGATTGTAGATCGCTCTTCTCAGCTTTTCTTCGTGCGCCAAACTAAAAACAGGCTTGTTCAGTCCGCAGTAGGAAAGGGTAATCCCTAAATCAGAGGAAACGGCTTGCGCCTTTTCCATAAGCTCGTCGACAATTGCGGTGATATCCACCGTCTGCATACCGGTAGCCAACCCGTTTTTATAGCTGCCGGCGTCGGACATATTGCCGATAATTCTAAGCAGCTGAAACAGACTGTGGTTAATCTGACCTGCCTGCTGCTGAACATTTTCATCTGCCTCGCTGAGGCTTGACAGCAGCCGGTCTGTGACGGTCATAACATTCGATAAGGGAATCCGCAGCTGCTGTGCGGCTAACGCCAAGGTTTGCAGCTGGTCGTCATCTGCATCCTGATGAATGAAGAAGATGTCACATTCCTTTGTGCGGTTGACACTGGCGTTGCAGGGAAGTTCGCCGACGGTAATTGTCAAATACAGACAGCCGCTTTCGAACTCCTCGTATTTTTCCCGATGCTCCGTAACAATTTCCCGAATATCCGTACCCACGCGGAGCATACGCCGTTCAGCGGCGGTATTGATGGCTACAACAACACCGTTTTTAACGCAAAATGCAGGACGATCTATCAGTTCCAGCCAAGGAAATGACTGATTTGATGTTTCCATATTGTTTCTCCTCCTGCTCTATAATGTGCAAATTTTTGAAAAAATTTCGCAGTGTTTGATCACTATTCCTATTCTAACGAATAATTCTGAAAATAGCAAGAAAAATCCACGAATGGAGTGAAAATATGTCGATTCACGACGGACACAGAGAACGGCTCAAGGAACGCTTCCGCAAAGAGGGCTTGGATAATTTTGATGAGCTTTATGTTTTAGAGCTACTGCTGTTCTATTGCATCCCTAGGGTGGACACCAACCCCATTGCCCATAAACTGCTGGACCATTTCGGCTCATTGACGAGAGTACTGGACGCCAAAGCGGAAGAACTGGAAAAGGTAGAGGGTGTGGGCAAGAATGTGGCAACCTTTCTGTCACTTATTACCCAAGTGGGGCGGTTTTATCAAGTGAAACGCTCGCAAACAGGGGAAATCCTGCGGTCCATTGACCAATGCGGGAATTATTTGGTGCCCTATTTCTTTGGCAGGGAGCAGGAAACGGTATTTTTACTGTGCCTGGACGCAAAATGCAAAGTGATATGCTGTAAAATGGTCGGCGAGGGAAGTGTAAATTCTGCAAACGTTCCTGTGCGGCGCGTGGTGGAAATGGCTTTGGCAGCCAATGCTACAACGGTTGTGCTGGCCCATAATCATCCCAGCGGCTTGGCAATTCCGTCGGCAGATGATATTCAGACGACCCACCGCATTGCCACTGCGCTGGATGCGGTTGAGATTACCTTGGCAGACCATATTGTGGTCAGCCGTGACGATTACGTTTCTATGGTGCAGTCCCAGTATTTTAAGCCACAAGATATTTCTAACGCTTGGTGAGAACGATGGATAAGTTTGTATTACATTCGGAATTTCAACCCACAGGTGACCAGCCGGAGGCAATTAAAAAGCTCACGCAGGGCGTGGAGCTGGGGTTGCGGGAGCAAACGCTTTTGGGCGTGACGGGCTCCGGCAAAACCTTTACAATGGCGAATATTATCGCAAATGTAAATAAGCCGACGTTGGTTCTTGCCCACAATAAAACGCTGGCGGCGCAGCTATGCTCGGAATTCCGCGAATTTTTCCCCGACAACGCCGTTGAGTACTTCATTAGCTACTACGATTACTATCAGCCGGAAGCCTATATTGCTCACACGGATACCTATATCGAAAAAGACTCGGCAATCAACGAGGAAATCGACCGCCTGCGCCATAGCGCAACCTCTGCCTTGTTTGAGCGCAGAGATGTGATTGTGGTTTCCTCTGTAAGCTGCTTGTACGGTCTGGGTGACCCCATTGACTACAAAAGTATGGTGATATCTCTGCGTGTCGGTCAGCAGTATCCGCTGGATGATATGCTTCGAAAGCTGACAGAGATTCGCTATGAGCGCAATGACATTGACTTTTCCAGAAATAAGTTCCGCGTCCGTGGGGACACGGTGGAGATATATCCTGCATACTGGAACGGCCGTGCAATTCGCGTGGAATTTTTCGGAGATGAAGTGGACAGAATTTCGGAAATTAACGCGGTTTCCGGTTTGACCGAGCGGTATGTTGACCACGTTGCCATTTATCCCGCCAGCCACTATGTGGCGTCCCGGGAGAAAATGGAGCGGGCAATGGGGGAAATCCGTAAAGAGTGTGACCAACAGGTTGCCTACTTTAATGAAAATAATAAACTCTTAGAGGCACAGCGTATAGCCCAGCGCACCAATTACGATTTGGAAATGCTGTCGGAAATTGGTTTCTGCACCGGTATTGAGAACTATTCCCGTGTGATTCAGGGGCGACAGCCGGGCACGCCGCCTACAACCCTTTTGGACTATTTTCCCAAGGATTTTCTGCTGTTTGTGGATGAAAGTCACGTGACACTTCCCCAGTGCCGCGCAATGTATGCAGGGGACAGGAGTAGAAAAGATGCGTTGGTAAACTACGGTTTCCGCCTGCCATCTGCCTACGATAACCGTCCGTTAAACTTTCAGGAATTTGATTCAAAACTGAATCAGGTAATTTACGTTTCTGCAACACCGGCGGAATATGAGCAAACACGTTCCGGTCAGACGGTGGAGCAAGTAATTCGCCCAACGGGACTTTTAGACCCCGTGGTGGAGGTAAGACCTATTGAAGGGCAGATAGATGACCTGATTGGGGAGATTAACAAGCGTGCAGCAAGAGATGAACGCGTGCTGGTCACAACCCTTACCAAGAAAATGGCAGAGGATCTTACAACCTATTTTCAAAAGGTTGGGATTCGTGTCCGGTATATGCACGCAGACATCGGCGCAATGGAACGGATGGAAATTATCCGGGATTTGCGTATGGCAAAGTTTGATGTCCTTGTGGGTATTAACCTGCTCCGTGAGGGTCTTGACCTGCCGGAGGTCAGCTTGGTTGCAATTTTGGATGCGGACAAGGAAGGCTTCCTGCGTTCAGAAACCAGTTTAATTCAGACCATCGGCCGCGCAGCCCGTAATGCAGACGGCTTGGTGGTTATGTATGCAGACCGTATTACTGCCGCTATGCAGGTGGCTATCGACGAAACAAAGCGCCGACGGGAAATTCAAAATGCGTACAATGAAGCCCACGGAATTGTTCCCAAAACCATTATCAAATCCATCCGTGACTTAATTGAGATTTCTTCCCCCACAGCAGAGCGCAAGGGCCGCAGCGGCGTGAAGATGACCAAGGCGGAGAAGGATAGAGAAATTGCACGTTTGGAAAAGCAAATGAAGGAAGCTGCCCGTATGATGGAATACGAGTATGCAGCCTTGCTGCGTGATCAGATAATAGAACTGCGTGGCGCACAATAGGATATAAAAACCCCACGGCAGGGAATCCTTGCCGTGGGGTTTTGTATTGCATTTAGCCGGGGACGTTGCCTCTGGTAGTATCCAGAACGGAGGACACATCAAAGAGATTGGTAAACCAATCGGAATGGTGCGCCAGATTGGAGCCGGTGACCATAATCCGTCCTTGCCGCACATATCGGTCAGTGATGGAAGCCCAAGGCTTTCCGTCCTCACAGAAGCCGATATAGTAACGGAAACCGAGGTTATACAAAGTATCGTATTTCTCGCCGGAATAGACGGGATCTGTTGTGATATCGGTCAGCTGGGCGTAGGTCAAGATGTCGATATTTCCGAGGATGGGGACAACCTCGTTGGTCCATCCACTCATATCGTTTTTGATTTGAGTTACGCTGCTGTCGCCGTAGGGAATGTTCTCGTAGGTGTAGCAGGCCAGCGTATAGCCGCTATCCCGCAAGGCTTTTGCAACCATACCGGCATCTTGGATTGCCTGCTGGTATTCAGCATCGCCGAAGGTATCCTTTGCGCTGGGGTGGGTGCGGTAGCCAAACAGACCGTTATAGCCGGTAAGCGCCAAAATCGCTCTCGCGCCACGGTAGGAGAAGTCGGGATGGGTTTTGATGAAGTTTTCCAAAATGGGAACCATATCATAAGCGCCGGTTACCAGATTTCCGGAAGCATCAACCATTTCGCAGGTGAATTCAAACCCGTTCCACAGCAGCTTGCTTGCAATGCCGGTGCCCTTGGCATCTGCCTTTTTGTCTCCGTCGCTGTCAATGAGGTAGTAGTTGTAGTTCACATTGGTTTGGGTCAGCATAATGGGCTTTTTGCCATTGGGAAGATACAAGGGCTTTGCTTTGTAGATGGTTGTCCCGTCGGCGCCGGTCTCTGTGGTGACAAAGTCATCAAGGTCCACCAAAATATAGCCGTTGTCATAAAGCTGCTGAAGGATTTTGGAGAATTCATCGGTGGTGATGAAGTTGCGGTTGATGGAATAACCGTAGGTCTCGTGGGAGAAGCCACGTGCCGGATCTGCCACCAAAAGCTGGAAGGAAAGATTGGGGATTTGAGAAGGATCCTCCCAAGCCACCATAGTCTTCTGCGCAGCTTCACATTCCAAAATCTTGTCATTGAGTGCAGGGAATTTGCTGAGGTCACCCTCAAAAGCGTTTAACAGGGTGATTGCACCTTGATAATCGTATCCGGCCATCAGCTTGTTTGCTTCAGCAATCAAATTTTTCGCTGCCTGCTCCAAACGGGCTTGCTCCGCCGCAACGGAGGAGGAAGCGGCAATACTGGCGTTTTTTTCAGCCTTTCCTTTTTGGACACCTCTGGTAATGGATCCGATAATGAAAACAAGAATCAAAATAATTGCTACACCTGCAATCAAAGCAGGCAGATAGGTTTCTTTGAAAATCTGCATTTGTGTGCGTTGCTTCCGTCGGGGATTTGCCCGCCGGCTGGATTCATTGAACTGCTCGTCCATATAAATAGCCACCTTTCACAGAATTGTACAAGATATTATATCGTCAAACAGGTAAAAAAGCAAGAAAAATATGGATAGTGTCCTTTCTTCACCACAAATACTTGCGAAAAAGAGCAATTTGGTTTATGATAGAGGCAATATAAATGGGGGGGAATCGTATGGAGAAAATTTCCAGTTTTACAATTGACCACAATCGTTTGCAGCCGGGGCTTTATGTTTCGCGGCAGGATAAGATAGGGCAGGAGACGGTGACTACCTTTGACCTGCGGCTTACCAGTCCCAATGAAGAGCCGGTGATGAACACGGCAGAAATGCACACCATAGAGCATTTGGCGGCAACCTATCTCCGCAATGAGCCCAATTGGAAAGAGCGGGTGCTGTATTTCGGCCCAATGGGCTGCCGCACGGGATTTTATTTGCTCTTGGCGGGTGCATATACGTCGCAGGACGTTTTGCCTCTGGTTAAGGATTGCTTCCGATTTGTTGCGGATTTCCAAGGTGATGTGCCGGGAGCCAGCGCAAAGGATTGCGGCAACTATTTGGATATGAACCTGCCGATGGCAAATTATTGGGGAAAGAAATACGGTGCGCTTTTGGAGAATATTGACGAAAGCCGGTTGGTTTACCCGCAGTAAAGGAGAAAATATGAAACTAGGCATTATTGGCGCTATGGATGTGGAAGTAGCAACCTTAAAAGAAAAAATGACCGATAAAAATGAGAAAACCGTTGCAGGCGCTGTCTACTGTGAGGGTAAGCTGGAAAAGCTGCCGGTGGTGGTGGTGCAGTGCGGCGTGGGCAAGGTGAATGCCGCCTTGTGCGTGCAGGTGTTGTGTGACTGCTTTGATGTTACGCATATTGTAAATACCGGCGTTGCCGGCTCGCTGGACGCAAAGCTGGATATTGGCGACTTTGTTATCAGCCGCGATGCGGTTTACCACGATTTTGACTGCACCGCCCTGGGGTACTCGGTGGGACAGGTTCCGGGATTGGCGGTAAAGGCATTCCCGGCAGATGCCAAGCTGATGGAATTGGCGCTGTCTGCAGCCCAAAACCACGGTCAGGCTTGCGTGGGCAGAGTTGCCAGCGGAGACCAGTTTGTGTGCCAAACGGAGCAAAAGCAGAGAATTATCGAAAATACCGGCGCAATTTGCACAGAAATGGAAGGCGCTGCCATTGCCCATACTGCTTGGCGCAACGGAATTCCCTTTGTGGTGATTCGCGCAATTTCCGATAAGGCTGACGATTCAGCGGAAATGGACTACCCAACCTTTGAGGCAATCGCGGCAAAGCGATGCGCTGCGGTTACACAGACGATGGCGCAGGCGCTGTATATGGAAAAATAACCGGAGGGCAAAATGCCCTCCGGTTTTGTTTAATATCTGCTTGCTGACCTTGTGGGCGACTATCTGTTTACGGATGCGGATTTTGTTCAGCGGCTTTCTACAGAGCATCGGGGTGTGTTCCAAAAGCTGTTTGATGAAATCAAGCACCTTTGCAAGCTGGCCACTGCCGGCACCAAGGAAGCAAGAGAGCTGGAGAAGGTCAAGAAGCTGTTCGAGGACGCCTATCGGACAGAAACAAAAAATCCCACCGCGGACGGTGGGGTGAAGTATAGTTTGGTAGGCAGGACTGTGGATGGCTCTGGTATATATAAAACGAATTATCCTCCAAATACTCCCAAATCTGTAAAGCAAGCAGATTTGATTTCCCTCATCCAAAATGTGTGGAGCAATGAGCCTATAACACTCAAAATTGTGGAGAATGGCGAGTATAAAGATATTGTTGCAAAGTTTAATCCAAAAATGGAATCGCGGTCTGATTTGGCCAAGATAGCCTTTGGCAATAGAAAAGGAACAGCAGCAGAGCAACGTATGACATTAGACCTTGCGAGTGATTTGTATCAGATTGCAACGGAGGCCAGATATAACTACAGTAAGGAAGCAATCCCAAAGCCGGACAATCCGGCGCATGATGGGGTCACAAAATATCATTACTTCCTTACAAACCTTGTTTACAAGAGTTACGATGGTGAATATATCCCGTGCCATATGAACATCGATGTCAAGAAGAACGCAGATGGAGAATGGTTTTACTCATTTGCAATAGAAAAAGGAAGTGCCCCGCAGACTTTACTTGCTGCGGTTACCGAAAACTCGGCAACACTTCCTACTGATAGAATAGATGATTCTACTCCAAATGTCAATAAGAAATTTTCGCTTGGTGGGAATGATCAGACAGTTGTACCTGCTGGGGAGTATCGCATTACCGGTGAGGATGTTGCGCTGGCGCCTACGAAGGAAGATATTGCCCAGATGGAGCAGGGGATTGCCACAGCGCCTGCGGCGCTTCGCAATGACGTGGACGCAGAGGAGCTGGGCGCGCCCACCCGGGAAGATATTCTGCAGATGGAGATGGAACGGGAGCTGTACGGGGATTGGCGAATGACCGACCCGCTGGATATAAAGGTGGAAAAGCTCTACCGCCTGATGCTGCGGGAGCAGATCTCCGAGGAGGACTACTACGCCCAGCTTGCAAAGGCTGACAGGCAGTATCAGCAGCGGGGCAGTAAGTATGGCGCAATGGCTGAGGACTTTTTACACTTCTTCACTATTCACTGTTACCTATTACTTCCGCTAAAATCGACCGTAGTGAAAAGTGAATAGTGAAGAGGTAATAAGTAAAATCGACAGGCTTCTGCTGAAACCTGTCGATTTTGGCGGAGTGAGAGGGATTTGAACCCTCGCGCGCTGTTTAGACGCCTACTCCCTTAGCAGGGGAGCCCCTTCGGCCTCTTGGGTATCACTCCGAATCAAAAGAATATTCTTTTGTGCCAAGCCATTCTACCACGGTGGCGGTGGTTTGTCAAGCCTATTTCAAAAGAAACCCGTTGGTCTTATTTTTTATTTACCACATAGACTTATTCCATACATTGGAATATGAGGTGGTACTATGGAACATATAACAAACACAATTACGCTGCGGGGCACGTTGCAGAATCTCCCCCAATTTTCCCACGAAAATCACGGAAAGCGGTTTTACCGTTTTTGCTTGGAAGTTCCGCGACTTTCCGGTGCAGTTGATACACTTCCTGTGATTGTGGAAGAACAGTTACTCTTCCAGCTTGACCCCACCGCCGGCGAAATGCTTACTGTGTCCGGTCAGGTGCGTTCCCATAATCAGCGAAGCGACGGCGTGCGCCATTTGATGATTTTTGTGTTTGCGACTTCCCTGACAGCAGAAGACGGGGAGCCGGTAAACGATGTGATTCTGGAAGGTCCGTTATGTCGGGAACCCACATACCGATTGACCCCCTTAGGCAGAGAAATCTGCGATGCGATGCTGGCGGTACCCAGAGCTTTCCACAGGGCAGATTATTTACCGTGTATTTTGTGGGGGAGAATTGCGCAGGAGGTATCCCAATGTCACACACGGGATGTAATTTGTATTCACGGACGATTGCAGAGCCGCATTTACACAAAGCTGACAGAGGACGGTCCGCAGGAGCGTACTGCGTATGAAATATCCGCGCTGACAGCAGAAATTGTGGAAGAGGATATGTACTGACCAAGCCGGGCGGTGGGGAAGCCCCACCGCGCCAAAGCCACGCGGGTCAGATGACCCGACGGTTGCATACAACATCATATTCTGCTTTGTTTGTCCTGTTACTTGGAATTTCCTCTTTTCTTGCCGGATTTTCTGTGATAGAATAAATAAAAGGATGTGATAGTATGAAAAGCAAAGTTCGCGGAATTATTGATGCGCTGAAATTACGGTATCCCGATGCCATATGCGCACTGCATTATGAGAAAGACTATGAGCTGATGATTGCTGTGCGGCTGTCAGCCCAATGCACCGATGCCCGGGTAAATTTGATTACGCCTGCGCTATTTGCTGCTTACCCTACTTTGGAGGCTATGGCCAATGCGGATATAACCGATGTGGAGCAATACATACATTCCTGCGGCTTTTTTCGCCAAAAGGCGAAGGATATTGTGCTTGCCTGCCAAATGCTGCTGACAGAGTATAGCGGAAAAGTACCCAATACAATGGAAGCGCTTCTCCGTCTGCCCGGCGTAGGGCGAAAGACCGCCAATTTGCTGCTGGGCGACCTTTACGGAGTGCCGGGCAGTGTGGTTTGTGACACCCACTGTATGCGCATCTGCGAGCGTTTGGGACTTTCCAAGGGCAGAGAGCCGGAGAAAGTGGAAAAGCAGCTCCGGGCTGTTCTGCCGCCGGAGGAGAGCAGCGACTTTTGCCACCGCATAGTTTTGTTCGGGCGGGAAGTCTGCACTGCCCGTTCTCCAAAATGCGCAGAGTGTCCGCTGGCAGTATACTGCAATGAAATCAACAAAGGTTAATAAATCTCCCCTTGTCCGAATAGACTTGGACAAGGGGGGATTTTCTTGAGTAAGAGGCTTCCGATATTTTATAATGCGCTTCTGCTGACAGGCGTAAATTTGTTGTTGCGGCTGGTGTCCACCGGCTTTCAGGTATATTTATCGGGAAAAATCGGCGCTGCCGGCATTGGACTTTTGCAGCTGGTGCTGTCAGTTGGGGGACTTGCTTTAACAGCCGGTATGGCGGGAATCAGAACGGCAACGATGTACATAACCGCTGAGGAACTGGGCAAAAGACGGCCGGAGAACGTCCGTTGGGTTCTCTCCGGCTGTATGAAATACAGTCTCATTTGCAGCGGTGCTGTAGGGGTGCTGCTGTTTTTCATTGCGCCATTTGTTGCAGCCAATTGGATTGGCGAGGCGGAGATCGCCGGCGTTGTACGGCTGTTTGCTTTTTTTCTGCCGGTTAATTGCTTGACAGGTGTGATGGTGGGCTACTTTACGGCAGCTAACAGAATTCGCACATTGGCTGCTGTCGAAGTGGCGGAGCAGGCAATCACGATGGCCGCAACGATAGCGCTTCTGCAGCTTCTGTTTCGCGGCGACCCTGTGCAAGCCTGTGGAATTATCGTGATGGTCAGCGGATTGGGCGGCTGTTTTACGCTTCTGTGTCTGCTGTATTTACGGTGTCGCGAAGACGCGCCGTATGGGCCTGCCATATCTGTTCGCCGCAGACTGTTGCAGACGGCGGTACCCTTGGCTCTTGCCGATGACTTAAAATCCGGGATATCTACCGCAGAAAATTTAATGGTGCCCAAGCGGCTTGCCCTGTGCCGCAGCATTGGAAATCCTTTGGCAGCCTTTGGTGTTGTTTGCGGTATGGTGTTTCCGGTTTTGATGTTCCCAATGGCGATTTTGTTTGGCTTGGCGGAACTGCTGATTCCGGAGCTTGCCCGTTGTGCGGCTGCCGGCAGTGAAAAGCGAATCCGGTATTTAGCGAAACGGAGCTTGCGGCTTGCGATGCTATATGGGTGTTTCTTTTGCGGGCTATTGTTTTTGCTGGGGGAAGACCTGTGTAGATGGTTATATGATAACACAGAGGCAGGCAAATATCTGCGTTGGTTTGCCCTTCTTGCGCCTATGCTGTACTGTGATGCTATTACCGACGCGATGATTAAAGGCTTAGGTCAGCAGACAGCCTGCGTGCGGTACAATATACTGACCTCAGCGCTTGATGTTTTGTTTTTGTATCTGCTGCTGCCAAAGTACGGTATGGGTGGGTATTTCTTCAGCTTTCTGATTACGCATCTACTAAATTTTGGACTCAGTGTCCGCAGACTTACAAAGCTGACAGGTAAGGTAATTCCCATATCCGCCGTTGCACTAACCCTTATAGCAACGGCTGGCGCTATAAGCGTTGCCGGATTTGTCAGACTTCCGTTTTTACGGGGAGGCGCATATATCCTTGTTTTGTGCAGTATTTTGTATTTGCTTAAAGTAATCGGCAGGGAAGACGTGTTTTGGATTAAGGGGTTAATAAGAAGAAAAGGCTCACTAATGTGAGCCTTTTCTTTATAGCGCTTTCAATACTTCCAGTAAAAATTCCCAAGTACGCTTGGTGGAAGCGATTTCTAAACGCTCGCGACTGGTGTGGATGTCTTTCATATTCGGACCGATAGACACACAATCCAAACCCGGCAGCTTTTCGCTGAGAAGTCCACACTCCAAGCCGGCGTGGATTGCCACAACCTCCGGTGCCTTTCCGTACATATCCGTATACACCCGGACCATCGTATCCCGCAGCTTGGAGTCTTTTTTATATTCCCAAGCGGGGTATTCGCCACGGATGTCACAAGCGCATTCATAAAATGCGGCTAACTCTTTCAGCTTGTTCAGTAGTTCTTCTTTTTCTTTTTCCACACTGCTGCGCACAGCCCAAGTTAAATGCAGGGCATCGTCCAGCTTCAAAATACCCAAGTTCAAACTGGTCTGCACTAGACCCTCGATATCCTCACTCCAAGACTGTACGCCGTTGGGCGCAGCGTTCAATAGACCGATCACCTTTGCGGAGCATTCGCTTGTCAAGGCATTGCCGCCCAAAGCGTCCACGTCATCGCCACGAATAACTACATTCGGCTCATCAAATTGCTCACGGATTTCCTTTTGCAGTTGCTCGGTAATCTCGTTGATTCGCTCAATGTACATACCCAGCGCAACAAAGGTTACCTCACAGGATCGGGGGATTGCATTGTCTTTTGCGCCGCCTTCCAGCTTGGTGATGCATACCGGCATCAGCTTCTGCACGCGGCCCAGTAATTCACCCATAACCTTGTTGGCGTTGGCACGATTTTTATGGATTTCCACACCGGAGTGACCGCCCTGCAAGCCCTCTACTGTCAGCTTGACGCAAGGACCGTAAACTGCCCGGCGGGTGATGGGCATCGACACGGTGACTTTTGCGCCGCCTGCACAGGAGACGGTAAAAATACCCTCTTCCTCAGAGTCGATATTCAGCATTGTACGTCCCTTCAAAGCAGACAGGTCAATGCCTGTAGCGCCGTCCATTCCGGTTTCCTCGTCTACAGTGATAATCACTTCCAGTGGGGGATGGGGGATAGACTTATCTGCAAGCAGAGCCAAGGCATAGGCAACAGCAATACCATCATCGCCGCCCAAGGTTGTGCCCTTGGCATAAACATAGCTTCCGTCGTGGGCAATGTCCAGCCCGTCGGTTTCCATATTGATGGGGCAGTCGGCATCCTTTTCGCAGACCATATCCATATGTCCTTGGATGATTACCGGCGCGTGATCTTCATATCCGCAAGTTCCCTCGCCAAACAGCAGGATATTATTCAGTTCATCTTGCACATAGCGAATATTGTGCTCTTTCGCAAAGGACACCAAATAATCGCTGCTCTGCTTTGTGTTTCCTGAACCGTGGGGGATGGAGCACAGCTTTTCAAAATAAGAAAATACAGCCTGTGGCTCCAAGCCGCAAAGTTTTTGATGTTCCATAATGTATACTCCTCAAGGATTTTTTTACATTTTAACATATTCTTTTTCTTATGTCTAGAAAAAAGGGGACACGTTTGAAACGTGTCCCTAAGAAATTATTTCTTGCGGAAGGACATACAGTCGGTGCACTGGTCCATAGTGGGGTTGCCTTCGTGTGTGCCAACCAAAATGCGATCCAAAGCGCAATAGTTGGAGTCCTGACAGTGGTTAGCGCACTGATGAACGGTACATTCAATGCTCTTGTTTGCTTTACAATCCATTTTTGCATCCTCCTTTTTTGATGATAGGGTTAGTATGGCTGAATTTTTCTATTACATACCATTTGTTTTTAATTGACATTTTGTCGCTTAACTATTATAATATTTGCGAAATATGAAGACGGAACACCGTTTTTACAAAGAAAGGAAAATTTGCCATGATTTATAGTGCAGAAGTACAGCATATGTGCTCCGTGGCCAAGGGTGCTTATCACGGCCCCGCTCCTATTCCCGAAGAGGGTAAGTGGGTACAGGCCAAGCAAATCTCTGACATCAGCGGTTTTACCCACGGTATCGGCTGGTGTGCACCTCAGCAGGGCTGCTGCAAGCTGACCCTGAATGTTAAAGAGGGTATCATTGAGGAGGCTCTGGTGGAAACACTGGGCTGCTCCGGTATGACCCACTCCGCAGCTATGGCTTCCGAAATTTTGATCGGTAAGACCCTGCTGGAGGCTCTGAACACCGACTTGGTGTGTGACGCTATCAACACCGCTATGCGTGAGCTGTTCCTGCAGATCGTTTATGGCCGTACCCAGTCCGCATTCTCTGAGGACGGTTTGGCTGTCGGTGCATCTCTGGAGGACTTGGGTAAGGGTCTGCGCAGCCAGGTTGGCACTATGTTTGCTACCGCTGCAAAGGGTCCCCGTTACTTGGAAATGGCAGAAGGCTATGTTACCCGTCTAGCTCTGGACGAGGATAACCTGATCACCGGCTACGAGTTCATTAACTTGGGTAAGATGATGGACTTCATCAAGAAGGGCGACGATGCCAACGAGGCACTGAAGAAGGCGAAGGGCTCCTACGGCCGCTTTGCTGACGCTGCCAAGTACATCGACCCCCGTCACGAATAAGAGAAGGAGGAACATACAATGGCTTTGTTTGAAGGTTACGAGAGAAAAATTGACAAAATCAACGGTGTCCTCGCTCAGTATGGCTTGAAGTCCGTTGAGGAGTGCCGCGACATCTGTACTGCTAAGGGCTTTGATCCCTATGAAATCGTTAAGGGCATTCAGCCCATCGCTTTTGAGGACGTTGCTTGGGCATACTGCGTTGGTGCTGCTATCGCTATGAAGAAGGGCGTTAAGACCGCTGCTGAGGCCGCTGAGGCTATCGGTATTGGCCTGCAGGCATTCTGTATCCCCGGCTCTGTTGCTGAGGACCGTAAGGTTGGTATCGGCCACGGTAACTTGGGCGCTATGCTGCTGCGGGATGAGACCAAGTGCTTTGCTTTCTTGGCTGGCCACGAGTCCTTCGCTGCCGCTGAGGGCGCTATCGGTATCGCACGGAGCGCTAACAAGGCTCGTAAGGAGCCCCTGCGTGTTATCCTGAACGGTCTGGGCAAGGACGCTGCACAGATTATCTCCCGTATCAACGGCTTCACCTATGTGAAGACCCAGTTCGACTACTACACCGGCGAGCTGAAGATCGTTGAGCGCATCCCCTACTCCAAGGGCGAGCGTGCTGCCGTTAACTGCTACGGCTGTGACGATGTCCGCGAAGGCGTTGCTGTCATGCGTTACGAGGGTGTTGACGTTTCCATCACCGGTAACTCCACCAACCCCACCCGCTTCCAGCATCCCGTTGCCGGCACCTACAAGAAGGAGTGCATGGAGACCGGTCGTAAGTACTTCTCCGTCGCTTCCGGCGGCGGCACCGGCCGTACCCTGCATCCCGACAACATGGCAGCTGGCCCCGCTTCCTACGGTATGACCGATACCATGGGCCGTATGCACGGTGATGCTCAGTTCGCTGGCTCTTCCTCCGTCCCCGCTCACGTTGAGATGATGGGCTTCCTGGGCGCTGGTAACAACCCCATGGTCGGTATGACCGTTTCCGTGGCTGTTGCTGTGGAAGAGGCTCTGAAGTAATTCTTATAATAAAAAATGGAGCGGATTTATCCGCTCCATTTTTTGTTGTCTTTTAGGTATCTTCAACCAATCTTGTCTTTCCCAAGGCGACCTTATGGTAGTAAATTGCGGTAATCACGCTGCACACAAGCCAGCCGGCAGGATAGCTCATAGCAATGGGAATTACTTCGTTGCAAATCCGAGCCATACAGAATAGGTATGCTTGGCGGAAGAGAACGAAAGATCCCAGCATAATAAACATACAATCTCTGCTGTTGCCCGCGCCACGGAGCGCACTGGCATAAATCTGATTAAAGCAGCAGATGATGTAAAAAGGTGTCAGCCACCTGAGGAACAGTGTGCCGTTAGCGATAACCTCCGGCTTGCTGTTGAGAAAACCTACAATAGAAGGCGCAAAAATCAATACCGGAATCATCATTACGGCAGTTGCAGTCATTGAAATGATAACTGCCTGTGTGACGCCTTTTCTTGCCCGCTCCACCTGATTTTTGCCAAGGTTTTGTCCCACAAAGGTTGTGGTTGCCAAGGATATAGACTGCATAGGCAAGAACAAAAGCTGGTCGATTTTCAAGTATGCGGTCCAACCTGCCATATAGTCAGGAGAGGGGAGACCGGTGTCGAAATAGTTAATATAGGATTGCACAAAAATATTGGAGAAGGCGGTAACTGCCATTTGCAGTGCGGCAGGAATGCCAACAAACAATATTTTTTTCAGAATAGACCAGTCAATTTTAAGCTTGCGAATTTGCACTTTTACACAGCTATCCGTTCTAAGCAGTGTAATCATCACAAGAACTGCGGATACCGCCTGGGAAAGAATAGTAGCAAGGGCGACACCCTCTACACCCATATGGAAAACAATAACAAATACCAAGTCCAATATGGTATTGAGAACGGCGCAGACAACAAGATAATAGAACGGCCTTTTGGAGTCTCCGATGGCTCTTAATATACCGGCGCCCATATTATAGAGCATAAGCCCTACCATACCGGCAAAATAGATAGTCAGATAAGTAACAGCATCATCAACAGAATTCTCGTGCAGTTCTGTTAAGCCTACCATATACGGGGTAATTAACAGACCAATGGCTGTAAAGAATACGGTTAAGATCAGTGTCATTGTGATGGCGGTATGTACGGAATCCTGCACCTTGTCATTTCGTCCCGCTCCGTAATACTGGCTGATAACAACACCGGCGCCGGATGCAAGCCCCATAAATGAGCCAATCAGCATATTTACAATAGGCGCAACTGAACCAACGGCTGAAAATGCTTCGTTGCTTACATAGTTACCAACGACCCAAGTATCAACAGTGTTATAGAGCTGTTGAAACAGATTACCGACCAAAAGAGGAATAGCAAAACGGACAATATGTCCGATAATGCCACCTTGCGTCATATCTACGTCTTGCTTTTTTCTAAGGCGTATACTGTGAGCAGCCATAGAAATACCTTCTCTCTGAAATAATCCTAATAACAATATAGTAAGGAATGTCAAATTGGTTCGTTTGACATTCCTTTGTGCGGTTAGTATAATAGTACCACGATAAAAAACAAAAATCAATAATGTAGGGGGGACTCTTGTGCTAAATTTATTAGGTACACAGATGTGTGCTTGCGGCAAAGCTCACACAGATAGTATTACGCAACTAGCCGTGGGAAAAGGTGCTTTGGAAAAGCTTCCTGATTATATAAAAATACTCGGTGGCACAAAACCCTTTGTCCTTTCGGATAGAAATACCTTTGCAGCTGCGGGAGATGAAGTCTGTGCCCTGTTATCCCGTTCAGATATTCCATATGCCGCCTATAGCTTTCCGCATGATCATGTAGTACCTGATGAAAAGGCTGTTGGTGAGGCGATTCTGCATTTTGATAGCAGCTGCGATGTGATTATTGCTGTTGGCTCCGGTGTGATGAATGATATAGGCAAAATCCTCAGCAGCATTTCCGGAAAGAAATATATTATTGTAGCGACAGCCCCTTCTATGGACGGCTATGCTTCGGATACATCGTCTATGGAACGCAGCGGCTTGAAGGTTTCGCTAAAATACCGTTGCGCAGATATTATCGTTGGCGATACGGACATTCTGAAAAATGCGCCTATCCATATGCTGAAATCCGGTCTGGGCGATATGCTTGCCAAATATGTCAGCATAGCAGAGTGGAGAATCAGCCATTTAATAACAGGAGAATACTACTGTGAGGCTGTTGCTGAAATGGTGCGCAATGCGCTGAAAAAGTGTGTGGATAATGCTGACGGGCTGCTGCGTAGAGATGACAAGGCAGTAGAGGCTGTGTTTGAAGGCTTGGTTTATGGCGGCGTCGCAATGTCCTATGCAGGAATGTCTCGCCCTGCTTCCGGTGTGGAGCACTATTTCTCCCATATCTGGGATATGCGGGGCTTGCAGTTCGGAACGCAAACCGAAACCCACGGAATCCAATGCGCGTGGGGCACTCTGTTGGCAGCAAAACTCTATGATGCGCTGCGTACGTTAAAACCCGATGCAACAAAAGCAATTGACTTTGTGAATGGTTTTTCCTATGAGGCTTGGAAACAGGAATTAAGAGCCTTTTTGGGAAGCAGCGCAGAAACAATGATTGCCCAGGAGGAACTGGAACAAAAATACGATAAGTATACCCATTTGAAACGGTTGGATAAAATCATTCAGAACTGGGATGAAATCCTAAGAATTCTAAACGAGGAACTACCTAGCTTTGAAACTATAGCCACGATATTGGATACCATTGGTATTCCCAAAGACCTTAGCGCAATCAATGTGGATTCCCAAACAGCAAGACTGACCTTCTTGGCCACAAAGGATATTCGCGATAAGTATGTCCTGTCCCGCTTGGCGTGGGATTTGGGTGTGCTGGAGGATTTAAGTGAGCTATTATGAGAAGTAAGACAGAACAGGAATTGTTGCAAAGTATCAAGCTATATTTGCTGGATATGGACGGCACACTTTATTTGGGCGATAAGTTATTCCATTTCACGTTGGAACTGCTGAACACATTCCGCGCCACCGGCAGAAAATATTTATTTATGACAAATAATTCCTCCAAAAGCGTGGAAGATTATGTGGAAAAACTGAAGAAATTGGGCATATCTGCTTCGAGAGAGGATTTTATCACATCTTCCCAAGCCACAGCCTATTATTTGAAGCGTAATCACCCTAACCGCAGGCTCTATGTCTGCGGTACACAATCCCTAATAAAAGAATTGCAGCGGGAGGGCTTTGCGGTTACCCAAAAGCTGGATGAGGTTGAATGTGTTGTAATGGGGTTTGATACGGAGCTAACCTTTCAGAAGCTGGAAGATGTATGCAGATTGCTGATGGCTAACCCGCAAATTCCCTATATTGCTACCAATCCGGACTATGTGTGCCCAACGGAATTTGGCAGTGTGCCGGATTGCGGCAGTGTTTGCGATATGATCTATAATGCAACAGGAAAGCGTCCGGTAGTGATAGGGAAGCCCAGTCCGCTAATGCCGGAGCTTGCAATGAAAAAATACGGTTATTCCAAAGAGGAAACAGCAGTTGTAGGTGACCGGATTTATACCGATATCAAATCCGGCTTGAACGCCGGTATTACCGGTATTCTTGTTATGAGCGGTGAAACGACAGAAGAAATCTTGAAAGAATCTGGCGATAAGCCACATATCGTTTTGAAGGATGGGTCTGAAATCATCGATGCAATTAAAGAATAAAAGCGGTGCAAAGCACCGCTTTTTATTATGGCAAATGAACAATGGTTGGCTCGTGCCCCATTGCAGGAATGATTTTGTCTATTAAGTCGGCTGTTTTTAGCTTTAGACTGGATGTATTGATACAGGGATGTACACCAATGTATTCGTCATTCAAGACAGGCGAATCAATAATAAGCCGCACCTTCTTTTCTTTGTCGTTCATAAGACCAAGCACACTCAATGATCCGGGCGTAATGTCCAAAAATTCCTCCATAGGCTCTGCCGGCGCAAAGGAAAGACGGGAGACCCCCAGCTGAGCGGATAACTCTTTCGTCTGAAATACTTTTTCGCCGGGCATTAACAGCAGATAGAAGTTAGTTTTCTGCCGGTTGCAAAGCAGAAGGTTTTTGCACATTGTTGTACCCATCGCCTTGTCAATTTCCACGCAGGCTTCCATTGTCATTGCAGGCTCGTGGTCTACGCGCTGATAAGTAATTTCCAATGCGTCCAGAAAATCATATACACGTAATTCTTTTGGTAGCCGTCCGGTTGTATCTGTCGGACGTCCGTTTATAAGCTCCATAGCGCTGTCCTCCTTTGTTTTTTATAGTATAACACGAAAACTGTCGGAAAGCTATTGTAAATATACTTGCTTTTCGCCCCGTCATAAACTATAGTATAGATAATACTAAATTACAGAAAGGGAGTTCTCCAATGAGAAAAACCTATCAGCCCAATGAAACCATCGGGTATGTTCCCGAGAGCAATGTGGACAAGAATTGTTTTATCAATATGCAGGCGGAAAATGAGAAACCGCCGCGTTATGAGACGGCAAAGGATATTCTGCCGGAGATTATATGGGATGGACACCCGGATGCGATTGCCTGCTATAACAAGGCGTGGGAAATTGCCTTTGGAAATATTATGCAGCCGGTTGAAGGCAGCGGCTTTGTATCTAATTTTATCGATACTGCATTTAACGGCGCTATCTTTATGTGGGATTCGTCCTTTATTATGCTGTTTGCAAAATACGGCGTAAAAGCATTTAACTTCCAAAAAACGCTGGATAATTTCTATGCCAGACAGCATAAGGATGGCTTTATCTCCCGTTCTATTTTTGAACATAACGGGGGAGATGCATTCACAAGATATGACCCTGTCAGCACCGGCCCGAATATTATGGGCTGGGCAGAATGGGAGTATTATAAATTCACAGGAGATAAGTCCCGGCTTGAAAAGGTGTACTATCCGTTGCTTGCGTACCATAATTGGATGAAGCAGTATCGGACGTGGCGGGACGGTACATATTGGAGCTCCGGCTGGGGCTGCGGAATGGATAATATTCCCCGTTTTTACACCGGCAAGGTAGAAAATACCTATGATGCGGCAAGTATGTACTCCCACGGTCATATGGTGTGGATCGATGCCTGTTTTCAGGCAGTTCTAAGCGCTGAGAACCTGATTCTGTTTGCAAAAGAGATTGGGGACACCGAAAACATTCAGGCGCTGGAAGAGGAAGTAGAGCGCTTAAACAGCTATATCAATGATAATCTCTGGGATGAGGATACCGGGTATTATTACGATTTGCTGAAAAACGGTCAGCTCAACGGTGTTAAGAGCGTTGCACCCTATTGGGGGCTTCTGTCCGGCTCTGTGAAAGGTGATCGCCTTGAGAAAATGGTATCCCATTTGGAAGACAAGACGATGTTCAATCGCCCTCACAGAGTGCCGGCTCTGTCTGCGGATAATGTGAACTATGACCCCACCGGCGGCTATTGGCGGGGCGGCGTATGGGCGCCTACCACCTATATGGTGCTCTCCGGTCTGCAAAAGAACGGCTACGACAGGGTTGCATACGATATCGCGCTGAATCACTTGGAGAACATCCTCGCCTGCTTCAAAGAGACCAATACCCTCTGGGAGACCTATCAGCCTGAGTTTGTAGGCAAACCGGGTTCCGAGCGAAAGGATTTTGTGGGTTGGACAGGACTTGTGCCCATTGCTGTTTTGATTGAGTTTGTCTTTGGCATACAGATCAATGCAGCTGAAAACAAAATTATTTGGACAGTTAACCGCACAGAAAAACACGGTATAGACAGACTGCCCTTTGGAGATCAGACCATTTCGCTGATGTGTCAAGCCCGCGCAGACGATACGCAAGTGCCTGAGATTACAGTGAAATGTGAAAAGGATGCCGAGATCGAGATTCGTTACAGCGGAAAATCCGTTTCCACTACCTTGTTTGCATTGCGTGATAAAGGTATATAGTCTGTTGAACGCACAGGCAACGTATCATTTCGCAATATAACAGTAAAAAGAACACCACCTGTCGGGCGGTGTTCTTTTGTTGCATTTGAGAGTTTATAAATCGGATGCACATTGACAACAAAATTGTGGAAACGTATAATAAAGGAGCGATTATAACAAATTGTGCACAAGGGAGTACGGTTTATGAAAATTTTGTTTGCGGAAATCGGTCTTGAGGCCAACACACTGTCCAGTGAACGTACCGACCTAAAGCGTTGGATGCCGGGTGGCTATAGCGTTGGTGAGGAAGTTATTGAAAATTTTCAAAATGTCGCCGATATGGCCGGCGGTTTTATTCGCGCCGGTCGCGAATTAGGGATTGAAATGATTCCTGCTGTCGTGCTATGGAATGCAGGACCGCTTATGTTCGACAAGACCCGCGACGAAGCTGTCAGCATACTGGTAGATGAAATCAAAAAGCATCTTGGTGAGTTCCAAGGTATTGCACTGGGACTACACGGTGCCGGTGCCAGCGAAACCTGTGATGACCTTGAAGCTTTTACGTTAAAGGCTGTTCGCGATGTTGTAGGTCGTGATATGCCGATTGCCGTTTGCCTCGACCTGCACGGCAACATTTCACGGGAAATGATTGAGATGTCCACCATACTAATGGGTATCAAGACATATCCGCACGTTGATTTTCCGGAAATCGCAGGCAAGGCACTGCGCACGCTAATTGCCACAATTAAGGGAGAAATTAAGCCACAGCAGGCGCTGTGTCGGGTTCCTGTTATTGTGCCACAGGCTGTTTGCTGCACTATGGAATTGCCGATGAAGGAATTTGCCGACCACGTTGCTGAATACGCCAAGCAGAACGGTTTGATCGATGCCACACTATTTCACGGCTTCGCCTATGCAGATGTCCCGGATACAGGGATTTCTATTACTGTTGTTGCTGAGCAGGATCCAGAAAAACATGCCAAAGTTCTTGGACAGTGGATTTGGGAAAACCGTGAAAAACTTTTGTATCGCGGCTTGATGCCGGGTGAAGCCATCGATAAGGCTCTTGAAATTCTTGAGCAGCCGGGAGAAGGTTATGTTGTTATCAATGAGTCTTCCGATAACCCGGGAGGCGGCACTCCGGGTGACGGCACTTATCTTTGCCGTGAATTGCTTAAGCGCAATATGCCGGCTACCATCTTTGGGTCTATCGTTGACCCGGAAACCGCCCGCGCAGCGCACGCTGCGGGTGTCGGCGGCACATTCTCCGGTCGCCTGGGCGGGAAAACCGACAATATGCACGGTGAACCTATCGAATTTGAAAACGCCGAGGTTCTGAATTTGAGCAATGGTAATGCGTGGATTGTCGCTCCTATTTACACCGGATTCCATTTGGTCTATGGAAAAAGCGCTCGTATACGCATCGGCAATGTGGAGGTTGTCGTCACCGAAAACCTGCCGCACCAGAATTTTGATGATCGTGTATTCCTAATGACCGGAGCTGATATAAACCAATACAAGCTCATTTGCCTCAAATCAAGCGTTCACTTCAAGGGCTTTTTTGCGCCGCGGGCCAAAGGAATTGTTGCAACTGACCCACCGGGAATCAACACAGCCAGTATACAGCTGATTGAATATAAGAAGGTGCGCCGTCCTATCTTTCCGCTGGAAAAAGATTTCGATTGGAAGCCGTAAGAAACCTGTTGTAAATTGGACTGTTGCATCTAAATCGGTTCGAGTCCATTCCTTACAATAAGAATAAAAGCGAGGCCCCAAACGGGGTCTCGCTTTTGTTGGCTATGGGCTACGAAAAAGATATTTTATCTTGTTTTGTGTATGACTTCGAACTCTCACAGTTCATTAGTTAGAATTTTTGCTATTGTTAATATAGTTTCCATTTTCATCCCTATTTATAGGAACAGCGGTAAGACAAAATCGCAAACAATGGCACGGACAAGAAATTTCTATTTTAAATTTATCTTCTGCACCTCTGTATGTAAAGTCACCGCCACATCTAACTACCTCACACCAAGTATAAATTTCCGTCATAGCTCGAGGGCAAAAGCTTTGAGGTGTTTCGTATTCAAAATGAAAAACGTCTCCCTTTTCTAATCCAAGTCTGCAATTCTTTGCTTCTCCGTCAATTACTTCTACATCAAAAGCCCAATCTTCAACAATCCATTTGTTCATTTGCCGTTCTCCTTTGCAGTATTCAAGGATGCAATAAGCATTCTCTTAATTTCTTCAGCAAGCGAGAGTAAGCTATCAAAATCATAATTCACAAGCTTTGTGTTTTTAAGGAGTTTCAACCAATAAATACTTTCTCCTGTTTCTTTAAGGGAAATATGTAGTTTTGATATAAAATCAGCTTTACTGTTACCGTAAACTGCTTCGTTTATATTTGCACCTACACTTGTCGCGAAACGAAGCAATTGTTTGGCGATAGTGGTATCTTTTTTCGCTTTGGAAAACTCTTCATAAAACAATACGATTTGTGTTGCAAAATCGAGGGATTTATCGAGCAAAGGACTGTTCATTCATCATCACCTCTGAATGTATTATATCATAATTCGTTATTCAAATCAATGCTTTGCGAAGCAAAGCTACCTTTTCTCTTCTCTTTACTCTCTTATCTTTTCTCTGGAAACGACAATTTTAGAGAAGAGAGAAGAATGAAAAGAGAAAAGTGAAAAGAACAAAAAGAAACGACAACTTTCTTGTCGAAAATTGTCGTTTCTTTTTGGTGCGAGAGATGGGACTCGAACCCACACGGCGTAACCACACGCACCTCAAACGTGCTTGTCTACCATTCCAACACTCTCGCAATTGCTAAAACATTATAACCTGTACATTCCGATTTGTCAATATGTATTGGAATACGGTTTTTGTTGTTTTTTTACTTGCGGTGTGATATAAATTTATATATAGGAAAAAAGAAATGTGAGGTCAAATTATGGCGCGTTTTTTTGTAAAACCGGAGGAAATGCAATCAAATTTCTTTGTGCTGACAGGAGAAAATGCCGCTCACGCAAAGGTGTTGCGATTGAAGTGCGGCGAGGAAGTGCTTGTATGCGATGGCTTGGGACAGGAGTGCCTCTGCACAATCAGCGATTTCAGTGACGGACAGGTTTCGCTGGTGGTTAAGCATAGACAGGCATCTGCCTCGGAACCGAAGGTACGCGTAAGTGTCTATATGGCCTTTTCCAAAGGGGATAAGCTGGAGCACGTGATTCAAAAAGCAACGGAATTGGGGGCTTTTGAAATCGTTGCATTCCCCAGCAGCCGATGCGTTTCCAAGCCGGATGAAAAGAGCATTGCCAAAAAGCTTGAGCGCTGGCAGAAAATTGCAGCTTCGGCAGCAGAGCAATCCGGCAGGGGAATAATCCCAAAGGTACTGACGGTGGATAGTTACCACGCCGCCTTGCAGCGAGCTTCAGAAGCGGACAAGGCAATTCTTTTTTATGAAAATGAACGCGCCACAACGCTGCGTATGGCGCTGGAGAACGGAAGTTTTTCTTCGATCAGTTTACTCACAGGTCCGGAAGGCGGCTTGGAGGAACGGGAAGTGGAAATGGCAAAGGATATGGGAATTCATATCTGTACGCTGGGAAGCCGCATCCTGCGCTGTGAGACGGCGCCCCTTTGCGCACTGTCCGCCGTAATGTACGCAAGCGGCGAGTTTTGACAATGCTTACTTATGGTATTTGCTGCCGGCTTGAATTGCTTCGGCACGGTAGAGCTGCTCCAAAACCATTACCCGCGCCAAGTGATGGGGAAAGGTCATAGGACTCATAGACAGCTTAAAATCTGCCATTTCTTTTAACCGCGAAGCCATACCAAAGGAAGAACCAATCAAAAAGCAGGCGCTGCTTTTGCCGGAAATCTTTACGTCCTTTAGTTTGGAAGCCAGCGCTTCAGAGGAGAGCATTTTGCCCTCCGGTGTTAAGACACAAAACCACGCGCCTTTTGGAATTTTGGAAATAATTGCCTCTGCTTCTTTTTCTAACGCTGCAGAAATTTCCACAGGGGTTGGCGCGTCCGAAAGACGCACCTCGGGAAGCTCCAATAAACGAAATTGGCAGTAGCCCTTTAAGCGTTTTTCGTATTCGGCAGCTGCTGAGATGTAAAACGGTTCTTTTAGTTTTCCCATTGTAATCAACGTGATGTCAAACATATAATCACCCCGCCAAAAGAATACCATATATTTGTAATGATGTCTAGTATAAACAGGGTCACCGATACCGATGACCCTGTTGCTTATTTTGCCTTCTGTTGTTGATATTTTTTGCGTGTTGCCAATCCTCCCCGGATGTGGCGCTGTGCTTTGTTTACATCCAGTATCTGACGTACCTGCTGATATAGTCGTTTGTTGCATTGGGGAAGTCTTTGGGAAAGATCTTTGTGCACCGTCGATTTCGATATGCCAAAATGCTTGGCAGCCGCTCTGACAGTAGCACCGGTCTCAATTATGTACACAGCCAACTCACAGGCTCTTTCCTCAATTGTATCTGCCATATGGTTACCTCCCTGCTGTGTCCTACCGTGAAAAACATATGATTGGGAAGTGAAAAATATACCTGCTTGACACCAAAGGCGGAAAAGGATAAAATGTAAAAAAGAAAAGCTTAATTTTGCTGCTGACCTGTTAGAAAGGGGCGATTTCTGAATGGAATTTAATAAGAAGACGATTCGCCAGATTTTTCTGGGTGTATTTGGCTGTATTTTGCTCTATTGGTTACTCCACGATACAGAGCGGGTTCGGAGTTTTATCTCGGTTATTTCCGGTATTATAGCGCCGTTTGTATTCGGCGGCGTTTTGGCGTTTATCTTAAATGTTCCGATGCGGGCAATAGAGAACGGCTTGCTTAAAAAGGTCAGTAATCAAACCGCAAAAAGAGTGCTTGCGGTAGTTTTGACATTTATTGCTCTTTTGCTGGTTGTGGCGCTGGTGTTCTGGCTGCTGATTCCGCAAATTATTGATACAGTGAACGCACTGATTCCGAATTTGTACGATTTCTTTATGAAGGTGCAAAAGAAAGCAACGCAGTTTTTGAATGAAAATCCGGAGCTGCTGGAGTGGCTGAAGGCCAATACTGATTTTGAAAATATCAAATGGGATTCCCTGGTTAAGGATGGTCTGGCAATATTCGGCAACAGCGTTTCCACGATACTCGGCGGCGCGATTTCTGCAATCGGCGGTATTTTCACCGGTGTGTTCAATGGTTTTATTGCAATCGTCTTTAGTGTTTACTGTCTGTTCCAAAAGGAAACCTTGGCGCGTCAAGGCAGAAAGCTTCTCTATGCCTTTATAAAGGAGAAAATTGCCGATGGTATTGTGCGTATTCTCCGTTTGACAAATGCCACATTTTCTAATTTCCTTTCCGGTCAGTGTGTAGAGGTTTGTATTTTAGGCACGCTTTTTGCCGTTTGTATGGCAATCTTCCGGATGCCCTATGTTCCGCTGATTAGCGTTGTTATTGCAGTAACTGCGTTTATACCCATTGTGGGTGCATGGGTTGGCTGCGTTATCGGCGCATTTCTAATCCTTGTGGAAAATCCTGTTTTGGCAGTGCTGTTTGTGGCTATGTTCTTGATTCTTCAGCTGATTGAGAACAATATGATATACCCCCGTGTTGTGGGTACTTCTGTGGGCCTTTCCGGTATGTGGGTTTTGGTTGCCGTTGCTGTCGGCGGCGAGCTGATGGGTGTGTTCGGAATGTTTTTGATGATTCCTGTGGTATCCGTGGTGTATACGCTGGCAAGAGAGCTGACCAACAAGAAGCTTGCGGGCTCTGAAATAGATGCAGAAAAACTGCAGCCTCAGCCGCCGGAGCTTTCTTCCAAGTTCAAAGAAAAGCGGGAAGTCAACAAGAAAAAGCAGTTTCTTAAGAAAATGAATAAGAAAGAGAAAAATAAGTAATACAAAAAGGCGATGGATTGAATCCATCGCCTTTTATATTTTGGTAAACGCGTAGTCTTCAAACTTTAATCGGTCGCCTATGTCGATACCCAAAGGCAGTAACGCAATTGCTACCTCGGAAACAACACCTGTAGTGTCATACTTAACATAGGCATAATCGCCACGAATATCGGTTACAGTGCAGAGCATATCATTTCCTCCGTAAAAACCCACCCTCATTGCTGAGGGTGGGTTAATCATTTATAGGAGATTAGTCCTTGTACATCTCAACCAGCTTCAGCAGGTGCTCATAACGCTCCTTAGCAGCAGCCTCGTTCTTAGCGAACAGATCAGTTGCACGCTCGGGGAACTCACGGGTCAGACGTGCGTAACGGGCCTCGTTCATCAGGAACTCCTGATAGCCATCCTTGGGAGCCTTGGAGTCCAAAGTGAACTTGCCGGTCTCCTTGGAGGGATCGAAGCGGAACAGGTTCCAGTAGCCGCAGTCAACAGCCTTCTTCATCTCGCTCTGGCAGTTCATCATACCGCCCTTGATGGAGTGCATCTCACAGGGAGCGTAGCCGATGATCAGGGAAGGTCCGTTGTAGGCTTCTGCCTCGGTAATGGCCTTGATGGTCTGAGCCTGGTTAGCGCCCATAGCAATCTGAGCAACATAAACATAGCCGTAGCTCATTGCGATTTCAGCCAAAGACTTCTTCTTGGTTTCCTTGCCGGAAGCAGCGAACTGAGCAACCTGACCGATGTTGGAAGCCTTGGAGGCCTGTCCGCCGGTGTTGGAGTAAACTTCGGTATCGAATACGAAGATGTTTACGTCCTTGTTGGAGGCCAAAACGTGGTCAACACCGCCGAAGCCGATGTCGTATGCCCAGCCGTCGCCACCGAAGATCCAAATGGACTTCTTGGACAGATATTCCTTCTTAGCCAGAATGTCAGCAACAGTGTCGCAGCAAACCTTAGCTTCCAAGTTAGCAATCAAAGCCTTGGTAGCAGCCTTGTTAGCTTCGCCATCGTTATAGGTGTCCAGCCAAGCCTGGCAAGCTGCCTTGCGCTCGTCACAGCTGGTGTCTTCCATTACCTTGCGAACCTTGTTGGCAAGGGACTCACGGATAACAGCCTGTGCGGTGTACATACCCAAGCCGTGCTCAGCGTTGTCCTCAAACAGGGAGTTGGACCAAGCGGGACCGTGACCCTCAGCGTTTACAGTGTAGGGAGAGGTAGCAGCAGGACCGCCCCAAATGGAGGAACAGCCGGTAGCGTTGGAGATGTACATACGATCACCGAACAGCTGGGTAACCAGACGGGCATAGGAGGTCTCAGCACAACCAGCGCAGGAGCCGGAGAACTCAAGCAGAGGCTTGCGGAACTGGCTGCCCTTAACAGTGTTGTCCTGCATCTCAGGCTTTTCAGCAACCTTGGAAACCATATAGTTGAAGACATCCTGCTCAGCCAGCTCTTGCTCCTGAGGAACCATAGCCAGTGCGCCAACAGGACATACGCCAACACAGACGCCGCAGCCCATACAATCCAGAGGAGAAACGGACATGGTGTACTTGTAAACACCCTTGCCCTTGCCGGCCTTTACGTCGATCAAACGAGTGCCTGCAGGTGCAGCAGCAGCCTCAGCCTCGGTCAAAGCGTAGGGACGGATCGTAGCGTGGGGACAGACATATGCACAGTTGTTACACTGGATACACTTGGTCTCATCCCAGTGGGGAACAGTAACAGCAACGCCGCGCTTCTCGTAAGCGGAAACGCCCAAGGGGAACTGACCGTCCTCCAAATCGGTAAATGCGGAAACGGGCAGGCTGTAGCCGTTCATCTTGCCCATAGGAGCCAAGATATTCTTAGCAACGGCAACAGTAGCGGCAGGACCTTCCAGCTTCTGCTCAACAGCAGTATTCTCAGCGGTAGCCCAAGCAGCGGGAACGTCAATCTTTACGAAAGCGGTAGCGCCGGCATCGATTGCATCCCAGTTCTTGTCAACTACGTCGCGGCCCTTCTTCAGGTAGGAAGCCTCAGCAGCAGCCTTCATGTAGCCGATGGCCTCTTCGCTGGGCATAACCTTTGCCAGTGCGAAGAATGCAGACTGCAGAATGGTGTTGGTACGCTTACCCATACCGACCTTAATGGCCAGATCAATAGCGTTGATGGTGTACAGCTGAATATTATTTTCAGCAATGTAGCGCTTGGAAGCGGCATCCAAATGGTGCTCCAGCTCCTCAAGATTCCACTGGCAGTTGATCAGGAATACGCCGCCGGGCTTTACGTCCTGAACAATCTTGAAGCCCTTGGTGATGTAAGAGGGGTTATGGCAGGCAACGAAGTCAGCCTTGTTGATGTAGTAGGGGGACTTGATAGCCTTGTCGCCAAAACGCAGGTGGGATACGGTAACACCGCCGGTCTTCTTGGAGTCGTACTGGAAGTATGCCTGTACGTACTTGTCGGTGTGGTCACCGATGATCTTGATGGAGTTCTTGTTAGCACCTACGGTGCCGTCGCCGCCCAGACCCCAGAACTTGCACTCAATGGTGCCTTCTGCAGCGGTGTTGGGGGAGACCTTCTCCTCAAGAGACAGGTTGGTTACGTCATCAACGATGCCCAAAGTGAACTCGTGCTTGGGAGCATCCTTAGCCAGCTCCTCGAAAACAGCGAACACAGATGCGGGGTGGGTATCCTTGGAACCTAGACCGTAACGGCCGCCGATAACGGTAATGTCGTTCTTGCCGGCCTTAGCCAAAGTCATAACAACATCCTGATACAGAGGCTCACCCTGAGAGCCGGGCTCCTTGGTGCGGTCCAGAACTGCGATCTTCTTAGCGGTTGCGGGAATGGCAGAGAGCAGATGCTCAGCGCTCCAGGGACGGAACAGACGGACCTTCACAAGGCCGACTTTCTCGCCGTGAGCGTTCAGGTAGTCGATTACTTCCTCAGCAACATCGGAGAAAGAACCCATACAGATGATGACGCGGTCAGCATCCTCAGCGCCGTAGTAGTTGAACAGTTGGTAGTTGGTGCCCAGCTTTTCATTTACCTTAGCCATATACTTCTCAACCACTGCGGGAAGAGCAGTATAGTACTTGTTGCAGGCTTCGCGGTGCTGGAAGAAAATGTCGTCGTTTTCGTGGCTGCCACGCATTGCGGGGCGCTCGGGATTCAAAGAGTGCTTGCGGAACTCTGCCACAGCCTCCATATTGGTCATTTCCTTCAGATCCTCGTAGTCCCAGATAGCGATCTTCTGAATCTCGTGGGAAGTACGGAAACCGTCGAAGAAGTTGATGAAGGGAACACGGCCCTCGATAGCGGCCAAGTGCGCAACAGCACCCAAGTCCATAACTTCCTGCACATTGGACTCAGCCAGCATAGCAAAGCCGGTCTGACGGCAGGCGTACACGTCGGAATGGTCACCGAAGATGTTCAGCGCCTGAGTAGCGACAGTACGTGCGGAAACGTGGAATACGGAAGGGAGCAGCTCGCCGGCGATCTTATACATGTTGGGGATCATCAGCAGCAGACCCTGAGAAGCGGTATAGGTGGTGGTCAGAGCACCGGCGGCCAAGGAGCCGTGAACGGTACCTGCAGCACCGGCTTCGGACTGCATTTCGACGACCTTAACAGTATCGCCAAAAATGTTCTTACGACCTGCAGCGGACCACTGGTCAACATAGTCGGCCATGGGGCTGGAGGGGGTAATGGGGTAGATGCCAGCAACCTCTGTGAAGGCATAGCTGACGTGGGCAGCAGCAGTGTTGCCGTCCATAGTCTTGAATTTTCTTGCCAAAATGAAATACCTCCTAAAAGTAATCAATTTTTAACCCACATATCATACCATTAAAAAAATAATTTGTAAAGTGAGAAGGTGCGATATTTGTGAAAAAATAAGAAATATTTTTGTATAATTTGTTAGCTTCTGTAAATTTACTCCGAAAAAAAGAATTGTGTTTTTTGCAGGAATGGGGTATGATGTAAGAAAGTTTGCGTAAGGAGGGTTTCCTTTTGATTTGCAGTGTCAACACCATGGGTGTCAACGGAATACAGGGCAGCCCGATTTCGGTGGAATGTTATATTTCCAACGGCTTACCCGGTTTTGATATCGTAGGTTTGCCGGATGCCGCCGTGAAAGAGGCGCGGGAGCGTGTTCGCGCTGCGGTGAAAACCAGCGGAATGAAATTTCCATCCAGCCGCATCACTGTGAACTTAGCGCCGGCCAGCTTGAAAAAAGCCGGTACGCACTACGATTTACCGATACTGTTGAGCATTATGTCTGCCTGCGGCGCAATAAAGCGACCGAAATCCAGCAGCGCTTTTTTGGGTGAAGTTAGCCTGGACGGTCAAATTCGTCCCATTTCCGGTGTGCTGCCAATGGCAATTGCCGGAAAACGCGCCGGCTTTGAGACTATTTATGTGCCGGCTGAAAATGCAGCAGAGGCTACTTTGGCGAGAGGTCCGGCAATCATTCCGGTACATACCGTACGGGAATTGGTGGATGCCTTAAATGGTGAGACAACCTTGGAAGAAGAGCCGATTTGGGTGCCGGAAAAGTGCGAAACTACAATTCTAGACTTCAAGGATGTATTGGGTCAGGAAAATGTGAAACGGGCTATGGAGGTGGCAGCTGCCGGCAGCCATAACATTCTTTTGGTTGGGCCTCCGGGCTCCGGTAAAAGTATGCTCAGTAAGCGTCTGCCCTCAATCCTGCCGGATATGACGTGGGAAGAATCCTTGGAAGTGACGCAGATATATTCCGTGATGGGGCTGGTAACTGCAAAATCACCCCTTGTTATGCAGCGGCCTTTCCGCAGTCCCCACCATACGGTTTCCAATGCAGGTCTTGCAGGCGGTGGAACAAATCCCAGACCGGGTGAGATTTCCCTTGCCCATAAGGGCGTTCTGTTTTTGGATGAATTGCCGGAGTTTCACAAAGATACATTGGATATGATGCGGCAGCCGCTGGAGGATGCGCAGGTTACAATTTCCCGGGTTTCCGGTACAGTGACCTATCCTGCGGAATTTATGCTGGTTTGCGCAATGAATCCCTGCAAGTGCGGCTGGTACGGTGACCCCTCCGGGAAATGCACCTGCTCAGAGGCCTCAGTAAACAATTATCGCAGTCGGATTTCAGGCCCGCTTTTGGATAGAATCGATATTATTATCGAAGTGCCGTCGGTGAATTTCGAGGATCTGCGACGCCGCAAGGAAGCTGAGCCGTCTGCTGAAATTAAGCAGCGTGTGAATCGGGCAAGAGAGCGTCAGCATAAACGTTTTGGCGAGTTTAGCGGAATGTGCAATGCCCGTATGGGTCCTGAGCAGCTGCGGACATATTGCAAGTTGGATGAGGCTAGTGAAACCCTTATGCAGCAGGCTTTTGATGCCTTTGGTTTGACTGCGAGAAGCTATGACAGAATTCTAAAGGTGGCAAGAACAATTGCTGATATTGAAGGCAGCACGCAGATTTCCGCGGAGCATATTGCGGAAGCCATTCAGTATCGAACAGTAGAACTATAAAAAAGTGAGGATTGCGTTTTGAGAGAGATTTTTCTGCTGAAGCTGGGTGAAATTGTGCTGAAAGGCGCAAATAAACGCCAGTTTGAGGATAAATTACGTCAGAATGTGCGGCGTCGCGTGAAGGCCTACGGCAATTTTGACGTGTATTTGATGCAGTCTACAGTTTATGTAGAGCCGATGGATGATGATGCGGACGTGGATGGCGCTTGGGATGCCTGCCACACTATTTTCGGATTGGTACGTCTGTGCCGTTGCCGCGCCTGCGAAAAGGACATTGATAAGATTTACGACACCATTGAGGAATACTTAGGCGACGATTTGGATTGCGCTGCTACTTTTAAGGTGGAATCCAAGCGCTCGGATAAGCGCTTCCCCTTGAATTCCATTGAAATTTCCCAGGAAATAGGCGGACGTCTGGCAGAGGCGCATCCCAACTGTAAAGTGGATGTGCGCAAGCCGGAGTACACAGTCTATGTTGAAGTGCGTGATTTGGCTGCTTATGTCCACGGCCCGGCTGAAGCCGGCGCAGGCGGTTTGCCCACCGGTGTTGGCGGAAGGGCAATGTGCCTGCTCAGTGGCGGCATCGACTCTCCGGTTGCGGCTTATATGATGGCCAAACGGGGTGTGGAGGTGGAATGTGTACACTTCTTCTCCTATCCCTATACCTCCCAGCTTGCAAAGGACAAGGTGATGGAGCTGGCGCGATTGGTGACGAGATACTGCGGAAGAATGACTGTGAATATTGTCGGCTTTACCCAAATTCAAGAGGCGATTCGGGATAACTGTCCTGAGGAGTTCTTCACGCTGATTATGCGCCGGTTTATGATGGAAATTTCTCAGCGTATCGGCAAAGAGGATGGCTGCGGCGCGCTGATTACCGGTGAAAATCTTGGTCAGGTTGCAAGCCAGACAATGCAGGCAATGCAGGTTACCGGCGCTGTGGTGGATATTCCGGTCTTTATGCCGCTGATTGGTATGGATAAGGAAGAAATTGTTACCATTGCCCGCAAAATCGGCACAATGGAGACCTCCGTTTTGCCCTATGAGGATTGCTGTACGGTATTTACTCCGAAGCACCCCAAAACAAAGCCCACTATCGGTCAGCTGATAAACGCAGAGAGAAAATTGGACCGAGAGGCATTGATTGCGCAGGCACTGGAAACTGTGGAAAAGATTACGGTGAAATATGATGATGCACCTTACCTGTGATGTACTCAAAGCCCTTGAGGGAAAAACGTTGGTAACAGCAGAAAGCTGTACCGGCGGTGGTATTGGCGCAGCGCTGACGGCGATTCCCGGAAGCTCCGAGGTGTATAAGGGCGGTATCATTTCTTATACCAACTGGGTGAAAGAAAAGGTGCTGAATGTAGATGCGCAGCTACTGAAAACCTATGGCGCAGTATCTTCCGAGGTCGCAGAAGCTATGGCGCTGGGCGCTCGCAAGACCTTGCAGGCAGATGTTGCAGTTTCGGTTACAGGTTTGGCAGGCCCCGGGGGAGACGAGTACGGAAATCCTGTGGGTACGGTATATATTGGGTATTCCGATAGCTCCGTAACCGAAAGCATTTCTTGCTTCTTTACAGGAAGCCGTGAGGAAATCCGCAAACAAGCAGTGGCAGCCGCGCTGAAAATCGTATTAGACCATAACAGCTGACTTAAAAGACACAGCAAAATTTTTGCTGTGTCTTTTTGCTTTTTTACTTGACAAATCAAATAGGAAGGTATATACTACAATTAACAATTAGGTTAAATGTTAAAGGAGTGAGAACAATGGGACTGCAGCATACACTAAAAGCGTTGTCTGACCCAATCCGGCGAGAGATTCTGAATTTGCTGAAAGGCGGCAGAATGTCGGCAGGGGAGATAGCGGATCATTTTCCGGTAACAGATGCGTCAATATCCCGTCATTTGTCGGTGCTGAAGGATGCCGACTTGATACGGGATACCCGGGAGGGAAAATTTATTTTCTATGATTTGAATGTGTCTGTTTTAGAAGAAATTATGCTTTGGATTAAGGATTTGAAGGGAGATCAAAACGATGAAACAATGGTTTAAGGAAAATACAAAGCGGATTATTTTAGGTTCCATTGTAACTTTGTTGCCTATTCTTTACGGTATTCTGTTTTGGGATAAGCTGCCCGATTCTTTTACCACCCACTGGGGTGCCGACGGTGTGGCAGACGGTGCAAGCGGGAAGGCTTTTGTTGTGTTCGGGATCCCAGCAATTTTCCTTGCAGTCAATTTTATTTGCATTTTTTGTACCTACTTCGATAAAAACAATCGTGAGAAAAACCAAAAGGCAATGGGCGTTGTTTTCTGGATTATGCCTATGCTGTCGGTTCTGATTAACTGTATCATTTATAAGTCAACCGCGGCTGACGGTCCTGATTTCTTCTGGTTATTTTTTGTGATTTTTGGTGTTCTGTTCCTTATTCTAGGCAATTATATGCCCAAAATATCGAAAAACCGTACTTTAGGAATCAAAATCAAATGGACACTTTGCAATGAGGAAAACTGGAATAAAACCCACAGACTAGCAGGACGTATTTGGGTTGCTGGCGGTATTCTGATGCTGGCAACAGTTTTTCTGCCAATGAAATGGGGACTCGGTATTCTTTTGGCAACGATTCTTACTATGATTATCGTTCCTTATGCTTATTCCTATAGCATTTACCGGAAACATAAAGCGCAAGGCATCTCTTATGCAAATCTTCCCAAGACAAAAGGGGATAAGGTTGGTATTTGGATTACCGCCATTGTGTTACCCATAATTTTGATTGGCACAACAGTTTTGATGTTTACGGGAAGTATCCAATATGAATTTACGGAAGATAGCCTGAAAATCGATGCAACCTATGGAGACTTTTCTGTTGTGGGATATGAATTCATTGACACTGTGGAGTTCCGGGACGATTTTGAAATTGGCAGCCGGAATTACGGCTTTGGCTCAGCAAGGCTTTCTTTGGGTAATTTCCGTAATGAGGAGTTCGGCAATTATACGCTGTATGCCTATAACCGTTGTGACAGCGCCGTAGTGATTAAAAGCGACGATCATATTCTGGTTATAACAGGTAAGGATACAGATGAAACACAGGCGTTGTACGATGCGCTAACTGAGAAAATAAAATAAAGAAAAGAGCCACCCAATCGGGTGGCTCTTTTATGGCGGAGAAGGAGGGATTTGTTGCATTTTTCGCTTTGCGAAAAATAAAGGTTCGGCTCCGTCGAGCCGTCGCCGGCAACAGTCCACCGGACTGTTGCATTTACTTGTTCAAATCCCACACACAGCTGTCTATAATAAAAATAACACCCATCAAATGACGGGTGTTATTTTTATGGCGGAGAAGGAGGGATTTGAACCCTCGATACCCTTTTGGGGTATACACGATTTCCAATCGTGCGCG
>SVKL01000029.1 GCA_015068495.1 Oscillospiraceae bacterium | reverse complement strand
CATTTTAATAATTGTCCAAGGTGTTACTTGTTCGTCTTTGCGTTATTCAATTTACAAGGTACATACGCTCTCCGCTCGGCGGTGAGCCTGATTATTCTAGCATACCATACCAACCTTGTCAAGAAGTTTTTTCATCTTTTTTTACTTTTTTTCCTACTATTTTTTGATGTGGAAAATGGGTGCAAAATCTGCTGAAAATTTAGCGCAAATTACTGCTGACATCTGCCAGCGCGTCTCCTGCATCCAGCGCAGTTTCCTCCCGGATTGCCATATCCCCCAGGCTTACCATACCGCAGAGCTTTCCGTCATCCACCACAGGCAGTCGCCGGATTTGCAGCCGTCCCATCAGGTGCGCCGCCACAGCAGTATCCATATCCGGCTTCACCGTAGTCACCTGCTCGGTCATCACCTGCCGCACTTGGGTTTTTCCGGGCTGGCTGTTGGTTGCCAAGCAACGGGTAACGATATCCCTGTCGGTCAGCACGCCGCAAAGCCTGCCGTTGGCACACACAGGCAGTACACCTATATTATAATGTGTCATTGTTCTGGCGGCTACCTCCACGCTCTCTGTGGGGTGAATGGACACCACTGCCCGGGTCATAATATCCTTTACTTCCATTTTTGCCCTCCTTTTCCTCACAGTATGGACAGTTGGCCGCCACTTTATTCTTAAATTCGAAAAAAATAGTCTCTTTGCCTTGACCTTACCCCGCAATATGTTATAATTACAAGGAAATTATTGCTACTTTCAGGAGGCAGTTATGTATATTTACAGTAACACTTCAGCAGGTCTTTTATTTGTTGTAACACCCAAGCCCTTGGGCGAGTTCACTATCCGCGACAGCGCAAACAACGTTGTTTCCTGCCCGGTCCTTGGCAGCGCCCCTTGTGAGGACGGTTACCGCACCACATTGGACGCCTCTGCTTTGGAACTGTGGACTTTAGAAAAGCCCACCCTCTACACCATCGAAGCCGATGGTGAAACCGTGCGTTTCGGTCACAGTTCTCTGCGGACTGTGCAAAACAAGATGATCCTGTTTAACGATGCCCCCATCTACTTAAGAGGCTATATCCGCGGCATTGTCGCCCACGATCACCCCAATATGACCGGAAAGAGCGACTATGAAGCCGCGCTGAAAAACATCCGGCAGGCGAAAAAGTACGGATTTAATTTCGTGCGTTTCCACAGCACCGTTCCTTCCGAGGATTTTATGCGGGCAGCTGACGAGCTGGGTATGCTGGTCCATCTGGAAATCGGCTATGTTTACGAGCGCGATGCCCAGGGCAATAAGATCAATTTCACCGTAAACAACGAAAAATGGCTGGGTACCATTGAGAAATACCGCAACTGCCCCTCGCTAGCTGTCATTTGCATCGGTAACGAGATGCACAACTCCGGTCGTTATCCCGAGGTGCGCAGACTTTACAACGAGGGTAAAACCTTAGCTCCCTCCAAGCTGGTGCTGGATAACTCCGGCTGGGGCGAATACGACAGAACCACCGCCGATGTGTTCAGTCAGCATATCGCTTACTTCTTCCCCTTCAAGAGCCACAAGGATATGTTCAAATCCGATGTGTGCTGGCATTTCAACGGCTCTGCCTATGAAGTACCTATGTCCGCAGAAGCAAGCACCGCCACCGGTAAGGTAGAAATCCGCCGGGAGGCTACGCCCCTGCGTCCTGTGCTTGCCCACGAGGCAATGCACTACATTGATATTCCCGACTATCAGGCGCTGAATGACAAGTTCGATGCGTTTGCAGCCAAGGTCGGTCCTGCGTATATGGAAAAGCACAACATTAAAAAGCCCGCCTTTATGACCGAGATGCCTAAGCTGATTGAACGAAAAGGACTGGCTGACCGCCTGCCCGATTATCAGCAGGGTTCTTTCCTGTGGAAGAATATGGCTATGAAGATTTATCTGGAAGAAATGCGGCTTTCTCACCTGTGCGGCTTTGAAATGCTGCAGTTCTCCGATTGTCTGAAATACGAGAACAGAAACGGTATTGTGGACTGCTTTGACGATGACAAGAACATTGACAGCAAGTGGTTCCGTCAGATGAATGACGACTTGGTTCTGCTGGCTGATTTAAGCGACGAGATTGCCTATGACAACGCCGCCATCACCGCAGACCTGTACGCTTCTGACTTCCTTGCCCAGCCGGAGATTCGCGGCGATTACAAGCTGTGGCTGGACGATGAGCTGGTTTACGACGGTCGCGACTTTATGCTGGCCGGCGGTCTGCAGAAGCTGGCAACCGTCAAGATTTCCGTCACACCCAACGGCTCTGCCCAGATGCGGAATCTCCGGGCTGAATTTGTCAGCGGTGATATTTGTGTAGAAAACCAGTGGAAGCTGTGGTTCTACCCTGTAAAGCAGGCAACCAAGCTCCCCCAGCTGCGGCTGCAGGACGGCGCGCTGAAAACTTGGCTGCAGCAAGGAACTGCTTCTTCCGGCACAGTTTTCACAGATACCTTGGATGAAAATGTTTTTTCCGATTTGGATGCCGGTAAGACCGTGGTTTTGTTCTACCAGTACGATGCAGAGCGGAACACCTGGCAGATGCCCGGGGCGCTGGAGCGCTTCAAGCCCTGTATTTGGGACCGGGGCAGCAATCTGGGCGGCATCATTTCCTCCGAAAAGCTGCAGAAGGTTTTGGCGTCCGGCCGTTACTTCGATATGAACCTGCAGCCCCTGCTGGAGGCCGGCACGAAGGTGAATCTGGACTCCTGCCCCTTCGCTGTTACCGAGCTGTTCTCCGGCATTGACAAGCCTGTCCGTGACCGTATGAAGGGCTTGAGTCAGGGCATCAAGCACTTTATTGATGAGGACACTTTGAGAAAGTTCAGCCATCTGTTCTCTGTACAGGTGGGCACGGGCACATTGATTGTGTGCACTTTGAACGTATCCAATCCCCAGTCCCCTGTGGTTGCAAACCTGCTCAGCGCACTGGTAGACACCCCCGCGCTGTTTAAGTCCGATTGCACAATTGAGGCAAGCCAGCTGCGGCAGTGGCTGGAGACCACTATGCAGAGCGGTCTGCGCCGCGAGGATGTGATGAATCACTTCTGGGAGCTGGATGACCGCATTGTGGAAGACTCCCTGTTCTGGGAACAGGTTCGCGTTGATTTGGCTGCCTTATAATAAGCAAACCCCTGTGTCCTTCTTTGGGCACAGGGGTTTTTGCAGCACAAAGGGCAACCCTGTGCGGGTTGCCCTTTGAAAAATATTTTACTGGATTTCAAAGATTTCGCAGGGGAAGTTGGTGAGGTTTTCAACGCCGTCCTTGGTGATGCGAATTACGTCCTCAATACGGATGCCCCGCTTGGTTTCGTGAGAGCCCAAGAAGAGGTCGCAGCAGAAGGTCATATTCTCTTGCAGAACATAGTCGGAATCCACCTCTACCCAAGGTGCTTCGCCTTCCATCAAGCCGTTGCCGTGGAAAGGTCCGTACAGATAGTGGTCTTCATAGCCCAGCTTCTTCACGGTTTCCAAATGCAGCTTTGCCACGTCACGGGCAGGTACACCAGCCTTAGCAAAGCCCAAAACAGTCTCCTGCAGCTTATAGCCGGCCTCAATCAGCTTCCGCTGCTCATCAGTTGCCTTGCCAAACACCACAGCTCTGCCGATAGAGGAAGCATAGCCCTCGTATCTTGCGCCAATCTGCAGGAAGGTCAGATCACCCTCTTGAATTGCCTTCTGTCTGGGACGGCTGATTGCCTGATCGGAGCCATCGCCGGTCAGCACCCACAGAGGATAGCTTTCCCGCTCAGCGCCCAGCTCGTGCATCTTGCCCAAAGCCAGACCCACAACCTGTGTTTCTGTCATACCTACGCGGATGTTCTCCAAAACATATTTCATTGTTTCGTGAGTAATCTCAGCAGCCTTACGCATACAGGCCAGCTCGTTTTCACTCTTAATCATCCGGATAGCAGAAACAATGTGGTCTGCCTTTTCTACCTTTACATCGCCGTAGGCCTTCAAGGCTTCCTCAAGAGCGCCGTACACGCCAACGGTCATAAGGGGCAGGCCTGCAACGCCGAAGCGCTTAATGGAATCGCCACCCTCACACTCAGCAAACACGCTGGTAAAGGTGTCCAAAGGCTTGCCGGGATACTCCGGCTCGGAGGACTCACGGAAAGCCTTCAGCAGCTTAATGTCAGCAATCCGGGAACGGTCTGCTGCATAAGTGTAGCTCTCCGGTCCAATCAGAAGCTTTGCCTCGCCGGACTTGGGAATCAGCACACCGGCAGTCTCAAAAGAGGGCCAGTAATCACAGAAGTACCGTACGAACTGAGGCTCTGCCTCATTGCCGTAGCAAAGCAGCATATCGAAGCCTTCCTTCGCCATAGCCGCCTGTACTTTTTTTACTCTCTCCTGAAATTCGCTGTCGGGAATTCTAATCATTTTTCGTTCCTCCTGTTATCTAAGAATCTTGCGGGGTTTTCCGAAAGCATCAGCATAATATCCTCTTGAGAAACGCCTTCGTCCTCAAGCATAGGCACAATGTTCACCAGCACGTGGTCGTAGCCCCAGCCGCCGTAGGTACGCAAGCAGGTCTTTAGGCAAACATCACAGCTCAGAAGCAGCTGCTTCTTGTAGCCGGCATCGATCAGCTCCTTCACGCAGGCAACACGGTGGGTATCGTGCACGAACAGGCCATAGCCCTCGTTGCGCACTTCGCGGTTTACATAATATTCCTTGCCAAAGTTATCGAACTCAATGTAAACGCCCATATCCAAGAGCTTTTTCATATATTCCATATCGTCTTCCACGTCCACGTGGGAGATGGCGATCTTCTCCGGCTTTACGCCGTTATCCAGAAGAATCTGCGCAGCCTCCAAGCCGTTGGTGGTCCAAGGATTGATATGTACCAGCACTGCAACGCCGGTTTTCTTGTGCGCAATGGCAGATGCACGCAGCACGCGGCGCTCTGCATCGTTAAAGACCTCACTGATACCGATTTCGCCGATAATGCCGGCCTTGATACCGGTGCCGTCAACGCCCTCTTCGATTTCCTTTACCATCAGGTCGGCAATTTCTGCCTCGGTCATAGTAGCCAGCGCCTCGGGATGGCTGGAGTACACATAAAAGCCGGTACCCATCACCACGTTGATGCCGGTTTCCTCGGAAATCCGCTTAAGCCATTGGGGATTTCTGCCGATGCCGGGCATCGTAGCGTCCACAATTGTTTTGCCGCCGGCATTCTTGAAACGCAGGATTTCCTTCTTCTGGGTTTCGTAATCACCCATAATCAGATTATCCCGCAGCGCATACGGATGTCTGTCCAGAATGCCCAGCTTATCCATTGTAACAGGGGCTGTTTTGGGGTCGATACCATCGGGCAGAACCTGATTCTCGTCAAAGAACGGTGTCAGCTCGATGAAGATGTGCTCGTGGGGAGTGATAATCCCCAACTCCTCGCGGGAGATTGTTTTTGTAACAGTTTGAATAGACATAAAAAGCCTCCTTTCCCTATAACTAAGTATAGCAGAAAGGAGAGCCTTTGTCATTATGAAAAGTAGATAAAAAATTAAGATTTTCGGTACTCGTTGGGGGTTTTGCCCGTAATCTTTTTGAAGGATTGATAAAAAGTGGTCACGTCATTGTAGCCAACAAGGAAACAAATGTCCTTTATGGGCGTGTCGGTGGTGGAAAGCAGGCGGCACGCCTCGTCAATACGCAGGCTTTGCATATAGGCAGTCACAGAGTGGCCCGTCACCTTTTTGAATATTTTCCGGAAATAATCCGGCGCCAAAAACGCCCGGGAGGCAATATCGTCCACCGACAGCTTGGTGTTGAAATTCTCCTGCATATAAGCCACTGCGCTGTAAACCGTCTTCAGCTTCCCGGAGGAAAGATGCACGCTGTCCATTCTTTCCACATCCCGGAAGAATTTGATAATCAGGCTTATAATATACGCGCGTATCAGCTGAATATAGCCCCGTTCTTTCCGCTGGTACTCCTGATAGATACGGGAAAAGATTTCACCGTAGTCGGAGAATCTGCCGCCTGTCACGTGCATCTCCGGCTGGGAGGATTCATCGGACGGGAACAGAGAATAGAACAAAAAGCTGTTTTTCAGCGATTCAAAATCTCCCATTCCAATGGCGGACGCTTCAAAAAACTCGGGGGAAAACATCAAATCATAGGTGACAAATTTCTCTCCGGAATCCCCTACTGAGGTGAATTTGTGGGGGATGCCTGAATTGATCACCATAACATCTCCGCAATTCACCCGATAGCGCTTTTCGCCCACAGTGTGGATTGCGCTTCCCGACAGGATGTAGACAATCTCAACAAATTCGTGCTTGTGGGCAACGCCGACAAAGTCCGGAAACTCCGTGGACAGCTGTATGTAGACCTGAGAATCGTTCTCAAAGAAGCTGTTGTTGTCAAAATACGCAACGTTAGCATCCATTTCCTGATCCAAGCTCAAGATATCGTCACGGTTCATTGTCCCCACCTGCCTTTCCAGCGTCTTATTATCCGCAGTATACCATAGATTTTTGCAAAATTCAACCTTTGGGGAAAGGTTTTGCGGGCTGACATTTGCGCATACAATCAAGCAGGATATTCTACGCAGAATATCCTGCTTCAAGGGCAATCTGTTTTATTGATGCTGTTTTTGAATATTCGGCAAAGCAAGAAGCCAAAATGCGCCGCCGAGAATGGTATAAACAAACGGCGCATTATGGACAAGACGCATAATCACCATAAATGACTCCTGCAAAACAGGGATGTAAGGAAACGACATAGAAACATTGTGATACACCATAGACCGGTAAATGCCCACAACATCAAAAACAAGGTACGGAATCGGGATCACAATCAAAAGACCCAACAGCACCCACAGGATAATGCGCAGCGGCTTGAATTTTTCTGCGCGCAGCTGCTGCAGCTCGGTAAACACACTCAGGCAATGGACAAGCACCCATCCAAGAAGAAACATCGTTACCGGTCGCAGTGTCATACGGTTGAGAAAGCGAAGACTATGCTGGCTGAAATTCACCGCGTTCTCCGTAGAAAACAGAATGCTCAGTGTTATATACAAGGCCGCTACCACAAACAAAACACCGCCGGAACCGGCAAGCCACTTATAGGCGGTCTTTTTATTTTGCGGTATGGGAATGCCATAAATGATGGCATTGATATCCACTTCCAGAATCTCCGCAATCTTTAACAGCATTTGCAAATCAGGGTGGGATCTGCCGTTTTCATAATTGGAAATTGTCTGTCTGGTTACAAACAACGCCTCTGCCAAGCCATCTTGGGTCATCCCCTTGGCCTGCCGGATGCTTTTAATATTCTTTCCAATATTTTTCATTGCGATCACCTCGCCGCTATTATATCGGTTGGACGTTAGTATGACAAGCAAAGATGCTTTTACATTGGCTTTTTGCGTGATAAATAATGGGATAACGCTGCCTGTACGCCGGAAGGGACTCGTGCAATTGCTTTGCACAAACACTTCTTCACGATTCACTATTACTTATTACTTCCAAAAATCCTGAATGCATTTTTAGTGAAAAGTGAAGAGTGAAGAGGTAAAAAGTAAAAATCCTGAACGCTTTCGCATTCAGGATTTTTGGTACGATTGTTCTTATAGGATTTGAGAGAAAATCAAGTAATATTAGGGACTTTTGCACCGTGCAAAGGCTCCTTTGTGTAAAGGGATCTGGCAACGAAGCTGACTGAGGGATTTACTGGGAGATTCTCTCCCTGCACTTATTTGCCCGTGAGCGGGGCAAGTCCACTTCTGCTTCAAATCCTTGGATTTCCAGATTGCCCGCAATCTGACTATAAATCTTATATGCTTTGGCGTAGTTTCCCAGCTCCTCATAGCAGGAAGCCATAGACCATGCCGCTGCTGTCCAATCGGGCTCCATTTCCAATGCCCGTTCCCAATGTGGGAATGCTTCGTCGTAGTGTTTGGTAGCCCGTAGCAGGTCGCCGGCGTATATGTGCAGCATAGCACTCTCTGGGAATTTTTCTTCTGCCCTTTTTATCCATGTCCAAGCGGTATCATAATCTTTAGCAAAGGAATATGCTTGTATCAGGCATATCCATTCCTGCAACTCAATGCTGTCCGCCTCTACAAGCGGCAGGAATTTTTCGATGCACTCTTGGTTTCGACCGATCTGGGAAAGGAAATATATTTTTTGTCGCTGTGTTGCCCAGTAGGCCTCCGGGGCTTCTGCCGGTCCTTGCTGGATTGCTTGGTTGAAAATCTCTTCCGCTTTTTTGATGCATACCTGCATCATTTTCTGGTAGAGGAAGCCGTAGCTTCGCAAATCCTCTGTGGTGTGTTCGCCGGACTTCAGCAATTTCTTGTACTCCACATCTGCCCGAAGAAAGTCTTCCGGTTTGTGACTGTTTTCAAAGACGCTGCATAACCGTTGGGCGTAGTTAGCATAGGCGACACTGGTTTCTTTATACAGGTCATCGATGGTGACACAATACAGCGCCGCAATCTTCGGGAGAATGGTTACATCCGGCAAGGTGGTGTTGCATTCCCAACGAGATACTGTCTGTGTGCTGATACCCAAAGCTTCTGCAGCCTGTTCCTGCGTTAGGTTTTTGGCAATACGGAATCGTTTCAAATTCTTGGAGAATACAGTCATATTATTTCATTCCTTTCGAAAAATTAGAAGCTTCTGACTTCATTATAGCGAAAGGCAAAAATAAGTCCATATCTTGATTTGTGATTGGTATCTTGAATTTTGATTAGTGTTTTGGCAGCATTGCTGCGCGTGCGCCGGAAGGGACTCGGTTGCGTTTTTGCTCCTATGGAGCAAAAACTAAGGTAGCCACCAGTGTTTGCACTGGTGGCAGGAACTGTCCACCGGACAGTTCCACTGCTATGGGTTCGAGTCCCTTTCTTACATAAAAAATTAAACAGGATATCCCGGATGGGATATCCTGTTTAATGGTACGCCGGAAGGGACTCGAACCCCCAACCCTCGGAACCGGAATCCGATGCTCTATCCATTGAGCCACCGGCGCGTATCAAAGCCAAGCTATTATAACAAGCTTTTCCCCGTTTGTAAAGAGGTGTTTGCAAAAATCCCTTTCCCCTTTTTCCTGTTTCTTTTCAAAAATAGTTGTTTTTTAGGCAAAAATATGCTATACTCCCCTTAAAGTATCCTTTTGGGGAGGTTTTTCTATGGCAGTAACCCATTTCCGTCCTGCTCTTAACGGCTTTAACCGGCAGGATGTGGTGCAATACATTGAATTTTTGAACAATCAGCACAATGCTAAGGTTGAACAGCTGAACAATCAGCTGCAAACAGCCCTTGCGCAGGCAGCGCCGGCGCAGAACGCCGAGTTGCTTGCCCAGCTGGAAGCCGCGCAGGCAAAGATTGCCCAACTGGAAGCCGCCCTTGCAAAAGCACCGGTGCAAGGCTCAAATGAGTTGGAAGCTTACCGCCGGGCAGAGCGCACCGAGCGGCTGGCACGGGAGCGTGCGGCGCAGATTTATACGCAGGCCAACGCCGTACTGTCTGAGGCTGCATTGAAGGTAGATTCTGCCACTGCAGAAATCAGCACAGTGGTAGACCAAATGGCCGACTATCTGCAAAGCGCGCAGGATTCTGTGGGCAGCACCAAAAGTATTCTGCAGGATGCTGCGGCCAGCTTATATGCCATCCGCCCCGAGGAATAATTACATTTGATAACAAACAGCTCCGAAACGAATGTTTCGGAGCTGTTTTTCTTTCTTCAAAGTAATGCTCTGAGCTTTGCCACAGCGTCGGCAAAGGCCGTCTTAGCGTCTGCATATTGGTAAGGATTGGTAAAAGAACGGCCCACAAGGGCATTGAGACCGGAGAAGGTCTGCAGGTGCGGCTCCAGTGTGACGAAGAAATCGTCCTTGGCGTAAGCCTTATGGGCATCCAAAAGCGCCTTGATTTTGGCATCGCCCAAGCCGGCAGGCACCACAGCCCCCTCACGCAGCGCATCCTTGATATGGAAATACGCAATATATTCTTTCAGCAGCTCATAATTCTCGGGAAAAGGATCAACGCCTTCCAGAACATAGTTGCCCATATCGTAGACGCACTTCACCTCGCCACCGAAGTAGTCCAAAATCTCCCGGCAACGGGTGGGCACAGCGCCGTAAATCTCCGCCTCGTTTTCGTGGCAGAGGGTCACGCCGTACTGTCTTGCCAACACCACCAGCTTTTCCATAGCGGTCAGCACTTCCCTCTTCATTGCGGTAATGTCCTTACCTGTGGGAGGATAGAAGCTGAAAACGCGGATATACTTTGCGCCCAACAGGTTGGCATAGGAGAAGATGCGCTTTGCCGTCTCCATATGGGCATCCATATCCTGATCCAAACGGATTTTACCCAAGGGCGAACCGATAGCGGAGACCTTGATACCGGCGGCGTCCAACAGCCTTTTGGCTTCCAGCACCTCTTCCCGGCTCATAAGGGAGATGTTTTTTCCATTGAGTGCGCGAACTTCCATATGGCTAAAACCGAAGCGCTTCAGCGCAAACAATTGCTCTTCAATAGAATCTGCGTACTCATCGGAGAAAGCAGAAAGTATCACATTGCCCATAGTCTGTCTTCCTTACAACGCAATTTTTCTGACCGCTTCTTCCCTGCCGCTTTTCAAGGAGCGGTCAATGGCATTGAGCACCATAACGGGAGCAATGAAGTCCGCGTAGTCCACGCCTTCCTTTGTGCCGGACAGGATATCGTAGAATTCTTTGAACTCCTTGTAATACCACTGCGGAGAAATATCATTGGGAATCCGTCCGCCTGTGGCGCCCTCTTCTGCCATACGGCAGGCGTAGTACTCACCGCCGCCAATGTTATACAAGCCGACACAGTCACACGCCTCATAATGAAACAGCACGTGGATTTGATCATTATTCCGTTTTGCTGTAACAGACAGCGGGTTTTTGCCAAAAACTTCACAAACCATCTCAACCAAATGCTGCGAATAGAAGAAGAAACCGCCGTGAGGATTGTCCACCGACAGTGGCGCACGTACAAAACCGCCCACGGTCTTGCCGCCGACCTCCTGCCGCGCGTCTTCCTTAAGCCGGCAAACAGTCTCATCCTGCTTCAAGGAAGAGCCGCCGGACACCTTGACGCCATTGGCCTTTGCCGCTTGCATAAACGCGATTGCCTCATCCTCGTCGATGGTGACGGGCTTATCAACAAACATCGGAATTCCACTCTCTAAGTAGGGCTTTGCAAACTTATAATGGCTATTGCCGTGACGGGCGGTAATGATCAAGCCGTCAATCTTGCCCACAGCCTCTGCATAGTCCTTCATTACAGGAACGCCGAACACTTCATTCAGCTTTTCTGCAGCAGCTGTATCATCACTGTACACGCCAACAACGGTAACATCAGAGAATTCCTCTCTTTTTTGGATTGCGCTGATGAAGTGGTTTGCGTGGGAGTTTTCACAGCCAAGAATCGCGATTCTTTTCATACCGTTTCTCCTTTAATATCAATACTTTCGGGGCAAAGGATTCTGAATATGACACATTTCGATAACCCCAACAACCGTTGCGCCCATCTCAGGCGTAACGGTCATAGGACGGCCCTCGGTCAGCTTGAAGTACAGCTGTTCATAGAGCTTTGCTGTGCCCACATCAAATGCCGTTCCGCCAAATTCGCCCTCTTCCGTGTGTTTGATAAGGTTTTCACTGCAGTAACAAGGCACGCCATCTGCATTCTGCAGGAAGGTCTCAATCACCGGCTGAGGCGGATTTTCTCCATCTGCGATGTATGTCATCTCATATTTGAAGGGTGTAAGCTTCATTGTTCCCTTAGAGCCCTGAATCTTAATGTTGTAATCAGAGTATGCATCGGTATTGTTGATCTCCACATCCAAAACGGGCTTGTTGGGGGTATCGATAATAATCTTTACATAGTCATCGGCGTCACCGCTGGTCAGTGCAGAGCCCAGCTTGGTGTAAACCACCTTGGCTTTCTCATCAAAGTCCACAAGCCCCAGCGCAACGCCAATGGGGTGCGGGCCGGTATTGTAGGCATTGCCGGCGCACTTTTTCTGCAGGGTCTGCCAATCCCAGCGACGGGAGAAGCCATTGAAGCGTACGCTAATCTGCTTCACATCCCCCAGACGTCCAGACTTAACGGTTTCGTATGCAAGCTCGTAGTAAGGAGCAAAGAAGGTCTGCATAAATACAGCCAAGGTAACATTATTGTCCTTTGCCGTCTTAATCAGGTCCTCGCACTCATAGCGGGTGCGTCCCATAGGCTTCTCAACCAGCACATTCTTGCCGTGCTCCAAAAGATCCTTTGTGATGGAGTAGTGCATTTCGGAGTAGGTAGCATTCACGACCAGGTCAACGTCGTCAAGTGTAAGCAACTGGCGGTAATCCGCAAAGGTTTCACAACCGGGGTACAGTTCCTTGGCAACATCGCAACGATGCGCATCTGCATCCACAACGTACTTCACATTGTAGTACTTGTTGGCCTCGCCGCGGAAATAACCGCCGTGGATATTTCTGCCGCTTCGTCCTTGACCGATAATGGCAACATTTAGCTTTTTCATTACATATTCCTCCTTGTTTTTATTGCTTCTACGGTAATTGTAAAGTATATTTTTCAAAAAATGAATAGCGCAAACTGAATTAAATATTGCAAAAAATGAACTTATATCGTAAAATACAGTTAAGCAGAAAGGAGTGAAGCCGACAATGGACAATTCCGAATTTTCTACCGACTCTTTATTTTTTAAGCACGTAGCCTCTATGGAGCACCGGCAAAAATCGTTCCCGCTACATATCCACGATAAGTATGAGTTAATCTACTTCAGAGACGGCAATGCCACCCACGTAATTGAGGATAGACAGTACAAATTAAAAAAAGGCGATCTAATCCTTGTTCGCCCTTTTCAGTATCACTTTATCCAGATCGACGAAACCGCCAGATATGAACGCTACGATATTCTTTTTGATGCCACCCGGCATCAAATTGACGGACTTGACCTTCTTCCCGAAGGGATGGATGTGCTGAACATTGAAGACAACAAGCTGGCGCAGGATGTTTTTCGGAAGTGCGATTTGTACTATCAAAGCTGTGACGAAAAGCTGTTCGACCAAGCGCTCCACCACCTGTTATCTGAGTTGTTTATCAGCATTCACCTGTTTTCCCATTCCTCTTCCGGCAGGGTTGTGGAATTCTCGCCGCTGATCTCCCACAGCTTGCAGTACATCAACGAAAACCTTTGCAAAATTCAGGACATCAGTGAAATCACAAAGCAGCTTTACATCAGCGACAGTTACTTTTTCCGGTTGTTCAAGAAGGAGCTCCATTGTACTCCCAAGCGGTATATTTGCGAAAAACGGTTGCTGCTGGCCCACAAGCTATTGTCCTCCGGAAAGAAACCGGCGGATATCTTCGAGCAATGCGGATTTCAGGACTACTCTACCTTCTATCGCAACTATGTGTCCTTTTTCGGCCACTCCCCCAAAAGTGCTGTTAAGAATTCTCAAGGATAACAAACCCCACTTGCTTTTCCGTACTTTATCTCCTATAATGTTTTCGCTATGTAACCGGTAGCGAATACACCGGGGTGCAGGGCAGATTTCCCCGTCTTACAAAGAGGTTTCTATGGATATTTTTACACCGAAATATTATAACCGTTTCGTCTGCATCGCCTCCAACTGTCCCGACAGCTGCTGCAAAGATTGGTGCGTAGATGTGGACGAAGACGCCGCCGCTTACTATCGCAGCTTATCCGGTCCCTTGGGGCAGCGCTTGCAGCAGGTGCTGCAAGATACAGAAAACGGAACGATTATGACCATCGAAAACGGCCGCTGTCCTATGTGGCGACAGGACGGCTTGTGCCAAATTCAAGCGGAGCTGGGACACGACGCTCTGTGTAAGGTGTGTCGGGATTTTCCGCGGTTGCGCCACGACTATGGGGATTTTGCAGAGCTAGGCTTGGAGCTTTCCTGTCCGGAAGCCGCGAGGCTGATTCTCTCCGGTGAGGATTGGCAGTGGATTTCCCAAACCACTTCCAAAAAGGTGCTGCCGGACTACGACACAGAGGTGATGAACATCCTCCGCCACAGTCGCGAAACCCTTTTGAATTTTTTGGATGCCACCACACTTCCCTTTCCGAAAATTCTATCTGTCCTTTTGCTATATGCCCACGATGTACAGGAGGAAATTGACGGCGGTGCACCTGCGCATTTTTCTCTGGAAAGCTATCTGTCTGCTGCCACTAAGCTTCCAAAGTCCAATGTTTTACACCCGTTGCAGGACTTCTTTTTGAATTTGGAAATCCTCACCCCCCAATGGGAAAACCGGTTGCGCGCGCCTGCTATCCCGCCGCAATGGGAATCCCGGCACAAAGCATTGCTGCGTTATTTTCTCTGCCGCTACTGGCTTCAGGCAGTGTCCGATTATGACATCCTCTGCCGGGCAAAATTTGCTGTCGCAGCCTGCTTGCTCATTGGCGCTCTTGATGGTGACCTGATTGAGACATCACAGCTTTTTTCCAAGGAGATTGAGAACGATCCTGATAATGTGGATGCTATTTTGGACGGAGCGTATACCAACCCTGCGCTCACAGATTTGAATTTGCTGGGATTGTTGGCATTATAAACTACGCCCACCGGCATCATTTGTCGGCGGGCTACTTGTATTCTAAATCTCGTTTTTTGCAAAAAGTCTTGACAAAAAGGTCATCTCCTGCTATAATTCTAACGCTGTCTGCAATCGCGGACGCAATATGGGGGTATAGCTCAGCTGGGAGAGCGCTTGAATGGCATTCAAGAGGTCAGCGGTTCGATCCCGCTTATC
>SVKL01000028.1 GCA_015068495.1 Oscillospiraceae bacterium | reverse complement strand
TTCTCCTTGGTAAAAACCATTTTCTATAAGCTGAAGAATCCCAAAAAGGTGCTGACAATCCTCACTGCTGTTTTGGGTGCAGGTGCTGTGGTTGTTGGTATTTTTGCGAACACCTTCTGGCGTTCTGCCTTTATGATTGTTCTGGGCATCGCCGCCCAGTTGCCCTGGATATCTCCTATTCTGAAGGAAAAGCTTCCCTGCTTCCAAAAGCAGGTGCAGCCGGCAAAACCCAATAAAGCGCTGTTTGTTTGCGGTGGGCTGTTTTTGACTGTGCTGGTAGGCCTGCTGATCCCCAGTACCTATGTTGCCGCATCGGTGCAGGAATACATCGATGTCTACAACTTCTATGAGCCTATCTGGTATGTTGTGCAGACCCTGTGTGTTTCTGCCGGTGCTTTTCTTGTTTGGTTGGGTGTGTTCTATTGGCTGGCAAACGAAAAGGGCAAATTGCTTTTTGGGCGACTGGTATGGATTCTCAGTGGTACCATGCTGGCGAACTATATGTTCTTCGGCGCAAAACTAGGCGTGTTGTCTCCGGATCTAACCTACGTAGACGGTTTTGCTTTCTCCAACACGGAGCATTTGATTAATTTGTCGGTTATCGCAGTGCTGGTAGTCGCTTTGTTCCTGCTGATAAAAAAGTTTCCCAAAGGTATTTCCACGGTGTTGCTGGCCGGTGTCATCGCACTGACAGGTATGAGCATTTACAACATATCTAACATCGCAAAGGAAACAAAGGAAACCAAAATTCAAATAGAGTCCACGGAGGAAAGTATGCCTTCCTTCTCCTTAAGTCAGGAAGGAAACAATGTTGTGGTGATTATGCTGGACCGGGGTATTGGCCCCTTTGTCCCGTATATTATGGAGGAAAACCCCACCCTCGCCAAGCAGTTTGATGGGTTTACCTATTATGCCAACACCATGTCCTACGGCGGTTTTACCAATCTGGCCACACCGGCTCTGTTCGGTGGCTACGAGTACACGCCGGTAAATATGAGCCTGCGGGTCAATCAGCCATTGAGCGAAAAACATAACGAAGCCGTAAAGCTGATGCCCACCCTGTTTACGCAGGAAGGCTATGATGCAACGGTCATTGATCCCAGCTTTGCAGGCTATCAATGGATTCCGGATCTGAGTGTTTTCTCAGATATGGAAGGCGTTTCCGCATACCACGCAAATGGCAGATTTAACGATATGCGTGAGCGCATAGATCGGGTAGAGACGCGACAGAGAAAATTCTTCTTCTTTAGCCTGATGAAAACATTGCCTACCGGCGTGCAGTCGCTTATCTATGATAATGGCAACTACCGTGCCCTTTCCGCCAAGAGCGATGCCCCCTCCAGCGGTTCCTCTGCTTTCCTAAATGCCTACAATGTTCTGGTAAATATGGATACCATGACGCAGATTACCACAGGGCAAGAAAATAATTTTATGTTCATATGCTCCGATGCTACCCACGAACCGGAGATCCTGCAGGAGCCGGATTACACGCCTGTCGCCAACGTGGATAACAGCGCCTATTACACAGCAGAGGGCAAGACGATTTCCGACGGTGAGAACGCTTGGTTGCTGGATACAGAGTATATGATCTCCCATTATCATATCAATGCCGCCTCTCTTATGCAGCTGGGTAATTGGTTTGATTTCCTCCGGGAGCAGGGGGTATATGATAATACCCGAATCATCATCGTGTCCGACCACGGCAGAGATCTGTTCCAAGTGCCGGGAGAAGATTCGGATATGCACGATATCACCTTCTATCAGCCTATGCTGCTGGTAAAGGATTTTGATACCCACGGCTTTACCGTTTCGGAAGCGTTTATGACCAATGCAGATGTGCCTAGCCTTGCGGTTGATGGCCTGATTGGAAATCCTGTAAATCCCTTTACCGGTAATCCCATCAACAGCAGCGCCAAGCTGGAGGGCAAGCAGTATGTAACCCAATCCAAGGTTTATAATATCGGGGAAAACAACGGCTATCAGTTTGTAGCGGCCGGTTGGGCAGCTGTCAGCACGGATGTGCGTGACATAGAGAACTGGGAGTTTTTTGATGAGCCCTCTGTGCTGCCCCCGGACCTTGATGATTGATGCCGAGGTTCCTGACTGAGTATGCTGCGCTATAAGTTCAAAGGACGATGACAAACGTCATCGTCCTTTTTTATCTGTTTCCAAAAAATGCGTTATTTTCCGAAAAGAAACAATTATATTTTCTTATCTTTCGGCAAAGATATGGATGCGGAAAGAAAAGTGCTTTCTTGGAAAGCGCCGGACTTTCCAAGAAAGCAAAAAGGAGAGAAAAAGTTATGAAGAACAACAATCAGATTAATGTTCCCCAGGCACGTGAAGCAATGGACCGCTTCAAGATGCAGGCCGCTCAGGAAGTGGGCGTAAACCTGACCAACGGTTACAACGGTCACCTGACCTCCCGTGAGGCTGGCTCCGTCGGCGGCCAGATGGTCAAGAAGATGATTGAAGCTTACGAGCAGGGTATGCAGTAAACTTCCCAATGCCAATTGTCCTTTTGGATAATTGGCATTCCATATTTGCAAAATTGCTCTCCTTGTGATACACTAGAGATAGTCTATCACAAGGAGAGATGTCTATGCGTATTCAGGAATCCGGCGAGATGTATTTAGAAACCATTTATGTTTTGCTGGAGCGCAACGGAAACGTGCGTTCTGTGGATGTGGCGGAGCATATGGGCTATTCCAAGCCCAGCATCAGCCGGGCAATGGGACTATTGAAAAACGGCGGATTTATTGAAATTGCCAAAGACGGCGCCATTACCCTGACCCCTGCAGGGCAGGAAGTTGCGAAAAAGATTTACGAGCGGCACACCCTGCTGTCCAGCTTGCTGCTGGAATTGGGCGTCAGCCCGGAAACCGCAACGGAAGATGCCTGCAAGCTTGAGCACGCAATCAGCGACGAATCCTTTGAGGCGCTAAAAAAATATATACTCTCCCATAAAGAATAAAAAAGCAGACAACCAAATGGTTGTCTGCTTTTCTTTTATTCTTCTGTAGGACGGGTGTAATCGTAAAGATTTGCCAAGAAGCGCTGCATAACGGGGTTCTCCGGAAGCAGCTTGGCAAGGGACAGGAAATAGTATTTGCCGTCGTACTTCTTAAGGCCTGCAGACAAGTGCGGCATATCCTCGCCACGGCTGAGGAAAACGGGGGTAAAGCCTTCGGCCAGGAAGTCGCTGGTAATCAAATACTCAATCATATCCGCTTCCTTGCTGTAGAGCATATAGAAATCCTTCTCTTGGAACTCTGCCACGGTGGGGTGACCGGTGTTCCGGCTGGCAAAGTATGCAGGCGGACGGACCTCCACGGTTACCTTTTCACCGGCAACCTCGTGCTCACCGGGCTCCAAGGCATCCACAATCACCAAGTTATCGTGCTTGCGGATTTCCCGGTGCTGGAACACTTCCAAATCAAAGTGGTTGTAGGAGAGAACTTCCTCGCCACGCACCAAAATCGCTTTCAGGCGGAGCTTCTTTCTGTCTGCCACGTTGGGCATAGAGAATTCTGCGCTGGCGATGTAGTTGGTGGTCATCTCCTCATACACAGCAGGTACTTCACAGCGGCGGATTAAGGTGTCTCCGTCGTAAAGCTCAAATACCAAAGTATCCTTTTCGTCAGAGGGAGCGTTGGTATCGTTGCAAACGTATGCTTCAATGCTGACGGTTTCATCATCGAAATAGGTGAAGCGGTCGCTGCGCAGGCTCACCAAAATAGGCGCCAAGGCATCCCGATAGGCAAAGTATGCCTTCTTGGGGTTGCGCTCGCAATCCATAATGGTCTTCATCCAGCCTGCGGGGAATGCGTCAATAAACAGGTGGATGGCAAAGGAGACCATACGGGAATCCCGCCGGAAGCACTCGGTTGCCAGCTTGGTGGCAAATGCCTGATAATTCTGACTCTTTTCCACCCAGCTTTCCATACTGTCGGGCTTGTCGAAGAACTTGTGGTATTGAACCGGGATTTGGGCGCCTACAATGTTGCCCGGATGGAAGGGCTCTGCTAGCCAGTGGGCAGGATAGTGGCGCTTCATAAAGTCCACAGACTCCATACCCTCTGTTCCGTACTCGCCGCAGCCGTAGTACCAGCCGGGGAGAGTGGGTGTCCAGTAGCCGCGGTACATTTTGCCAAAGGGCAGGCTGCCGCCGTACCACAGGTTGTAGGTGTGGAAGTCCGGCATACAGTTGCTTCCGGACAGATCCGGCGATTCGAAGTCACCGTCGATGTGCTTGATGACACAATCGGGGCAGTTGAATTTCAGAATAAGGTCACAGGCCTTGAAGAAGCTCTCCATTTCGGGACGGGTCATATGGCGGTGAGGCCGTGTGCCCGGCTCCACATTGCCGTAGGGCTCGTTCATATAGGTGAGCATAATGTTGCAGGGGTGCTTGCGCACCATACGAATCATTTCCTCTGCCTGACGGACACCCTCGGCAAATTTGCTTCGGCGCATAACGGAGAACAGGGGGAAGTCTGTCTGGGTCAGCAGACCCAGCATATCGCAGTAGGCATAAACCTCGTCCTGCACAGGACGTTGGGTCAGCCGCCAGTAATTCATATGGCAGATTTTTGCCAGCAGAATATCGTCAATCAGCTGGTCGAAATCCTTTTTCAGCACATCCCGCTGCTCAAAGCCCATGGTATTGGCACCGCGCAGGCGGATGTTCCGGCCGTTTAAGTAGAACTTACCCTTGATTTCGCTGTCTGTATCCTGCGTAAAGCTGCGCATACCGAAGGCAATCTTTCCTTGGTCGCAGAGAGTATCTGCGGAAAAGACAGCTACCTGCAGCTCGTACAGATAGGGGGTTTCCAAATCCCAAACCTTGCAATCGGGTATAGACAGACGGACTTTGTACACGTTCTTGCCGTAGGAAGCAGGCAGGGGATTGGTTCCGGACATAGGCTCGTAGGAAAGGGCCTCAAAGACGGTTTCCTCAAAATTCTTGCCGTACAGAGACAGGTGGAAGGTCAAATCCTCTTTGGTATGCAGGGCGTTTTCTACCTCCAGCCACAGCTCGGCGGCCTGCTCGTCCAAAAGGGGACGGACATACAGGTCGGTGATGTGCATGGTGTTGCGCACCTCTACGAAAACGTCTCCGTAAATGCCCATTCCCGGAGGGCAGTGGTGCCAGCCCACGTTGGGATCGTCAAAGCCCAAGCCGGTTTCCGCATAGAGCTTATCGCCCTCGATTTCCGGCAGACCCTTTGCGCTGCCGTTAACACCCTCTACGGTGCCGCCGCGGAACACAAAATCGTTCTCCAAAACAACCTTTAGCGTGTTTTTGCCAACCTTGGCAGCGGAGGTGATTTCAAATTCAAAGGGGGAGAAGAAGCCCTCGTGAATGCCCACGCAGGTGTCGTTGATATAGACCTTTGCAATGTAGTCAGCGCCCCGGAAGCAGATGTAGACAGCCTTGCCGTCAAAGGCATCCAAGGAGAATTCGGTGGTGTAGGTCTTTACCGCGTTGCCCACAGGGCCGTCAAAGTGGGGGATGGTAACAGACTCCTCACCGTTGAGAAGAAATTCCCGCAGATAGGTGCGCTGATTTACAGCAGGCAGCTCAGGTGCGCAGCTGCGCAGATACGGCGCATAGGTCTTGCGCATTTCTGCCAAAGCCTTGTCCAGCTCCTCTTTGGTGTGCATAGGCTGGACTGTGGGGATGGGCGCTTGCTCAGTGGGCGTTAAGACAGCGGCTCTCTTATCAAAGGGGAGCGGCTCGCGGGGTGTTTTCAAGCTGGAATCCCGAATTTCTGTCAGCGCAATTTGGGTAAAGAAATCCGGCTGATTCTTCTGGGGTGAAGCCGTCATAACAGATACCTCCGTTGTTTTTGTTTTAAGATACCACCATTGGTGGGCAAAAGCAAGTATTTAAGCGGTTTTTTGGAAAAATCCACTGCCTGCAGGCAGAAATTTCCGGTTAGCTTCTTTTCCAAGTGCTGCGGGAAAACAGCACCAGAATCGGGAAGATTTCCAAGCGGCCGGCAAGCATTGCCAGAATCATTGTCAGCTTGGACAGAACGCTGTAATCGGCATAGGTGCAGGTGGGACCCACCAGTTCCATACCGGGACCGATATTATTGAAGGTGGCCAGCACAGCCGACAGGTTGGTGGTCAGTCCGAAGCCGTCCAGTGACAAAATCAGTGTGGCTGCCACCACAATAATCACATAGGCTGCCAAATATGCGTTGGTGTTGGCAAGGACTTTTTCGTCCACAGCCTTTCCGTTGTTTCGCACCACCATAACCTTTTGGGGGTTCAGAGTTTGCCGGATGTTGCGGCGCAACCCCTTAAACAGCAGCAAGACACGCATACATTTCAGTCCGCCGCCGGTAGAGCCGGCGCAGGCGCCTACCACCATCAGAATCAGCAAAATGACCTTGGAAAAGCTGGGCCACAGGTCAAAGTCGGTGGTGGTGTAGCCGGTGGTGGTGATAATGGAGGACACTTGGAATGCCGCGTGGCGAATGGTTTCCTCCAACGTGCCATACAGGGGACGGATGGTCAATACCAGCGCAATTACGCAGGCAACTGCCAAGCCGATGTAAAGCCGCAGCTCTTCGTCCTTAAACACACTGCGGAGCTTGCCCAGCAGCAACAGATAATAGCAGCTGAAATTCACGCCGAACAGGAACATAAACACCGTGGTGACATTCTGCAGATACGGGCTGACACCCATAAGGGAGGTGTTGTAGACACCGAAGCCGCCGGTGCCGGCTGTGCCGAAGGCGGTGCACAGGGAAGCGAGGAAGGGCATTCCGCCGAACAGCAGAAAAATTACATTGATAACCGTAAGGGCAATGTAGATAACGTAGAGAATCATTGCAGTCTGGCGCATTTTTGGCACCAGCTTGCCCACATCCGGGCCGGGGCTTTCTGCCCGCAGCAGGTGCATCGCATAGCCGGAGCCTTTACTGCCGGGCAAAACAGCCAGCAGAAACACCAGAACGCCCATACCGCCGACCCAGTGAGAAAAGCTGCGCCAATAGAGAATACCCCGGTAGAGCCCCTCCACATTGGCAATCACAGAGGCGCCGGTGGTAGTGAAACCGGAGACGATTTCAAAAAGGGCATCGACGTAGTGGGTCACCTGACCGGAAAGCACAAAGGGCAGCGCTCCCAAAAGACTCATAACAATCCAGCTTAAGGCCACACATACAAGGCCTTCCCTTGCGCCAAATAATTTTCCGGCTTTGCGGCAAATGGCGTAAAGAATTCCGGCGATGGCCACCATCAGAGCAAGTGTCACAGCAAAAGCCTTTACTGCGGGCCATTCGCTGTAGATGACGCTGATGGCCATAGCAGGCAGCATAAAAACAGCCTCAATGGCAACAATCTGGGCGATAAAACGCCCCATCATTTTTATGTTCATAGATGACCCTCTTTATATGAAGATATCGCCCAGCTGCTGCAGCATGCCCCGTTGACCGGTGACAACCACGATACGGTCGCCGGGTACAAAACGGGATTCGCCGTTGGGGGATTCGGATTTCAGGTCGTGGATAATGGAGGCAATCAGCACATCGGGCTTTAACCGGATGTTTTTTAGGGGCACATCGCAGTTGGGGGTACTCTCGTCCACCAAAAACTCCACAGCCTCCACCTGCCCGTCGGCAAAGGTGTGCACGGACACAGCGGCGCCGGTTTGATTCTGCATAGCCCGGACATAACGGACGATGATATTGCTGCACAGCTCCTTGGGGCTGATGACACTGCCTAAATTCATCGCGCCGGCAATGGTGATGCTCTCCTCCCGGCTGAGCTTGGTGATGACCTGCGGAACGCCCCGGTTGGTGGCATACAGCGACAGAATCATATTGGTTTCATCCAGACCGGTCAAGGATACCAGCGCATCACATTGGTCGATGCCTTGGTCATCCAGAATCGACTGGTTGCTGCAGTCTCCGCAAATCACGCTGGTATTGGGCAGACTCTCTGCAAGGGTCAGGCAATGGTCCGGATTTTTCTCTATAAGCTTTACGGAGATGCCGTCTTTTTCCAAAAGACCGGCTAAGTAAAAGCTTACGCGACCGCCGCCGCAGAGCAATACCTGCCGCACGCGGCGGGTGGAGACATTCAAATTTTTCAGCAGCTGCGCAAGGTCAGAGGTGGAGGCTGTAACAAAGATGCGGTCACCCTCCTGCAAAATGAAATTACCGCTGGGCGCCAGCGCCTGTCCGCCGCGAAGCACGGCGCAGACCAGTACGCGGCACTTTACAACGCTGCCCATATCAAACAGGGAGACGTTTTTCAGCTTGCTGTTGCTGTCGATACGCAGCTCCACAATTTGGGAGCGACCCTTGGCAAAGGATTCCCGACGCAGGAATCCGGGGAATTTTAACAGCCGTTCAATTTCCATAGCCGCCTGCTTTTCGGGATTGACAATCAAAGATAGAGGGAAGGTGTCCCGCATAGACATAATCTGCTCTGCATATTCCGGATCCCGGATGCGGGCAATGGTGTGAATGTTGGGGTTGATGCCGTGGGCAGTTAAGCAGCACAGCAGATTCACTTCGTCGGCGTTGGTGGCGGTGATGAGTAAGTCCGCTTCCCGGATGCCTGCTTGCTCCAAAACTGTTTTTGCGGCGCAATTGCCGTGGATACCGATGGCATCGTACTGCACCACCAGCTTTTCCAGAACACGGTTATTTTGGTCGATAACAGTAAGGGCGTGTCCCTCAGCGGCAAGCTGACGGACCAAAACTTTACCTACTTTACCGGCGCCGGCAATGATGATATTCATAGCAATACCCCCATTTGTGGAAATTACCCTATATTATAACAAAAAGAAAGCAATTTGGCAACTGGGTGAAAAGAGAAAAGGACGTGCCATTTGGCACGTCCTTTTATGTGTTGCAGGAGGATTATACGGATTTGCTCATTTCCTCTTGGATTGCTTCGTCGTATGACAGCATAGGAGCAACATCCTGCTTCTTCAGCTTTCTTGCCACATAGTTCTTGGTGATCTTTGCCACCAGAGGACTCAGCACGATGACGCCGATCAGGTTGGGGATCATCATAAGGGCGTTGAAGGTATCGGAGATATCCCAAGCAAGGGGAGATGCCAAAACAGCGCCTACGATGGTCATCAGCACGAAGATAACCTTATAAACCTTGGCAGCCACAGAGCCCCACAGATATTCCACAGCCTTTGCGCCGTACTGACTCCAGCCCAGCACAGTGGTGAAGGCGAAGAAGAACATAGCGATTGCCAGGAACATCTCGCCCACGGAGCCGAAGCTTGCAGCAAATGCGCCGGAAGCCAAAGCGGCCTTGTCGGTGATGGAGGAAACACCGGTCTGCAGATCTACCAAGCCAGAGGAAAGGAATACCAGAGCGGACATAGAGCAGATTACGAAGGTATCCATAAATACCTCGAAGATACCCCACATACCCTGCTTGACAGGCTCCTTCACGTCGGCAGAAGCATGCACCATAACGGCAGAGCCCAAGCCTGCCTCGTTGGAGAACACGCCTCTCTTGCAGCCGTTGAGCACAACAACGGTGATGATACCCAGTGCGCCGCCGCCTGCAGCTTCCCAAGTGAATGCGCAGCGGAAGATAGCGCCGATCACGTTGCCCAGCTGGTTGAAGTTGATGCCCAGAATCACGAGGGAGCCCAAAACATAAAGCACAGCCATAAAGGGAACGATCATTTCAGCAGCCTTTGCCAATCTCTTCAGGCCGCCCACAACAATTGCGCCAACAATCACAAGAAGAACAAAGCCGATGATGTACTTTACAACAGGAACGCCAAACCAAGCACCCAAATTCACATTCTTGAAGAATGCGTCGGAGACGGTGTTGGTGATACTGTCAATCTGGCTCATATTACCAATGCCGAAGGATGCCAAAATGGTGAACAGAGCAAACAGAACAGCCAGAACGCGGCCGGGAATCTTCATACCCTTCTTCTTGCCCAGACCGTCGGTGAGGTAGTACATTGCACCGCCGGACCATTCGCCGTCTTGATTACGGCGGCGGTAGTAGATGCCCAAAACGATTTCGGAGAACTTCAAAGACATTCCCAAAAATGCGGCAACCCACATCCAGAAGATAGCGCCGGGGCCGCCTGCGATGATTGCGCCGGCCACACCGATGATGTTACCGGTGCCGACGGTTGCGGCAAGGGCAGTACACAGCGCTTGGAACTGGGAAATGGACTTTTTGTCTTTGCTTTCGCCTTCTTGCTTTTTGCCTACAAGGCTTCCGAGAGTTGATTTGAACCAGTGACCGATGTGGGAGAGCTGGAACACCCGGATGAGGGTGGTCATCAGCACACCGGACGCCATCAGAATCACAAGTCCGATGAGCCAAGACCACTTGTTTGCGTAGCCGTTGACATTTTCTACGATTTGAATAAACTTTTCCACGTTTGCCTCCTAAAATAAAAAAGTTGCGCCGCAAAGCGCAACCCGATTGACGAGAGATCTTGCACTTTGTCCTTTTGCCTGAGAGATTGGCGCAATGCGCTTTGCCCCTTCGGCACTCAAATGAATGAGCTTCTCCAAAGTTCTGTCGAATTACAGTCAGCGTCCAAAACAGGATACCTTCTGCAATTGTCATACAGAGTCCTAATATGAATTGCCGTCATTATAACACATAGTTTTTTCAAATACAAGAAGAAAATCATATTTATTCGACATTTTTGGAAAAAAATACACAAAGGGTTGCACTATAGGTGCAACCCTTTGGGGAAAGTGGATATTTACACTAGAGATTTTCCCGGAAAAAGGAGTAGGCGTTGCCGAAAAAGATGTCGTTTGCTGTGTTTTCCGGAATGCCGTGGGAGATAAAGTAGTCATATAAGCATAAGACCTTTTCTGCCGAATCCAAACAGGGGGCAACCTGCGCGCCGTCAAAATCAGAGCCCAGCGCCAGCACCTTTTCACAGCCAAGGGTCAAAAAGTGTTCGGTGTGGCGGAGCAGATCTTCAAAGCTGTTTTCGCTGCCCCGGTCACTGAGAAATGGCATATGGTAATTCAGACCGATAAGCCCCTTCCGGTCAACGATTTCCCGAATAAAGCAGTCCGGCAGATTCCGGTTGTGGGGGGTGACAGCCCGGGCGTTGGAATGAGAGGCGACAAAGGGACGCCGGGCAGTGTCTAATAAATCCCGGAAGCCTGTGTCGTTCAGGTGGGAGGCGTCCACAATAATCCGGTTTGCCTCCAACTGCCGGATTGCCTCCTTGCCAAAGGGCGTAAGTCCCTCCTGGGTGTCCCAGCCGGAGCCCAACTCGTTGGGGTTGTTCCACACCAGCGTGAACAGACGGACACCCGCTTGGGCAATTTGGGCAATGAGGTCAAGCTTGCCGTTGAGGACGCTGCCGCCCTCCACCGCCAGCACGCCGGCTACCTTTCCTTGGTCCAAAGCAGCGGAAATATCCCCGAAGCTGCGGCAGGGAGCAAAGCGGTCCGGATAGCGTTGGGCTTGGGCGTAAAAGCTGCCGGTGAAATAGTTAAAAAAGTCCACCGCAGCCTGCCCCGTAATGGACGGAGGCGTAAAGATTCCGTAGGTCTGCACCCATTTGATGTGAGACGGGATTTTTGACAGGGCAAGGTGGCTGCCCTCCCGGTTTAAGGTGTCCGGAAAATCTCCGGGACAGGGCTTGATTGCCGTGAGGGTATCGCAATGTAAATCGATAATGCCTGTTGGCTTCATATAAAAACCTCTTTACTGAGCATTTTACTTCCAAAAGCGCTGTAAATGACGGCATATTTGTTGTGGCGCTTTGAAACAGTGCGTTTTGGTGAAAAGGTGGTTGCTTTTTCTTATAAAAATTGTTAGGATACAAGTATATAACAACACCTAAATTACTAAAGGGGGTATTTTTATGGCAAAGTTGTGGTATAAAAACTGGGCGCAAAACCGAAACGAAGCCTTGCCGCTGGGAAATGGCCGGCTGGGCGGTATGGTTTACGGCAACCCCTTTTGCGACAGAGTTTCATTAAATGAGGAGACGCTTTGGTCCGGTGGACCGGAAGATCCGGTTGCGCCTTATGATATGACGGTGATTGAAAAGGCCCGGCAGCTTTTGACTGAAAAACAGTATGCAGAAGCGGAAAGCCTTTTGGACGAAAAGCTGATGCGGGGAGTTCGCACCCAAACCTATATGCCGTTGGGCACGCTTTTGTTTGAGGTAAGCCACCAGCATTTGCTGGAGGTAAGTGACTACCGGCGTGAGCTGGATTTGGAGACCGCTGTATTCTCTTCTCAGGCGAAAATTCATAGCCGCGCCAACAGTTTGGACGATAGCGAGATTTTTGTCTGCCATAAAAAAGAGGTGTTTTCCTCTCTTGCTGACGATGTGCTGGTATACCACTTTGAAAGCGACACACCCATTGCCTGCTTTGTCAGCTTAGAGCTCAAGCTGGAGGCACAGATATCCTACGCAAATCACCAAATTTATGCCACCGGCAGATGCCCCACCGCTTATAACGAGTATGACAGGGAAAACATTCTTTGTCAAGACCCAAATAAGGAGAGTATTCCCTTTGCGGTGCAGGTGGATTTTGTGACTGACGGCAAGGTGAATGGACAGGGAAGAAGCATTGCTGTCTACGGCGCTAAGGAGCTTACTGTCTTGCTGTCTGTGGCAACCGGCTTTAACGGTTATGACAAGCTGCCGGTTTCTCAGGGCAAGGATTACGAAAATCTTTGCCGCCGGAATTTATCTGCGGCAAAGCAGCTGCCCTATGAAGATTTGAAGCAACGGCATATAGATGCCTACCGCCGGCAGTTTTGCCGCACAAAGCTCACCATACACGGCCCGGATAAAAACGATGTACCTACCGACCGGCGACTTCTGGCGGTACAGGGGGGAGAGGACGACCCTACTTTGGGCCAACTGATGTTCGACTACGGCAAATATTTAACCATTTCCTCTTCTCAGCCCGGCACACAGCCCACCAATTTGCAGGGTATATGGAACGAGGAGCTCCTTGCCCCGTGGAACAGCAATTATACGCTCAATATCAATACCCAAATGAACTACTGGGCAACAGAGACGATGAATCTGCCCGAGTGCCATATGCCCCTGATGGAGATGACGCGGGAACTGGCAGAAAGAGGAAATAATTACGGTTTCCCCGGCTGGTGTGTTGCCCACAATACAGATTTATGGCGGTTTAACCGGATGGCAACCCGTTACAGTATGTACGGCCTGTGGGATATGGGCGGCGTGTGGTTGGCGCGGCACATTTATGACCACTATTGCCACACCCGGGATCTGGATTTTCTCAAGTCCTATATGGATGTTCTGCGAGGAGTGTATGATTTCCTGAACAGCCGATTGGTAGCCAATGCGGAAGGCTATCTGATTCTCTCTCCCTCCACCTCTCCTGAAACTACTTTCCTGGACGGTAGCGCAGAGTGTTCCGTTACCGGCTCTGCGGCAATGGACATCCAAATCATTGATGACTACCTTGCCTATATGCTGGAGCTGGAGCCTTTGGTGGGCGGCGATACCGCAAGGTATCAGCAGATGCGCAGTAAGCTTCTGCCCCAAAAGCTGTCTGCAGAGGGTATGCTTTTGGAGTACGGTGAGGAACTGGAGGAAACGCCCCAGAGCCATCAGCACCTGTCCCACCTGTATGGAATTTACCCCGGCAACACCATCAAAGAGGGGACTGCTTTGTATGAAGGCGCAAGAAAAGCGCTTGATGACCGTATGGAAAAGGGTGGCGGCAACAATGGCTGGGCGAATATTTGGGCAGGCATCTGCTACGCCCGTTTTGGCGACAGTGAAAAGGCATATGAGCGGTTGAATGCTATGCTGCGGCGCACTGTCTATCCTAATTTGCTGAATATTTGCCCACCTTTCCAGATTGACGGAAATTTCGGTGTCTGCGCGCTGATTGGCGAAATGCTTTTGCACAGCGAAACCGATAGTATTCAGCTTTTGCCTGCGCTTCCCAAGCAGTGGCAGAGCGGCTCTGTGGAGGGCTTCAGAACCCGTACCGGCGAGACCGTCAGCTTCCGTTGGGAAAAGGGAAAAATTGTTGACTTTCAGAGAAATAAAGAATAATGGCGGCAATTACTGCTGCGCAATAAATTATCTCGCTTTATCTGCCGCCGGTAGCACTTTTTGGCGTTATCTTATTCCGGAATAGAGATGTATCAAATATGGTGACCCGCAAGCTTTACATTTCTTCGTCCAGTGAATAATCAATTTGCACAAATTCTAATGCAATATTTCGTGTAAGAATTAGAAGTTAAACGATACATGTAACGATACATCAATTGGTTCGGTGAAATAAAGCCAGACTGATTGACAATAACAAAACTTCTGTGATAAATTGAAGCTGTAATGGTCTGCAGCGCATTTTTGTGCTGAGAAGTAAAACAATTCATTATTTATTATAGGAGGAAATAACTATGGCAGAAATGAGAACTGCAACAACAAAAAGCAATGAGTACATTCAGTCCTTTGAGATTGTCGGCGGCGGAAAGTCCGGCGACCTGATTTCTAAGAGACTGGAACTGGGTAACCTGAAGGTTGGTTTGATTGCAACCGGTTACTTTGAGTTCTTCCGTATGTACCCCGGTCTTGGCGACAAGGTCAAGGCCAACATGGACCACATCGCGGAGGTTCTGGCACCTCACTGTGATCTGGTTTACCCCGGCTTCATTCAGACTCTGGACGAGTCCAATGACGCAGGCGTTATGATGCGCAAGGAGTGTGTGGATGTCATCATCATCGCAGAAGGCACCTACACCACTGACTACCTGGTACATCAGGCACTGCTGCATATCCCCGAAAGCACCCCCGTTCTGCTTTTCGCTTCTCAGGAGCGCAGCACCATCAACTGGGACGAAGGCTACGCAGGCGCTTGCCGTAACTCCGGCCCCATGGG
>SVKL01000027.1 GCA_015068495.1 Oscillospiraceae bacterium | reverse complement strand
GATGTTAAGGTTATTATGAACCCCCATCCCATTCTGATTGCTACCCTGTTCTCCCGTCTGAAGGCTGCTTCCGAAGCCGGCAAGACCTTTACTATGATTCTGGGTAACCCCGAGCCCGATACCTACATTCCTCTGGCTCAGCTGATCAACTACTTCCAGGTTGACTGCTCCAAGGTGCACCTGTTTGCTGAGGACGAGTGGGCTGACGATCAGGGTAACATTGCTCCCATCACCTACGAGGCTGGCTTTGCTCACTCTATGATCAAGTACTTCTACTACCAGATCGACGAGAAGCTGCGTATGCCTATGGAGAATGTTCACTTCCCCACCAACGCTAACATTAAGGACTACTCCAAGATCATCAACGACATCTCCGAGGGTGGCGCTGATATCGCTTCCACCTCTCCCGGATGGGCTGGCCATATGGCTTTCGTGGATCCTATCCCCGAGTTCATCGGCTCCGGCGACATCGAAGAGTGGCTGAATCAGCCTGCTCAGATCGTCAAGCTGCACCCCATGACCATTATGCAGAACTCCCTGAACGGTACCTTCGGTCAGTCCGGCGACATCGCAAACGTTCCTCCTTGCGCCGCTACCATCGGACCTCTGGATGTTATGCGTGCTAAGGAGCGTATCGAGGTTCACGCACTGGCTACCTGCGGTACTTTCTCCTCTTGGCAGAGAATGACCTCCCGTCTGTGTACCCACGGCCCCATCACTCCCTACCTGCCCTCCACTATGCTGCAGACCAAGAAGACTCAGGTCTACATCAGTGAAGAGCTGGCTGCTCCCTTCGAGTGCTGGGAGAAGGTTGGCTACTAATTCCTAAAACCGAAAAGGCTGCCACACTGCATCGCGGATGTGGCAGCCTTTCAAAAAACAATTCAAAACAGGGAGGACTCTCTATGTACATCGGTGTCGATTTGGGCAGCACCAATTTGAAGGTGGCTCTGTACGACCGGAATTTAACCTGTGTGGCACAAAAAAGCGCCCCGGTAGAATACATTCGTCAGGAAGAATTTATCGAGTTTGATGCAAAGGCGTACGCCGACAGCCTGCTGGCCTTGCTGCAACAGCTGCTTGCAGAGAATCCCTGTGAGGTTTTGCAAATTGCCCTTACCGGACAAGCGGAGTCTTTAGTCTGCTTGGATGCAGAGGGGAAACCCGTACATAACGCCATTTCTTGGATGGACGAGCGTTCCACAGAGGAATGCGCAATTTTGGAAAAGCAGTTTTCTGCGGAACTCTGCCACCGGAAAACCGGTCAGCAGGCGGTGTTGCCTACTTGGCCTGCCACAAAGATTCTGTGGCTGAAAGGCCATAAGCCGGAGGTTTTCCAAAAGGTTGCCACATATATGCTGCTGAAGGACTATATTGTCTATTGCCTGACAGGCAAAATGCTGGCGGATATGTCCATTGCAACCTTCTCTTTTTACTTTGACATTTACGGAAAATGCTATTGGCAGGAGATGTTAGACGCCATTGGTATTTCCGATACACAGCTCCCCCCGCTGGTTGAGCCTTGTTCTGTGGCGGGAGCCATAACTGCCGATGTTGCGGCTGTAACCGGACTTTCTCCGAAAACCCGTGTCAATATCGGCACATTGGACCACTTTGCCGGTATGATCGGCACCGGCAACACCGCCCCCGGCGGTATGACCCTCTCCACCGGCACCACTATGGTGCTGACCACTATGTCAGAGGGAACGCCCGACCCGGATTGGGATATGGCGCTGCACTACGGCTTCCTGCCGGACACCTATGTGATGCTTCCGGTAATGGAAAGCGGCGGCGTGTGCCTGGATTGGTTCCGGCGTACCTGTATGAACAATCTGGACTACGACACATTAAACAAGGAACTGCTGGCATCTCCGGATTCCGGATTGCTGTTCCTGCCTTATTTGGTGGGCACCAATGCGCCGGAATTTGACCGGGAGGCTACCGGCGTATTCTTCGGACTGCGTCAGGAGCACACCAACATTCAAATGGCCAAGGCAGTAATGGAGGGTGTTTGCTTCGTCCTGCGGAAAAATGTGGAGGACATCCTCTCCAAGGGAACGAAGATTGCCTCCATTGTGGCTACCGGCGGCGGCGCAAAGAGCCCGGTGTGGTGTCAGCTGCAGGCAGATATTACCGGTCTTCCCGTGGAAGTGCCCGCGGTTACAGAGGCCGGCTGCTTGGGCGCAGCAATGCTGGCGGCTTGGTCTGAGGGACAGTATGCAACGCTGGAGGCTGCAGCCAAGGACGTAAAAATGGTCCGTAAGTATACCCCCAACGGCAGCGAAGCGCTGGAGCGGAAGTATCAAAGATTTTGCAAGCTCTATAGAGCTATGCTGGATATCGCAAAATTATAATTAAGGGAGTTTGACTATGAGAACCTATACAATGCAAAAAATTCAGGGCAAGCCGGATTGGAGCAAAATCCCTGTTATGCCCATCGATACCCTGCTGTGGACGGATTCCATTGACGTGTCCGCGCAGGCGCAAATCTGCTGGGATGACACAGCGCTGTATTTGCGTTTGGAGGCGGTAGAGCCCCACATCCGTATGGAGGAGGAAGGCCCCTTGGCAGACGTTTGCCGGGATAGCTGTATGGAGTTTTTCTTCCGTCCCACAGAGCGTCCGGATTACTTCAATATCGAAATGAATCCCAACAAGGCAATTTGGCTGGGTGTTGGCCCCTGTATTCAGGAGCTGATTCGCCTGCAGGTGCCCAGAGTACACACAATGCTGGATACACAGGTAGAGTTTACCGATACCGGTTGGGTACTCAAATATCAGATTCCCTTTGCGTTTATTCGCCGCTTCTTCCCGGATTTTGAGGCAAAAGAAGGCGGAAAAATCTACGGCAACGCCTATAAATGCGGCGATGAAACCGTAAAAACACACTATTTGGCGTGGAGTCCCATTGGCTGTGAAGAGCCGATGTTTCACTGCCCCGAGTATTTCGGCTGCTTGATTTTCGGAACATACTAATTGGAGGTAAGAAAAGATGAAATTCTTCCACGTTTACAACGACCGGTTCTATGAGGGACTGGAAAAGAACGGCTTGGTCAACAAGGACACAGGCTTTAAGATTCAGCACGATTTTGCTATGCCTGCAGAGGCAAAGTTCAATCAGTTTGCCGCCAAGGGCAGCAAGCTGCACACATTGATAAAGGAAAAGAAGATTCCTTTCTACGTAGACCGGATTGCCGGCGGCATTACCTGGCACACCTATGCCTTCGATCGGGAACTGATCAAAGAATACAAGGAGATTCTGGGCGATTGGTTCTTGGGTTTCCAGCTCCACGAAAGCGGCAGTAACCGCCGTCGCTCCGAATGGCCCAGAATGATTCAGGTAATGGGCAGCAAGGGTCCTTACGATCTGAAGGAACTGAGCGAAAAGATGCTCAGCAAGACCGCCAGAACGCCCGAGGGCGAGCGCCTGCACGGTTTCTCTCAGGATACTGCGGAATACTATTCCACTAAGACCTACGCAGAAACCTACGGGGAGTTTATTGAGGAGATGAAGGAGCTGTTTGCCCGCAGAATGGCAGATACTGACGGCAACATTCTCCCTTGTGACAGCTATTTTCTGGCAACCAAGCTGCAGCACGAAATGGGTATGCAGACCTTTATGCCTGAGGTGGGCTGTCAGATTCCTCTGATGCGTTTGGCTGTTGCTTTGGCCCGTGGTATGGCAAAGTCTGCGGGCAAGACTTGGGGCGCATATTACGAGTGCTGGCGGGAAGTGCCCGGCGTGGGCTACTGTATGCCCTGCTTCAATGATGACCCCTCCAACGAATGGTATCTGCCTCAGGAAATGCACGGAGACGACTTCAGCTCCTACGGCGAAAACGGCGGCAGCTCCCGACTGCTGCAGAACCGTATTTACTATTTTGCACTGATGAGCGGCGCAGACTACTTCTCCGAGGAGTGGGGTCTGAACTGCAGCTACTCCAATATGGAAACCTTCGAGCTGTCCGAATACGGTCAGGTAAAAAAGGACTTTATCAATACCGCATTGACCCTGCAAAACATCAAGGCAGTGACCCCCTTTGCAATCGTGCTGCCTAAGGAATACGGCTGTATTGAGCTGCCGGATATCTTCACGCCTTGGGTTTTGGGTGAGCACCGCGGCGACTATCTGTCCAGCGAACTGACCGAGGAGGAGCGCCATTACTTCGGACATCTTGAGGATGTGCTGAAGCTGTTCTATGCCCGTCACGGAGAGGTGTACGGCAACGAAGGTCACGTGCTGACCAACTCCCGTTTGGGCGATGTGGCAGACATCATCTATGAGGACGTAGACGCGGCAGCCTTTGCTAACTATAAGTACCTGATTGATGCTACCCCCGACGGCAAGTTTGCCAAGGCAATGGCCGGAAAGGGCCTGCAGATTCTGGAAAGCGGTGACATTGCCAAGCTGGAAGCTACCGTCAAGGAGCTGATTCCGCAGGTTATGGACTGCTACGTGGACGGCCTGCACTGGGTGGTATCCACCGGCGAAAACGGCCGCAAGTTCGTGACTATCTTCAATAACGAGGGTAACGAGCGTGATTTGGACAAGGGCAATATCATCCACAGCGAGGCAGACAGAACTGTCAGAGTGGACTTCTTGGAGCCTATGAACGTAAAAATTGTTGCTCAGTCTGCCAGAGAAATCGCAATTAGCGAAAGCACAACCACCAGCTATGCGGTGAAAGTACCTGCCGCCGGCTTCGTGGTGCTGGAATATACGCAAAAAAAAAAGGACCTAGGGAAATAAACTATAACGCTAAGACTACCCGCAGCAACCGCTGGCCCCAAATAAAGAAGCTGGGTGCTGTCAGCCCCAACGGCGAGATGACTCCCTTCGTTTGGAATGGCAAGCTGATGCGTATGGAATGGGCACATTCCGATAGAGAGGAAACGGTTATTCGTGACTGCGAAACCGGTAAGATTATTTCTGAAGTAACAGATGAGATTTATTTCCCCTCCGGTATTTTGGATGGAGACACTTTCCACGTGACCGGTGTGGACAAGAAGCACCGGGATACCATTTTGATTTTCAGCAGTAAGGATTTGCAGCGCTGGGAGAAGCGGGTACTGCTCAAAAGAGAAGGCTGGTACTACTACAACACCTGTATGACCAAGGATGATAAGGGATACGCACTGGTGATGGAGGCAGGAAAGCCCTCGGAGTATGTGGGAGAATATCCCTTCACATTCTTCTTTGCCACATCTCCCGACCTGAAGATATGGAACCACGTGGGTGACGATTTGGGCTTCTCCCAAAACCGCTATATGGGCGGTCCGTGGATGCGCTACAGCGAGGGCTGGTATTATGTGGTTTCTGTTACAGAGCTGCCTTGCCTGCGATATGCCAACTATATCTACCGTACCCGGGATTTCAAGGAGTGGCAGATTGGTTTCTACAATCCTATGCATATGCCCGGACCGGAGGATTTGGAGCTTTCTCCCAATGCTGCGGATATTACACCGGAGTTCTATGAGAAGATTCAAAAGAGCTTCCATATCAACGTCAGCGATATGGATATGTGTGACTACAACGGCAAGCTCTATATCAACTATTGCTGCGGCAATCAGCAGGGCTTCGGCTATATTGCTGAAGGAGAATACGATGGCACAATGGCTGAATTCCTGAAAGCATTTTTTGAATAAGAGGCAACGGAAAAATCGCAAGATAATGGCGCGAAACCGCATCTTTCTATCTTTACAAAGCTGCCCAAAAGATGTATAGTTTTCTAGGTATCCCGCAATAGAGCGTGGAATCTATAAACAGAACGAAGGACTCCGGAAAAGAGGTAAGGAAAATGCTATCCAAAGTGAAGGCAAATTACCATTGGCTCATTGCAGCAATTGCTCTGGTTGCGATGTTTACTTGCGGAGGAATTGGCAACAGTTTGGCAGGTATCACGCTGATTCCCATAACAGAATCTCTGAATGTTTCCCGGGGTGAGTTTTCCTCGGCAATGATGGTCAGAAGTGTCAGCATGATATTGATGAATCTATTCTCCGGTACTTTGCTTGTCAAATTCGGCTACCGGAAAATGGTCACCATAGGTCTGGTGATTTCAACGCTGGGTTACGCAATGGCAGCAGGAAGCCAAACGTTACCTGTTATGTGCGTGGCGGCGGTTATGGAAGGCGCTTACGGACTTTGCACCAATGCGGGCAACCCGCGGTTGCTCAGCAGCTGGTTTCACCGGCACTACGGTCTTGTCACAGGCGTGATCACTGCGATGACCGGTTTGGGCGGCAGCGTGTTCAGCCTGCTCTTCGGCAAGATTGTTTCCAATCTTGGTTGGCGAAATGCTTACGGAATCACTGCGGGAATCATTGCTTTGGTTGCTGTGATGATTGCTGTGCTGGTGCGGAACAAGCCTGCAGATATGGGGCTGAAGCCCTACGGCGAGGGCTATGTGCCGAAGAATACAAAAAAGGACAGAGAAGATTATTGGGATGGCTACTCCTTCGCAGTGCTGAAGAAAAAAAGCAGCTTCCGGTTGTTGGTTTTGGGAACATTTCTCTCTTGCTTCTGTGTTTATATGCCTTTTTCTGTTTTGGCAGCCCACGTGCAGGACTGCGGTATGAGCGCTGAATTTGCGGCGGGTGTACAAAGCCTTTTGATGTTTATGCTGGCTGCATTTAAGCTTGCTTTCGGCTATCTGAGCGACAAGGTAGGCACCAAACGGATGTCTATGGTGTCTTTGGTGGCGGTGGTGGCTGCGATGCTGCTGCTGGCAGGTATTAAAACCCCTGCTACTGCATACCTTTCTGCGGTGGTTTATGCCCTTGCTTTGCCGATTTGCGGCATTGCGCCGATGCTGCTGGTCACCACATTGTTTGGCTATCACTCCAGCGCCAAAGTGATGGGAATTATACTGGCGATGACTTCAGTGGGCAATATGTTGGCGGCTCCACTGTCGAATTTGCTCCGAGATATGTTCGGCAGCTACCGTCCCGTCTTTCTGGGGACAGCGGTGGTATCTATCGGTGTGATTCTGCTGTATCTGGTGATTTACAAATTGGCAGATAAAGACAGAAAGGAATATGAACGTTCCCAACAGGAAATAACTGCATAAGATTGCGGTCAGCAGGCGAAAACCTGCTGACCGTTTGTTTTTATGGGAGTTTTCTTTACAAAAAAGCAAACAGTGGTTGACAACACAGACGGTTTTGTACTAAACTGTCATATGTGGCAAGTGCTTATTGCGGTTGCTATTTTGATTCAAAGGAGATATACGGTATGCAAATGCTTGAAATGTTTTATGACCAAATACAGGACGCGGTTGACCGCAAGGTGCCCTTTATCATTCCCATCGGCACAATGGAGTACCACGCAAAGCACGCCTCCTGCGGCACGGATACGCTGGTGGTTACCGGTTGCCTGCGTGAGCTGGAAAAAGAGAAAGAGATTGTTGTCTGCCCTCCCATTTGGTACGGTGTGGCATCCTATGCAGTTTGTGAGCCGAAGCCCAGTCATTTTCACGTGGACGAGGATGCATACGTAAATTATCTGTACTACGTTCTCAAGTCTATGATTGATGCCGGACATAAGAATATTTATCTGATTCCCCACCATCAGACAGAGGGTGCAGGCCTGATGCCTATGACCATTGCCTGCCATAAGGCAGCCAAAAAGGTTACCATGGAGTATATGGAGGAAAAACTGGGCAAAGGCTGGTGGGGCAGTGATGCCTACGCAAGCTATTACGAGGATATGGGCTCTCAGGATGACCCCTTCTCCTACATTAAGGTGATTCCCCTCATTGGCGCAGAGGCGCAGATTAAGTGCGGCGGCTTCGACCACGCAGGCAAATGGGAGACCTCTTTGCTGATGGGTACGTATCCTGAGCTGGTGGATTTGTCCCGCTGCAAGGGCAATACGGAGTGGTTTGCCCAAAGCGCAGTGGAGGCCAGTGCAGAAACCGGTAAGCATATGGTGGAATGTACATTGGAATGGCTGCGGGAAGCAATTCAATAAACGTAGCCTAAACAAATCAGACGCTCGCTTAGGCGGGTTCGGATTATATTGTTCAGGCTAAGGGCGTGATGCAAAATGCATCACGCCCGTGTTTTTAGAAAACAAATTGTACCAGTATCATATAAAGCACCGTGCCTCCGCCGATGCTGATTAAGTTGTTCCGTTTCCAAATGTGCAAAAGCGCAACAGCGCCCACACCCAGCAGCTCCGGAAGTCCAAAGGGAAAGCTTGAAACGGAAATATCCTTCAGACAGTAAATCACCAGCATACCCAAAATTGCGCAGGGAAGCACTTTTCCCAAATACAAAATCAGCGCGGGGGTTTTCCGCTTTCCGCCAAAAATCAAAAAGGGGAGAAAACGGGTAACGGCGGTGACCAAAGCAATTACGGCAATCAAAATCACATCATACATTTTCTATACCCCCGTTATATTTTTTCGTAGCTACCAACAATACGGCAATCAGAAGCATAGAGGGAATTAAAAATACGTCTTTGCCGAAAACAACCAAACACAAAGCGGTTGCAGCTACGCCGATGACAGCAGGGATGTGATTCTTGTGGGTGAGAAGCTGGTCTACAAACATTGTGACAAACAGGGCAGTCAGCACAAACTCCACCCCTTGAAAGTTGATGTGCACGGCGGATTGAAGCAGGCTTCCCAAGCCGCAGCCGATAATCCAGTAGCTGTGGTTTAGCAGCGAAACGAGAAAACAGTACCTGTGACGGCTCAGGCCCTCAGGCGTGCGGGTTTGTGTCACCAGAGAGTAGGTTTCGTCAGTGAGAGAAAAAATCAGATAGGGCTTCTTCCAACCGGTACCCTTGTAGGTGTCGATGAGAGAAATTCCGTAAAAAATGTGACGGGCATTCAGTAAAAACGTGGCAACAGCAACGCTGAGAATGGAAGCGTGTTCTGCCAGCAGTCCCACCGCAAGATATTGCGCCGAGCCGGCGAAAACCGTAATCGCCATAGCCATAGACCAAAGAATGCCGTGGCCGGTCTGTTCTGCCAGCAGAACACCAAAACCCATTCCCATAAACAGGTATCCTGTGAGAACCGGGACGGTGTCTAAAAATATAGCTTTCAGCGCTTTGCGATTCATACATTCCCTCCGTTTTACGGTATCGTTCCACAGCTTTCGGGATGTTCCGAAATGAGTCTCCCGAAAATAAGACCTAACTAATATATAGAAAAATGAAACCGTTGTCAATACTACAAAAACTACTTGCCATTTGGCGGTTTTCCCGTTATGATAGAGGTATCTTATAATAGGAGGAAAGGGTATGAAACAGTATATTGATCTTTGGGAATATGCACCGCAGATTCTGTCAGCGGTGAGCAAGGGTGTGCTTTTGACCACCCAGGCAGATGGGGAAGTGGACACAATGACCATCGGCTGGGGTCACTTGGGAATCGAATGGTACAAACAGATTTTTGTTGCCTACGTCCGCCAAAGCCGTCATACCAAGACACTATTGGACAAAAATCCGGAATTTACCGTGAATGTGCCTTTGGAGGCTGTGGATAAAAACATCATCAATGTGTGCGGAACGAAATCCGGACGGGATATGGATAAAATCAAGGAATTAAACCTGACGCTGGTACCGGGAGAGACTGTGTCCGTTCCTGCAATCGCCCAGCTTCCGCTGACCTTGGAGTGCAAGGTGATTTTTAAGCAGGATCAGCCCTTGGCGGATATTGACAAAGAGAGCCGGGGACGTTTCTATAAGCCGGGCACACCCAATGACGGTGATTTCCACACCGCTTATTACGGAGAGATTACCGCCGCCTACATTTTGAAAGATTGACAAGCAAAGGCCAAATTGGCTATAATAGCAGAAAACAGCAAAAGAGGATGATGGAATATGAGTAATATCGGCGTGTTGGGCGCAGGCACATGGGGAATGGCCTTGGCAAGAATGCTGCATAACAATGGACATAAGGTTTGCATTTGGTCAGCCCTGAGCAGGGAAGTGGAGGAGTTTTCCGCAACCCGCCGGCATCCCAATCTGCCCGGTATGGAGATTCCGGCAGATATAGCATTTACAAAGGAAATTGCCAACGTGTGTGAGGGGCAGGATATTTTGCTGTTTGCCGTGCCGTCACCCTTTGTGCGGAGTACTGCCCGGCAGGCAGCGCCCTATATTTCCGACGGGCAGATTATTGTGGATGTGGCCAAGGGCATTGAAGCAGATACCCTGCTGACTATGACCCAAATTATCGCGCAGGAGATTTCCAACCCCACAGTTCATCTGGTAGCCCTTTCCGGCCCCACTCACGCAGAGGAGGTTGCAAAGGATTTGCCCACCACGATTGTGTCAGCCTGCGCCGATATGCAGGTGGCAGAGCTGGTGCAAAATGTGTTTTGGGGCACCTGTATGCGTGTCTACACCAACGAGGACGTGCTTGGCGTAGAGCTTTGCGGCGCAATTAAAAATGTGATTGCGCTGGCTGCCGGTATCGCCACAGGTTTGGGGTACGGCGACAATGCCAAGGCAGCGCTGATTACAAGAGGTATGGCGGAGATTTCCCGGCTTGGTATGGCAATGGGATGCAAAGAGCAGACCTTTGGCGGCTTGGCAGGCATCGGCGATTTGATTGTTACAGCCACCAGTGTTCACAGCCGCAACAATCGCTGCGGTATGCTGATTGGACAGGGTGTTGCTGTTGCGGATGCCATCAAGCAGGTGGGTATGGTTGTGGAAGGCATCAACGCGCTGCCGGCAACGATGGCGTTGGCAAAAAAATATCAGGTGGAAATGCCCATTGTAGAGGCAGCCTATCAGGTGGTACACGAGGGTGTCTCTCCCGAAACTGTGGTCAGACAGCTGATGGGACGGGGGAAAAAGCCGGAACTGCCACAGTCTGCGCTGAATAATTGTTACGAATGACAAAAGGAAGCAGAGAAGTCGTTTTTTTTGAAAATTTTTCTTGTGTTTTTGACAATAATCACATATAATGTGTCTATCAACTTGCATATTCTCACCAATATGCAGGAGAGGAGAAATGAAATGAACGAAAATTTGCAAAAACGCTACGGCTTGCCCACCGCGATCTGTATGGTCGTGGGTACGGTTATCGGCTCCGGTGTGTTCTTCAAAGCGCAGACTGTGCTGGAAAAGACCGGCGGAGATATGACTTTGGGCATTTTGTCATGGATTATCACAGGTCTGCTGATGATCATTTGTTCTGCGATGTTCGCTGTGATGGCTACCCGCTATCAGAGAGTCAGCGGCGTTGTGGACTATGCAGAGGCTACCTGCGGTAAGGGCTATGGCTATTTTATGGCTTGGTTTCTGGTAAACGTCTACTATCCCGCTATGACCGGTGTGCTGGCCTGGGTTTCTGCCCGTTATTTCGGCGAAATTCTGGGCTGGGGCGCAGCAGATCCTCAGGTTATGACCTTGGCAGCGCTGTTCCTGATTGGCAACTATGCGCTTAACGCCTTCTCCCCCAAGCTGGCCGGTAAGTTCCAGGTCAGTTCCACTGTCATTAAGCTGATTCCTATCTGTCTGATGGCTGTTGTGGGTGTCATCGTGGGCTCTGCAAGGGGCACACTGCCTGAAAACTTTGCCACTATCGCAGATCCCTCCAAGGGCGGTATGGCCGGCCTGTTTGGCGGCGTTGTGGCTACTGTCTTTGCCTACGAGGGCTGGATTGTGGCTACCTCCATCAACGCAGAGCTGAAGAACCCCAAGAAAAACCTGCCTATCGCGTTGGTTATCGGTGCATTTATTGTTGTAACGGCCTATGTTCTGTATTTTGTAGGCGTGGCCGGCGGCGCTACTACTGCTGTTTTGATTGAAAAGGGTGCACCCACCGCTTTCAGTAACATTTTCGGCAATTTAGGCGGTAAGATTTTGCAGGTATGCATTGTGATTTCCTGTCTGGGTACGCTGAACGGTCTGATGATGGGCGCATCCCGGGGTATGTATGCCATTGCTGTCCGTGAGCAGGGTCCCAACCCCAAGATATTCGGTCAGGTAGATCCGTCTACCAATATGACTACGAATTCTGCTGTTTGGGGTCTGCTGGTGTGCTGCCTGTGGATGGTTTACTTCTACGGCGCAAACCTAACAGAGGGCTGGTTCGGTCTGTTTAACTTTGATTCCTCTGAGCTGCCTATTGTCACAATTTATGCGATGTACATTCCTATGTTTATTATGTGGATGGTTAAGGAAAAGGATTTGGGCGTATTTAAGCGCTTCATCCTGCCTGTAGTCTCCATTATCGCCTGCGCATTTATGGTCTTCGCAGCCGTTTATGCCCACGGTATCACACCTTATCAGGCTGCAGCTGCAGACGGTAAGTTCTCCTTCCCGGTGCTGTTCTACCTGATTTTGTTCACTGTGGTTATGGTTGCCGGCGCATTCTTCTACCGTTCTAAGAAAACAACTGCTGAATAATTACAAACAAACTGAGCCGCTGCCATATGGCAGCGGCTCAACCTTTCAGATAACAAAGAAGTAGCCCTTAACTGATTCCTAAGTCGCATCAGTTAAGGGCTACTTCTGTGCTATCTTGATATCTAACATCTTTGGTTAACCTCTCTTTCTACAGATTGGACAGCGCTTTCAATTCACAATGAAATCCATTCCGCAACCTCTACCGTCTAATCTCCTCATCATGCTCTAAGCGAGCTGCTTGTGTGCCGGAACATTTCCCAAATTGAAAGTTCTGTCTTTGGGGGTTTTGCTTAGGTTTTTCTTGGGTAATTTTCAGGGTTTATTTCTTAGTACATTGGTATCACCCTTTCTGACTATAAGATACCATAAAGAAACGGCTTTTGCAAGACGGAATGTTGTATAAAATAAACAAGAAAAACTTGTGCAATTAACAGAAATTGTGAATTATAGCTAAAAAGCTGTTGACAAATAGGGAAAAGCTGTGATATGATAACTGTGTTGGGGCGCAAAAAACCGGCGGTAAAAATACCGCCGGTTTTTGTATTATACATTAAACAGGAAGTTGACGATGTCTCCGTCTTTCATCACATACTCTTTGCCCTCGCTGCGTACCAAACCCTTTGCTTTGGCGGCAGCCATGGTACCCATTTCTTTCATATCCTCAAAGGCAATAACCTCTGCCCGGATAAAGCCACGCTCGAAGTCTGTATGGATCTTGCCGGCGGCCTGCGGTGCCTTTGTGCCCTTCTTAATGGTCCAGGCGCGGCATTCATCGCTGCCTGCGGTAAGGAAGGAGATAAGACCCAGCAAGGAATAGCTGCTCTTAATCAGCTTGTCCAAACCGGACTCGGCAACACCCAGCTCCTCCATAAACATTGCCTTCTCTTCTTCGTCGTCCAGTTCGGCAATGTCTGCCTCTAGCTTTGCGCAAATGGGAATCAACTGGCTGCCCTCTGCTTCTGCCAAGGCTTTCACAGCCATATAATGCCGGTTGGCTTCCGGCTCGTTGATTTCGTTTTCTGCCAGATTGGCAACGTAAATGGTCTTTTTCAGAGTCAGCAGGTCGGAGGTGGCAATCAGCGCCATATCGTCATCGCTGCCGTCAAAGGTGCGAGCAAGCTTGCCCTCGTTCAGGTGCTCCAGCAACTGGCCAAACAGCTCAGCTTCCCGGGCTGCTTTTTTGTCGCCGCCCTTCATCGCCTTTTGCGCCTTGTCGATGCGGCGTTCCACCATTTCCATATCTGCCATCACCAGCTCCATATTGATGATGTCAATATCCCGCAGGGGATCAGTAGTGCCTTCTACGTGGGTCACGTTGCTGTCTTCAAAGCAGCGCACTACGTGAACAATAGCATCTGTGGTGCGGATGTTAGAAAGGAACTTGTTGCCCAAGCCTTCACCCTTGGAAGCGCCTTTTACAAGACCGGCAATGTCCACAAACTCAATCACCGCAGGGGTGAGCTTTTTAGGGTTGTGCAGCTCGGCAAGCCATTGGAGCCGCTCGTCGGGAACGCTCACCACACCCACGTTGGGGTCGATGGTGCAGAAGGCGTAATTGTCAGCCGGCACGCCGGCATTGGTAATTGCATTAAACAGGGTGGACTTGCCTACATTGGGAAGTCCCACGATACCTAGTTTCATTTCTTCTTCTATCTCCTTAAAAATCCTTTATTTATCAAGGTTTTTTGGCACCCCGGTTTTCCGTATACACCTTTTATACACCTTTTGTACACCTTTTTACACGGTAGCGGTGGGGGAACTTTCTTCAAACAAGGATACGGCCTTTAACATAGAATCGTTTGTGACGTGCACATATCGATCCATGGTGGTTTGAATACTCGCGTGTCCTAAAAGCTTCTGCAAAACCTTGGGTTGCATTCCGCTTTCAATTGCTCTTGTCGCATAAGTGTGTCGCAGGGCGTGCATACAAAATCTTTTGATGCCTGCTTCGTCGCACAGCTTATACAGGTGGGTATCATAGGAACTGTTCTTGGCCGGCTCGCCCGTTCTCCAATTGATGAAGACGAGGTCGTTCATAACAAGCTTGGATTTTGCTCCTGTGTGTCTGTCGATGTACTCCAGTTCCTGAGAGAGCGTTTCCGATCTCTTTTGGGTCTTGGAGTTTTCATAGACAGTCTGCAGAATTTCGTATGCAAAATTGGTCAGTGGAATGGTTCGGTAGCTGTGCTGTGTCTTCGGAGGTCCTGCCCGCCAATCCTTCTGTTTGTGCCGAAACTCAAGCGTCTTGTTGACAGTCAGTGTCCGATTTTTCCAGTCGATGGCATCCCAGGTCAGTCCAATCAGTTCTCCGGTACGAAGTCCTGTTTCCAAGATCAGAGCATATTGATAGTAGTTGTGAGACCGCTTGGCGACCTCTAAGAACTTTTTCTGCTCTTCAATGGTTAAGAACTTGATATCGTTTTTGGCTCTCACCGGCTTGGTGTAGCGCACACCGTCCATAGGGTGCTTGGGAATCAGATCGTTCATCAGTGCTGACTTTAACATGGTTCCCATACAGATGTAAGTTTGCCGGATTGTCGCACCCGCGTAATCCTTGTCCATTTGATTCAGGACGATCTTGCAGTGCATGGGTTTTACATCTGTGAGCTGCATCCCGCCGATGACAGGCTGAATGTTGAACTTGTATCGCTCACGATAATTTCTCAACGTATTCGGGGCTAAGTCTCCGACAATGTTTTGGATCCAGTAATCGAACCAGGTGTCCACTGTCATATTGACAGGAACAGCTATGGAACCGTGTCGGTCCTGGTACTGAGAATCTGCTTGCCAGTTCCTTGCCTCCGGAAGCGTTTTGAAATATTTCTCGTGGCGAGTTCCG
>SVKL01000011.1 GCA_015068495.1 Oscillospiraceae bacterium | reverse complement strand
ATGGCAATAGGAAAGCCGGAGATGTGCAACATCTCCGGCCAAGCCTAACGCAGTCAAAAAAGGAATTTTGTTGCGTTAATTATATCTAAGGTTTCGGTTTTTGTCAAGTGGTGTATTAAACTCCCCTTTCTGGTATCCATTGGTTGATTATATATTTTAAGAGTATTGTAAACAAAATCATCGGATGTTGTTATCAATAATACCATTAGGAAGTATTGAATATAAAGACATAACGGGATTTACGTAATTTACACACAAACTGGTGATACAAAACAGATAATTCTTACAGTAGATATTTGATAGAATCTAGATTGTGTTTGTTGTTGAGTACTTCCCTTTCACAATATGGAATTCAATTTTTCATCTTGTGTGTTCCCACAGATTGTCGAGATTATTGATATTTTAGTAAATCTTTTACTTTACATCTATGCAATATAGTGTTAAAATAGTCGTAATTTGAAATACATTTTAACAGGAGGAATCCTATGTCTGTAAAAAGAATTGGCGTCCTGACCAGTGGCGGCGATGCCCCCGGTATGAACGCCGCAGTTCGGTCTGTTGTTCGTACCGCAATGTTCCACGGTATTGAGTGTTACGGTATCCGCCGCGGTTATAACGGCTTAATTTCCGGTGATTTAACCCGTTTAGACGAGAAAAGCATTTCCCACACCATTAACCGTGGCGGCACAATCCTCTACACCGCACGCAGCAAGGAATTTCTTACGGAAGAAGGTCAAAAAAAGGCCGTTTCAACCTGTAAGTTTTTGGGGCTCGATGGTATTGTTGCTATCGGTGGCGACGGCACCTTCCGCGGCGCGCAAGCCCTTTCCAAATATGGTATAAACGTAATATGTATTCCTGCAACAATTGACAATGATATTAGCTGCACCAACTACTCCATTGGATTCGATACAGCTGCAAACACAGCCATTGAATGTATTGACCGCCTGCGCGACACAATGCAATCCCACGAGCGCTGCTCTGTTGTTGAGGTTATGGGCAGAAATGCCGGTTTTTTGGCAATGTACGTAGGTTTGGCTGTGGGTGCTACCGCTGTTCTTGTGCCGGAAGAGCCTGTTGATTTTGAAAAGGACGTTATTGAGAAAATCCGCAGAGCCAGATTCAACGGATTTACCCACTATATGATCGTCGTCGCGGAAGGCTCTGCCTCTGCTTCTGAAATTGCAGCAAAAATCAAGGAAGCAATTGACCTGGACCCCCGCGTTACTGTATTGGGACACATCCAGCGCGGCGGTGTTCCTACAGGACGTGACCGTGTGAACGCAACGAAAATGGGATTTCTTGCAGTTGAACTGCTTTTGAAAGGGCAAACCAATCGAATTGTCTGCACAAAAGAAGGAAAATTCACCGATGTAGCCATTGACGAAGGTTTGGCAATGGACAGACGTATTCAAAAAATGGAAGTCGAAGTACTAGCCGCAATGACAGGTTTATAATTTACGCTCTCCCCTCTCCGATTTTGTCGGAGAGGGGTTTTAACATAACAAAAAGGTCTATCGTTTTCAAAATAACGATAGACCTTTTATGCCTTTGGATGGCATTTTTCATATACAGATTTTAGATTCTGATTAATCAAATGGGTGTACATCTGCGTAGAGGAAATATCGCAATGTCCCATTAACTCCTGCAGCGAGCCAATATCGGCACCGTTCTCCAGCAAATGCACCGCGAAGCTGTGACGCAGCGTATGTGGCGTGATTTCGCCGTCAATATGCGCAGTTTCCTGATAGTGCTTCAAAATCTTCCAGAAGCCCTGTCGGCTCATTCTGGAGCCGTTCACATTAACAAACAACGCTCTCTCATCAGACGCTGCCAGCATAGATTCGCGAACATCACGGATATAGATAGTAAGTGCACGCAAGGCTGCAGGATACAGCGGAATGGCACGCGCTTTCTTAGAGGTTGTGCACTTAACGATACCCTGTTCAAGGTTCACATCGTCTATGTCTAATTCAATCAATTCGCTGACACGCATACCGGTAGCATACATTACTTCCAGCATTGCTTTGTCGCGATAACCCTTTGCATCTACACAAACCGGCTGCGCCAGCAGCAGCTCAACTTCGCGGCTGGTCAGAATCTGCGGCAGCTTCTTCTCTCCCCTGTTGACGCGAATATCTGTAACCGGTGTCTTTTCACAAAAACCGGAAGATACCAAATAAGAATAGAAATTCTTTAGGCTGGCCAGCGTTCTGGAGATTGTAGCTGCGGAACGGCCATCTTGCTCCATAAAACGAAGGTAATTACTAATATTCAGTTGGGTAGCATCTAACACATCCACATCCAGCCACTGCGCAAATTGCTTAATGTCACGCATATAGGAGCTGATGGTGTTGGCAGATGCCTGTTTTACCTTTGTCAGGTAATTTTCATAGGCTTTAATTAAATCCAACATGAATACGCGAACCTTTCTCTAAAAATACTTGCTAAGGCTTAGCAAATAAGGAGATACGAAAGAATAATCAATGATGGTTGCAACCACAGGAATTGCTGCAACAACAATCATATCTGCTGCGGAACGTTTTGCTGTTCCCTGCAAACAGGAAAACAGCATATACCAAACGATGATTGAAACACACCCGGTTGAAAACAATACCATACTCCGCAGAAGCCACGCACTGCTACCGAAAAAACCGATTACGCACATTGCGCAAAAACCACGGCAAAGCGCATCAATAAAAACCAGCGGGTAAATCATATAAAAAACTGAGTGTAACAAAACTACATACAGTAATACTACAGGCAGAATGTTTCTAAACAGCAATGCCATAAATGCCGGCCGCTTTGTCAGCACAACTCCCAGCAATTCGTCAAAAAACGGATGGTTAGAAACAGACAGTGCTATGCCTAAAAGCAATCCAACGCACCAAATCGCAATAAGTACTGCGTATGTAATTTTTTCATTTTTAAGCATACTTATATGTCCCCTTATTATATCGATATTACATTTTGTGCAAATAAAGGCAGACATAATACCAAGGGCAGAACCTACCCAAAATAACGTATGCTCAAATACTATACACCAAAATGCCGATAAATTCAAGCAAAATCGTATAAATTTACTATTTTTGTGAATTTTGCTTATTTTTATGTAAACATAATTATGTAAACCGTTTTTGTATATAATGTATATTTATGCATTATATAATACGCATCTCCATATATTGTTCTATAAACACAATTAACAACACAACATATTGTTAGAACCGCAAAACCACAACCATCCCCTCTTTAATTTTGAAATTTAGGCACTTGTAAAAAATGTACAAATTATTTCCTTCTTCTGACCGCCCTTCCCTTATTCATTTGTGATTTTAGCTTAATAGCGCAGGCAATTACACCACCGGAAAGCACAGAGATCAGTCCGCTTCCTATATGGCTGGCACCATCATACGCAATTACACCAAGAGCAAAAATAATTAAAAAGTAACCCAGTGTTATGAAGCCAACAATCGGAACTGCCCTTTCTCTCGTAAGACCACTGCCCACAATGCAGCCGGTGAGCGTTGCCAACACGCGTATTGCAAAGATAAACACACTTGTTTTTCCTTCCGGAACTACTCCGCCGACAGCTAAGTATGTCAATCCCATTAGAAGCAGTGCTGAAACAACAGCGCTAACCACAACGCCCATTACAACACATGAAAGCATTGTTCGTCCACCCAGCAAAGAAATTTTCTTTTTTTCCATTGTATTCCCTCCCCCTTTCTGTTCTATGGTATTCGAAAACTGCGCAAAAAAGAACAGGGATAGTTACCTATCCCTGTTCTATATTAAAACATTTACTTTGACATCTGCGCAACCATTGCATCCAGAAGCATCTGCGCAGACGCTTTACTCTCTCCAACCGCAGTGTAGTAAAATTTCACTTTGGGTTCCGTACCGGAAGGCCGTGCAATAATACTTCCGTTGTCGCCAAGAAGCAGCTCCAGCACGTTGGATTTCGGTAAAGGAATTTCATTTTCTGTTCCGTCAATAAGATTCTTTGCAATGCTGCTGCGGTAATCTCTTACTGCGGTAACCGTCTTGCCGCCGACGGCAGCCGGAACATTTTCACGAAGATTTGTCATTATGGCAGATGCCTTCTCCATTGCATCCGCTCCGGTGAGCTCAACACTTTGAACGTGAGCAAGATAATAGCCATACTCCTGATAGAGCTCAGCCAATGCATCCAAAATGCTCTTACCCGCAAGCTTCAAAGATGCTGCCAATTCACAAACCAACATAGATGCTACAACCGCATCCTTATCCCGCGCATAGGTGCCCTTGAGATAGCCGCAACTTTCCTCAAAGCCGAAGACAAATCTGTCCTCCTCACCCTTTTCTTCCAGGGCAAGAATCTCACCGCCGATATACTTAAATCCGGTAAGCACAGCGTGCATATCCACACCATACTTTTCTGCAATGCGGTCAGCCAGCGGAGAGGACACGATGCTGCGAACTACAATCGCCCCGTCCGGAATATCCTTCTTTTGGCAGCGCGCCTTCAGAATATAATCCATAAGCAGGCAACCCAATTCATTGCCGGAGAGCTTTTGGTAGCCACCCTGACCGTCAGGAACGGCGATTGCAACCCGATCAGCATCCGGGTCAGTTCCCAGTATTACATCGCAGGGCGCAGTTCTGGCGACCTTGTAGCTTTCGTTTAGCGCTGCATCTGTTTCCGGATTGGGATATTCACAGGTCTTAAAATCTCCATCCGGCTTCTCTTGGCAGGACACTACGGTTACATTTGCGCCCAATCGCCCTAAAATCTCACGAACAGGCTCGTTACCGGTACCGCAAAGCGGTGTGTATACCACATCCAACTTCGCTTCCGAAATCGTATTCGGAACAACAGCCTCAGCAAGAACGGTTAGATAATACTGTTCCCAAACATCCTGTCCGATATAGGAAATCATTTTTTCCTGCATATAGGCATCAAAAGACTTCTTTTCGGGAACAAAGTAAGGGATTGTGGAAATTTTCTCTGTAACAATTGCTGCAGGTGCGTCTGTCAATTGGCAGCCGTCTGGCCCGTAGCATTTCACACCATTGTATTCACCGGAATTATGGCTGGCAGAAATGACAATTCCACAGCCGCAGCCCAGTTTTCTTACTGCATAGGACAGCATCGGTGTAGGAGCAAGCCGATCGTATAACCACACCTGAATGCCAGCTTCAGCAAATGCTACTGCGCAAACCTGTGCAAATTCTTGCGAATTATGGCGAGAGTCATAGCCGATCGCTGCCCTTTGGGGTAGGTCTGTAGACGAAAGCCAAGCAGCCATTCCCTGCGCCGCTCTGCGGACAGTATAAGTATTTAAGCGATTACTGCCAACACCCATAATACCGCGCATGCCGGCTGTGCCGAACTGAAGATCGCTTCCAAATCTACTTTTCAGTTCCTCTGTGTTATCTTTAATTGCCGACAGCTCCAAGGCAACATCATCGGGCAGGCCGGCATCGCACCAATATTGATAGTTATCCAAATAACGCAACGGAATCCCTCCAAATTTTATTAAAAAACAGCTCAAAAAATTTCTTTTTGAGCTGTTTGTTTTTTAAGCTTCTGTATCGTTGACAGCGGAGTCAGAACGCTTTTCCTGTGCCTCAACCAGAGCCTTAAACTTTGCACGGGTATCACGAACATCCTCCAGAGACATTGCAACAGCCTCTTCAGTACGGCGGAGTGCATCATCCATATAATCATTGCTTGCTCTGCGCAGCTCAGCCATACGGTTCTTGGTTTGCATAACCATTTCCTGACACTGACGCTTAGCTTCCTGATAAATTTCCTCTTCAGAAATCATCTTGTTGGCCTGCTCCTGCGCCTGACGAATCAGATTCTCGGCCTCACGGCGCGCCTGACCAATCAGCTCATTGCGGGACTCAACAATGGTACGAGACTGCTTCAGTTCGATGGGCAGCTGGGCAATAATTTCATCCAGCATATCCAAAACTCTGTCTCGCTCCAAAATGCACTTATCGGCACCCAAAGGCAATGCCCGTGCATCCTGCACCATATCATATAACGCGGAGATGATATCTTCTATGTTCTGCTCATTCATTTTCTGTTTCCTCCTTGACGTACATCAGCAATTCGCTGTTTGAAGATTGGGATAATTTCCTCCGGTAAAAACTCAGACAAGTCAACATCATAGCCTGCCAGTTCCTTCACCGTGCTGGAGCTAAGATACATATATTGATGTTCTGCAGTTAAGAACATTGTATCCAAACTAGGGTTTATCTTGTGATTGATGATTGCCATACTGAATTCGTTCTCAAAATCAGAGCCGGCGCGTAACCCCTTTACAATCACGCAGCTTCCCTTTTGCTTTGCATATTCAGCAAGCAGTTCCCGTGAGGCGTCTACCTCTACATTGGGTATATCACTGGTCACCGTCCGTATCATTTCAACCCGTTCTTCTTGGGTAAAAAGCGGAGATTTGGTTCCGTTAACCATAACGCAAACAATCAGTCTGTCAAAGATATTTGCTGCTCTGCGAATAATATTTAGGTGACCGCTGGTAATCGGATCAAAGCTGCCCGGGTAAATAGCAATCTTCATACTACCTCTTAAGTATCAATTCTTTCGAAACAATGTAAGAATTGTTTTAGAGTATTTATAATCTTTTGAACGAGAATAACCGGGAAGTTCGCATACCAAGTCCTTCCCTACAGGGCGTTCTGTGACTATTATACCACCAGATTGCAAAATGTCAATTTCTGATATCAAATTTAGTGAATTTTCCAAAAATTTTTCTGCATAAGGAGGGTCAAGAAAGACAATATCAAAGGATTCACGGCATTTTTTCAGAAAAAACGCATAATCACCGCAGATGACCTGTGCTGTATGCTCCAGCTTTGTGCGTTTCAAATTCTCTTGAATCAGTTTGCACGCGTCCTTGCTCTCATCCACAAACACGCAGGATTTAGCGCCTCTGCTCAGCGCCTCAATGCCCAGTTGTCCGGTACCGCCAAACAAATCCAACACCTTAGTACCTTGTAATTCAAACTGAATAATACTAAACAGCGCTTCTTTTACCCGGTCAGCTGTCGGACGCGTGGCAAGACCATCCGGTGTTTTCAACAATATTCCCTTTGCGGCACCTGAAATAACACGCATTCCCTATTCCCCTTCCGGTCGGTGAAAATGATCATATACATTGATTGCCACATTCTGCGGCAAAATGTGCAACAGCTCGTCTAATGTTGCATTCTTGATTCCTGTGATTGAACGAAATTGCTTCAGAAGATCCTGCTTTCGCTTTGCGCCCACACCTGCAATGCCATCCAACTCCGAATAACGCAGCCGTTTGCTCCGCAAATGCCGGTGGTACCCAATGGCAAAGCGGTGCGCTTCCTCTTGAATGTTGCCAATAAGAGAAAATACAGATTGCTGAGTGTCGATGCCAATTTCCAAACCCTCAGGCGTAACCAACGCCCGGGTCCGGTGACGGTCATCCTTTACCATACCGAATATTGGTATAGATAAGCCAAGTTCATTTATTGCGTTCAATGCGGTGTTCGCGTGGGTGATGCCGCCGTCAATCAGCAAAAGATCCGGTTGCTCCGTAAATCCCTTTCCACCCTCTAAAAGGTTTGTGAACCTTCTGGTAATCACCTGGTACATAGATGCGTAGTCATTCTGTTCCTGCAAATCCCGTATTGCAAACCGCTTATAATCACTTTTTTTTGGCTTTCCGTCAATGAAAACAACCATACTGCCGACTATATCGGTACCTGAGATATTGGAAATATCAAAGGCCTCAATCCGTTTTGGCGTAGGCAAATTCAGCATACTCCCCAACAATTTTAGGGAGCTTTTTGTGCGTTCTTCTTTGGAGGTGATACGCGCAACCTCCTCCTGCGCATTCAAGCAGGCAAGCTCTACCAAACGTACATTGTCACCTCTCTGCGGAACACGCAGATGGGGTCGGCGATCAAACTCTTTTTCCAAAAGCTGTTCCAGCAGAACACCATCCTCTAGAATGAATGGCAATAATATAATCTTCGGCGCATATCTCCGATTCAGATAGAATTGCGTCATTAAACTGGCAACCGCGGATTCTGTATCGTCAACAGCAGAGAGAATTTCATATTCCTTATCCAAAAGGTCTCCGCCGCTGAAATGCAGAACGGTAAAACAAGCCTTACTTTCATTTTGATAAAAGCCAATCACATCCGTGTCAGCCAATTTACCGGCTGTCACCAGCTGTTTGCACCCAAGCGCCTCAACTGCTTTTAATCGATCCCGAAGACTTGCTGCAAGCTCAAAATTCAAATTATCGGAAGCCTCAAGCATTTGCGTTTTGATTTGGCTGGAAACGTGCTTAAAATTGCCCTGCAAAAGCTGCCTTGCCTGTTCTATCCGTGATAAATACTCCTGCCGATCCTCTTTGTCCTTTTGACACCAGCCGTCACACTGGGCCATATGATAATTCAAGCAAGGTCTGTCCTTACCAATGTCCTGTGGAAAACTTTTGTTACAGTCTGGAAGCTTTAGCATTAAACGGATCGCGTCCAGTAAGTCCTGTGTAACGCCACGGCTTCCAAAGGGGCCGTAGTAGGCTGCTCCGTCATTTGCAATCTTCCCCACCATTGTTATCCTTGGATAGGCTTCCTTCATATCCAGCCTCACATAAGGATACCCCTTATCATCCTTCAGCAGAATGTTATACTTTGGCATATACCGCTTAATCAGAGACGATTCCAGCACCAGTGCTTCAAACTCCGACGCAGCAATCACAACATCAAAATGGTCAATTTTACTGACCATCATTTTCGTTTTCGGAGAATGATTTGCGGTATCCTGAAAGTATTGACTGACGCGGTTTCTTAATTTCTTCGCCTTTCCAACGTAGATAACCTCATTGGTTTTATCGCGCATAATATAAACACCCGGAGCCATTGGCAAACCGGAGGCTTTTTCCTTCAGTTCATCAAATCTCATACGCAACTCCAAATAGTACCGCCTCAACGCAGAATTTTGCATTGAGGCGGAATGAGTCAAAAGTATCAATAAACGTCCTGCTGCAATAAGGACTCCAGCGCATTCACAGCAGCCTCAGCATCCGAACCGGATGCGCTCAAGGTCACAACAGCGCCGGTGACAATCCCTAGAGACATAATGCCAAGCAAGCTTTTTGCATTCATCTTGCGATGCTCAGACTCCATATAAATGCTGGAATCAAATTCGTTTGCCTTTTGTACAAAATAGGTAGCCTGCTTGTTGTGCAGACCTGATTCACAGCGAACTACAACTTCTTTACTGTACATAGAAAATACACTCCTTATTACAGTGGTAATGAAACCCCGTAAAACATATGATAACAAATTTAGAGAAAAAGTCAACTGTTTTCAGCCTAATTTGCAAAAATTGCATAAATTTAGCACAAAATATCCATTAAGAAAACTCAACAATTGTCACGCCGTCCTCGCCTTCACCGTAAACGCCGAGACGAAAACTCTTGACAAATTTGTTCTTTCTTAGGGATTGCTGCACCGCAGAACGTAAGGCACCTGTGCCCTTTCCGTGGATGATACGCACAGAATTCAAATTGGAACGCATTGCCTCATCCAAATACCGATCCATCACGCAAACAGCTTCAACTGCATCCATACCGCGCAAATCAATTTCCGTTGCCAGTGTCGAAAGCTTCATCTGTCTGCCGGAGTGAGCCGGTCGAACAGACTTAGCCTTATAGGGATTTTCCTGTTCCAGCAAATAGATTTCATCTGCTTTTGCCGTCAGCTTCAAAATACCCGCCTGCAGCTGATAGGAACCGTCACTGTTGATAGCAAGCACATTTGCTTTCGTCCCAAGCTTTAACAGCTCAACAGTATCGCCAACCATAATATCTCTGGTAGGTGCAGGCCGTTCCTTTTTGGTCTCACCGACACGAAGCTTCGCCTCTGCATCATTTAGACCCTTGCGCAGTTCCGTTTGACGCTGATTAATCCCCTGTATATCTCCATTTTCAGCAAGCTGTTTTTTGAGGGCTTTAATTTCATCGGCAGCAGCATTGGCAGAGCGTCGGGCGTCTTCAATAATCAGCTGCGCCTCGCGACGGGCTTGCTCCAACGCTTTTTCCCGTTCTTTTTGAAGCTGTTCATTAAGCGCTTCGCTTTGCTGCTTGATTTTTGCCGTTTCTTGACGCAGCCGCTCCGCCTCAGCACGGGCAAGCTCCATCTGTTGGCGCTGGTGTTCCAACTGAGACAGAACATCCTCAAAATCCTTATCGCTCTGGCTGACCAAGTCAGCAGCCTCTTTGAGTATATTCTCATCAAGCCCAAGCTTTTGGGAAATGGCAAATGCATTTGACTTACCGGGAATACCAATCAGCAGCTTATAAGTAGGCTGCAGGGTTTCCACACTAAACTCACAGGAAGCATTGATGACATTTTCTGTACGCATTGCGTACAGCTTCAGTTCTGCATAGTGTGTGGTAGCAACCACACGGCTGCCCATTTTACGGCAGAACTCAATCAGCGCAATTGCCAGCGCCGCGCCTTCCGCAGGATCAGTACCGGCGCCCAATTCATCAAATAAAACAAGCGTTCTGCTGTCGCACTGGGCAACAATATCCACAATTGTACGCATATGGCTGGAGAACGTAGACAAGCTCTGGGCAATTGACTGTTCGTCACCAATGTCCGCAAGGATGGAATCAAATGTGGATAAGCAGCTTCCGTTACCTGCGGGGATGTGCAAGCCGCATTCCGCCATCAAGGTGAGTAAGCCTACCGTTTTAAGTGTTACTGTTTTACCGCCGGTATTGGGTCCGGTAATAATCATCGTATCAAAATCCGTTCCCAGCCGCAGGGATATGGGCACAACAGTCTTAGCATCAATCAAGGGATGCCGTGCATTACGTAATTCGATTTTGCCTGCATCGTTCATTGCAGGAGCCCACGCACCCATTTGGAATGCAAGCTTTGCCTTTGCAAAAATCACATCAAGGCGAATCAGCAGCTGATAATTCTCGCAAATCACTTCCCGGTAACCCGCTGATTCAGCAGAAAGTTGGGACAAAATCCGCTCAATTTCCTTCTTTTCCTTAAGCTCCAGCTCACGCAGCGCATTATTAGCATTTACAGCAGACATTGGCTCTACAAAGTAGGTAGAACCTGTTGCAGATACATCGTGCACCAAGCCCGGCACGTCGTTTTTACACTCACTTTTTACAGGAACTACATATCTTCCCTGCCGAATCGTAATGATTGGCTCCCGCAGATACTTGGAATACGCCGGCGAATTAATCACCTTTTGCAAGCTATCCTTTATTTTTGCGCTCTGAACGCGCATATGCCGACGGATATCTGCAAGCTCCGGGCTGGCCGTGTCTGCAATTTCTTCCTCAGACAAAATTGCGCCAAATATTCTGTCCTCCAAATACTTGTTGGGAGATAAGCTCACAAACAAAGGTGTCAAAATGGTATCCTGCTCATCCTCGGAAATATAGCTTTTTACTGTTCGCGCAGAGCGCAGTACACCGGCAATCTGCAACAGCTCCCGCGGCTGCAATATACCTCCCCGCTCTGCCCGGTCAAGGGATGCTGAAGTATTCCGCACATCCGAAAAACCGGGATAGCCTTTTCGGGTGCTCAGCGTGGATGCTGCCGTGGTTTCATCCAGCAAGCGTTGCACATCCTCCAAGTCGGTTTGTGGCGTAAGCGCCAGACAGGCTGCTTTACCGTCAAGGCTTCCGGCGCAGGCAGAAAGACGCTCCAGTACTTGATTTAACTCCAATTTTTGTTGAGATTTTTGGTATAGTTCAGTCATGATGTTCTCCTGTGATTTCGGAAGAAATCAGTAGCGATTTGTAGAAATCCAGCGTAGAAAAGCCCCGTTCCAGCTGCGTTGTCAAATAGCTCTCTGTGACCGTTGACAGCTGCTCTAAGGTGCCTTCGCCGGCTTCAAAACAGAAAATCTTTTTTGCGTCGCAGGTGGTAATGTAGTGCATGGTTTCCAGCATACTGGCTGTAATGGGCAAGCGGATACCCTTGGATAGCGGATCGCGGCAGCAGGCACACTCCAACCGCCCCTCGGACAAGTCAAATCTGTCCGGAAACGGATTTCCACACTGATGACACCCGTACAAATCCGGCGCATATCCGGCAATGCAGGCGCTGCGCAACTCAAACACTGCTTTCACCTGCATTTCAGGCACATCCAGTCGGGAAAGCGCATACAAGCTATTGAGCACCAATGACAGAAGTTCCGGATTGGGCAAATCCTCTTGAGACAGCAATTCTGCCGCCTGCGCAAAATATGTACCCAGGGACAGCTTCTGCAAGTCCCTGCGCAAAGCAGTAAACAGCTCTACAGAATGGGCTTCATTGATTGTATACATTGAACGGTATTCAAATAAGGTAAATTCACCAAAAGCCAGCAGCTGGCACGGCGCTGTTAACGGACTGTTTTTTCTGCGCAATCCTCTGGCCTTAACCGTCAATTTGCCATATTCAGGTGTGAGAAGTGTAAGCAGAGCATCGGTGTCATTGTACACCGTAACTCTGAGCACCAGTCCCTTTGTTGTCAAATACATGCCCTGTCTCCATTTTTCGTGCATTGTTATATAGCAAATACAGCTCCGGCGCACCTGTCTCAAGAAACATCTGCCAGTAATCCATCGATGTCATTTGCATCCCCTCCATAAATAGGGTTTGCAGACAGATGCATAATAATCTTGGTAATTATTCTCTGTAACCGAAATTGCGCACCAAAAAATCGCTGTCCCGCCAATTTTCCTTCACCTTGACCCACGTGGTCAGATATACTTTCGTGCCCATAAAGCGCTCGCAGTCATTACGTGCCATAGAGGAAATCTTCTTCAGCATATCTCCGTGCTTACCAATGATAATGCCCTTATGACTTGCTTTCTCGCAGTAAATGGTGGCATCAATATCAATAATTCCGTTATCACGCTCAGAAAATTTTGTGATTTCAACTGCCGTTCCGTGGGGCACTTCCCTATCCAGCGTCCACAACAGTTTTTCGCGAATGATTTCCGCCATCACCTGACGTTCAGGCTGATCTGTTGTAATATCCTCCGGAAAAAGAAACGGGCTTTCCACAGCGTACTTACTGCATTCTGCCAGCAATTCTTCTATACCGTCACCGGTCTTGGCTGAAATGGGGATAATCGACTTAAAAGAAGCAGCTTGGGCGTATGCTGCAATTACTTCCAGCAAAGCGCTTTTTTCAATGGTATCAATCTTATTTATCACCAGAACAACCGGACATTTACTTGCCTGAAGCTGTTCAATCAGCGCCTGTTCCTGAGGGCCAATGGAGGCAATCGGCTCAACCATCAGAATCGTCATATCCACATCTGCAATAGAGCCGCGGGTTACATTCACCATATAGTCTCCCAGCTTTGTTCTGGGCTTATGAAAGCCGGGCGTGTCCACAAATACATACTGTGTGTCGCCCTTTGTCACAATTCCGCAGATCCGATTGCGGGTGGTCTGGGGTTTATTGGAAACGATGGCAATTTTCTCGCCAACCAAGTAATTTGTAAGGGTAGATTTACCAACATTGGGCCGTCCGGCAATGGTAATCATAGCGGTCTTTGTAGCCATAGGTAGTTCTCCTTTTGTTAATCTCTCTGCATATTGGGAATTTGCGCTGCGATTGCTTCTTCCCGTGCACGCATCTGCGCCTTTTGCTCACCTTCGTCCAAATGGTCATAGCCCAGTAAGTGCAGCATGGAATGGATGGTTAAATAGCCAATTTCCCGGCGGGTACTGTGGCCAAACTCCTTTGCCTGCGCAATGGCACGCTCCAAAGAGATCACCATATCCCCTAAGGGGCAAAGGCCTGTCTCAGGATCTATGTAGCTGTCCCAATTCTCAGGCGGGCTTCCGGCTTCCAGAGAAAACATAGGAAAGCTCAGCACGTCTGTAGGCTTGTCAATCTCCCTGCTGGCCAGATTGATTGCTTGAATTCCCTTATCGTCTGTAATCAACACGTTAATTTCGCAGGGCACAGAAATCCCCTCGGCTTTCAGCGTTGCTTCGATACATCTGCGAATAAAGTATTTAACAGATAACCTTTGTAAACAAAGGCACGAAATATTCAAATTGATTCTGTTTCTCATATTATTTTTTCCTTTGATAACGGCTGGATGCCGGTTTTGCAGGTCTGAGTGCCTCTGCCTTTTTCTCAGCCTTCTCATATGCATTGATTATTTCCTGTACAAGCGCGTGACGTACTACATCTGCCGAAGTCAAGCGGCAGATTGCGATATCCTTTACGCCGTCTAAAATACGCACAGCGTCTTTCAGACCGGAGGTCTTATCACTGGGCAAATCAATTTGGGTAACATCGCCGGTAATAACAATTTTAGAGCCAAAGCCCAGACGCGTCAAAAACATTTTCATCTGTTCACGGGTTGTGTTTTGTGCCTCGTCCAAAATAATAAAGCTGTCATCCAAGGTTCTGCCGCGCATATACGCCAAGGGAGCCACTTCAATTGAGCCACGCTCCTGATACTTCAAAAAGGTTTCTGCCCCAAGCATTTCATATAGCGCATCATATAGCGGCCGCAAATAGGGATCAACCTTGTTCTGTAAATCACCCGGCAAAAAACCCAACCGTTCACCGGCTTCCACAGCAGGTCTTGTCAAAATAATACGGTTGACTTCTCTTGCGCGGAATGCAGCAACCGCTGCAGCCACAGCAAGATATGTCTTACCTGTACCTGCAGGTCCAACACCTAAGGTAACCGTATTCTTTGCGATTGCCTTCATATACTTCTGCTGGCCAACAGTCTTTGCTTTGATTGGCTTGCCTTTTGCGGTGATGCAGACCACATCCTCCGCCATTCGCGTAACATAGTCTTCATTCCCCTCTTTGACCAGTGTGATCAGGTAGCGAACTCTCTGCTCGTCAATCACCTCACCCTTTGCCGCCAAGGCGAGCAGTCCCTCGAGGGCACGGACAGCCTTGTCGGCCTCCTCCGTCTGACCTGCAATATGCAAATCTGTACCCCGGTTCACAATGGTCACAGCAAAAGCATCTTCAATGCGTTTGATATTCTCATCAAATGAGCCAAACACCGCAATCAAGTCCTCAACCCGATCAACGTTTACTGTTCTTTCAGTCATTCCCATCACCATTTTCTATCATTTGTTCATATTTTATCTTTCCAATCATCTCAATGCAGGCGTACTTTCCATAGAAGGTTCTCGCTGTGTCTGTTGTTTCCAAGGTTGTTTGCGAAGATACTATCTCGCCAACAATCATTTCTTTCTGCAAATAGCTTTCAGCGAAATGCTCAATCCATTTATTCGCATCTGTTTGAACAGGCACATCCGACGATTGCCAAAAATACGTGTGTGTTTCTTTAACAATTGCAACCGGAAGCAAAAAACCACCCGGTAACTGCAAATATTTCTCCGAATATATTTTACCACAGGTTGTGTCCAAATTTCCACTATCTTTATAGAATTTTATCTGTTTTTTTCCGATTCGAAGGCTATAATATGCTTTTTTCTCCTTCACTTCGCCTCTTGCAACCTTTTCGGCAGGTGAAACAACCTGTAAATCCCGAAATGTCAGCGCATTTATCTCCGCATTTGCTTGGGTTGCTTTAATGACAGTTCCGCAATCTACATATCCGGAAACCAGTGTTTGTCCCTTCTTAACTGCCTGCCCCACTGTGCAAAGCGGATTCCCTTGGTAAACCGTACAGCTTTGAATCACACCGTCCCGCGCTGCAACAATGCTGGAAACTTGATTGCTGCTTTGTAGATTGGACTCTTCTACGGTCTTCTCCCTTACAGAAATTACAGCAACGCAGCCTTTTGTATTAATGCCTGCCCATTGAAGCTGTGGAATTTTCTGAAGCAATTTATTTTTTACCATTTCACTGCGCACCTGTCGCCTTTGTGCACCAAAGCGAATACCACACTCAGATGCGGCTTCAATAATCAGATTCTCCGGAACAGCTTGATTCCCTTCTACAGCGATGAACAACACCTTACCGGGCAAAAAACAAAAAAGAAACAGTACCAGCACCGAAAAGAACACAAGCACCGGACGCCTTAAAAAGGCGCGAACTATAAAATAAACCCCGTTTCTTTCAATCTCTTCTACAGATGCGCCATACTTATCTGCAATTTGCAGCAGTCGTCTGTGCTCGCTGTTTGAAACCGTGATACGAATAACTAAATCACTGCAAAAAATTACATTTTCCACTGGAATTCTTTCTTTATTTATGGCATTTATGAGGGAAATATTGTCTGCGCAGGTAATCTCCAATATGTGCTTACTAAAAACAGATTTACCCATATACTATCCTCCATAGAGCTCCAGCGAAGCAATGTTTCCTTGGATTACAAGCTGTTCCCGATTCATTTCCAGCAGCATTAACTGTGAACCGTTAACCGAAAGTTTTCCATATGTAACTCTAATTTGAATATTCTCCAGCGAGTACGCCAGTACTCCCAAATGATTTTCAATTAACACTCTGTTTTTACCTGCAATCTCCACCAAAGGTATTTTCTTTGACACTTTTGGTGCTTTGATGCGAGAACGGATGCGTTGTATGTCCATAGTACCCCTCCCTTTTGAAAAGTGTATGACTTGGTTGGGATGTTTTGAACTGAACACACATAGTTTCTAATGAGGTGATACAATGGCGCGTAGTAAGAAATTATTGAGCAGTATTTTGACCTTTTTAGCGTTTATCATAATCATTTTGGACACAAAAACAGCAATTTTAGGCGTTAATGAGGGATTACAGCTGTGTATACAAACCGTTATCCCTGCGTTGTTTCCGTTTTTTATTCTCTCTGCAATGCTTAACAGCCGTCTTATCGGTAAATCCATTGGCATATTTCGGCCAATTTGCAAGCTGTGTAAAATTCCTTACGGCAGTGAATCGTTGCTGCTGTTAGGCTTTTTAGCCGGTTACCCGGTGGGAGCGCAGCTAATTACACAAGCATACGTGCAAGGCAGCATTTCAGAAAAAACGGCAAAACGGATGTTGGGCTTCTGCAACAACGCTGGACCTGCTTTTCTGTTTGGTATGCTTGCACCCTGCTTTGAAAATCCTGCTGCAGCTTGGGTGTTGTGGGGAATTCAAATAGGCAGCGCTCTTTGTGTTGGATGGATATTGTCTACTGATGCGGATGTATCCTGCAAACTAAAGGCAATACCAAACATCACCCTGCCTCAGGCACTGCAAACCGCCATTAAAAATCTGGCAACTGTATGCGGTTGGATCATTGTTTTTCGTATCATTTTGGTATTCTGTCAGCGTTGGTTTCTGTGGCTTTTCCCATCGGATATAAACGTGTTGTTTTCCGGTCTTTTGGAGCTGTCAAACGGATGCGTTCAATTGCGTGAGCTTACTAAGCCCGGACTGCAATTTGTCCTTGCTTCCTTCCTGCTTTCTTTTGGCGGCTTGTGTGTATGTATGCAAACCTATTCTGCCACAAGCACCTTAGGTCTGGGTTATTATTTCCCGGGAAAAATTCTACAGGCACTTCTCTCTGTTACGATGAGTCTTGTTTTGCAAAGCTGGCTATTTACAAAGGAAGAACAATTCTATGTCCCATTATTTCTCCTGTTTTTATCTGTAATTCCGGTTGTTTTCGCCGCAATCTTTTTCAGAAGAAAAAAAGTTGTAGCAATTAGAAGAGGAATGTTGTATAATAGCGGTAGTTTTTTATGACGAGGTGACGCATATGCTGTTTCGAAAGAAAATAACCCGCAGCTGCAGCTATTGCCAGCACGGGACTTCCGTAGGCAAGGAACAGATTCTTTGTGTAAAGCGTGGCATTGTGTCAACCAATGACAGTTGCAGAAAGTTCCGTTACAATCCTTTCAAGCGGATTCCCCCAAGGGTAAAAGCCTTGAATTTTCAAAAATTTGACGAAACTGACTTTTCATTATAAATTCTCAGCCGGAAAGCTATTTGCTTTCCGGCTGTCTTACTTATTGGAGCATATTTAAGAATTCATCTTCAGAGAGAATCGGGATTCCCAATTCTTTTGCCTTTCGCTCTTTTGAGCCGGCGTTCTCTCCGGCAACAACATAGGTGGTCTTTTTCGAAACAGACCCCGACGCCTTTCCGCCAAAGGATTCAATCATTTCTGTGGCCTCCTCACGGGTAAACTTGCTCAGCGCACCGGTGAGGACAAAGGTCATACCGGCAAAACGGCTGTCCGTTACAGCCTTTGTGCTTTCGAAATTCACACCGGCTTGACGAAGCTTCTCAATCATCTCAACGGATTGAGGTTGAGTGAACCACTCAGAAATGGAAACCGCAGTAACTTCACCGATATCCGGGATTTCTGTCAGTGCTTCGGTCGTTGCGTGCATAAGGTTATCCAGCGTACCAAAGGCTGATGCCAGTACCTTTCCCGTTTTGGCACCCACCTGACGGATGCCAAGGGCATAAATCAGTTTTCCCAAGTCCTGCTGCTTGCTGGCTTCAATTGCCCCAATCAGCTTTTTGGCTGCAGTGTCACCCTTTTGCCACAGCTGTTTTACCTCATCCACGGTCAAATAATAAATATCAGCTGCTGATTTCAGCAATCCTTTTTCAATCAAAGCATCCACGATTGAAGCACCAAGGCCCTCAATATCCATTGCATCACGGCTGACAAAATGCGCAATATTTCTTGACAGCTGCGCCGGACAGGCAGCGCCTGTACAGCGCAAAAACGCGCCGTCTTCGTCTCGCTTGGTGGGCGCACCGCAAATTGGGCAAGCGCTCGGCAGCAGATAAGCAGCCGTATCCTGCGGACGCTTAGCAAAATCCACTTCCAAAATCTCAGGGATAATTTCACCGGCTTTGCGAATCAAAACCGTATCACCGATACGAATATCCCGTTCTGTGATAAAGTCCTGATTGTGAAGAGTAGCATTAGTCACAGTAGTTCCGGCCAAGCGAACCGGTCTGACAACTGCCTTGGGGGTAAGAACACCGGTTCTGCCCACCTGCACAATAATATCTTCCACAACGGTTGGTTTGATTTCAGGAGGATACTTATAGGCAGCAGCCCAGCGAGGGAATTTTGCTGTTGCCCCGAGCGCCTCTCGCAGAGCAAGCTCGTTCACCTTAATCACCGCACCGTCAATATCACAAGGCAGCTCTTCTCTGCTTTCGTTGATTGTCAAAACCTGGTTGTTAATCGCTTCAACCGACGACAAGGTAGACCACGGAATCACCTTAAATTGCAACGCTTTCAGATACTCCAGCGATTCTGCGTGGGTCTGAAAGGTAACACCCTCGGCAAACTGGACATTAAACACCAAAATGTCTAAGCCTCGCTTCGCGGCAATCTTCGGATCAAGCTGGCGCAAAGAGCCTGCCGCCGCATTTCTGGGATTGGCAAATAAGGGCTTTCCCTCTTCCTCCTGCTTGGCGTTGAGTTTTTCAAAGCTCTTTTTGGGCATATAAACCTCACCGCGGACAATCAGTTTGGCAGGGGCATTGGGAATGGTCATCGGAATGGAATATATTGTTTTCAGATTCTCCGTTACATCCTCGCCAATAACACCGTCACCACGGGTTGCGCCACGGACGAATCTGCCGTTTTCATACTCAAGAGCCACAGAAAGTCCGTCGATCTTGGGTTCTACGGTAAATTCCGTAATGGGATAAACTTGAAGAATTTTCTCTAGGAAATCATCCAGTTCCTCCAAAGAAAACACATCCTGCAAGCTCATAAGGGGCACCAAATGCGTCACTTTTTCAAACTTGCTCAGCGCCTCACCGCCCACGCGCTTGGTAGGCGAATCAGGCAATGCGAACTGGGGATATTCCGCTTCCAGATTCTCCAATTCCCGCAGAAGCCTATCATATTCAAAATCAAGCATCTGTGGGTTATCCAGCACGTAATACTGATGATTTGCCTGATTGAGTTGTTCTGTCAGTTTTTTAATTCTCTCTTTCATAATCTCCTCCGGTATGGAAATAGGTGTTTGGAACATCACCTACGATAATTGTCTCTGCAACCACGACCTGACTGCTGACCGTAAAGCTGTTGGTCTGCCCAAGGACAAGCACTGTTACATCAACACTGACATGCATATTCAGCTGCTGCAAAGTCTGGTTAATGCCAGCCTCCGAAAAGCTGCTGCTGAAGGATGCGTCGGAATTGCGAATGGACAGAATTTGTATGGGTATACTTGGGCCCCGACCGGAAAGCAGCTCCGGTAAAAACAGGCTGCCGATAGGGATACCCAAATCATCCTTGGTAAATGCCAAAATTTCATCATTGATCAGATTCAGAATGTCGGTTTTCAGCCTGTTGACCTCGCTCATATTGGTCTTTAATGCCGTAATACGTCCATCCAAATCCTTTTCAAAATAAACCATACGGTCATACTGGATTGAGCCGTCTTCAATTTGCCGATCAATGGCATCGTTGATTAAATCCGAGGTTGTATTGGTCACTTGGGTTTGCGCCAGCGCTCGAATAGAATCGTTATATTTTACACGAAACAGTATCAAAACAACCAGAATAATTGCAAGAATAACAATCATCAGCCGCAAAATTTTCTGCATACCATACGCCCCCTATGGGAGTATATGGCAGAAAAATGGAAACATTACAGTTTTTTTAGATGGGCAGATGCGGTATTTGCCATTAATTTCTTTGTTCCGATTTGATCAAAGGCAATTTCCAGCAGCGCGTCGCCGCCCATTTTCACTACACTTAGCACCATACCCCGTCCGAAAGCCGTATGCTGCACCATATCACCCTTGTTAAGTTCAATGCTTTTGGGCTTTTCCGTATAAGCGGAATAGGAATAGGTGGGTTTGATTGCAGCGGTTTTTTGCGGAATATGCACACCAAAGTTGTGGGATGCAGTCTGATAGCCGCCCTTTTTGACCATTGTTTCCTCAGGAATTTCCCGCAAAAAACGGGAAGGCAGGGCCGCATTGGTGCGTCCGTAAAGCATACGCTGCTTGGCATAGGTAATGGTAAGGTTTTCCTTGGCTCTGGTAATTGCTACATAGCAAAGCCGCCGCTCCTCTTCCATTTCTTCACGCTCACCAATGGCACGCATACCGGGAAACAAACCGTCTTCAAAGCCAACAAGGAACACATTGGGAAATTCCAAACCCTTTGCTGCATGCATTGTCATCATAACAACGGCATCTTCGCCCTCGTTATAGGTCTCTAAATCCGTATAAAGCGCAATCTCCTCAAGGAAACCAGCCAGCGTTGGCGCATCTGAATTTTGAACATACGCATTGATGCTGGATTTCAGTTCTCGAATGTTTTCAAGCCGTGTTTTGTTCTCCTCGGTTGGTTTGCTCTCCAGCATTGCATAGTAGCCGGTACGCATCATCACTTCATCGTAAAATTCCGGCAGCGGCATACCGTCTTCAAGGAGCTGCGCCAGCTCTTCAATCAGCACAGAAAATTGCAGCAATTTGCCTGCAGACTTTTCCATCGGGCCATAAGAATAGGGATCAGAAACGATTTTGTAAAGTCCCAACCCTTCCGCCTGCGCAAGCCTGTCGGCAGTTTCAATGGTTTTTGCACCCAACCCTCTCGGCGGGTTGTTGATAATTCTATGCAGGCGCAAATCATCATTGCGATTATTGATTACGCAAAGATATGCCAGCATATCCTTCACTTCCGCCCGATCAAAGAATCGCATACCGCCAATAACACGGTATGGAATTGCGTTTCGCTTGAATGCAAATTCCAAAGCATTGGACTGGGCGTTTGTGCGGTAGAGAACCGCATAATTCTTAAAACTTTTTCCCTTAGAGGATGCAATAATTTGACCGGCTACATAATTTGCCTCTGCGCCCTCGTCAGCTGCCTCATAGACTGTAATGGGCTTGCCTTGACCGTTTGCTGTCCAAAGCCGTTTGCCCTTCCGTCCGATGTTGTGGGCAATAACGGCATTTGCTGCGTTCAGAATGGACTGGGTGGAACGATAATTCTGTTCCAAGCGGATAATCCGTGAGCCGCGGTACTGCTTTTCAAAATTTAAGATATTTTCAATGGTAGCGCCGCGGAAACGGTAGATACTTTGGTCATCGTCACCTACAACGCAAATGTTCTCATAGCCGCCTGCAAGCAGAGATGTAAGCAAGTATTGCATATGGTTGGTGTCCTGATACTCGTCTACCAGCACATAACGGAACTTTCGCTGATAGTAAGTACGCACATCCTCATTTTGCTGCAAAAGCAAAACGGTCTGATAGATAATATCATCAAAATCCAGCGCGTTGTTTTCTCTTAAGCGTGTTTGGTATTTCCGGTATGCGCGGGCAATGGAAAGCTTCCGAAAATCAGCATTGATTTCCGCCTGCTCCAAAAATTCATCGGGGGAAACCATTTTATCTTTTTCCTGACTGATCACCGAAAGGACATATTTAGCCGGGAACGTCTTGTCATCAAGCCCCATATCCTTGATAATATCCTTCATCACCCGTTCAGAATCGGCAGTGTCGTAAATGGTGAAGCTTCTGGAAAAACCAAGACGCTCAATATCTCTGCGCAAAATACGGCAGCAAGCAGAGTGAAAGGTCATCGCCCAAACATCCTGTCCCTCCGGGCCGAGCATATTTGTCAGACGCTCCTTGAGCTCATTGGCCGCCTTGTTGGTAAAGGTAATGGCAATGATATTCCAAGGCGAAACCGGCTCCACTGCGCACAGCAAGTCCGCACGGTGCATATCCAATTCAGAAATCGGCGCGGTCAACCCCTCCAAAAAAGCAACATCGTCCTCAATTACTGTGTCAGGCACATCGCTCGTGTCACTTCCCCGTCCGAATTGGATCAGATTTGCAATCCGGTTAATCAAAACAGTGGTCTTGCCGCTGCCGGCGCCTGCAAGCAGCAAAAGCGGACCTTCTGTAGTGGCAACCGCCTCTTGCTGCATAGCATTTAAGTTTTCAAATTTTGATAGAATATAACGCCGTCTGGCTGCAACAAAACGGCTGAGCATAGCATCTGTCATAGGTACACCTTGATTATATAAAGATGTACTTATTTTACTCTATTTCCCCAAAAAGGTAAAGAAGAAAATTGAATTACAGCATAAGTTCCCGCAATTTCTCCAACGCCTTTTTTTCAATCCTTGATATTTGCACCTGACTCACATCTAAAAGGATTGATACCTTTTGTTGTGTCAATCCGTGAAAATATCGCAAATTTATAACCGTAGCCTCCCGCTCCGGCAGTTTATTTATTGCCTGCCGTAGCGCTAAACGTTCCAAAAAAGCGTCCTCCGATTGTGTGTCTGTTAAAATGTGTTCCAGTGTAAAACCGTCGTCTCCGGCCGGCTGATAAATGGATTCCACACTTGCCGTTGCACTTTCTGCAATGGCAATGTCCTCGGAAGTAAAGCCGGTATGCTCCGCAATCTCGTGTATGGTCGGTTCCCGACCCAATACATTTGTCAGATGGCTGACTGCAATTTTCACAGTAGCTGCCCGTTCTTTTATGCCTCTGGAGACCTTAACAGCGCCATCATCCCGCAAAAAGCGCCGAATTTCTCCGGCAATTTTCGGAACGGCATAGGTAGAGAACTGCGTGCCAAAGTTCAGATCAAAGCCGTCAACAGCCTTCAGAAATCCAAGACAGGCAAGCTGATACATATCCTCTGCCTCTGCGCCACGGCCTAAAAAGCGTCGCGTAACCGACCATATCAGGCCGCTGTTTTCCTCGATCAGGGTTTCTTTAGCCTGTAAGTCCCCTGCCTGACACCGCGCAATTAATTCCTCAACTCTACTCATTTGCGCCGCTTCAGCTTTCTGCGCATATGTACGGTTGTGCCTCTGCCGGGTCGGGATACCACAGAAAAATCCGTCATAAAGCTTTCCATAATCGTAAAGCCCATACCGCTTCTGTCAGCGCCTCCGGTTGTATATAATGGCTTTCGCGCTTTTTCCAAATCCTCAATGCCAACACCTTTGTCTTTTATTACAATATCCAGCGTGTTATCTTTTAGAATTCTGCAGCGCATACTGATCGTCCCCAGACCGTTTGGATATGCGTGCACAATACAATTGGTGACTGCCTCTGATACGGCAGTACGAATATCTCCCAGCTCCTCCAGCGTGGGATCTAACTGCGCTGCAAAGCACGCAATTGCTGAACGGGCAAAGCCCTCATTGGTGGATTTGCTGGGGAACTCCAATGTCATATAATTTTCAAATTTCATTTCACTTCCTCCTTCATATTTACAAGCTTGTCAATGCCGGATGCCTGAAATACCTTCATCGGTTGCTGTGACAGTCCGGATAACACCAGTTTTCCTTCAATTTTGCTCATATTTCTCAGTGCATTAATCACAACAGCAATCCCCGATGAGTCCATAAAAGTAACTTCCTGAAAGTCTAAAACACAGATTTGCGGCGTGTAAGCCTCAATTTTAGCAGTAATGGACTCAATGTACGTTCTGGCGCAATGGTGATCAATCTCCCCCGTCAGAACAATTGTGAGTTCTCCGTCCTGCAAATAACTGGTTAAATGCATATTGCTTCCTCCTTACTGTAATCATTCTTAATATAATATTTTTTTCCAATTTATTTCGTCGGAATCGGGTGTAATTCACTGATATTAAAAAATATTTCTGTTTCTGTTGACACCAAATTCAATACCTCATATAATTTAAGAAAAACAAAAGGAGATATCGCTATGGAAGCTTTACTAAACGCCGTAGACAAACACCGCCGGTTAATACTGGATGCCGAGCGCTATATTTGGAAGCATCCTGAAACCGGATATCGGGAAATTCAAACATCAAAATATATGGAAGACCAATTTGAAGCGTTGGGTTATGAGTTGGTACGGGCAGGAGACATTCCCGGTTTTTATACTGTATTGGATACCGGACGTCCCGGTCCTGAAGTGCTCATTTTTGGCGAGTTGGACTCCCTCATTTGCCCCAGTCATCCGGAGTCAGATCCCAATACAGGCTATGTTCACGCCTGCGGTCACCACGCCCAGTGCGCTGCCCTTTTAGGCATCGCAGCGGCGTTAAAAGAACACGGTGTATGTGACTCCTTGTGCGGAAGGATTCGTCTATGTGCCGTTCCTGCAGAGGAATTGATTGAAGTTGGATACCGTACGGAACTGAAGGAAAAGGGTATCATAAAATACTTTGGCGGCAAGGGCGAATTCCTGTACAGAGGCTATTTTGACGGTGTAGATATGGCATTTATGGTACATACCAATAAAACCTTTTGCTCTATCAAAGCATCTGTCGGCTGTCTCATAAAAACCATACATTACAAAGGTCTGTCTGCCCACGCCGGCGCCAGTCCCTGGTCCGGAAAAAATGCGCTTTACGCTGCTACACAGGGTCTTTCCGCAGCAAATGCTCTTCGGGAAACCTTCCGCGAATCGGACATTATCCGTTTTCACCCAATCATTACCCACGGCGGTGAGGCTGTAAACGCAATCCCCGAGCTTGTGACCGTTGAAAGCTATGTCCGCGGCAGTAGCTTTGAAGCAATGAAAAATGCAAGCAAAAAAATAAATCAAGCACTATGCGGCGGTGCTCTGTCTGTAGGCGGTAATATCGAAATCATTGACAAGCCCGGCTATGCTCCCCTTAAGAATGACGAAAATATGCTTCTGCTTGCCAAGGACGCTGCCGCTTTGGCCATTCCCGAGGAAACCTTTCACGTCATTAATGACACTTCTTCCGGAAGCACTGATATGGCAGAGCTGTGTGGCTTAATGCCGGTTGTCCACCCATATGCCGGTGGCTCGGACGGCGTTGACCACGGCGCAACGTACCACATTGCTGACCCTGAAAAAGCCTGCGTAAAATCCGCAAAATTCCAGCTTGGTATGTTATATCTGCTGCTTTCCGATAATGCCAAGCGTGCAAATGAGATCATCGCTGCCTTTAAGCCTGCGTTTAGCAGCAAAGAGGAATATTTTGCGTACCTTGACACATTCTATTCTGAGGGCGACAGAATCACTTACCGCGACGACGGTATAGCAGAAATCCGTTTATAATATAATTGGGCGTAAAAAATCCCGAAATACGAAAGTATTTCGGGATTTCATTTATTTCATTTCATTTTTAAGCCGAACAGCATCTAACCTTCTGTTGCGGTAATAGATGATAATATCCGTTATCACCATAATAATGTTGGGGAAATAGAAATAGAACGCAAGGTTATAATTATGGGATATGATTTTTGATGCCACACCGCAAAAATAACCAAACAGAATAAAGTAATCAAACAGTACGCTTTTTCCTTTTGCTGTACGGCTGCGGTAGCCTTTCAGAACATTGATCGGCCACGAAATGCCAAAGCTTAAAATCATCAGTGTTTCAAAGATATCTGCAAGTAAATCCATAATCTCCATCGCTGAATTCTCCTGTTTTTTGTTTTGGATTATAGCATAGAAGCAAGAATAATGCAACATTTTACAAAACTTATTTCACGAAAAGACCTAATAGTAAACATTCTTGTAAATTCGTGAAAATTTCTCTTTATTTACGCAGCCAAAAGGTATATAATGGTAGCAATAAACTCAGGAGGTTTTCTATGAGAATTGTTATTAAAATCGGAACCAGCACACTTGCCTATCCCACCGGCCATCTGAACATTCGCCGTGTTGAAGAGCTGTGCAAGGTTATCAGCGATATTAAAAATGCGGGAAATCAGGTGATTGTTGTTTCTTCCGGCGCAATTGCCATGGGCGTCGGCAAGCTTGGTCTGCAGGAACGCCCCAGTGATATTCCCACCAAGCAGGCCGCTGCTGCTGTGGGTCAGTGTGAGCTGATGTACATATATGATAAGCTTTTCGGAGAATTCAATCATGCCGTTGCACAGCTGCTGATTACAGGCGAAGATGTGGAAAATGACAATCGCCACCAAAACTTCAGTAACACCCTTGCCCGGCTGCTGGAACTGGATGTCATCCCCATTATCAATGAGAATGATACGGTTGCCACCAAAGAAATCGTCATTGGTGATAACGACACATTGGCAGCCATTGTTGCGCAAAGTGTAAAAGCCGACAAGCTGGTGCTTTTGTCTGATATTGACGGGCTCTACACAGCAGATCCCCATAAAGACCCCAATGCCAAGCTGATAACCGTTGCTCACAGTATTGATGACAGCATTTTGGCCCTTGCCGGTGGCAGCGGTAGCAATTTAGGCACCGGCGGTATGGTCACTAAGCTGGAAGCTGCCAAAATCTGCTTGCGCAGTGGATGCGATATGATTATTACCAACGGCAACAACCCCAATAATCTCTATGATATTATGAACGGCAAGCCCGTTGGAACAACCTTTACGGAGAAAGTCTATGCTTAATATGTTACAGTCTGCAAATGCAGCAAAGCTGGAAATTTCACAGCTTTCCACAGAAGAAAAAAACAATGCGTTATATGCTATGGCCGACGCATTGATCGATCAAACGGATATTATCTTGGCAGCAAATGCTGAGGATATGGAAAACGCCAAGGGTTCAATCTCCCCTGTTATGCTTGACAGGCTTCGTCTTACAAAAGAACGCATTGCAGGGATGGCAGAGGGTATCCGACAGGTGGCACAGCTTCCCGATCCGGTCGGAAAGACATTAGATACCTACGTCCGTGAGGATGGTTTGTCTATTTCGAAAATTTCTTCTCCCATCGGTGTGGTTGCCATTATTTACGAAAGCCGCCCCAACGTAACCAGTGACGCTGCTGCCCTTACGTTAAAAAGCGGCAATGTCTGTATTCTCCGTGGCGGCAAAGAGGCGTATCGGTCTGCCAATGCCATTGTAACCGCTTTACGCACAGGTTTGAAATCAGTGGGCATTAACGAGAATGCCGTCAATTTAGTTGCTGATACCTCCCGGGAGAGCGCAACTGCCCTTATGAAGGCGCAGGGTCTTGTAGATCTGCTGATTCCCCGTGGCGGCGCAGGATTGATCAACGCCTGTGTCCAGCAGGCAACTGTACCCTGCATTGCCACCGGTACCGGCATTTGCCACGTATATGTAGAGCAAAGCGCAGATTTGGATATGGCTCTGAACATTATCGAAAACGCGAAAACAAGCCGTCCAAGTGTCTGCAACGCAGCCGAAGTGCTGCTGGTTGACAAAGCAATCGCCAAGGACTTTTTACCGATGGTACACAAACGTCTTGTTAGCAGCCGGCAAGAGCCTGTGGAGCTGCGTTTGGATGACTTTGCAGCTACCATCATCCCTGGAACAAATGCGGGAATCAATGACTTTGATACGGAGTTTTTGGATTATATTTTGGCGATCCGGTGTGTTGACGGTGTAAAGGATGCAATCAGCCATATCGCGAAACACTCCACAGGTCACAGTGAGGCAATTGTCACCCAAAGCGAATCTGCAATGGAGATGTTTACAGCCTGTGTTGACAGCGCTGCCGTCTATGTTAACGCCTCGACGCGATTTACCGACGGTGGAGAGTTCGGACTTGGTTGCGAAATGGGTATATCCACCCAAAAGCTTCACGCAAGAGGCCCGATGGGACTAAAAGAGTTAACCAGCTACAAATATATTATTCACGGAAACGGTCATACCAGATAGGAGAATAAAATGAAATACGGATTTATCGGCTGCGGCAATATGGGTGGCTCCATTGCCAAGGCGCTATCAAACAGCACGAAGGATATTCTGTTAGCCGACCCCACAGAAAAGGCCGCAATTCTTGCCCAGCAATTGGGTTGCGCCTGCGCTGACAACGAAACCGTTGTCAGCACCTGTGATTGCGTTTTTTTGGCAGTGAAGCCTCAGGTGATGGCTGATGTTTTGGCTCCTTTGCGTCCCTGTTTTGAAAAAAGCAAGCCTCTTGTTGTATCTATGGCAGCAGGCATTACAGTTGAAAAGATTGAAAGCCTGATTGGCACTTCCCTGCCTGTCATTCGCATTATGCCCAACACCCCTGTTGCTGTCGGAGCTGGTATGATTCTGTACTGCCACAACGCTCTTGTTGATGAGGCAATGCTGGAGGCGTTTTTGAAGGATGCCGCTCCCTGCGGTCAGTGGGATTTGCTGGAGGAGGCGCTGATTGATGCCGCCGGCGTGGTATCCGGCTGTGGCCCTGCATATATGTATATGTTTATGGATGCGTTGGCTGATGGCGCTGTGGCCTGCGGCGTGCCCAAAGAAAAGGCGCTTATGTATGCAGCCGCGACTATGATTGGCGCGGCGAAAATGGTCCAAAATGACGGCAGAACGCCTGTAGAGCTGAAGAACGCTGTTTGCTCCCCCGGTGGAAGTACACTGGCTGGTGTTAAGGTTTTTGATGACAATTCCTTTGACAAGATTGTGATGGATTGCGTCAAAGCTGCGTACAAGCGGAATCAAGAGCTAGGAAAATAATTAAAACCACCGATTCAATAGAATCGGTGGTTTTTTCATTATTTATCGATCTCTCTGACGCGGATAACGCCGTCAATCTGCTTTAATTTTTCAACAGCGATTGCAGAAGGAATGCTGTCCAAATCAAACATTGTGTAGGCGTATTCGCCCTTACTGCGGTTAATCAAATCAGAAATATTGATATTTTCTCCTGCTAAAACATTCGTCAACTGGCTGAGCATATTGGGAATATTCTTGTGGAGAATTGTAATACGGGATGCCTTGGTGCATACGCCCATATCACAGTTGGGGAAATTCACAGAATTTACAATATTACCGTTTTGCAGGTAGTTCATCACCTGCTTAACTGCCATCTTTGCGCAGTTATCCTCAGATTCTTCTGTGGATGCGCCCAAGTGAGGAATGGCAACTACGCCATCCATACCGGCTGTCTTATCGTTGGGGAAATCGGTTATGTAGCGCTTCACCTTGCCGGATTTCAGCGCTTCTTCCATTGCCTCATCATCCACCAGCAGATCGCGGGCAAAGTTCAGAATAATCACGCCGTCCTTCATTTTGGCAATTGCTTCCCGGTCGATCATCTTCTTTGTGTCGTCCAGCAGGGGCACATGGAGAGTAATAATATCGCTGTTTTCGTAAATCTCGTCACGGGTCTTTACGTGAACAATGCTGCTATCCAGTCGCCAAGCAGCATCAATGGAAATGAAGGGGTCACAGCCATAAACCTCCATGCCCAGCTTGCAGGCAGCATTGGCCAGAGGGCCACCGATAGCACCCAAGCCGATTACGCCAAGGCTCTTACCTTTAATTTCATTACCGGCAAACTTGGACTTGCCTTTTTCAACCTGTTTGCCCACATCCGGGGTATCCTTAATGGTTTGCACCCAGTTAATGCCGCCGATAACATCACGGCTGCCCAGCAGCATACCGCACAAAGCCAGCTCAACCACACCGTTAGCATTGGCACCGGGGGTATTAAATACAACAATGCCCTCTTTTGCGCAGCGGTCCAACGGAATGTTGTTCACACCGGCGCCGGCTCTGGCAACTGCCAAAAGTTCCTTGGAGAAATCCATTTCGTGCATTGCAGCGCTGCGGACAACAATTGCCTGCGCCTGCGCAACATCTTCTGTTTTCTGATAGTCTTCCGTCCAAAGGGCGGTTCCCTTATCGGATATTTTATTCAAATAATGATACTGAAACATTTTAACCCTCTTTTCTTATGTATGGCTTGCTTCAAAGTCTTTCATAAAGGCCACCAGCTTTTCTACACCTTCAATGGGCATAGCGTTATAGATGCTTGCGCGCATACCACCCACAGTACGGTGCCCCTTCAAATTCACAAAGCCGGCAGCAGTTGCAGCCTTAACAAACTCTGCATCCAATTCCTCGTTACCGGTAACAAAGGGCACGTTCATAAGAGAACGGTCTTCAGCGCGAACAGTACCCTTAAACAGCTTGCTGGAATCCAAGAAATCGTACAGGATTTTTGCCTTTTTCTCATTATGTACCTTCATAGCCTCCAAGCCACCCATTTTTTTCAGCCACTTGAAAACCTTGCCGCAAATGTAGATGCCGTAGGCGGGAGGTGTATTGTACATAGAGCCGTTATCTGCGTGAATTTTATACTTCAGCATAGTAGGTGTGCCGGGGAATACATCATCGGTAATCAAATCCTCACGGATAATTGCAATCACCACACCTGCAGGGCCAATGTTCTTCTGAACACCGCCGTAAACCATACCGTACTTGGTCACATCAATGGGCTCAGACAGGAAGCAGGAAGACACATCGGATACCAAAAGCTTACCTTTGGTATTGGGCAGCTTGTGGAATTTTGTGCCGTAAATGGTGTTGTTCTCACAGATGTAAACATAATCGGCATTCTCACTGATAGGCAGATCGGAACAATCGGGAATGTAGGAGAAGGTCTTATCCGCAGAGGACGCCACTGCATTGGCAGTACCGTATTTCTTTGCCTCTTCATAAGCCTTCTTTGCCCACTGACCGGTGATAATGTAGTCAGCAACACCGTTTTTCATCAGATTCATAGGAATCATCGCAAACTGCTGGGAAGCGCCGCCCTGCAAGAACAGCACCTTGTAGTTATCGGGAATGCCCATCAAATCCCGCAGGTCAGCTTCTGCCTCATCAATAATCTGCTGATAAGCCTTAGAACGGTGACTCATCTCCATAACACCCATACCGGTGCCGTTATAGTCCAGCATCTCTGCTGCAGCTTCCATCAAAACTTCCTCCGGTAAAACCGCAGGACCTGCAGAAAAATTATAAACTCTTGCCATTTTCATTTCCTCCTAGTCAATCAGTAAATCCATCAAGCGGTATCCATCCTCGTGGAACACACCTGTTGCAGCAGCACTCTTTTCAGTAAATACCGCATTTTTATTTTCTACATTTCTGCTGTCATACAAAACATAGGGTACAGGCTCCGCCGTGTGAGTGCGGATACAAATCGGTGTTGGGTGATCCGGCAGCACCAAAATACGATACGGTTCATTTGACGCATCAAGGGCTTTCTTCACAACAGCAACAACTTCTTTGTCAATCAGCTCTATTGCTTTAACCTTATGATGCACATTGCCTTGATGGCCCATCTCGTCCGGAGCTTCAATGTGGATATATACAAAATCCTGCTTATCTTCCAATAGGGCCTTAACCGCAGCGTTTGCTTTTCCGGCGTAATTGGTATCCAGCGAACCGGTTGCCCCTGCAACCTCTACAACCTGCATACCTGCGCCAACAGCAATTCCCTTTAACAGGTCAACAGCTGAAATCATTGTGCCGTTCAGACCGGTTTTTTCATAAAAATTTTGTAAGGAAGGCTTTGTGCCGGCACCCCAAAACCAAAGAGAGTTGGCTTTGTTCTTGCCCTCTGCTGCACGTTTCAGGTTTAGCGGGTGATTATTCAGAACATCAAAGCTCTTTTTCATCATTTCCCGGAACAATTTATTTTCAGGTAAATATTGTCCAATCACCTGACCGAGGTGGTCGTGGGGCTGCTCCAGATCCAAAATCTCACCCTTATCCCAAACTGTGATGTGGCGGTAAGAAGTGCCTGTATAAAACTTAAATTCATCATTTTGGAAAGCTGCCCGGACAGCATCCATCAAAATATCTGCATCCTGTGTGGATATTTCCCCGGAGCTGTGGTCCAGAATAATCTTTTCTTCGTAGGGCTCATCCTCTGTAAGCGTTACAAGATTGCACCGAAAAACCACGTCTGTGTCCTTCATAGCAACACCTACGCTCAACGCCTCAAGGGGTGATCGGCCTGAATAACATTTACTGGGATCATAGCCCATAACAGCTAAATTTGCAACGTCACTTCCCGGCTTCATTCCGTTTGGAACCGTCTTCACCATACCCATTGCGCCGCCGGAAGCAAGCGCATCCATACAGGGTGTGGAAGCGTATTCCAGCGGTGTTTTTCCGCCCAATTCTTCAATTGGCAGGTCCGCCATACCGTCTGACAAAACGATTACGTATTTCAAGCATTTCCCCTCCTCGCGCATTCGTAAATTAGTCGCAGATTTATTTTTCATATTATCACTTTTCTCCACAAAAAACAATACGAAAATCACAAAATTTTCATATTTCATAAATTCATCTGCATATGTTCCCTTTATTTTCATCATAATGGCGAAAACCCTCGGCAAAGTTTATCTGCCGAGGGTCTATAATTGCAATTTCACAACCAATTGTAAGGCTATACGACTCTGATCTTGTAGTGTTCCAGCCAGAAGTTGATTTGGAGCATATATGCTATGGTTTGCGGTACTTTCATAAGCTGACCGTACCAAGGCCAAACAAATTCTGAATTGATAAGCTTTTCCAACGCATTTTTGTTGACAAGTGCATAAATCGGTGCATCATTTCGTTTCAACAGTTCCTTGAGCAGTAAACTGACCTTATCGAAATACGCCGGGTCAAAGGTCTTTGGATAGGGACTCTTTTTTCGCCAAAGCACATCCTCCGGTAGTATCCCTTCCATCGCATACCGAAGCAGTCCTTTTTCTTTGTTTTTATAGTCCTTATACTCCCAAGGGACCCCATACATATACTCTGCAATTCGGTAGTCACAAAAGGGCACACGAACTTCAAGCCCACAGGCCATACTCATTCTATCTTTACGGTCAAGCAGAGTCTGCATAAACCAAATTTGGTTCAAATTCACCATTTCTTTTATTCTTTTTTCCTGTGCTGGTGTGTTGGGAAGAATATCACATTGGCTGATGGTCTGCATATATTGGTCATTCACAAAGCTCACAGGATCAATTTTTATATCCGGATGCAGAAAATCTGCTCTTTGTGAAGTGTTTTGCGCCCAAGGAAAGCCATTGGCATCCCGGACCTCCGGATCCCGAAACCAAGGGTAGCCACCGAATATTTCATCTGCGCACTCACCGGATAATGCCATTTTTACATTTTGTCTAATTTTCCGGCAGAAGGCAAGCAAGGAAAAATCCACATCCGCCATCCCCGGCAAATCCCGCGCAATGGTCGCGTTTTCCATTTCACTGATTAAATCGTCCGGATTCAATACAGTCCAGTGATGGTTGCTTTGCAGTTTTTCCTGCATAAGCGCAATGTAACTATTATCGGAATTGGGTTGGAACTTTCCCGGAGTAAAATACCGGTCGTTGTTCTCATAGTCCACGGAAAAGGTATCCAGTACCTCTCCCCTTTTCTTCATTTCACCGCTGCATATGGCAGTAATCAAGCTGGAATCCAAACCACCCGACAAAAACGTTCCGATTGGCACATCGGAAACCATCTGACGCTGTATGGCATCTGTCACCAAAAAACGCACACATTCTGCAGTTTCCTCAAAGGAATCCCTGTGTTCTCTGTCTAGAAGCTTCCAGTATTGCCACACACGAACACTACCTGCTTCATAATACCCGCAGTACCCCGGCATCAGCGCCAGTATATTCCGAAACACGCCACTGTCGGGTTTACGACCCGGGCCTAACAGAAGAATTTGCGCTGCGCCTTCAGCGTCCAATTCTCTGGGTACATTGGGGTATGCAAGCAATGTTTTGATCTCTGAGGAAAAAAGCAATCCTCCGGCTACCTGCGTATAAAACAACGGCTTTACTCCCACTCTGTCTCGCGCAAGAAAGAGCCTTTTTCTTCTTTTTTCCCAAACACCGAAGGCAAAAATGCCGTTAAGCTTATCTACGCAGGCGTCTTTCCACTGCGCATATGCGTGAAGCACAACTTCTGTGTCACTGTGGGTAATAAATTCGTGTCCCAACGCAATGAGACTGCTTTTTAACTCTGATGTGTTATAAAGCTCTCCGTTATATGTAATCACATATTCTTCACTGCCCCAATACAGGCTCATTGGCTGCGCGCCGCCTTCCGGATCAATAATCGCCAATCTGCTGTGGAGTAAACAGCACTGCTTCTCCATATATGTGCCAGTACCATCCGGCCCGCGGTGTAACATCGTGGAAAGCATTTTATCCAAAATTTGCGAATCAAACGGTAGATCTAAAATCCCTGCAATTGCACACATACAACCAAACTCCTTTCTACTCATATATACTATGCGGATTTTCTTGAAAAGTGCATAATATTTGTGCAATTGCGGCATACTACCACGGGTGATAAAATGAAAAACAGCGCAGATTTACTTTCTTCAATTTTGAAAACAACACAAATGGGACAAATTGGAATCCGGAGCATTCTCAAAACACCTTTGCGTGCCAGCCTGCGTTCTGAGCTGAACTCACAGCTGAAAGAATACGATGCAATTGAAAGCGAAGCTCATAAAATTGCACGCTCCCGCGGTATGGTACTGAAGGAATTGGACCCTGCAATCAAAGCAATGACAAATATGATGGCACGTACCCGTTTGTCCTTTGGGGACATTGACTCAAAGGCAGCAGCAATGATGATTCAAGGAAACACAAGAGGCATTATAAAGGGGTTCAAAAACCTTAACCAATTCCCTCCCTCTGACCAACGGGTCGCCAATCTTGCCAGCAAACTCATTGATTTTGAAGAAACGAATAACCGACAGCTCCAAGGATTCCTGTAATCCTTGGAACTTTTTTTGCAAACCATCATAGCATAAAGAGAATCATGAAAGGAGGGGGTATTCTGTCTGCCAAGGGCTATATACAGGTACATACCTACACAAGTTTTGCGCAAATTCCCCTAAAGGATGTGGCAATTTCCGTCACAGATGTCAACGGTGCAGCCATTGCGCTCCGGCTCACCAATCGCAGCGGGACATTGGGTGACCCTATAGAAATCGAGGTTCCGGATTTGTCTGCCAGCCAAACGCCCAACACAGGCGTGATTCCCTTTACTGTTGTAAATCTATATGCCAGAATTGCAGACTACGAAGCAATAGAAATTGAGAATCTCCAAATCTTTGCTGACACAACAACCCGACAGGATTTAGAGATGATTCCCCTTTCAGAGTTTCCAAAATCTTGGAACAAGCTGGAGGTGTTTAACACACCCCCACAAAATCTATAAAGGAGGTAACTATGGCGCCGGTTGTTACACCATTTGTACCTCAGCGAATCACCGTCCACCTAGGCACCCCATCTTCAAACGCTGAAAATGTAACGGTTTCCTTTTCTGATTATGTAAAAAATGTCGCTTCCAGTGAAATTTATCCCACTTGGGAGGAAAGTGCACTGCGCGCCAATATTTTGGCCATTGTTTCTTTTGCGCTGAATCGTGTGTACACAGATTACTATCGAAGCCGCGGGTACGATTATGACATCACAAATTCCACAGCCTATGACCAGTATTTTGTAAAAGGACGCGGATTCTTTGAAAACGTTTCCCGTATCGTAGACGAACTGTTTAATGATTATCTGCGCAGACCCGGCTTTGTTGAGCCACTGGCTGCAAAGTTCTGTAACGGAACAACAGCCAAATGCGAGGGATTAAGTCAATGGGGCAGCCAAAACCTTGCTCTGCAGGGCTATAACTCCACAGAAATTCTGAGAAGCTACTACGGAAACGTAGAAACGGTTTTGAATGCACCAATAAGAGAAAATACTGCCACATACCCCGGAACACCACTGAGAGTCGGCAGCACCGGACCGAATGTTGTTGTCATACAGGCATCGTTAAATCGCATTTCTCAAAACTACCCGGCGATTCCCAAGATACCGGCAGCTGACGGCATCTTCGGACCACGCACAGAGGCATCTGTACGAAAATTCCAAGAGGTATTTGGACTGACACCGGATGGAGTTGTCGGGCCTGCTACGTGGTATGCCATTGTACGCATATATATCGGTGTAACCTCTCTTGCAGAGCTGCGAAGCGAGGGGCAACAGTTTTATGCAATCAATTGGTCTCCCCCCAATGCCCTGCAGGTGGGAGACACCGGTGAAAAGGTACGACAGCTTCAGTATATGCTGTCGGTACTGTCGGCTTATATAAGCGAAATTCCACCGCTGACTGTAGATGGAATTTACGGTGCAGCAACCCGGGCGGCAGTATTATCTGCCCAGCGACGATTCCGGCTTCCTGAAACCGGCGTAGTGGATGCAAACACGTGGGACGAAATTTATGACCAGTTCGCCGGCATTGAGAATACGACCCTTCGTAGCGGCGAAACCTTCCCAAGGTCATCAAGTGCTTCGGCAGTAGCAGCTGTTGCACGACCGGTAAGAAACGGAAACAGAAACAATATGCAACCAAGCTCTCAGAGAACAAATTACGCCCGCACAACAACCTTAACGCAGTTTCCCGGAAGAGATTTAAGCATCGGAGGGCAGGATCCCATACGACAGGAGGTAGTTAGATGAAACCGGGTGAATCCTTTGTTGAACAACCAATCCGCAGCTTGCAAACTATGTTACGTATCATTGCCGAGGATGACCCGCGTCTTCCCACATTGGTGCCGGACGGTATATATGGGCCAACAACGATGAATTCTGTCACGGCATTCCAGAGATTATACAGCCTGCCAATTACAGGCATAACTGACAGCGCAACTTGGGAGCAAATTGTTGAAGTATACGAATCTGCGCTTGTCCGCATTGGAAAAGCTGAGCCCATAGAAATCATTATGGAGCCGGGAGAAGTCTTTCGTGTTGGCGACAGCAACGCCTATATCTATCTTTTGCAGAGTATGCTTACCCACTTATCAAATGAAAATCCATCCATCAGTCAGCCAGACCACAACGGGGTTTTAGATAATCCGACCAGCGAAGCACTTGCAGCATTTCAGTTTCTGGCAGGACTCCCGCCAACAGGTGAATTAGATAAAATTACTTGGAAATACTTAGTCAAACAGTTTACCCTAAGCGCAAGCCGACAGTCAGCAAGATAATTGTAAAATTTTTGTATAATTTACGGTTACTACTTGATTCATTTGATGGGAATGATTATAATATAGGGTAATGAATACAACAGATAGGAGGAATTAAAATGTTTATTAAAGATTGGCGTAAAGAAATTTTTACGGTTCCCAATCTGTTAAGCTTGTTTCGTTTGGTTTTAATTCCAATATATGTTGCTATTTACCTAAACGCACAATCCTCCGCAGATTATTATTTGGCAGCCAGCATCCTTGCTGTTTCCTGTCTGACCGATATGATTGACGGAAAAATTGCGCGGCACTTTAATATGATTACCTCTCTTGGCAAGGTTCTGGATCCCGTTGCTGATAAAGCAACACAGCTCACCCTGATTATCTGCCTCGCTGTCAAATACAATGCGCTGCGTTACTTACTTGGCTTGTTCGTGCTGAAGGAAAGCTTTCAGCTGATTGCCGGCAGTATTAACCTTCGCAAAGGAAAAATGCTGAAAGGCGCATTAATCAGCGGCAAAATATGTACAACCGTTTTATTTATCAGTCTGATCGTTATGGTAATGCTGCCGGGATTAAGCACGAAGGCCGTTAACATTATTGTTGCTGTAGATGCTGTGTTTATGTTGATTGCGTTTGTCGAGTATGTAATTGCCTATTTCTTTATGGATAATAAATTTCAATCTTTGGACGAATAATCAATAAAAAAATGCCTCTGTAAAAACAGAGGCATTTTTTATGTGTTAAAAGGTTCCTTGCTCCATCATAGCCGTAGCTACCTTTTGGAAGCCTGCAAGGTTTGCGCCTGCAACCAAATTGTAGCCCAGACCGTAGGCCTCAGCGGCTTCTGCAGAGACCTTGTGGATGTTAATCATCATTTTGTGCAGCTGTTCATCTACCTCTTCTGCAGTCCATACAAGGCGCTCAGAGTTCTGACTCATTTCCAAGCCGGACACACCTACACCGCCGGCATTTACAGCCTTAGACGGCGCAACAATCATATTGGGCTGCTCCATCAGGAAATACAGCGCATCGTTTGTTGTGGGCATATTGGCGACCTCAATATAGTATTTGACGCCATTGGCAGCAATCCGCTTTGCCTGCTCCATATTCACATCGTTCTGCATAGCCGCAGGCATAATAATATCTGCCTTTACGCCCCAAGGCTTCTCGCCGGGATAGAACTGCACACCAAACTTGTCAGCATAGTCTTGCACCCGATTGCGTCCGGAATTGCGCATTTCCAACATATAATTCACTTTTTCTTCGCTGGAGGAAACACCGTCGGGGTCATAAATATAGCCATCCGGTCCGGAAAGTGTCACGACCTTTGCGCCCAGCTGCATAGCCTTTTTGCAAATGCCCCACGCCACGTTGCCAAATCCGGAAATTGCGATGGTCTTACCATCGATTGTTTCGCCCTCGTGCTTGAGCACCTCAAGCAAATAATAAACAGCGCCATAGCCCGTTGCCTCCGGACGGTTCAAAGAGCCGCCGTAGCTAAGCCCTTTTCCGGTAAGCACACCATTTTCCCAAACGCCCTTCAGGCGCCGGTATTGACCAAACAAATAACCGATTTCACGCCCGCCGACACCCATATCGCCGGCAGGTACATCCACATCCGGTCCGATATAGCGGTACAGGGCCGTCATAAAGCTCTGGCAGAATCGCATAATTTCAGCATCTGATCTACCTGTCGGATCAAAATCAGAACCACCCTTTGCGCCACCCATAGGCAGTCCTGTCAAGCTGTTCTTAAATGTCTGCTCAAAGCCCAAAAATTTGATGATGCTGGGATTCACATTAGGCTGAAAACGCAAGCCGCCCTTATAGGGACCAATTGCGCCGTTAAATTGACAGCGATAGCCTGTGTTGGTATGGGTCTGTCCCTGATCATCCGTCCATACCACACGGAATGTAAACATACGCTCAGGCTCAACCATTCGCGTCAGCAAATCCGCCTTTTCATACTCCGGATGCTGGTCAATCATAGGCGCAACGGAAGACAGCACCTCTTCCACCGTTTGCACAAATTCCGGCTCATGACTATACTTAGCCTTTACCGCCTCAATGACTCGTGATACGTATGCGTTCATTTTCATACCTCCGCATTAATATAAGATTTTCACAATATATCATATTATTAATTTATTATCAAGTGCATTTAGAAAATTTTGTTAATGCTACCAATTTCGGAAGAATATGATTGCCCTTCACTGGGAATTATGATATAGTATAATAAGAATTTGAAGAATTATCCTTAGGAGGATTTTCTATGAAAAAATTGCTTGGCGTTTTTTTGGCTGCTTGTTTATTATTTTCTTTGTGCGCCTGTAAAAAGAAGAATCCGAATCCCACCGATGAACCCCAAAACACTACCTCCAACACCACCCAAAATACACAGGTTGATACACTGACAGAAGACACAACGCTTATTGCTGTTTCTGTTCCTCCTGTCACCGAGAATTTGACCCACGATGACGGCACTGTGCTTTTTCAGTACACCTACCAAAATATGTCTCTGGTACTCAACAAACCCCAGGTCGCAGACAAAATCATTGTGGATTTTCTGAATCGTGTTGACAGCACACGGCAGGCAGCTGAGTCTACCTCCGAAATGGCAAAAACCGCATATACCGGCGATAAAAACTGGTCTCCTTATCTGTATCATATCACCTACAGTCCTACACGAATCGATCACAAGGTTTTAAGTCTTTATGGCAACAATGTGGTTTTCAGCGGTGCGGGACATCCTGAAATCACTTGTGTGTCTGCAAGCTATGATCTGGCAACAGGCGATGTGCTTACACTGGCCAGCATAATGCAAAAGGACGCAACCACGGATATGTTCAGAGATTTGGTACTGGACGGACTCACCGAGATGGCTGAGGGTGACTACCTGTATGACAATTATAAGCAGACTGTTACCAATCGCTTCAAAGCAGATGCCAGTCAGGACGAAGCTTGGTATTTCACACAAACCGGACTTTGCTTCTACTTCGCTCCCTATGAGATTGCCCCCTATTCTTCGCGGGTTGTCACTGTGGAAATCCCCTACGAAAAGCTGAGGAATCTAATCCACATTGACTATCTTCCCGATGAGCGTCCCACCGCAACCGGCAAGCACACCGTTTCCCCCTTTGAAAGCGTCAATTTGGATTCGTTTGCGCATATCGCGGAAATTGTAGCCAATAAAGACGGAAAAATGTATATGGTTCAGTCGGACGGTATTATGCAGGATGTACGCATTGTGCTCTCCGACACCGCCAGCAGCTATACCGTATTTGCTGCCTATAATCTTTCTCCGGGAAATGGTATTATGGTACAGGCCGAAGAAGCAATGCTCAAAAATATGAAGCTTGCCTACAAAACCGGCAAAGAAACCATTTCTACTTCGTTGATTGGATAAAAAACACCCCCAGCCCAACAATGGGCTGGGGGTATCGTTTATTCTCCCATCACTTCTTTACGATAACGGGCAATGCCGATTTTCAGCAATTCCAAGGCACGCTTTAGTTCCTTTTCTTCTAAAACATAAGCGATGCGTACCTCTGTTATGCCGCTTCCGACGGTTGCATAAAACGGCGCGCCGGGAGCAAACATAACGGTCTGCCCGTTGTCCTCAAAATCTGTTAGTAACCAATTTTGAAATTTATCCGTATCGTCTACAGGAAGCTTTGCCATCAGATAAAAGGCGCCCATAGGCTCTTCCACCATCACGCCGGGAATGCTTCGCAATCCGGCAACGCAAATATCTCTTCGATGTCTATATTCGCGAATAGAGGCTCTGATATAGCTTTCATCCACACCGTACAGCGCCGCTGCACCCAGCTGGTCAAGGGTTGCAACCGAAAGTCTTGACTGGCAGAATTTCATCAACGCATTCTGCAATTCCTTATTTTTCGTTATTGCACAGCCGATTCTTGCGCCACAGGAGGAAAAACGCTTGGACACAGAATCTATGATAATCAGGTTTTCCGCAACATCCGCAAAGCGTCCCATACAGGGAATTTTGCCGCTGTCATCGTAGCAGAATTCACGGTATACCTCATCGCAAATGATGTACAAATCGTGCTCCTTGGCGATATCTGCAATCAGACGCATTTCTTCGGCAGTGAGCACAACGCCGGTGGGATTTCCCGGATTTGTAATCATAATTGCACGGGTATTTTGGTTAATCAGCTTTTCAATACGCTCTCTGTGGGCATAACGGTACCCTTCCTTCGGTGTTGTGGGCAAAGCACGAATTACACCGCCGGCAGAATTGATGAACGTACTGTAGTTTGGATAAAACGGCTCCGGAACAATTACTTCATCACCGGGGTCAAGGATGCTCAAACAAGTATACAGCAAAGCCTCGCTGCCGCCAGTGGTGATATAGATATCATCAGCATCATAGTTGACACCAAGTTTTTTGTAATATTCACGAATCGCGTCAATCAGTTCCGGTATTCCGGGAGACGGAGCATATTCCAGTGTTTTATCCCGAAAAGCCTGTACTGTCTGAAAAAACACTTCCGGCGTAGGCAAGTCAGGCTGACCGATATTTAAGTGATACACCTTTACTCCGGATTTCTTTGCATTAACCGCCAGACTATGAAACTTTCTCATAGGAGACAGCTGACAAAGCTTGGATTTCTCTGATATTTTCATTTTTTACACCACTAACCTTCCTTTGTGTATATCCATTGCTATATTCTTTTGTAAGTCGAACAAGCTCCGGACATAAATGCAGTAAAATTAACAAATTGGGAATTGCCATCAAACCGTTGGCAATCTCTGACATAATCCAAACAGTTCCTGTACTTAACACAACGCCTATTATGATTGATGCCGCTTGTAATACCGAAAACCGTTTCCAAGCTTTATCACCAAACAAAAATTGCGCACATCTTGCCCCGTACAGTCCCCAACCGATTACGGTTGCAATTGCAAAGCAACACAGCGACAAAGCAATCGGTATGGTTACCCAACTGCCAAGAACTTTTGCAAAGGCGTCTGCTGTGATACGGATTCCTAAGTCATGACCGTAGGGAATTTCGATCCCGCTGCACAGAATCACCAGTGCTGTCATTGTGCAAATCACAATTGTATCAATAAATACCTCAATAATTCCCATTAGCCCCTGCTGAACAGGATGGGTGACCTGTGCAGAGCCGTGGGCGATCCCGGCTGTTCCCATTCCCGCTTCATTGGTAAACACACCCCGGGAGGTTCCAATCCGCAATGCCAGAAAAGCAGAGCCAAGCACGCCGCCGGTAGCAGCTTTGGGCGAAAATGCACCCTGTAGAATCAAGGAAAATGCTTGGGGAATCTCGGATGCTCGTAACAGCAAAACTGCAGTGCACAAAAGCAAATAAAAAACAGAAGCAAACGGCACAAGAAATGCAGCTGCCGCACCGATTCGCTTTGCACCGCCAAGAAGCACCGGCGCAATCAGCAGCACAAGCGCAACACCAATTATAAGGTTTACAGTCGAGGATTCCTGGCCGCCCAGTGACCTAACAGCGCCGTTGATACCACCTAAAACAGCATTGACTTGCGTTGCAGAACCAACACCAAAGGCCGCAACCACACCAAAGAAGCAATAGATACAGGCAACGGGTCTCCATTTTGCCGACAGCCCCTGCTGAACCATATACATCGGGCCGCCAACATACTGTCCGTCAGAGTCTCTGACGCGGTAGCGAACAGACAGCGTTGCCTCAGCAAATTTTGTAACCATGCCCAAGATAGCAGAAATCCACATCCAGAAAATTGCACCCGGACCGCCAATGGCAATCGCACCGGCAACACCGGCAAGATTTCCTGTGCCCACTGTTGCAGCAAGGGCGGTGCACAGAGCACGGTAGGGAGAAATCCCGTCTTCCTTTTCCTTCTTATGAAAAGGCGTTATAAATGCCCGAATTGCTGCCGGAAACAGTCGCAGCTGCACCCAGTGTGTACGTATGCTCAGAACGAGTCCCACCGATAAGATTAAAACAAGCGCAGGAACGCCCCATAGAAAACCGTTTATAGCATCCATAACTCGAAGCATTATTTTTCCTCCTATAATACCATTGTTCATCTTAATTTTCAATAAGTATCTTTGCATAAAAAAAAGCAGTTTCTACCTGTAGAAACTGCCTTTGTTTACATATTGAATTAATCCCATTTTTCCCAAATCTCGGGACAGTAACCAACCGTTACCTGCCTGCCGTTACGTACAATGGGTGTACGCATTAAGGATGGATCATCAAAGAGTTTGTCCTCCTTTGCCCGCACATCCTCCATATACTTCATAAGGGTTATCTCCGGACTCTTACCATTCCAGTCAATTAAATTATCCACACCTCCGATGCCAAGTAAAACAGCATCAAACTCCTTGCCGGATAACCCGTAACGCAGTAAATCCACCATTTGATATTTAATGCGGCGCTCCTTGAAATAGCGCTCAGCTTTCTTTGTATCAAAGCATTTGCTTTTGCCAAAAATCTGAATGTTCAATAGGTTACCTCCATTAAGCACAGCCCGCAAGCCGGCACAAGAGCGCCGGTGTCGGCGCGTTCTGCCTCAAACAAATCTTCTATGGATTGCGCCGCTCTGTCTCCACAGCCAACTTCAAGCAGCGTTCCCACCATAATCCGCACCATATGATGCAAAAAACCGTTTCCCGTCACAGTAAAGACAACTTCTTCCCCGACTCTTTCAATGTTTAAGCTGTGGATATAGCGAACTGTGGACTTTTTGGAGCGCTTATTGGCGCTAAATGCCGCAAAATCGTGTTCTCCAAGAAATAACGCGGCAGCTTGCCGCATTTTTTCCAAATCCAGCGGTCTTCTGTCTACATACACAAATTTTCTATCAAAAACGCAAGGTTGTTCGCTGTTCCAAACCCGATACTTATAAGTTTTCGTTTTTGCATTTAAGCGGGCGTGAAATCTCGGTGATGCGTTCTTACAGGAATATATGCCGATGTCTTCCGGTAAATAACGCCTGAGCTGGGAAAGAATCTCCTCACAGGGCATTGTGCTTTCACAGTGAAAGCTTACCACCTGCCCTATAGCATGCGTCCCTGCATCAGTTCGGCCGCTTGCGGAAACCTCAATGGGTTCATCGAGTATTCTGCTCAGCGTCTGCTCCAGCTTTGTCTGAATGGTGTTGTCTGTGGTTGCAAGACGTTGCCAGCCGCGGTAGCGCGTACCTTCATAGCAAATATCAAGACGAAGATTTCGCATAGTTCTCCAGTTCCTCTCTGGCTTCCCGCTCTGTATCAGCAGAAAACAGGAATGTCCCTTGTTGATCATAAACTTGAATATGTCCACGTACATACTGCATAGAATACATATGCCATACCTCCTTTGGATTATGGCCTCAGTATACCAACGGATTCGTCCAATAAATCGTACTTATTGGATAATCGTATGTAGGTTGACAGTCGGCAACCCAATTGACAGGCTGAGATACGCATAACTGATAATGAAAATATACACCTGCGAAGCACTTCCTATCAATTGACAATATACCCTTTTTATGCTACTATTTTAGCAGGCATTTTAGTAATTGCAAGCATAAGATTGCGTGCAATTTATCTTTTTTAAGGAGACTGCACTATGAACATTAAAATCATATCCGACAGCACCTGTGACTTATCCAAGGACCTGTTGGAAAAGAATGATATTACCATTGTTCCCCTTACGGTTATCAAAGACGATGAAGCATTTATTGACAGCATCACCATTACTACCGATGACATTTTCGCCCACGTTGCAGCCGGTGGAAATCTTTGTACAACTACAGCCGTGAGCGTTGGTGAATATCAGGACTGGTTTGCAAAATATGCTGACACCTATGACGCCGTTGTTCACATCAACATCAGTTCCGAATTCTCCTCCTGCTATCAGAACGCCTGTTTGGCAGCAATGGAATTTAGTAATGTAGTTGCAATCGACTCCCGCAACTTGTCCACTGGGCAGGGCTTGGTGGTGTTGAAAGCCTGTGAATTAGCAAAAACTGCCACTTCTTTGGAGGATATTAAAGCAAAACTTGACGCTTTTACTCCCAAAGTGGAGGCAAGCTTTGTTCTGGACCGTTTGGAATATATGGTCAAGGGTGGCCGCTGTTCCTCTGCCGCCGCGCTGGGCGCAAATCTTCTGAACCTTAAGCCCTGTATTGAAGTTAAGAACGGTAAAATGTCCGTTGTTAAGAAATACAGAGGTAACCTCACAAAGTGTTTAGCCGCCTATGTGAAAGATCGTTTGGCTGACCGGGAAGATTTGGAACGCAATACACTGTTTGTAACTCACACCCCCGTTTCCGACGATGCCCTGCTTGTTGTGAAGGATGCTGTGGCACAATATGGAAATTTTGAAAACGTTTATTGGACACAGGCCGGCTGCACAATCTCCTGTCACTGTGGTCCCGGCACCCTTGGTGTTCTGTTTGTAAGAAAATAATTTTTAACCGCCGGAGCTTTTCCGGCGGTTTTCACCCGTAAATATAAAGAGGAGCCATTTATGGACTACAATATTTTATTGGATTTGGTTACCGAATTGGGCTACAATCTTGCAATGGCCGGCGCTGAAACCTTCCGAATTGAAGATAGCATTAATCGCATTTTGACTGCATATAACATTGAATCCGAAGTTTTTGCAATCCCCAACAATCTGACCATAAGCATTCGTACAGCTGACGGAAAATCAGCAACGCGGATGAAGCGAATCGGATATCACGGCAACAATTTAGATGCTGTAGAGAGATACAACTCTCTAAGCCGGCGAATATGCACAGAAAAACCCGCGCCGGAAGAAGCAATGCAGTGGCTTAAACAGACCGGCGCATCCTGTATTCACTATACCTTCCCTAAGCGACTTCTTGGTTCTTTTCTTGGAGCATCCGGATATGCAGTTTTTTTCGGCGGTTCTCTTATTGATGCTATTTGTGCCGGCTTTTGCGGATTGCTGGTGGGAATTACTGATCATTTCCTTGAAAAATTCAAAACAAACCACTTTTTCAGAACCATCGCCTGCGCGTTTATTATGACCTTAACCGCTTCGGCAACCAATGCTGTGGGAATTGCGAACAACACAGATATGATTATCATCGGCACGTTGATGATGTTGGTGCCCGGACTTATCTTCACCAATGCGATGCGGGATATTATTTTCGGAGACACCAATTCGGGAATCAACCGAATTGTGCAGGTATTTCTGATTGCTGCTGCAATTGCGTTGGGTACCGGTGTTGCGTGGAGTCTGTCTGCATCTATTTGGGGCACTCCCGTAAACACACCTTCTACGGTGCACATATGGTGGCTGCAGTGCCTATCCGGTTTTATTGGCTGCTGCGGATTCTGTCTTCTGTTTAATATTCACGGAAAAGGCAGAATTTTGTGCGCATTGGGTGGCGCAATCACGTGGGGCGCTTATTGTCTGGCAGCACACTTAGGCTGTGGAGAGATTCTTTGCTACTTCTTAGCCACACTTGTCGCGGCGCTTTATGCTGAAATTATGGCAAGAATCCGTAAGTATCCGGCAATCTCCTATTTGGTTATTTCCGCATTTCCACTGATTCCCGGCGCTGGAATTTATTACACAACCAATCACCTTGTAAACGGCGATATGGGTCGCTTTGCAGACAAAGGAACAGAAACGATTGCCATTGCCGGTGTCATTGCCGTTGGTATACTGATGGTTTCCACTATGGTGCGACTCTGGTATGAATGGAGAGGTCACAAAGCAAAAAAAGAGCTTCGGTAAAACCGAAGCTCTTTTTCTTACTTATCAGCCATTCTTAGCAGCTTTCTTAGCGGCCTTTTCCTTTGCCTTTTGCTCCTGCTTCTTCTTTGCCTCTTCCTTTGCGGCTTCGGCAGCAGTCTCATTGGTGGAGATAGCCCACTTTGCAAACTCAATACGCACTTGATCAGCGCTGGTCTCCAAAACGAAGCTGTCGCTCTTTACATCCACAACAGTACCCATAATACCGCCAATGGTTGTAACCTTGTCACCGTTCTTAATGGAGGAGCGCATCTGCTCAGCTTCCTTCTTACGCTTGTTCTCGGGGCGAATCAGCATAAAGTAGAAAACCGCAACCATAATTAACAGCATAGGCAACATACCAAGCAGGCCACCGCCCTGCTGAGCAGCATCAACAGTACCTTCTAAGAAATACAACATATTATTTACTCCTTTTGCTTTTATTTACTAGCATATTATACCATTGTCCCTATAAATTGCAAGGGAAATTTAGATTCTTCGGCTTAATTTTTCAGAAAATTCACATCTAAACTGTTCAAATGTTCCGTTGTCCAGCGCATTTCTGATTTTTTCCATTAGTTTATTGTAGAAATACAGGTTGTGCATAACACACAATCGCATTGCCAGAATTTCTTCCGCAACAAACAAATGGCGGATATACGCCTTGGAATAACGGCGGCATACCGGGCAATCACATTCCGGATCGATGGGTGACAGATCTTTGGCATATTTTGCGTTTTTCAGATTGATTGCACCTTGCCAAGTGAACAGCCTTGCGTGTCTTGCATTTCTGGCCGGCATCACACAGTCAAAGAAATCCACACCTCTGGCAACGCCTTCAATAATATTTGTAGGTGTACCAACGCCCATAAGATAGCGGGTCTTCTCCTTAGGCATATACGTCTCCACTGCCTCGATAATATCGTACATTTCCTCCGCAGTTTCGCCCACAGCAAGGCCGCCGATGGCGTATCCGGGCAAGTCCAAATCCGCAATCCGTTTCATATGGTCTACGCGGATATCGGCATAGGTACCGCCCTGATTGATTCCCCAAAGCATCTGATTGGGATTTACCGTGTCCGGCAGACTGTTCAGCCTTGCATTTTCTGCCTTGCACCTTTCCAGCCAGCGAAAGGTTCTGTCAACACTCTGCTTTACATAGTCCCGCGGCGCGGGATTCTCCACACATTCATCAAAGGCCATACAGATATCAGAGCCCAGATTCGACTGAATCTGCATACTCTCCTCAGGCCCCATAAAAATTTTATGACCGTCAATGTGAGAGGCAAAGGTAACGCCCTCTTCTTTAATTTTCCGCAAGGACGCTAAGCTAAACACCTGAAATCCGCCGGAATCGGTGAGAATCGGGCCATCCCAGGTCATAAATTTATGCAGGCCGCCGCATTCCTTGACCAATTCATCACCGGGACGTAAATGCAGGTGGTAAGTATTACTCAGCTCCACCTGACATCCGATATCTTTCAGGTCCTTGGCGCTTAAACCGCCCTTGATTGCGGCCTGCGTACCCACATTCATAAACACTGGTGTCTGCACCGTTCCGTGGGCGCAGGTGAATACGCCCCGCCGGGCTTTCCCCTCAGTTTTTAACAATTCAAACATATAAATCTCCTAATGGGTAAAGAAAATTTGCAGAACTTCCGCAACTATTCCTCTGACTCCTTGATATCTGCAATCAGCATCGCATCACCAAAGGAAAAGAAACGGTATCGCTGCTGAACTGCCTGCTCATAGGCGCTCAACACGTGCTCCCGACCGGCAAAGGCTGACACCAGCATTACAAGCGTACTTTCCGGTAAGTGAAAATTCGTGATAAGTCCGTTCATCGCCTTGAACTGATATCCGGGATAGATAAAAATTTCCGTCCACTTGGCGCCTTCTTCAAATGTACCGTCATCATTCACGAGTGACTCTAAGGTTCGGCAGGAAGTAGTGCCTACGCAAATGATTCGGCCTCCCGCCTGCTTGGTTGCATTCAGCAAGTCGGCAGTTTCTTTACTAATCATACACAGCTCTGCGTGCATATGGTGGTCGTGAATATTCTCCGCCTTCACCGGACGAAAGGTCCCCAGACCAACGTGGAGGGTTACAAACGCAGTTTGTATTCCCTTTTGACGAATCTTTTCCAACAGCTCATTCGTAAAGTGAAGTCCGGCAGTAGGCGCAGCGGCCGAGCCAATCTCCCGGGAATATACAGTCTGATACCGCTCACTGTCTTGGAGCTCTTCCCGAATATAGGGCGGCAAAGGCATCTTCCCCAACTGTTCCAAAACTTCCAAAAAAATACCATCGTAGTGGAATTCCACAATGCGGTTGCCGTCTTCTTTCACTTCTACAACCGTCGCCGTCAGCTTGCCGTCGCCAAAAATCACATTCTGGCCCTCCAGAAGCTTTCTGCCGGGTTTTGCAAGACACTCCCACTTCTTATCCCCTAAATCCTTCAGCAGCAGCAGCTCAACAGCACCGCCTGTGGGGCGGTTGCCCAACAACCGTGCCGGCAGCACCCGGGAGTCATTCATCACCAAGCAATCGCCGGGATTCAAATAGTCCAGCACATCGTAAAAATGCTTATGCGCTACGCTGCCGCTTTTCCGGTCTAAAACAAGCAGACGGGAAGCATCTCTTTGCTGCAGCGGGGTTTGCGCAATCAGCTCCTCCGGCAAATCATACCAAAAATCGTGGGTTTTCAAGAAAACATCCTCCAAAAGCTATCATTCAGTAAATTATAGACGATTATTTGCGATTTTGCAATAAGCAAAAAGCCACATTAACACATAGAATGGGATGGAGGTGTGTTTCTATGCGTAAACCGTTGTTCACAGGGGCCTGTACGGCTCTTGTTACGCCTTTTTTAGACGGAAAAGTAAATTACCCAATGATGGAGCAATTGCTCCGCAGACAAGTGGAGGCCGGCATTACGGCGGTGGTTATCGCCGGCACTACAGGCGAGTCTCCAACCTTATCCGACGATGAAAAAATCGAATTATTCCGCAGAAGCAAGGCCTATGTAGGCGATAGCTGTAAAATCATTGCAGGAACAGGCACAAACGCAACAGACCACGCAATCGCCTTAAGCAGAGCCGCTGAAGAAGCCGGTGTTGACGGTCTGTTGGTGGTGACACCTTATTACAACAAAGCGACACCGGACGGATTGTTTGCACACTATCTATCCATTGCCCACGCAGTCAGTCTGCCCATTATTTTATATAATGTTCCAACCCGAACCGGTGTGGATATTCCTGTCTCTGTCTACCAACGGCTCTCCCGCGTGCCCAACATAGTAGGGGTAAAGGAAGCAAGCAGCGATATTACAAAAATCGCACGCATTGCTCTTGCCTGCGGTCCGGAATTTTCCGTTTGGTCAGGCAATGATGACCAAATCGTTCCGGTTTTGTCTTTGGGTGGCAGCGGCGTTATTTCTGTTTTATCAAACATCTATCCCAAGGAAACAGAAGCAATGTGTCAGGCTGCACTAAGTGGGGATTTTACCGGCGCAGCAGCCCTTCAGCTTCACTTTTTACCGCTGATCGACCTCTTGTTCTGCGAGGTAAACCCCATACCTGTAAAGGAAGCATTAAAGTGCATTGGCTACGATTGCGGCAGCTGTCGGTTGCCTCTGTGCAAGCTGACAAAAGAACATCAAAAGCAAATAGAACAATATTTTCTATGAAAAAATCCCTTAGGGTCAGCCCTAAGGGATTTTCATTTGCTTATCCGTTATCTACGTCAAAAGCTTCAATATTCTTCTTGGCAACAATTTTACTGTCACCGTGTTTTACAAACAGCATAGTCACAAAAGAAGCCGCTACAAAAAGAGCCGCGTAAGGAAACAGTATCCCCATCCCCAGCTTGTCCATCAGGAAGCCTGATACCATAGGTGTCAGGGTCTGGGCTGCCATAGAGGCAGTATAATAGTAGCCGGTATACTTGCCCACATCACCGTCGGAACACAGCTCTACCACCATAGGGAAGGAATTGACGTTGATGGTTGCCCACGCCACACCGGCAAGAATGAAAATGCCAATCATCAGCATCACCGGTGTCTGCGCTGTGACAAACTGGGCAAGCGTAAATGCAACGGCCAATAACGCAACACCGAATAAAATTGCTTTTTTTCTTCCGATTTTAGAAGAAAGAATACCCACAGGAACAAAGGAAATAATCGCAGCGCCCGTGCCAATCATCAAGGTCATATTGAAGTCCTTGCCAAGGCGGTTAGAGGCATACACACTGTATTTGCTGCTCACGGCGTTGTAGCCAAAGTACCACAAAATCACCGACGCCAAAAGAAGGACAAGGGAAAGCTTTTCCCCTTTGGTAAGCTTGCGTTTCTCTGTTGACTCAGCCTGTTCTGTATCATTACACTGGGCAGATTCCTCCAGCATTTCCCGGCTCCAAGCCGGCTCTTTTACCTTCATAAGGAACACAATAAGAGCCACAAGCATCAGCCCCGCAACTGCAGAGAAATAGCCAATATAGCTCATCATCGCATTTCTCGTAGCATCCGTTGCAAAAACCTTGCCCAGCACCAGAACAAGGATACCGCCTACGTATCCCATCAAATTGATGATGGCGTTTGCTTTGCTCCGCAGAGGCTTTGCCGTAACATCCGGCATAAGCGCAACAGCGGGAGAACGGAATGTTGCCATAGCGATTAGCAGCAGGAACAAGATACCTACAAACAAAACAAGTGCTTGGGGATTTTGTGTTGTGAGCTGCCAGATATATGCCTGCCGGGCCGGCACTACGTAATCTACGTAATCAAGATTGGTGGTCTTCTTTCCGTTTTCGTCCACAAGCTCGCTCTTGATATTCACAAAATCTTCCCGTGAAATCTCATCAGAGAGAACAAAGTGTTCTTCTGTCAAGGTTGCAGATTCCTTGTTGGGTTTTACGATCTTTTTATCCGCCTGAGAATCATAAATCGTCCCAAGGGCAACAGGGTCATCCACAACGGAAACCTTTTCGATGTTCTTTAACTGAACGTAGTCAGCAAAGGAAAGGGCAATCAGCAAAACAATCGCTGCAATTGTACCTACGCGAATGAAGGGCGTACGCCGACCGCTTTTTGCCTTGCATTTATCAGAAAGGGTGCCAAACAGCGGCAGCAAAAACAGCGCCAGAATATTATCCAGCGCCATAATTGCGCCGGACCAAAATTGAGACATACCGAACTTATTGGTTAAAATAAGCGGGATAATGCTGTCATAAGCCTGCCAAAACGCCAAAATTAAGAAAAAGGCAAAGCCTACATAAACGGTACGTTTGGTATTCAGTTTCATAGCGTGTCCTCCAAACTTCTCTGTATCTGCCATTAGTATACTCAATTTATCCAAATATGTCCAGTAAAATAAGCGGCGCAAACATGCGCCGCTTATTACTTACGCCAAAATAGCCTTGTGGAAAACTTTTTTGCCCTTGCGGATCTTTACACCCTCTTGGAGCATTTCCTCCGTGATTGCAAACTGAACAGACGGCACTTTCTCGTCATTTACAAGGACACCGCCCTGCTCCACCAACTGGCGTGCCTGCTTATTGGAAGGCGCCAAACCGCAAGCAACCATCAGATTCAGAATGCCGATTTTACCGTCAACCAACTGATCTGCAGAAATTTCAGTGGTAGGCATATTGGCATCGTCTCCACCGCCTGCAAACAGCGCCTTTGCTGCTGCCTGCGCCTTTTCTGCCTCCTCCTCGCCGTGTACCAGCTTGGTCAGTTCGTAGGCAAGGATCTCCTTGGCTGTATTCAGCTGGGCATCCTTCCAGCTGTCCATTTCGTTAATCTGCTCCAGAGGCAGGAAGGTCAGCATACGGATACACTTAAGGACATCTGCATCCTCCACATTTCTCCAATACTGGTAGAACTCAAAGGGTGTGGTCTTGTTAGGATCAAGCCATACGGCACCCTTTGCGGTCTTACCCATCTTCTTGCCCTCAGAGTTCAGCAGCAAGGTAATGGTCATAGCGTGGGCATCCTTACCCAGCTTACGGCGAATCAGTTCTGTGCCGCCCAGCATATTGCTCCACTGGTCATTTCCGCCAAACTGCATATTACAGCCGTACTTTTGGTACAGGTAATAGAAATCGTAGGACTGCATAGGCATATAGTTAAATTCCAAGAAGGACAGGCCCTTTTCCATTCTCTGCTTGAAGCATTCTGCCCGTAGCATATTATTCACGGAGAAGCAGCCGCCGATATCACGAATAAAATCGATATAATTCAGCTTCATCAGCCAGTCGGCATTGTTGACCATCATTGCCTTGCCTTCACCGAACTCAATAAACCGGGACATCTGCTTTTTGAAACATTCGCAGTTGTGGGCAATGGTCTCTTCTGTCATCATAGAACGCATATCCGTTCTGCCGGAGGGATCGCCGATCATAGCCGTACCGCCGCCAATCAAAGCGATAGGCTTGTTGCCCGCCATCTGGAGTCTCTTCATCAGGCACAGCGCCATAAAGTGTCCAACGTGCAGAGAATCTGCCGTGGGGTCAAAGCCGATGTAAAACGTGGCTTTGCCGTTGTCAATCATCTCGCGAATTTCCTGTTCATTGGTAACCTGCGCAATCAGACCACGGGCAACCAGTTCGTCATAAACTTTCATTTGTAATCCTCCAAAAAATAAACCCTCTGTCCAAACAGGACAGAGGGCGTAAATTACGCGGTACCACCTCTGGTTTGACACAGCCTCACAGCTGCGTCCTTACGGCGTTAGTAACGCCAGCTATATCGGGCAAACCCGTCCTTCCCTACTAAAATTCAGGAAAGCCACTCCGGGAGGTAACTTCAGCAAATGCGCCGCTGTCTTGCACCAAACGACAGCTCTCTATAGATACACAAAATGCTTACTTCATCCCATCAATGTGTTGAAATTAAGGATATCCTAGCAAATAAAACCCTATTTGTCAAGCATTACCCATCTAGCATTTCTTCGGCACTTCTCAATGTGGTTTCTGTGATATTTGCGCCGCCAATAATACGGGCCAATTCCCGTTTTCTGCCTTCAAAGTCCAACGGTGTCACGGTTGTGTAGGTGCGGCCATTGCGTTCCTGCTTGTCGATCAGCAAATGGGTAGATGCCAAAGCTGCCAGCTGCGGCAGATGGGTCACGCAGAGCACCTGCTTGTTCTTTGCCACACTACGCAGTTTCTCCGCAACCTTCTGCGCCGCCCGACCGGAGACACCGGTATCCACTTCATCGAAAATCAAAGTTGATACCTGATCCTGTTCTGCCAGCACATTCTTCATTGCCAGCATAATCCGCGCCAGCTCGCCGCCGGAAGCCACCTTATTCAGCGGCTTTAACGCTTCACCGGCATTGGCAGACATATAAAACGCCACTGCGTCCACGCCATTGGCGGTAAGCTCCAATTCCTCAAACCGGCAAGCAAACTGAACCTTCGGCATATCCAATTGCGTAAGTTCTGCAAGAATCCGTTCCGAGAGCTTCTGCGCGCAGGCTTTCCGATTCTCCCGCAATGTTAAAGCGCAATTCATTGCTTCCTGCTCTGCCTTGGACAGCTTCTTTTTCAGCTGCTCCACTGTGTCATCGGCAAATTCTATTTCATCCAATTCCTTGGTGGCGTTTTCCAAATATTCCAAAATTTCCTCACAGGATGCGCCGTACTTCCGCCGCAGGCGGTGAATCACATCCAAGCGGGATTCAATTTGCTCCAGCTCATCAGCAGAAAAGCTCAAATCATCCCGAGCGCTGCGCACCTCATCAGCCACATCCTGCACCTGATACATAAGGTCAGCAACCTGCTCGTGCAGTGTAGCAAAAGCATCTGTAAACCGAGAAAGTCTTGCCAGTTCCCGTTCCGCATCTGCCAAAAGGGATGCTGCGCCATCCGAATCCTCATCACCGTAAAGGCACGCCACCGCCGCGTGAATGCCATCGCTGAGCTTCTCGGCATTTTGCAGTATTTTCCGGCGCTGTTCCAGCCGTTCATCTTCGCCGCTTTCTAAGTTTGCCTTGGAGATTTCTTCAATTTGGTAGCGCAGCGTTTCCATACGGCGAAGCTTTTCGCTTTCATCCATACTCATCCGCTGGATTTCCTTACGCAACGCATTCACCTGCTCAAAGCAGGCGGCATATGTATTGCGTAAATCCTCGTTTTCGGCGTAGGCATCCAACAAAATCAAATGGTTGCTTTCGTCAAACAAGGATGCAGAATCGTGCTGACCGTGAATATTGATTAACTGAATTCCCAGTTTTCTCAGAATAGAAACCGTAACCAGTGTGCCGTTTACACGGCAAATATTCTTGCCATCCAAGTATATTTCCCGATGAATCACCACTTCCGAATCATAGGGCACACCGTTTTCTGCAAACCACGGGAATTCCGGGACATCGGTAAAAACACCGCGAACCGATGCTTTTTCCGATCCTGTACGAATCATATCCCGATAGGCACGTTCTCCTAAAATGGCAGAAATCGCATCAATCACTATGGACTTACCCGCGCCGGTTTCACCGGTTAAAATATTGAATCCGGCATCGAAGGAAATATCTGCGCACTCGATGACCGCAATATTTTCAATATGCAGAAGACTCAGCACGCAAAATCCCTCCTTACTTTAGCAAATTTCTGATCTCTCCACAGAAGGATGCGGCTACATTGGTATCCCGCATCACAATCATCACCGTATCGTCGCCTGCCAGAGAGCCAACCACCGTGCTCATATTCATTGCGTCAATCGCAGAGGCGGCTGCATTGGCAAGTCCGGGTAATGTGCGAATCACAATGATATTCTGCGCATAATCAAAATTCACAACACATTCTCTGAAAATCGTATTAAGTCTGGCAGAGAAAGTGCCGTTAAGCTCGCTGGAGGACGTTGTATACCGGTAGGTGCCAAGGCTTGTAAGCTCCTTGACAATCCTCAGTTCTTTAATATCTCTGGAGACTGTAGCCTGCGTGCCGCGAAAGCCTGCATCCTGCAGCTCTGCCAAAAGCTGTTCCTGTGTCTCTACATTTTTATTGGAAATGATTTCCAAAATTTTAGCCTGTCTTTGACTTTTCAAAACACTCACCTCATCCGATTCTGAATTTCATATTAACCACATCAAAGAAACTGCGGTCCTTTAAGCGCACCAGTTTGCTGCACAGATTCGATTTGCGAATCGTTGCTACATCGCCCATATTCATTCTCAGCGCTTTGCCGCCATCCACAGAGAGGTAGGCATTGCGCCTTGCATTTTGTGTCATCGTAACTGAAATCGTCCGCCTATCCGATGTGACAACGCAGCGGCTTGCCACATCGTGGGCGCAAATGGGTGTCACCAAAATGCTGTGGGCATCCGGCTCCACAATCGGGCCGCCTGCTGAGAGGCTGTATGCAGTAGAGCCGGTTGGTGTTGCCACTATCACACCGTCACCGCCGCATTCCATTGCCTGAACACCGTCACATTTAACCTCTAAGTGAACGATTCGGGCTACTGCGCCCTTGGTAATTGCCACGTCATTTAAGCACAAATCGTGAAAAATAACATCCCGGTCCCGCTGAACAATTACATCCAGCATCATTCTGTTGTCAATGGTATAATCCCCTGTAGCAATACGCGCAAGCTGGGACAGCTCCGTGCTTTCCAGCTCCGCCATAAAGCCCATTGTGCCAATATTCACACCAAGCACAGGCACACCCCGCCGTGTGGCTGCCTTTGCCATATGCAAAAGCGTTCCGTCACCGCCAAAACAAATCGCCATAGATGCGTTTGGAAGCTCTCTGTCCATACGGCTAAAGCGAATATCTTTAGGCAAGTCATATGTTCTGTCCACCTCAAAAGGCAGACAAACACGGGTTTCGATGCCTGCGTCATGAAGCACACCCATAGCCTCGCGAAGTGTTTGGAAATTTTTATCCCGGTAGGGATTGGGGGATAAAATTACATAATTCAATTTGTTCACCCCTTCAACGTTTCGTGTGCATCGGAGACGACCGATGCGGTATCCGGCAGTATACCTGGCGTGTCAGCCAAAGTTAAATGCGCCAAAAATTCAATGTTACCTTCGGGACCCTTTACCGGCGAGAAGGTCAAACCCAAAATAGCGAAGCCAAGCTCCTGTGTTAACTTCACAAAGTCATCCAGCACTTCTTTATGCACAGCAGGGTCACGGATAACGCCCTTACCCTTCCCCACTGTCTCTTTGCCAGCTTCAAACTGCGGTTTAATCAGGCAAAGGACTTGTCCTGTGGGTTTCAAAAAGGTCTTAATAACAGGCAGCACAATCTTTAATGAAATAAAACTCACGTCGATTACAGACAAATCAAGCGGTTCACCCAAATCCTCCGGGGTTACATAGCGCACATTGGTGCGTTCCATAACCACCACGCGAGGGTCTGACCGGATTTTCCAGTCCAGTTGACCGTAGCCCACGTCAATAGCAAACACCTTGCTGGCGCCCTGCTGAAGCAGGCAATCGGTAAAGCCTCCGGTAGACGCGCCGGAGTCACTGCATACATAGCCCGTGGGGTCGACTCCAAAATCCCGAAGCGCCTTTTCCAGCTTCAGTCCCCCGCGGCTTACATAAGGACAGCCGCCGGAGCGTACCTCAATTGCCACATTCTCCTCATAGGAAACACCGGGCTTGTCCGCCTTTTGACCGTCCACATACACAAGTCCGCTCATAATAATGGCCTGCGCCTTTGTGCGCGTTTCCGCGTGCCCCTGCTCTACAAGAAGCACATCCAGCCGTTTTTTAATTTTCACCGCTGCGCACCTCCATAATGAACGCTTCAATCGCTTCGGGACTTAACCCATAATGCTCGTACAGTGTATTGATTGCCCCGTGGGTTATATATCGCTTACCAAGGTCTATGCCGTAGACACGAATATCGGGGCAAATTTTCCGTAGTTCATAGGCAAGCTCCTGAGAAACACCGCAGTTTCCGCTAACTTCCTCAACCACTACTACCTGCTTATTTTCAGACATAAGCGCTGTTATTTGCTCTACAGAAATAGATGACAAATTCATCAGTCGCAAAACCGTTGCTTCGATTCCCTGTTGGGACAGGCGCTCTGCAGCCTTCATTGCATTGTCAAGGAGTACTCCGTAAGTGATAATCGTTACATCATCGCCCTTTCGGTGACAAGCAACTGAATTATCAGGATTCCATTTTGAATCGGAATATCCACGATCCGTGCCCCGCGGGTAGCGAATTGCAACAGGTCCTCTCTGTGCTTCCACAGCCCAGACAAGCATTTCCTGCAACTCTTTACAGGAAGCCGGCGCAAGAACAGTCATCCCCGGCGCGTGACGCAAGAATCCCACATCGTATACGCCGTGATGGGTTTCCCCATCCTCGCCAACCAATCCCGCCCGATCGACAGCAAAAACCACGTGGAGATTTTGCATACAGATATCCTGCAAAATCATATCATAAGCTCTCTGAAGAAAAGTGGAATACAGTGCCACAACAGGAATTGCCCCCTGCTTTGCAAGACCACCAGCCATAGAAACAGCGTGTTCCTCTGCAATTCCCACATCGTATAAGCGCTTTGGATACTGCTTTTTGAAGGGTAGCAGACCGGTTCCACCCGGCATTGCCGCAGTGATTGCGCAAAGACCGGAATGCTTTTGGGCAAGCTCCAGCATCGTATTGCCAAAGCAATCCGAAAAAGAAGCAGTAGCTTTATTCAAAGGCTCTCCCGTCAACGGGTCGAATTTTCCTATGCCGTGGAACAGCTTGGGATGCTCCTGCGCATAGGCATAACCTCTGCCCTTTTGGGTCATCACGTGGAGCACTACCGGCCTGTGCATATCCTTGGCGATACGAAGCAAGTGAATCAGTTTCTCTGTATCGTGTCCATCCACAGGTCCCAGATAGGTAAAGCCCATACTTTCAAAAATTGTCTCAGATAACAGCATCCGACGCAATTTATCCTTAACACTGCTCAAAATACGGTTTACGGTTCTGCCGCCCGGCACTTTTGACAAAAAAGCTTTGGTGTGCCGTTTCATCCCAAGGTAGCGTTCCTTTGTGCGTAGCTGTCTGAGATGGGATGCCATACCGCCCACGTTCCTGTCAATGGACAGCGCGTTGTCATTCAGAATAATAATCATCGGCTCATTGCTGACAGAGGCATCATTGAGCCCTTCAAAAGCAACGCCGCCAGTAGCCGCCCCATCACCAATCAACGCTATAACATTGTAATTCTTGCCGGTTAAGGTTCTGGCGCGAGCCATTCCCAACGCAATAGACACAGAGCTGGAGGCGTGGCCGGCAGTAAATGCATCCGTCACGCTTTCAGAGGGTTTTGGAAATCCTGCCATTCCGCCAAACTGACGCAAGGTCGCAAAATCCTCTTGGCGGCCGGTGAGCATCTTATGAATATAGGATTGGTGTCCTACATCAAACACCAATCTGTCAACTGCGGTGTCAAATACGGTTTCGATTGCAACCGTCAGTTCCACAACGCCCAAATTAGAGGCGACGTGACCGCCGGTTTGAGAGACACTGGAAATCAAAAAATCTCTTATTTCTTGGCAAAGTAAAGCACGGCTCTCTGCATTTAAGGACACCAAATCCCTATGGCCGTGGATGTTCTCTAATATATTCACAGGCAAACTACCTTCACTAATTTTTTGAATGTATATTATCACATTATCGATAAATATACAAGTATATTTTGCATATTTGCATATTTTCTCATACAAGCTTTTCTTTGGATGTTGCGCCAGTATCTGCAAACCGACGTTAAATGCGCCGAAACACAGAAAAACTCGCTGCCGAAGCAGCGAGTTTTTGAATTTTACAGAAATAGGATAATTATCGTATCATCCAAACTTTTCTTGGTCATTATATGTATTCTCTGCACAATCAGAGTTATGATTCTTTCTTTGGCTTAGCAGCCAATCAAAAACAGATCTATCTCCGTAAGCAACGTTCCAGGAATCGTGCGCCACTCCTTCACAAGAAGTCAATTTGGCGTTGCCACCTTTGGCATTGATGGCATTGACCATTTTTACACTTTCCTCGTGCCGCACTGTTGCATCCTCTGTACCGTGGAACGCCCAAACCTTAATATTTTTAAGTCTTGCGGCATTCCAATACATACCTCCACCGCAAATCGGGATAATTGCAGCAAATAAATCCGGCAATGTCATTGCCAGTTGCCACGTTGCATAGCCTCCCATACTGGCGCCGACAAGATACACTCTGTCCTTGTCAACAAAAGCTTGCCCGTAAAAGAATTTTACAAACTCCTGCAGCTGCTCAAAAATATCAAACCACGAATCTGCATAACATTGGGGAGCAACGGTAATCGCTTGTAAATGATACGGCTCTGTTGCTAAAAAATATGGATTTGTAGTAAGGGTGTTGATATCATAACCTCTTGAACCGGCGCCGTGCAAAAGAATGATTAACGGATATTTCTTTCCAGCGACGTAGTCATCGGGGGTAGAAATAATATATTTAAGCTTGCCCAGCTGCTTAGTTTCCATCATTTTACTCACTCCATTTCTATGCTGCATTATACCGCTGCTTTACGTACATTCAGCTTTTTTATCACAAAATAACCGCACCAAACCACAACACATACAAGGCAAACGGCGATTAACGTATAGAATACACCGCTCCAGCTAAAATGCTCGGCAATGCTGCCCAAGCCATAGGCGCTGACTGTGCTGCCTAAGTAACAAAAGCCGTTTATAATTCCGGCAATCATACCCGAATTAACTTTATCCCGCATATAAACCGGGAAAATACTGGTAATCAGACTGTTCAAGCTGGACGCCAAAAAGTTTACAATCAAAAGTCCGGTCAGCACAACCACAACAGTTTTTTGTGACAGTCCCCACGTAATACCAAAAATCACAAGCGCCGAAATTGCAAAGCAAATGAAGCATTGCGTAACGTAGTCCGAGACTTTCCTGTGCATCGCCAAAGCAAAGAAATTGGCAAAAATTGCAAACACCGGCAGTAACAGTGTCAACAAAATCGAAAGGGCATCTGTCAATTGGAATTCATCCTTCAGTATGGAGGGAACCCAAGTTGTCAAGCCTTCTTTTATCAGATTCACACCGATAGCAAAGAAACACAAAACGCAGATAGAAATATACAACATATGTTTTTGTGCATTGGTGTGCCTTACCTGCAGCTTTGCCGCAACCGCAGAAACTGCTCTTGTATTATCCGTCGAGTCACTTCTGTCTCTGACAATATGCTTATATGAAATCAGCCAAAGAGCAGAAATAATTATTACCGCAACAGACGCCGTATAGAACGACAGCTTAAAATTACCGAAAAACGCATAAATTGAACTAAGTAGATACACAAGCAACGTACCCGCCGCAACCGGCGTTCCCATAACAATGCTTGATTTACCAAGATAATCCTCATGCAGATTTTCGGACATAAATCTTACAATCACCGGCCACAGAACAGACAGCGCAAATCCATTTATTAACCACAGCCATTTTACAATGGCAAAGTTATCTGTAACCGCAACTGTAAGATTTATTGCTGACGACACCAAAAGAGCAGAAAAAATTGACCATTTGACATTATACTTCTTGCACAGCAATCCGTTTACCACCTGTCCTACGCCATATGCAAAGAAGAAAAATGTTGGCGGCAAACCGGCCTCCGACTTACCTACGTTGTAAAAATCAATTATCTGCGCAATGTTGGCAGAATAATTCATCTTTCCTAAGTATGAGACTGCATAGATAAGCCAGCATGTAATAATTAAATAAACAGACTGCTTCTTTTTCAACGAGAACGCACCTCTCATTTGCGCAAGAGAAAAAATTTGAAATCAAAGCAAAATCCCGCTCTCTATCGAGAACGGAATTTTGGAGCTAGTGACCTGACTCGAACAGGCGACCTTCTCATTACGAGTGAGATGCACTACCGACTGTGCTACACTAGC
>SVKL01000026.1 GCA_015068495.1 Oscillospiraceae bacterium | reverse complement strand
ACTGAACGTCGTTGTTGCCGGAGCCGGAGATCCACATATCCAGGAAGCAGATGGGATCGGTGTAGTCAGCAACCCAACCGTTACGGGCAACAGTGTACTGGCCGTCCTTACGGGTGTTCAGGAAGGTGTTCCATTCCTGGTTGTCCAGCTGCATGGTGATACCCACAGCGCTCAGTGCGCTTGCGATGTACTCACCGATAGCCTTGTGAGCATCGGAGGTGTTGTACAGGTAGGTGATGGTGGGGAAGTTGGTGAACTTGGTGCCGTCGAACTCGTAGTACTTCTTCAAGACTTCCATAGCCTTGTCGAAGTTTGCCTGGAACTCAGCCTTGTCTACGCTGTAGTAGCCCTTGCCGCCATTGGAGTTCTTGGCGAAGTTACCGCCGTTGTTGTCAGCCATGCCGTCAGCAACGAAGGTGTTTGCGGGGGTCTGGCCGCCCTGAGCGACAGACTCCACAATGTAGTTACGATCCAGCAGCAGGCCCAAAGCAGAACGAATTTCAGCTTCTGCAAAAGCCTTTTCTTCCGGAGTCATCTCGGTTTTGCCTGCATCGGTCTTCTTACCGCAAGCAGCCAAACCCAGGACCATTACGATGGCCAGTAAAAGTGCTATAAGTTTCTTCATTTCGATTTCCCTTTCTTATAGTTTGATTATTCAAATCTGTTCTGTGAACAGACAAGAACCGAAGGAATGTCAAATCTTATCCAGATTATGACAGGCAACGAAGTGACCGGAGGACACTTCCTTGAATTCCGGCATGCTCTCTGCGCAGGCTTCCGTTGCGTGGGGGCAGCGGGTGCGGAAAGGACAACCGGAGGGTGCGTTCAAGGGGCTGGGGATATCACCGGACAAAACAATGCGGCGATTCTCTCTTGCCTTCACCGGATCAGGCAGAGGCACGGAGGACATCAGGCTCTTGGTGTAGGGGTGCAAGGGATGATCATAAATCTCCTTTGCGTCCGCCAGCTCTACCATCTTGCCAAGGTACATCACGGCAATTCTGTCAGAAATATGCCGGACCACCAAAAGGTCGTGGGCAATGAACAGATAGGTCAGACCCATTTGATCCTGCAGCTCGTCGAACATATTGATAACCTGCGCCTGAATGGAAACGTCCAATGCGGAAACAGGTTCATCACAAACCAAAAACTGGGGCTGCATAGACAGGGCTCTTGCAATGCCGATTCTCTGCCGCTGACCGCCGGAGAACTCGTGGGCATAGCGGTTGGCGTGCTCGGAGTTCAAGCCCACCTTTGCCATCAAATCCAAGATTCTCTCCTGGCGCTCTGCCTTGTTGGCATACACCTTGTGCACATCCAAGGGCTCTGCAATAATGTCGGAAACCGTCATTCTGGGGTTCAAGGAAGAATAGGGGTCTTGGAAAACCATTGCCGTCTTCTTCCGGTACTCCAAAATGTCCTGCTTGGTTTTAATCTGCTTGCCGTCAAACCAGATTTCACCGGCTGTAGGCTTATACAGGTGCAGCAGCGTACGTCCCACGGTGGTCTTACCGCAGCCGGACTCACCTACCAAGCCAAGAGTCTCTCCCCGCTTGATGGCGAAGGACACATCATCCACAGCCTTCAAAGGCTTGGAGGAAAATACACCGGTGTTAATATTGAAGTATTCCTTCAGGTTTTTTACTTCAACCAAAGTTTCCACGCTCATGCTTCCTCACCGCCTTCCATTTCTTTCTTTACATTGACCCAGCAAGCTGCGGCGTGATCGTCATTGATCTCCATACGGGGGCACTTCTCCCGCAGGCAAATCTTCATAGCCGCATCACAACGAGGGGCAAAGGGGCAGCCCTTGGGCATATTCAGCAGGTCAATGGGTGTGCCGGTGATGGGCTCCAGCTTCTCACCGTCGTTATCCACGGTGGGAATGGAACGCATCAAGCCCTTTGTATATTCGTGTCTGGGATTATAGAAAATTTCATCGGCAGTACCCTGCTCACAGATAGAGCCGGCGTACATAACGATAACTTCGTCACACATCTGCGCCACTACGCCTAAGTCGTGGGTAATCATAATAATTGCCATACCCAGCTCTTTTTGCAGGCTCTGCATCAACTCCAGAATCTGCGCCTGAATGGTCACGTCCAATGCGGTGGTGGGCTCGTCAGCAATCAGAATATCCGGCTCACAAGCCAGCGCCATAGCAATCATAACTCTCTGGCGCATACCGCCGGAAAACTCAAAGGGATACTGATTCATCCGCTTTTCCGGCTCATTGACGTTAACCAACTTCAGCATCTCTATCGCACGCTCACGGGCCTGCTTCTTGTCCCGATTGGTGTGGAGCATAATGGCTTCCATCAACTGGTGGCCAATGGTATAGGTGGGGTTCAGAGATGTCATCGGGTCTTGGAAAATGATAGAAATCTTATTGCCGCGGACGGTCTTCATAACCTTCTCGCCGGCGCCTACCAGTTCCTGCCCGTTGAGTTTAATAGAACCGGAAACAATTTTACCGGTCTTTTCCAGAATCTGCATAATGGAGTAGGCGGTAACGGATTTACCGGAACCGGACTCTCCCACGATGCCCAAAACCTTGCCCTTGTCCAAGTTGAAGGAAACGCCGTTAACAGCCCTTACTTCGCCGGCAGGGGTAAAGAATGAGGTATGCAAATCTCTTACTTCTAGCATTGCCATATCTGCCTACCTCCTTAATTCTTCAGCTTGGGATCGAAAGCATCCCGCAAGCCGTCACCAAAGAGGTTCAATGACAGCACAATCAGAGAAATGGTAATTGCAGGAATCACCAAACGATAGGGATAGCTGGTGATACCGTTCAGAGCATCGGATGCCAAGGAGCCCAAAGAAGGCATAGGCGCATTTACGCCCAAGCCCAGGAAGGACAGATAGCTCTCGGTGAAAATAGCGCTGGGAATCTGCAGAGCAGTGGAGATAATCACCACGCTGATGCAGTTGGGCAGCAGGTGCTTGCGGATAATCCAGCCAGCCTTTGCGCCGGTAGAATGGGCTGCCAGCACATACTCCTGCTCCTTAAGGCTCAGAATCTGACCGCGAATCAAGCGGGACATACTGACCCAATACAGCAGTGCAAACACAATAAACAGGGAAATAATATTACTGCCCAGCTTTTCCAAGATTGTATCCTCAATAACCGGGCCCAATGCCACCTTCATAACAGAAGCCAGCAGAATCACCATCAGCATATCCGGCAGAGAGTAAATCACGTCCACGATACGCATAATGATCAGGTCCACCTTGCCGCCCAAATAGCCGGCCAAGGAGCCAACGGTCATACCGATTACCAGCACGATGATGCTGGCAAAGAAACCGACCGCCAAGGAAATACGGGTGCCGTACACCACACGGATGAAGTAGTCACGTCCGGCAGAGTCGGTGCCGAAAACGTGGGGGAAAACCTTCTCGCCCTGCTCTATCAGCGCCTGCTCGGTTTCACCGTATTGAAACGGCGCCAGATTGTTATAAGAGGGGTCTACCGGCTTGCCGGGACGAATGCCCAGCATAGCATCGTAGCTATAGGGCCAGAAGGAAGGGATAATCAGCACAGCCAATGTGATGAAAATAATCACACACATACTGATGGTTGCAATTTTGTTCCGAAGAAGGCGCTTCATACCGTCCTTAAAGAAGGTGGTAGAGGGGCGCATTTGCACCATATAGGATTTTTCTTCCTCGGTTGCAGGTATAAAATCTTCCAGATTCACATGGAGACTGAAAGGGTTCTTTTTCATATTTGTATTCTCCTTACTCCAGGGTGATTCTGGGGTCAACCACCTTGTACAAGATATCGCTCACCAGGTTCATTACTACAATCAAAACCGCCAATACAATTGTAGTACCCATAATCAGCGGATAGTCACGGTTGGTAATCGAGCTGACAAAGGCTCTGCCAATGCCGGGAACTGCAAAAATCTGTTCTACCACCAAAGAGCCGGTGACAATATATGCCAGCATCGGTCCGAAATAGGTGATAACAGGAATCAGAGAGTTCTTCAGCGCGTGGCCGAAGATAACCTTTGCAGGGGGAACGCCCTTGGCCTTTGCCGTGCGGATGTAATCCTGTCCCAAAACGTCCAGCATAGAGGAACGGGTCAACCGGGTAATATAAGCCATTGGGTAGAGGGAAAGGGTGATGATGGGAAGGATCAAGCCCCGGGCCGTCTCGCCGTTTGCCGGGAAAACGTGGAACTTAACCGCAAACACCAGCAGCAGCAACGTACCCATAATGAACGATGGCATAGAAACAAAGGCTGTGGTAATCACCATAATTATCTTATCAATCACCTTGTTTCTGTACAGCGCAGCCACAGCTCCGAACACAATGCCGGAAACCAGCGCAATGCCTGCCGCTGCCAAGCCCAATTTTACAGAGGTACGCATACCGTCCACAATCACATCAATTACCTGTCGGCCGCGAAGCTTCAGAGAGGGGCCAAAGTCGAACTTCGTTACAATATCCTTCAGATAAGTAACATACTGCTCGCCTACCGGCTTATCCAATCCGTATTTCGCTTCCAATGCTTGCTTTGCTGCTTCCGTAATTGCCTTTTCTCCGGTGAAGGGGCCGCCGGGGACGGCACGCATAACGAAGAAGGTAACCGTAATAACAACCCAAACCGTAAGAAGCGCCAAAAGAATTCTCTTAAGGACATACATCAACGTTTTTACATTCATAGATACCCTAACCTTTCGATCATCTTTCAGAAGCATCGCGTCCTTGCGCGAAGCTGCCTGATTGATGATTGTAATTGTATTATTATTTATAGATACGAACCATTATACTCTTTTTCTATATAATTTTCAAGTCTCTTTTTTCTTAAAAACCGGATTCTTACCCTTTGTTTTCATTATTGTTCCATTTTTTCGGCAGAACAATGCAAGGCTTTTATAAAACCGGCGCCAAAACCGCGTCGGCGCTTTTCCGCCAAAAACCCGGAAACCGTAACGGTTTCCGGGTTTTCTTTTGTTTGTCCGTTGGCAAAACCAACATCAAATCGCGCCTAGGGCAATCAGTACCTGCAGCACCACAAAGGCAACATAGATACTCAGCAGCGCAACACCCTGCCAGCGGCGAAGCTTTCCTTTGAACACTGCCGGCAAAGTCATAATTGCCATTGCGGCAACCATCAAGGGAATCTCAAACAGCTGAGAGGTGTTGTAGCCAAACAGCTTGCTGCCTTCCGGAATCACAAAGGGAGAAATCGTCACCGCAGTGCCGGACACCAGCACCAAATTGAAAATGTTTGCGCCAATGATATTGCCCAAAGACAGCGCGCCGTGACCCTTGGCAAGGGCGGTAACCGCAGTTACCAGCTCCGGCAAAGAAGTGCACAACGCAACAATCGTAACGCCCACAACCTCTGTAGGAATACCTGCCATTGTTGCCAGAGAAACAGAGGAGCCTTCCAGCATATCTGCACCCACTGCAATCAAGGCCGCAGCGATAACCAGCACAATGATATTTTTCAGCAGCGCACCGCCGTCATCTGCCTGTTCTTCCTGCACATCTGCAGCATTCTGAAAGCCCTTGCGAATCGTGATTGCCATATAGGCAGCAAATACAATCAACATTACAATACCCAGCCATCTGTCAAAACGGCCGAAGATATAGGCAGCAACCATATAAATAGCGGCAGAGACGAAGAAAAACAGTACCGGTGTCACCAAGGTCTTGCGGTCAACAGGGGCAGGACGAATGGCAATGGTCAAGGCGGCAATCAACGCCGTATTGCAAATAATCGAGCCGATGGCGTTTCCGTAGGCGATAGCGCTGTTGCTGTTTACTGCCGCTGTTACGGACACCATAACCTCCGGCAGCGTCGTACCGATGGCCACCACCGTGGCGCCGATAAGGATTTCCGGCACGTGGAACCGCTTTGCAATTCCCACTGCGCTGTCCACAAACCAGTCGCCGCCCTTAATCAGCAGTAGCGCGCCGAAGGCAAACAGCAGCAGAGAACCCCAAAGGCTGTCGGTCAGTCCATTATACCACAACAAAAACTGTTCAAGCATAACAAAAGCTCCTCACATATTTTTGTAAGAGTATACCCTCTCAGAGAGAAAAAATCAAGTCAAAAAACGCACTCCACGGCAGATTGCGCTTTTTTGCCATTCCCTTCCTTTTTACCGGCTAATACTGATTGCAATGTTACCCGTATCGGTTGAAATTTCGCACCTGCCGCCGGTTACGGATTTTGGTACGTCTATCTTACCGGTGTCGGTTTCCGTTAAGAATATTTTCTCGCTTAACAGGGTGCCTTTTACGTTGCCGGTGTCGGTTTCAACAAACAGTTCGCCGGCGTCGCATTTATCAAAAGTGATATCGCCTGTGCTTCTTTCAAGTTCAAACCTTCCGGCAGCAAGCACATTGCGTAACGCCAAATCCCCAGTATCGCCGTCCGCGGTGAGATTTCTGCAGGTAATATTTTTCAGGGTCGTTTTTCCCGTTGAAACCTCATTTTCTACGTCCTCGGTTACGGTCACATTTTCCACCTTTTGATTGCCGGTCGAAGAGGTGATTTCAAGGCTGCCCGCAGATAAATTGCCTGCAAAAATGTGACCTGTGCTGGTTGTCAGCTTTATGCGTCCCGTCGCAGAGCTTTCGGTGTGGACGCTTCCGGTGTCGCTTTTCATACGGATTTCCAAAAAGCTGAAATCCTTAGACGCAGTGATATCTCCCGTATCTGTTTCAACCGCAAGCTGTTCGTATTGGGCGCCGGGGATATTTACTGTGATTTTCGGCGCTCCGAAGAAAATACCAATATGCTCATACCATTTTCTGGTGTCGTTCACGCGAACAACAAGCGTATCGTTCTCCACGGCGACCTGATGCTTCATATTGCGAATTTCGTAACATTCAACCGATGCGTTATCGCTCTTAACAAAAGTTACATCCGCCACATCGGTTAAAATCGAAATACTTCTGAATCCGTCGGTTAGTTCATAACGGTTTGTTTCATATTCAACAGTGGATAATTTCGTAAAATCCCAGTTCAGCGCAACCATAACGGCAACAAATGCAGCCGCTGCTACCGCTAAAATCACAAGAAAAACAATCAATCCTTTTTTCATCGTTTTCGCCTCCTGAATGTATTAATTGCAGAATTGATTATATCATGTAACCGAAGTTTTTTCCACCTCATACGGTGGTTGTTTACTTTGCTCATACTGGGCATTTACCTGCCGGACATATTCCCGCGGTGTCTTGCCCATTCGCCGTTTGAACGCATAGCTGAAATAGGACTGGGAGGAAAATCCGCACCGGACGGCAATGTCCGTTAAGGTCAGCTCTGTGGTCAGCAAAAGCTCCGCCGCCTTTTTCATTCTGCTGTCTTCCACATATTCCCGCAGGGTCTTGCCTGTGGCACTCTTAAAAAAATTGTGGAAATGGATCGGACTGAAGGACATTGCTTGCGATACCCTTTCAAGGCTCAGGTCTGAGGATAAGTTGCTGTTAATGTATTTTATCGTCGATTCAATGGTTTTGTACCGTTTTCGGCTGACAACCGTTCTCTGCCTACGCTCCCTTGCGCAAAGGTTCAGGCGGTAAGTCAAATCCAGAATCAGGCTATACAGTTTAATGGTATCTGCCTCCTCCGGAGAGTCAAACAGTTCCCGCAGCTGCGTAAAAATCTCCACGTAGGGAGCAGGGTCGGACACTGTCATATAGTCGGGCAGCGCTGACAGGGCGTGACAGACCATTCCCTCATCGACCATCAAATGGATGTAGTGACAGCGGAAGGGAAATTTTGTATGCCGGATTTGACCGGGTTTGGCGCAGATAATCAGATTGGGCATAATTTTGTGGGTATCGTCATCGATGTATGATATGCCGCCAGCCTCCGTAACCAGCTCAATTTCAAACATAGCGGTTTTCCGGTTTTTGGAAACCGCCTTATTCTTTGCTGCAATACGGGAATCAAAAATACCTGTAACCACCACCTGCGGCAACGGATTCTGTTTCATAGCCACCCTCCGCATAAACAGTAATAAATCAAATAAATTAAGTAAGAACTCTTTATATTTTTGATAAAATTTATGCTATCATACTTTTACAAGGCTGTAAAGTACCAATTACTCTTCAACGCAAACGGAGGCAAAGAAATGAAAATTACTGACATCAAAACTTTTGTTGTGGACTGCTTCAGAACAAACTGGGTGTTTGTAAAGGTCTACACCGACGAGGGCATCACCGGCGTAGGTGAAGGTACACTGGAGTACAAAGAAAAGGCTCTGGTGGGTGCGGTGGAGCATATCCGCAGCTATCTGCTGGGCAAAGATCCCCTGCAAATCGAAAAACACTATCACGATATTTACAGGGATGCCTATTGGCGTGGCGGCGCAGTACTGATGTCTGCCCTGTCCGCTGTGGAGATGGCTCTGTGGGACATTTTGGGCAAGTATTTGAATGTGCCTGTGTATCAGCTTTTAGGTGGCAAGGTCAACGAGGACTGCCGCATCTATGTCAACGGCTGGTTTGCCGGCGCCAAAGAGCCGGAGGAATTCGGTGAAAAGGCAAAAGAGGCCGTGAAGCGGGGCGTAACCGCTATGAAGTGGGATCCCTTTGGTAAAAACTATCTGCAAATCTCCAATCAGGATTTGGATAAGGCGCTGCGGTGCATTGCCGCCGTGCGGGATGCCGTGGGCGATCAGGTGGATTTGCTCATTGAGGCCCATGGTCGGTTCGATGTGCCTACCGGCATTAAAATTGCCCAAGAAGTTGCCCAGTTCAAGCCTATGTTTCTGGAAGAGCCGGTGCCGCCCAACAATCTGGAAGCACTGGAGGCTGTCCGGGCAAAGTCTCCGGTTGCCATCTCGGCAGGCGAGCGTCTTTACACCCGCTTTGACTACAACGAGCTGTTCCGCCGCAGAGCCTGCGACTATATCCAGCCGGATATTTCCCACGCAGGCGGTATTATGGAGCTAAAAAAGATTGCCGCCACCGCCGAGGCAAACTACATTCCCTTTGCCCCCCATAACCCCTCCGGCCCCATTGCCAATGCTGCAACCTTGCAGCTGGCTGCCTGTTGTCCCAATTTCTGCATTTTGGAAATTATGTACTCGGATGTGGAATACCGCAAGGACATCACCGATGAGAATCTCATCTATGAAAACGGTCGGATTAAAATCGGTGACCGCCCCGGTCTGGGTATCGAACTGAACGAGGAGGCCTGCCTGAAGCACCCCTATGTAGAGCATAATCTCCGTCACTACACCGGCTCACTGACAGATATCCGTCCCGCCAAGACCGCATTCTATTTTTAATGAGGTGAATCCATGACCCACGCTGTACTGATTACCGGTGCTTGCATCAACACCGGCGTTTCCCTTGTGGAAAAATTTGCCGCCGAAGGGCAAAATGTGATTTTTACCGGCCGGGATGCCCACAAGGTGCAATCCAAGGAAAAAGAATACCGGGAGAAGTTCCCGAATGTACAAATCATCGGCTATGCGATTCGTTCCCTGCTGGATGAGCGGACAGTGGATGAACAGGCCGCCAATGACCTGTTTGCTTACATCGATACAAACGGCTTTTTCATTGACACTTTGGTGCTGAATGCCGCCGATCAGGGCTTGGGAATGAAGATTTTTGAAAATCCCCTGACCGATTTGATGCGAGTCATCAATGTCAATGTGGTTTGGAATTTCTGCCTGTGCCAGCTGGCAGCTGAGCGGATGAAGGCTCACGGCGGCGGCAACATCGTCTTTATCAACTCCAACACCGCATACAGAGCCATCCCTGACCGAATCGCCTATGTAGCCTCCAAGGGCGGTCAATTGGGACTGATGCGGGCATTGGCTGTGGATTTGGGTAAATACAACATCCGGGTCAACGCGGTGCTGCCCGGTATGATTCGCACCGACCGCTGGGTGACGAATCCCGATTTCTACAAGGATATTCCCTCCCGTTTTACCCCCATTGGGGATGTGGCCGATGGGGCAGATATTGCCGATGCTGTCTACTATTTTGCCATGTGTGCCCGGAATACCACCGGCGCTGAATTGGTAGTAGATGGCGGCAACACCATCCAGCTTTATCCTCAAATTCCAAAATAAGGTGTGTCTTTTCCTTTCAGCAAACAGATATCGAATCCAGCAATAATCCCCCGTGGATCGCTCCACGGGGGGTATTTTATGCAATTGCCAGAATCCATTTGACGAAAAGCCGTTGATACCAAGGTTTTTTCGCAACTGCCGCAAGGAGCGTCAGACGGTATTCCTCATAACGCCGCAATTCCTCCGGCCGGATCTTGTGCTGGCTGAATCTTGCCTTTTGGGCCAAATCGTCCAGTTCCTCCGGAAGCCTCTGTTTCAGCAGTTTTGCATCCCTGCGAATCAATCTCCAGCGCCATATGGTACGCTCATTGGATCGGCCGCGATTCCACAGCCTCCGCTTCACCAAAATGCGCACATAGCCTTGCAACACTGTGCAAGGAATCAGAAGCAGGCATCCCAGCACAATTATCATCCACTTATGCTTTTCCGGTTGGGGTTGCGGCAGATCGGGCGTCACAGTCTCTTCCGGCTGGGAAGTAGGCGTCTCGGTCTCTTCTGTGGGCGTGTCCCCCTCATCCGGCTTCTCCTCAGTGGGGTCTTTCACAGGTGTGTCCTCTACCGGGGCATCGTCCCATCCGTCAGGCTTTTCTTCCTGAGGATTGCCGGAAACACCAAAGGGTCTTTCTGTTTTCGGGTAGATAGGCGTTGCTTCCAGCACACACCAGGCCCGGGCAATCCAGTCATAGTATTCCACCCACGCGTGGGCATTCTGCCTGCTGACCACCACATCCGTACCGGCTTTGCAGTCTACAGCATAGCCTTCCACATACCGGGCGGGGATATTGGCTGCCCGCAGCAGCACCGCCATTGCGGTAGCAAAATGGACGCAATGACCTGTTTCGCTTTCCTCCAGAAACCACTTGGCGAAATCTGTATAATCCGAGCTCATTTTAGCAGTAGCTCTATCGTATTCGGCAGCTTTGCGTACATAGGTCTGAATCCGGGCGACCTTTTCCCGGTCATTTTTGGCACCGGCGGTGATTTCCCTCACAAGTTCCGTTGCCCAGCCCCACGTTTCCCCGGGAAGATCCTTATAACTGTCGTTGGGTAACGCTGTCTTTTTCACAAGTATACTGGACAAACCATAACTGTATTGCTGGATGTTTTTATTGTTTTTCACGTTGCCGCCAACTAAGTTGATTGCCTGCGTTGCATAATAAGGAACAAACAACACATCCCGGACACCGTAGGTTACAATCGTCAACTCGCCAGACGACTTTGCGCCGGTGGTGAAGGTCTCTTTGCGGTCGGTCCCCTCCCAGCCAATGCCGGTATACACATCGAAATCCTGCTCCCGCAGGTACAAGATTCCGTCTATGGGCGAATTGACCAGCATCACGGAACGGGACGACTTGCTTCTGGGACCTACGGTCAGCAGATTGCGGTTTTGTTCAGAAGGCGAAGGAATGGGCGCCCCGCTGATTACCGCTTCCACAATCTCCCAAAGGTCCTCTAACCGCACAACCACCTCTTTTTGAATTCTGCCTGCGTGGTTTATGTACCCTGCTTTGGGGTTGCAAGCAAACAAAAGCGCCAGAGCCAGCGCCACAGGGGCCACCGACCAAAGGAGCAGCTTTGTGCCTTGCTCAGGCTGCTTTTTCCGGGTCCAATCCGTTATTAACAGAACTGCCAATCCCAAAATCAGCAAGTACAGGTATGCCGTTGCAGGCACTTTGGCCGCGGTCATCAGGCTCAGCGCCAGCGGGATCACTGCCGGCACAATCGCCACGGCAATATGTTTCCGCCGGCAAATATGCCAGTTCACACAGACCGCCACCAGCATAGCCCAAAACATCAACGGGCCAGTTACGTGATCTGTGCCCGGCTTTCCCAAAACCGGCCAGTTGTAAATGGCGTGATAATGAGAAGTGATCAAAAAGCTTAAGTTTTGCAGCTGCCGCCATATATAAGGCCGGAACAACTCTTTTACCAGTATTCCCGCCAGCACAGCAGCGGCAGCGCGAAGAATCACCTTTTTGTTATCCCGGAACTGAAACAGTACCGCAGATGTCAGCGCCGTTAGCGCGCTCATCAGAAAAATTTTCCACAGGTGAACCGGCAGACCGTAGCCGGTGATCAGGTTTCCCACCGCGCTGACAGCCAGCATAAACGCAATGGCGGCGCTAAGCAGACAAGGAAGCCATTTTCTAACCTTCATTCTGCTCACCTCCGATATGGTGCCGCCAGGTTGCTTGAAAGACCTGCTCTCGGATGGAGCCTTCCTTGGCAAGGGGTGTGCCAAGAAGTGTCTGCAGACACTTGTCCATCTCCTCTTTATCCCGGATGGTCCAGCCCTCAATGCCGTTAGCGGTCAAAACCCGCAGGTCGAAAGCGACCTCCCGTTCCAGCAACCAGCGACTCAGCCAAAGAAGTTGACCAAATTTGGTGTCCAATTCGGCTGCTGTACCGTTTAAGTCCATCGTCAGCAGCATCAGACCACGCACCGGCTCCATAGGCTCCCGGATCATCAGCTCGTCCACCTTTGCCGACAATTTCCAGTGAATCTTATTCAGATTATCGCCGGGGTGGAATTGCCGGAGTTCATAATTTTCCCCATAGCCACCGCCGGGCTTCGGCCGCCAGCGCTGCATCAGGTGTCTACTCAAATCCGGGGGGATTTCCACCTCTACCGGATTGGGCAGCACCAGAACGGTCTGTCGGGCAACCTTTCTAACTCTAAAACGGAACAGCCCAAGGTAGTCGCAGACGCCGGGCTTATGCGGTTCAACATACAATTTGCCGCAGTGGTCCGTGGGAATTTGGGCATTGGATTTCAGCTGCCATCTCTCACCGGTCATAGCCTTTGTGATGCGGATTTTTCCGTTATAGGGCGGCAGCGGCAGTTTGGAGGATACATTCAGCTGTATCCTTTCGGTGCTGCCCATAGACATTACAGGTTCCACTTCCAACTCCATCCGCAAACGCAAAATGGCGGGAAGACTCAAAAGCAAGGACAGCAGCGGAAAAAACACCATAACCTGCAGAAGCACCCAAGCAAACCACAATTGATAGGCCATATAAAATACCACACAGCCCACCAGCGCCAGAAAATAAATAATTCTCTGCCTTGCCATCTCAGTACATCCTAGGCGCAGGTACCTGCTTGATAATATCCGCCAAGACCTTCTCGGCAGTCAACTTACGGGCCTCAGCTTTGGACGAAAGCAGCAGCCGGTGGGCGATTGTTGCGGAAAAAACCTCCTGCACATCGCCGGGCAACACATAATCCCGACCGTGGAGCCGGGCCATTGCCTTGGCCATAGCGGTCACGGCAAGGGTTGCCCGGGGGCTGGCGCCGCGGGCAATGTTTTCGTTGGTTCTTGTTTCTACAATCAAATCCACAATATATTTCACCACAGAGCTCTGAATATAGGTGCGCTCCACTTCCGTCTGCATCGCCACCAAATTTTCACTGGTCAGCAGCGGGGTCAGTTTGTGCAAGGGATTGCCCGCCTGCCGGTCCATAACCATATTGACTTCCTCGTTGGGAGAGGGATAGCCCAAACTCAGCCGCACGATGAACCGGTCCATCTGGCTGTCGGGCAACAGTTGTGTGCCCGCAGCGCCGGCCGGGTTTTGGGTCGCGATGACTGTAAAGGGTTCGGGCAGTTTGTGGCTGATGCCGTCAACGGTGACCTGTCCTTCCTCCATTGCCTCCAAAAGGGCAGATTGGGTACGGGAGGTTGCCCGGTTCAGCTCGTCCGCCAAAAACAGGTTACATATGACCGCGCCTTTCTGATAAACCAGTTTGCCGGTCTGCCGGTCGGGAACGGAATAGCCGGTCACGTCAGAGGGCAGTACGTCGGGCGTAAACTGGACGCGGCTGTATTCCAAGTTCAAAACTTTGGAATATGCCACTGCCATCGTGGTCTTACCCACGCCGGGCACATCCTCCAACAAAATGTGGCCCTTTGCCAAAATAGCTGCCAGTACCCACTGCAGCACATCATCTTTACCTACAACAACCTTTTGGACCTGCTCCAAAATTTGCTGTGCAGAAGCCGTAACAACATTCTTATTTTTCTCCATAATCTTACCTCCATATGCGCTTTTATCATTATAGCATTCACCCATATTAAAATGCAAGCAAAATAAAACTCCGGCAACCGCAACACCCCGTTGGTATCCAATAATTTTTGATATATTTTATTTCGACTCAAGAAGTTATATAAATAAAGAAAAACCCAAGCCAAATGGCTTGGGTTTTTCTTTGGCACGTCGCAACAAATCAACTAATTGTGGTTTACACTTTTCTATATTCAAACAATCGATACAGCTTTTTGGAAAAACTTCCTGCATACAGTTTTCCGAAAATATACTTCTCAATACCAGTTAGTTCATCTATGTATTTTTGCGGTGTCATTACGTGTTCCTTGACATAAACAAACTCGCCGTGCTGAAACAACGCAGGATTATCTATACCGTAAACCTCCGTAACACCGACATCATTTATCGGATTTTTGTACTTAGACAGTTTGGCCGCCAAAGCAGTATAGCAGTCCATCAAAAACACCATCTGTTCAAAATGCGCACACAGGTTTTCTGTTAATTCGTGTACTTCTTTGGAGGTCAAGTACATGCTCACGCCTTCCATAGTAACAATAGCACACTTCTTTTCGGGAACACTTGTCAGCCAGTTGCCGTCCCTCACATCCCCCGCAATCATTTGATAGTTGACAGATTCGGGATAGTATCGTTTTCTTTCTTCAATAACTTCAGCAAAATCCACATCGTACCACTTTTGATTTATCGTTCCTACTCTCAAAACGCGGCTGTCCATGCCGCATCCAATATGAATGACCACGGCATCCTGTGCATCTGCTACCTGCATTTTTACCCATTCGTCAAATACAGCAGCGCGAGCACCCATATAGTAGGCAAGCCACTTCGATTTGGATTTTCCTTTGAGTGTGAATCCTTCCGCTTCCCAAATTTCTTCTGCCTTTTTATCGTCAAGAAATAATCCCCTTTTACTGACATACGATTTCCCATACAAAGGGATATATAATGTTTTATTTACGCCGTTCATATGCTCACCTACAAACTGAAATTTATCGAACTGATTATATCATATAATTATCCCTTTTTCCACCCAATACTACTCTGACATATAGTTCAAGACCTCCCCAATGGTCGTTTTTCCAAACCGATATCTAAATCGATTTGTACTGTTGGTTGGGTCGGCAGGAGGCGATTGTGTTGTCTTTGTGACGGACATATACAAAAAGTAGTTCTGCGTATCTCCCCTGTTGGGGTGCCCGGCGAATGCCCTCGGCTTTGAAAAGCCTTCGTCCCTCGCCGACCCCGGCCACTCGCTTGCCTCCTTCCTCCCGCCACCGGCGGCAGTCGGCTCGCTCCCCCAACGAGCTACGCTCGTCGGACGCATAACCCGGAGGAGATTTGTATGGATCTTGTTTCATAATCAAAGAAAATCCCAAGCCAAATGGCTTGGGATTTTCTTTGTGTAATAACACACTCGTTGATACAATGAACTACCGAAAGTAGCAATTGTGCATTGTCTTGACGACTTGTTTATTTAATGGCCACTATGACCGCCGCAGTTGTGCGTACCGCAACCGTGGTTGCCGCAGCTGTGAGTACCATCGTTGTGCTCGTGATCGTGGTGGTCGCACTTGACGTTAGGATTATAGCCGAGATTGTTCGCAAGATACGCCTCAACCGCTGCATCGCAAGAACCGCTGACACCGCCGTAGAGCTTGATGCCCGCATCGGCAAGTGCCATCTGCGCACCGCCGCCGATGCCGCCACAAATCAGAACCGCCACACTCTGCTCCGAAAGGAATCCCGCAAGTGCTCCGTGACCGCTTCCGTTCGTGTCAACGACCTCTGAGGAAACTATCTTACCGTTCTCTACAGTGTAGATCTTAAACTGCTCGGTGTGTCCGAAATGCTGAAAGATCTGTCCGTTTTCGTAAGTAACTGCAATTTTCATGCTTTTATACTCCTTATCATAAATTACATTTCCCAGCTTCCGAGCCAATTGGAAAATTCCATGTAAATCTGCTGCATCTCAGCAGTAAGCTCTTCCCCTTTGTTCAGCGTGAATATCCAATCCTCTTTGCCAAACTTTTC
>SVKL01000025.1 GCA_015068495.1 Oscillospiraceae bacterium | reverse complement strand
ACTTGTTCGTCTTTGCGTTATTCAATTTACAAGGTACATACGCTCTCCGCTCAGCGGTGAGCCTGATTATTCTAGCACACCATACCAACCTTGTCAAGAAGTTTTTTCTATTTTTTACAAATTTCTTTTTTGTTTTTTCTTTCTCTGAAAAACAAAATTTTTGGGGGCTCTTTCGAGCCCCCAAAAAGCATTAGCCAATATCATCTATCAGTCCGTAACCGCCGTCATTTCTGCGGTAAACCACCGCAAAGCTTCCACCGTTGTCCTCATCCCGGAAGGCGAAGAAGTTGTGCTCCAGCAGATTCATCTGCATAATTGCTTCTTCCCGGGTCATCGGTTTGAAGTAGAACTGCTTGGTACGGACGATTTTCAGTTCCTCCTCCGGCTCTTCCTCTGCAAAAGAGGTTTCCTCTACCGTCCGGACAAAGGCATCCTGACGGAGGCGGCGGGCAAGTCTTGTTTTATTCTTGCGAATTTGGCCCTCGATGGTACCCACAGCCGCATCAATGGATGCAAACATATCCGAGGTAGACTCACTGGCTCTGAACCAGGTTCCTGCTCCGTGAACCGTAAGCTCTACATTATTACGGTTCTTCTCCACAGAAAATACCACAAGTGCTTCCGCATCCTCCTCAAAATACCGTGCCAGCTTCATTACCTTTTTTTCGGCGTAGGCGTGGACATTGCCAGGCAGCTTGACTTTCTTCTCACTGTACTGAAACTTCATATGCGGTCGCTCCTTTCTATTTTCCGAGTATTCGGTCTACTTATACTATACCACGCTTTTGTAAATCAGACAAGGTCAATCCTCTGATTCGTCTGTATTATCCAAAAGCTCTGACATTGTTAGGTTATAGAGCACCTCTGCCTTTTTCTCAAAAATCTTGCCAAGGCGGATTGCCTGCCGCTGATTGGGCGCTACCAGCTCCAGCGTCATAAGGTTTCCCATCTCATCGTCAAGGGCCATCACCACGGAGAAATCTCCGCTCTCCCGGGGAATCACCTGCGACTTCACAAAGCTGCTGCGGCGAAGCTGACGGTTAAAACGGGAAACTGCATTTTCTGCCCTCTGCTTCACCGTAAACGCAATGGAATCCTCTGTGAGTTTTCCGTCTGCTCTACCCTTTTCTGTGATTTCGTAGCGTTCATCATCATTTTTTTGCATATGTCCCGACTCCACCATTTGCGGCAGCGCCGTACACACATCAAAATAACTTAAACATTCATCCTGATAGCATACTTCATATACTTCCTGCGCAGTCATCGGGTAATTAGACCGGGCTGCAACAAACAAAATCAAAACCTTCACATCCATCATATCATGGATAAAGCCTAATCTCTGCATATTCATCACCTCTACATTTATTATACAAAATACTAACCAAAAATCAAGCACATTACAATTGCTTGAGACATAATCTGTCAAGAAAGGATGCGTGGTTATGGGAGATAGTATTATTTATACTGCCGGCTACTCTCCGGCAATGAGTTATTGCATTCAAATTATGAAGCAGGCAGGCTTCACCATCCTGTCGGAGCCCAGTTCTCAGGTAACGCATTTACTGCTGCCTGTACCCAGTTTCGCCCCGGACGGCGGGATCGTCGGCGGCGGAAACCTAAGCACTTTGCTTACATTGCTTCCCAAAAATATTGTGGTCATCGGCGGAAATCTGGACCGTCCTGAACTGGATTACTATACCACCGTCGATTTATTGCAGGATGCCAACTATCTTGCGCTGAATGCAAAAATCACCGCCTATTGCGCCATAAAGCTGGCAATGAATCAGCTCCCCATTATACCGGACGGCTGCCCGGTGTTGGTCATCGGCTGGGGAAGAATCGGAAAATGCTTATCCCAGCTTCTGAAACAGCTGGGCGCAAAGGTAACCGTCTGCGCCAGAAAGGAAGCAGACCGAAGCATTATAAATGCTTTAGGGTACTGCGCCTTAGATTATCCGCAGGTAGCATTACCCGATTACCGTGTCATATTCAACACAGTACCAACTATGCTGTTCCCCAAAAGCGTCGGCGCCGGTCTAAAAATCGACTTAGCATCACGGCTGGGTTTAGGCGGCGAGGATGTCATTTGGGCGCGGGGGCTGCCGGGAAAGGATGCCCCTGAAAGCTCCGGCGCATTGATCGCTCAGGTTTTGCTTCCCATATTAAGAAAGGAGTCGTTATGAATATCGGCTTTGCCCTGTGTGGCTCGTTTTGTACTTATGAACAGGTATTTCCGGCAATGGAGGCTGTTGCAAAGGAATATAGCGTTGTGCCTATTTTTTCCAACATCTCTTACACCGCAGACAGCCGCTTTGGAACACATCAGGAACACATTCAAAAGGCAGAGAAAATATGCGGCTGCAGTATACTTCACACCATCGAACAGGTTGAGCCCATCGGGCCAAAGAAACTGCTGGATGCCTTAATCATTGCCCCTTGTACGGGAAACACCCTAGCCAAGCTTGCCCACAGCATTGCTGACGGGCCGGTTACGATGGCTGCAAAAAGTCATTTAAGAAACGGGCGTCCGGTTATCGTTGCTGTGTCTACAAACGATGCTTTGGCAGGCGCAGGAGAAAATATCGGAAAGCTGCTGAGCCGAAAGCACTATTACTTTGTGCCCTTCGGGCAGGATAATCCGGAGAAAAAGCCAACCAGTATGGTTGCGGATTTTACGCTTATTCCGGATACCCTTGCTGCCGCATTGGAAGGCAGGCAGATTCAGCCCATTCTGATATCATAAAAGCAAAAAGACGGTTTCCTATGAAACCGTCTTTTTATTCTCTTATAACGCTTCTACTTCCTCCAGCCAAATGCGGGCGGTTGCATCACTGGGCATCCGCCAATCCCCTCTGGGGCTGACGGAAATGCTGCCCACCTTTGCGCCATCCGGCATACAGCTGCGCTTAAATTGCTGGGAAAAGAATCTTCGGTAAAAGACCTTCAACCATTTTTTTACTGTGTCTCTGTGGAAATCCTCACAAAAAGCGCGGCACGCTAAGGTGAAGATTTTTCCGGGTGTATAGTCAAAGCGAAGCATATAATACAGGAAGAAATCGTGAAGGGCATAGGGTCCGACCAAATCTTCCGTCTGCTGGGCAATCTTGCCTGTCTCGTCCGGCGGTAAAAGCTCCGGACTGATGGGCGTGTCCAGCACATCCTCAAGAACAGGCTTTGCCGCCGAAAAAGCGGGGGTTTCCGCAACTGTGGATATCACCCAGCGAATCAAGGTTTTCGGCACAGAACCGTTCACCCCATACATACTCATATGGTCGCCATTATAGGTGCACCAGCCCAGCGCCAGTTCACTCAGGTCACCGGTACCTACCACAATGCCGCCAACCATTCCGGCATAATCCATAAGAATTTGCGTCCGCTCCCGCGCCTGCGCATTCTCATAGGTTGCATCGTACACATCAAGACTATGGCTGATATCACGGAAATGGGTCTTCACAGAATCCTGAATGGGGATTTCTTTAACGGTTATTCCCAACACCCGCATAAGCTCCAAGGAATTCTGATAGGTGCGGTCAGATGTGCCGAAGCAAGGCATTGTAATACCGTGCACATCCGTAGCAGGTCTGCCCAAACGGCGCATTGCTTCAACTGCCACCAGCAACGCCAATGTGGAATCCAAGCCACCGGAAATACCAATGACCGCCTTTGCTTGAATGGCTTTTAGTCTTTGAGCAAGACCGACAACTTGAATATTGAACACAGAATTGCAGCGTTCTGCGCGGGTCTGTCGATCCGAGGGAACAAAGGGCAGCTTATTAAGCGCGTATAATGTGCCGTCGGAGCGCAAAGCTTCCTGCCCGCAATCCACAACACGGGCGGGCTCAATCTTACCGTAGAAGGAGGCTGCATCCCGGACACTTTTATTCTTTCTCCGCTCACTGCGTACACGGCCTACGTCTGCATCCTGTACCAGCAGATAGTCTGTTTGCAGCTCCTGCCCGTTCTCTGTCAGCACTTCACCCGTCTCAGCTATGAGGCTGTGGCCGGAAAAAACAAGATCCTGCGTGGATTCCGTATAGCCGGAGGAAGCATAGGCATAAATGCAGCCGCACATAAAGGACTGGTGCTTTACCAAATCCCGGCGGCAAGCGCGTTTGCCTACCGTTTCCGGAGATGCGGAAAGATTTAGAATAACCTCTGCCCCGTTCAGGGTAAGCATCGTAGACGGAGGCATAGCCGTCCACAAATCCTCACAGATTTCCATACCGACCATCGTGCCGTCACCAATTCTAAAAATCAAATCTCGGCCGACCGGGATATCATAATCACCCTGCAGACCTAAATCCCGCGCGTTCACATACCTCTGGCACAGGTCTTCCGAGGAAGAAAACCACCGGCGCTCGTAGAATTCCTTATAATTAGGCAGATAGGTCTTGGGGACAATGCCGTGAACTGTTCCGTCAGACAGAAGCACGCCGCAATTATACATCTGCCCGCCAATTACCAGAGGAATACCCACCGCCACTGTCAGCATAGGAAACTTACGGGTGTATTTACAAATTTCATCCAGTCCCGCTACCGCAGCATCCAGCAGAGTTTTCTGAAAAAACAGATCGGCACAGGTGTACCCCGTCAGCGCCAGCTCAGGAAACACGACCAAATCACAGCCCGCGTTTTCTGCCTCAGCGATTTTATCGCAAATATCACGGGTGTTCTGCTTTGTGTCCGCCACCTGCACGCTGGGAACAGCGCAGGCAATTCTAATGTAGTCCAGCATGGAATCCCTCCATTATTTTCTGATAGTCATATCATATCACATTTTATCCGATTTGCAATGAAAATATAAAAATACCGTTCCCTCTCAGGCGGTTTTATGATATAGTATAAAAAAAGCGGAGGTGGCTGCTATGGCAAAATCTGACAATCAGAAACTGAAAATCTTTTACATATTGGATTATCTGGAAAAAAACTCCCACGAGAATCATCCCGTGAGAGCTTCGGATTTGATTGCTATGCTGGACCGCCAGCATAATATTTCCTGTGACCGCAAAACCGTATACTCAGACGTTGCCGCCTTGCAGGAATATGGCGTTGATATTGTATCCATGCCGGGAAAAAACGGCGGTTATTACATCGCCTCCCGCAATTTTGAGCTGCCGGAGCTGAAGCTGCTGATTGATGCAGTTCAGTCCAGCCGCTACCTGACGGAAAAGAAGTCCCGGGAGCTGATTGAAAAGCTGCTGAATCAATGCAACGAGCAGGACGCAAAGCTGATGAAGCGAAACATACTGGTCTCCGGTAGGGTCAAAAGTATGAATGAAACCATCTACTACAGCGTGGATGCCATTCAGGAGGCAATTGCCCAAAACAAGCAGATTACATTCCGCTATTTCGACTGGGATTTCGGCGGAAAGCGCAAATTCCGGGAAAAAGCCTACATTGCCAGCCCCTACGGATTATGCCAAGACAACGAAAACTGCTATTTACTTGCCTTCTCCGAGCGTCACGGCATTACCCCCTACCGTGTGGACAGAATGATTGACATCACTTTGCTGGATACCCCTCGCATCCCCTGTCCGGAGTTGACAGGCAAGGCCCTTGTGGACCACGCCAACCGGCTGTTTCAAATGTACTCCGGTGACGCTGTGGATGTGAAACTGCGTTTCCACAAATCCCTTATCAATGTTGTGATTGACCGCTTCGGCAAGGACACGATGCTCATTCCCGACAAGGAGGATTATTTCAATTTTACCGTCCGCGTTGCCGTATCCCCTATGTTTCTCAGTTGGGTGATGGGCTTCGGCAGCAAGGCAAAGATTCTTTATCCTCAGCACGTGGCAGACGAGCTGTGCAAGCTCTGTCAGGAAGCTATGAACCAGTACTGATTTCTTCCCGTTCTGTCGCCAAGCTGAAGGACGTAAAGATTTCCCGCCACTGCTCGCTTACTTTTCCTGCCATTTCCTCGTCAGCCATTGCTGTGAGTACATAATGGTAAGTACCGTCGTCCAGCACACAGCCTCTGCCAACCTGCGTGCCTGTTTCTCCGTTGGCTGACCAAACCCACTGATACCGTTTTGCATTTCCCTGCCGGGTTTGCAAAATCTGCAATTCATCTCTGCCGATTCCTGTAGCATTGCGAATGGTTTTATCCAAATCCCCTGCCGACACTGTCTGAACAGTGACGGAGTAGTCATCGCACAAATACAGTTTTCCTGCAGTTTCACTTTCCAAGGCAGGCGCTGACAGCTCCGGCGGCAGCTGCAGCTGGATTCTCTGCTCCATTGCTGCCACAGGCGCAACCGGTACGTCTGACATCGTCTCTAAATTTTCCTTTTTCCCACAGCCGACAAGAAGGAAAACAACCAGTGGAATCACCCAAAGCTTTTTCATATAACCCCTCCTGAAAGGAATATTCACTATGCTGATCTACCTGTTAATAATAAATGCTGTGGGCTTTTCGGTTATGCTTTACGATAAGTATCTGGCAAAAAATAATCTTTGGCGGATTCCGGAAAAAAGCCTGTTCGGTATCGCTGTTTTTGGAGGCAGTTTGGGGTGCTTACTGGGTATGTATGCTGCTCGGCATAAGACGAAGCACAAAAGCTTCACACTGGGAATTCCTGCCATCTTACTGACGCAGATGTTTCTATTATGGCATTTCTGTTACAAATAAAAGCACGGGAATTGGGCAACACCCCATAAGGAAGTAATGCCCAATCCCGTGCTTTTTCATTTTAGTCTATGGGATTCTCAGCGATAAATTCGTCCATCAGTTTAGCAGCGGTCATTACCATCTTTGCGCAAGGGCGCTTGGCGTAATACTCTGCTGTTCTTGGAGAAGGGTTGGGGTCAGAAGGGGGATTTTTCAGAATTTCACGGCAAATAATGCTGCCGTTAATTTCTTCAAACTGTTTTGCCAGCCCCTGCACGCGGGTATACAGCTCCATTTTTTTAGCATCGTCGCCGGGGGTATCGTAGCCATACAGATGTCCCAGCACCATAAACATACCGCTGACCGCACCGCAAACTTCGCGGAGTCTGCCCATACCGCCACCGAAACCGGATACCAGCCTTGCTGTGTAATCTGCGTCTAATCCGGTTACATCGCAAAAAGCCACTGCCACCGCTTGCGCGCAATTATACCCCTGCAGAAACAACTGCGCAGCTTTTGTAGAATGCTCCATAAATATCTCTCCTTTTATAAGCTCTCTATTACCGCCTCAGCTGACATCATACCGTCAATGGCGGCAGACATAATACCGCCGGCGTAGCCCGCTCCCTCTCCTGCCGGATACAAGCCCCGAAGACCTGCCGATTGGCGGCTTTCATCCCGCACAATCCGTACGGGAGAAGAGCTGCGTGTCTCCGGTGCAGTAAGTACACTGTCCGGATGGGAGAAGCCTTTCAGATTGCTTTCCAATTGGGGAAGCGCCTGTTTTAGCGCATCGGTAATTTTCCTCGGCAATACAGAATGTAAATCACACCACGTAACCCCCGGCTGGTAGGTCGGCTGCACCGAACCGGCACCTTTAGAGGGTCTGCCTGCCAAAAAATCGCCAACTGTTTGGGCCGGTGCATAGTAATTTCTGCCGCCGACTGCGTAGGCTTTTTGCTCTATTTCCTCCTGCCAACACATACCGGCCAGCGGGTCCTGGGAGGGGAAATCTTTGGGGTTTACGGTGACAAGCAGTGCGGCGTTTGCATTCTCACCGTCCCGATCTGCATAGCTCATACCGTTTGTGACCACGCCGCATTCCTCTGATGCTGCCGCAACCACATATCCGCCGGGACACATACAGAAGGTATACACCGTTCCGTCCTCCAAATGCTTCACCAGCTTGTAGTCCGCCGGCGGAAGCACCGGATTATGGCAGCCGTACTGGGCTTCATCAATATTCTGCTGGAGGTGTTCAATTCGCACGCCCATCGCAAAGGGCTTTGCCTCCATAGGAATGCTCTTTTCCTGCAAATACCGGAAGGTATCCCTTGCGCTATGACCGATGGCAAGAATAACACGATCACAGGGAACGATTTCGCTCCCGTTGATTTCCAAGCCGCAAACTTTTTCGTTCTCTTGCAGCAGCCCTGTCACCTGTGCATTAAAACGCACCTCGCCGCCCAGAGAAATAATCCGCTGCCGCAAGTTTTGCACCACCGTCAGCAAAACATCGGTGCCTACGTGTGGCTTGGCATCAAACAGGATGTTCTCCCCTGCGCCGGCCTTTACAAACTGCTGCAAAATCCAGCCGATTCGAGGATTGTTCACACCGGTATTCAGCTTGCCGTCGGAGAATGTGCCTGCGCCGCCTTCTCCAAACTGCACATTGCTTTTGGCATCCAGTTCGCCTGTTTTCCAAAACTTTTCCACTTTTTCGTGCCGGGATACGGCATCCTCGCCACGCTCTAAAATCAGCGGACGCAGCCCAGCCATTGCCAGCACCAGTCCTGCAAACATACCGGCAGGACCAAACCCTACCACCACGGGACGGTGCGCAGGGTCTTTATCACATTTGGGCACTTTATAGTATTTATCGTTGGCTATTGCCGCCCGTTTACAGCCGGACTGCTTGAGGATTTTGTTCTCATTGCCGTCAACCGAAACATCCACTGTATATACAATTCGCACATCCGGCTTTTTCCGGGCATCTACAGAACGGCGAACAATGGTCAATTTGCGAATTTTGGACACAGAAATCCGCAGCGCCTGCGCCGCCTCAAAGGACAGCTGCGCCACATTGTGTTCCGGTGGCAGGCTGATTTCACGAATACGGATCATTTTGTTTCCTTTCCGGCATATAAGCCTGCCAAACGTCCGGAGCTCCACGCCCATTGCAGATTATAGCCACCGCAATCGCCGTCGATATCCAGCACCTCGCCACAGGCATACAGGTTAGGAACAAGCCGGCTTTCCATTGTGTTTTCATCAAATTGCTCTGTGAGCACACCGCCGGCAGTGACCTGCGCGCTATCCATTCCCAAAGGCTCTGTCAGAGGGATTTCCAAGGATTTTACTACGCGGCAAATTTCCGCTGTCTCCAAAGCGCTCAGCTCCTTTGCAAGCTGCTTGCCTTTGACACCGGCGGTCTTTGTCAAGACACGTCCCAACCGGTTATGGAGAATGCCCGTAAGCAGCTCCTCCATAGGGAGATTGCTGTTTTTTCTCCGCTCCAGCTCCTGCTGCAGGCGCTCAAAAGACCAGTCCGGCAGGAAATCCAATTTTGCCGTCCACCGCCCTGCTCCGTAGCATACGTCCCGGGAAATTTCAAAGACCACCGGGCCGGAGATGCCCTGCTCCGTCAACTGCAATTCGCCCACACTCTCGCGAAACAGCTTGCCGTCGCGGAGAATCTGTACGTGGCAGTTTCCGCGGACGCCTTTCAGGGACTTCACGCCCTCCCAGCTTGTCTTTATCTGCACAAGGCTGGGACGCAAACGGGTGGATTTATGACCCGATTTGGCAAGGAGCTTATAGCCGGACATCGTGCCGCCCAGCTTGCTTCCGGCCAGCCCGCCGCAAGCAACAATCAACTTATCGCAGAAAACCGTTTCCTCTTTGCTTACCACGGAAAAGCCTTGCTGATTTATGTTTATTTTCTCTGCCTCAAAGCCCAGCTTCAAGGTGATATTGGCTTTGTTGAGGTTCAGGCGCAAAATGTCCACCACAGAATTTGCTTGGTCGGAATAGGGATATACCTTGCCGCTTTCCTCAATGACCGTATACAGTCCCAAGTCGGCAAACCACTGCAGCGTTACTTCCGGGTCAAACTGCTTCATTGCAGGCAGCACAAAGTCCGGGTGCTCCCCGTGGTAGCCCCCCGCCATTGCGCCAATATTCGATAGGTTACAGCGGCCGTTTCCCGTAGCCTGCAGTTTTCTGCCCACACGGGTTTGCCGCTCCATAATAATCACACTGACATTGGGGTTTTCCGCTGCCGCCAACGCCGCAGCCATCCCCGATGCGCCGGCGCCGATTATGCCCACTATCATTGCATCTCACCTACTTTCAGTGCTTCTATTATAACGAATAATGCCACCGGAAACAAGAAAAACTTTCTTGCATTCCTTATTCTGTGTGGTATAATATCACATATCTGCAGGAAGGAAGCGCTTATGGACCGAAGTAACATCGATAAAATTGCAAAATCCTCCGATGACCGCGTGCTTCTTGCAAAGGTTTGGGATAAAATCAACGGCGGTATGCGAAAAAACATTCCGGCAAGCACCGCCTTTCTCTCCCTGCGGGAACTGGAAATGACAAAATATCTGTTTGGGCAGGCCGAGGGGCTATACGCCTTTGGCGGCTACCCCGAAGCTGAACGGCAAATGCTGGTGTTTCTGCCCGAATATTTGGAGGAAAGCACGCTGCTTGGTGAAGACTCTCCCCTTGTTTGCCTGCGCGCCACTTTCTATGAGGGAGACACCCCCTCCCATCGGGATTTTCTCGGCGCGCTGATGGGTGCCGGTATTGCAAGGGAAACCGTGGGGGATATCTGTGTCGGCAAGGGCTACTGTGATTTCTTTGTGACAAAGGAAATTGCTCCCTATGTGCTGCAGAACTTCCTCTCCGCCGGTCGCACCAAGCTCCACCTGCAGCAAATACCCTTGGATGCCGTTGTCATAGCAGAGCCGAGTTTTCAGGAAATCCGGGACACGATGGCATCGATTCGATTGGACAGTGTTGTCTCTTCCGGATTCCGCATAAGCAGAAGCGCAGCTGCCCAGCATATCTGCGCAGGCAAGGCCGCCATCAACGGACTGCCCTGCGAAAAACCGGATAAGACCGTTGCAGAGGGAGACAAGGTCTCTGTCCGCGGTCTGGGAAAGCTCCAGTTAGCAAGCGTCAACGGTCAGACGAAAAAAGGCCGAATTTCTGTGGTGATTCACCGCTATATATGAGGTAGAAGATATGGATATGGATCAAGTAATCAAGCGTATCAACGAACTTGCCGCAAAGGCAAAAAAAGAGGGCTTATCCCCGGAAGAGCTTACCGAGCGGGATAAGCTGCGCAGAATCTATATTGATTCTGTAAAAGCAAGCTTAGTGGGCCATTTGGAAAACACCTATATTGTCAGACCCGACGGCACAAAAGAAAAAGTCGGCAAAAAGGATCAATAAAAAAACGGAGGTGCATCGCACCTCCGTTTTCATTTATTAGTGACCTACGTTCAGCAAGACGACCAAGAAAGTCAGAACAATCCAAACAAGGGCAATCCACTTGGTTGCGGATGCCAGCTTCTTGTCTAAGCCGCCCATACCGCTCTTGTTCATATAAGAATCGGTGTTGCCGGAAATAGCGCCGGACAGACCGGATTCTTTACCGGACTGGAGCAGAACGACTACAATCAGCGCAATGCTGGCGATCGCTTCCAAAACAGTCAAAACAATCATTAAAACTTCCATTTTTTGTAACCTCCCTCCGCTAACCGCTATATGGTCGCGGGTCATATGTGTATCCCGATACTACGGGTTTTTTATCAAGCTAAGCAAGTATATCACAAGAAAATCAGAATTGCAAGTATTTTCTGTTATTTTTACTTTGTAACCCAGTTTCCTGTGGCCAAACAGTTCAAATAGGCGTTGATAAAGGGATCAAGCGCGCCGTCCATAACACCGTTAACATTGGAGGTTTCGCAGCCGGTGCGGGTATCCTTTACCAAGGTATAGGGCATAAACACATAGTTGCGGATTTGGCTGCCCCACTCAATCTTCTTTTGAACACCCTTAATATCGGAGATTTTCTCCAAATGCTCACGCTCACGGATTTCCACCAGCTTACTGCGCAGCATCCGCAGACAGGTCTCCTTGTTTTGGAACTGGCTGCGCTCCGTTTGGCAAGAAACCACAATGCCGGATTTGTGAATCAGTCGCACAGCGGAAGAGGTCTTGTTGATGTGCTGACCGCCGGCGCCGGAGGAACGGAATACCTGCATTTCGTAGTCTTCCGCCTTGATTTCGAAATCCTCGCTGTCGTCTTCGATTTCGGGAATGACCTCGATGGCTGCAAAGGATGTCTGCCGACGGGCATTGGCATCAAAGGGAGACACACGCACCAAACGGTGGACACCGTTCTCCCCTTTCAAAAAGCCGTAGGCATTTTCGCCCTCAATGAGAATGTCCGCAGATTTCAGACCTGCTTCTTCACCCTCTTGGTAGTCCATAATCTTATAGGTGTAGCCGTGGGCTTCAGCCCAACGGGTGTACATACGGTAAAGCATCTGGCACCAGTCCTGCGCCTCTGTGCCGCCGGCACCGGCCTGGAAGCTGACCAGCGCGTTGTTGCGGTCGTAATTGCCGGTGAGCAGGGTCTGCAAGCGGCAGTTTTCCATATCGGCAGTGAGCTTGTCAAAGCCCTCCACCAGCTCCGGAAGCATAGAATCGTCATCCTCTTCCGCAGCCATTTCGCAAATGGTCATCAAATCATCCCAAGCGGAGGTCATTTGCTTGTACTTTTCCAGCTTGCTCTCACAGCTTTTGGTTTTCATTACGATTTGCTGGCTCTTTTCGGGATTGTCCCAAAAACCGGGAGCCTCCTGCATGGCGTGCAGACGCTCCAGCTCATTGCGCAGACCCTCAATGTTCAAGGAATCCGCCAAGCCGGTAAGCGCCGGATATATCTCATTTAATTTCTGTTTGTAGCTATCGAAAGCAATGTTCATAGGGACAGTACCCTCTTTCCCTTTAATTTGTTCAGTTCGATTGTTTATTATATCCCAAATTCTCAATTCTGTAAAGGGGAAAATGTAAAAAAGCAGGCAAATGCCTGCTTAAATCATCTTTCGCTGGGGCCGCCGTCATTCTCGTCAAAAATCAGGTCTTCTAAATCTGCATAGGGGTCATTGCTCTCTTTCACCAGTTCTCCTCCTCTCTGCACTGAGAACACAGTATAGGTTCTTTCGGCTTCAAATGCTGTTGAAACCTGCGGTTGACATTGCTTTTATTTTCCGCTACAATATTCCAATATATGCACCAGTAGCTCAGTTGGATAGAGCGTCCGCCTCCTAAGAATCAGAAGAGGTTATTCCTTACAGGTCAATTTCATAGATATGCCCCCGTAGCTCACCTGGATAGAGCGCGCGCCTCCTAAGCGCGAGGTAGTGAGTCCGAGTCTCGCCGGGGGTGCCAAACACCGTGATTTCACCGTAAATCACGGTGTTTTCATAACTATTTGTCCCATTATTAAATTGTTAGAGTGTTTCCATTTGGCAGCCGCAGCTCTTATGGGCTGCCAAATGGATTCGAACACTTTTTAAGATTTTTGCTAACAAAATCGCATTTTTGCTAACAGACGGTTTTGAACGGTTTGGGATTATCCGGACACATTTGCATTCGCAAGTCCATTCAGAAGGGCCAACAGTGCCGGATTTTGCTGCAGCTGAACCAGCAGCTGCACAATATCCATACCCGGCTGTTGCACGGTTTGCGTGCGGAATGACTGCTCCAGACCCCGCAGATCTGCCCTTGCATAGAAGCCTGCCTCAAAGCGCTGGGCGTTGACCTTGCGGTCCTCATCCAGAATGTGGGATAGATCTCAGTGACCATGTCAGGCTGTGCGTGGCCCGTATCGCCCTGCGTCGCCTTGATGTCTCCGTGGTTCAGCTTCAGCTTATAAGTCGTGCTGGAGTGCCTGAGGGAGTGGAAAACCACATCCGGAAGGTCTGCGTTCCTTTTCAGCCGGTTAAAGGCATTACCGATTACCCGATCCTCACAAGGACGGCCATTATCCAGGGTAAGCACAAGATTATAATCGTAGTAGGCATCCCCTAAGTAAGCCTTCGCCTTATCCTGGCTTTCCTTCCAGGCTCTAAGCAGCTTGGCAAGGGTCACCGGGATCCACACCTTACGGATACTGGATTCCGTTTTCGGCTTCTTCAGTACAAGCCGGGTCTTGGACTTTCCGTTAACAACAGCCGGGAAAGTGAAGAATATGTCATTCTCTCCCAGCGCATCAACTGCGCCTTCATCCACACGGGCTAGCACTTTCTCGACCTTGAGGTAGGCATTGCCGTTCATGATCGCAGCATCAGAAATATCCAGACAGTCCCAGGTAAGCCCACAGATCTCCCAAAAGCGGAGAGAACACGCAAATGCAAGATGGATTGCTAAGTACAACCGATCGTCCTCACAGGCATCCAACGCCCTACGAATGGTCTCTGCATCCCATATGGCACGCTTCCGCTGCTCACGCTTGGGCAGGGTTGCCCCAATAAAGGGATTTCTGCCAACCATACCCTAGCGGATCGCCTGCCCGAAGGCACAGCGCATCAGCTTGCAGATCTTCTCGATGGTGCAGGGTGTAACAAACTCCGTTTTTGCCCTTCTTCCGTTGCAGTCCACCGCTTTGGTTTTCTGCAACGTAGCAATAAACTTGTCCACCACCCGGGCATCCACATCCTGAACATTTACCTCGCCCAAAATGGGGTTGATGTAATTCCGGATCAGTCCCGAATTGGAGGTATACATTGACAGGCCCCACTTCCGTTTGCCATACATGTCCACAAAATCAATGAGAAGATCCTTGATCTTGATACTGGCTGGTGGAATAAATGTACCGGTGTCGATCTCATGCTCGACCTCGCTTTTACGCTTTTGGGCTTCCTTCTTGGTCTTAAACGACTCCCATTTTTGCTGGGAATTACCGTTCGCGTCATCATAGCGAAAAACTACATAGAAATTTTTTCCTCGCTTAACAATTGTCGCCATAACACTACTCCTTTACATGATTAGTTTCCTCGACCGTCTAACCATGCATCGAAGGGCTCCTTGGGAATCCGGATCAGACTACCGACGCGGATCACCGGGAAGTATTCCTTCTTGATAAGCTCGTATGCACCTGTACGGCTGATCCGCGCTAACTTCGCGATCTCCTCCACCGTGTATACCCGCTCATTCGCGACATTGTTTTCCTGCAACTTACTCATAAAAACTCCTTTCTTCGGGCAAGCCACAGGTACATTAATATTATAACATACCGTTCGACTCCCTGAAACAAAATTCTTTGTAAACTTTTTTCTTCATGGTATGATTTCTCTTTCTCTAAGGATAATTGTTCAATGAACTTGTACAAGGTTCTATTGGTTTTCTCCTTTACAGCTATCTCCTCCGTTTCTTCAGTAGCCTCTGCAGAAGAATATAAAAACACAGCAAGTCATACCAGAACCTGCTGCGTAAGAATATCTATATTCACCTGTTCAGATGTACTCCGGATCTACTGGAGACGCAATGTTTTTCTTTTCATTATGAAACTGTATCGATCCGTATCTCCGGGTATCTAAAAAGGCCGCTGCTTTGTCTGTAATTATATTATATAACAGCCTATCCCGGATGTCATCGGCAACAACCTGCCAATGCATTTACGCAGTTGTGCCAAAATGTTTTCACCAAAAACAAGGACCGGGAGATCAGCTGCAAGCTTTGTCTGCACGTCTGCAAACATCACTTTGTCGCAGCCGGTTCTCCCGGCAATCGATTCGAAGACCTTCACCGATTAAGGACCGCTACTTTCTCCTTCGCTGGTCCGTACCGTTCCACTGTCACTTAAGCAGTGTCAAATGGTGGGCGCACTTCCACCGAGACGGCAGCCTGGGTGCTTGATCTTGCCTTTGTGATATTATAGCACAGATGTTCGACAAAGTCAATTTAACTCCCGTTCCCAAATGAGTCTGGGAGAGAAATTGCAAAAATATTTTTCAAATTTCAAGATACATTGGTAATTTGAGCAATCAACGGGCATCACTCCTCTCTACATATAAAGATGCATTCAAAAACACGATTTGTTCCACTTGGGCGAAAATTTTTTAAAATTTTCCCCTTCTACTATATAAAGAGGCTTGCAAAAACGCGTTTTCTATCACTTTCTCGATTTGTTTACAAAAAATTCGCAAACGAACATACTTTTCTTCGTTCTACCTATAAAAATGCTTTAAATCAGCCAAATCTGCCGCTTTGATAAAAAATCCCCAAAATTTATCCATCAATTTTATTACACGATTCATCTCCCCAAAATGCAACTAAATATGAAAAATATTTCTAAAATTTTTCAAATATTAAAAAGATTCAATCTTTCGCCTGCACCCTAAAGATGAAATATTCCGTTTGCATTGGTATTTTCTGATTTCTGCCAGCTATGGTGCATAATAATGGTAGATAGTACGCAAGTTACAGGAGGTGTTTTCTTGAAGGATTACAAGCCGCCCTTTACGATCACAAATGAGATCTTGACCTATGTATCGTCCATTTCGGAAAAAGTGGGACGCATTACAGCAACCAACAATATGGAAGCCAAGCCCCATCTGCGGAAGAATAACCGGATTAAGTCCATCCACTCTTCCCTACGAATTGAGGCAAACTCCCTTTCCCTAGGGCAGGTCAGAGCTGTGATCAACGGCAAGACTGTTCTGGGCGAACAGAAGGAGATTCAGGAAGTTAAAAACGCCTATGCAGCCTATGAGAAGCTGGCTAATATTGACCCATTCAGCATTCAGGATTTGAAAACTTTCTACGGCATCATGACCAAATATATCGTAGATGAGTCTGGTGATTTCCGTCGTGATGTAGAAGGCGTCTTTAACGGTGACCAGTGCATTTTTATGGCGCCACCGGCAAAGTTTGTTCCTCAGCTGATGGATGATCTGTTCTCCTGGATGAAAACGGTGTAGGCATCCGTGCATCCACTGATCCTCAGCAGCGCGTTCCATTATGAGTTTGTATTCATCCACCCCTTCTCTGACGGCAACGGCAGAATGGCCAGACTGTGGCACACCGCAATTCTTTCCAAGTGGAAACCTATATTTGAGTATATCCCCATTGAGAGCCAGGTTGAGAAGTTCCAGGAGGACTACTATAACGCAATCGCCAAATGCCATATTGACGGTGAATCCACCGCTTTTATTGCGTTTATGCTCTCTCAGATCGACAAGATTCTGAATGAGGTTTCCGTTCAGATCACCGAGGATAGCGAGGATAGCGAGCAGCTTTCGGAATATGTGAAGCGGATACTGGATGCTATGGAATACGATACACCCTACACCAGCGCTGCGTTGATGGAGAAGTTGGGGCTTAAGGCCAAGGAAGGCTTCCGCCGGAATTATTCATGCCTAATAACGTCGATTGCACATGCTTCAGGAACGTCGCTGTTAAAAAACAATAGCGAAAATTTGAACTT
>SVKL01000010.1 GCA_015068495.1 Oscillospiraceae bacterium | reverse complement strand
CCGGTACTGCAGCTGACCCTGCATACCGCCGTGTTGACGTGGACGTAGAAACCGGTAAGGTTTCCGGCTTGTTCTAAGCATTACTAAAATTAAGTGCGTGTTGCATATGCAACACGCACTTTTTTACTTCTCTTTATAGTAAAGCATACAGTGACAGTAGCCCTCGAAATCCGGATCGGCAATTTGTTTTTTGAATTCTTCGCAAATACATTTATACTCCTCTGCCTTGCCCAGCCGGCAGGGACAATAGCCACCTTTTTTCTTTAGCCCCTCTTTGACCGTGCGCACAATCTCCGCATCTGCGTTTAACCGAACCTTTGCCATATGTATCTCCTCCCCTTTGTTTTTTTCATTGTATCACAGCAGACTTAAAATCGCAATTTCTTAGAAAAATTATTTGGATATTTTCAGAAAATCAGTTGACAAACCGCGCTTACCGTGTTATTATATCCAAGCGTCAGGCAAGCGTTTGGCGTATATTTGCGCGAGTGGTGGAATTGGTAGACTCGCTAGATTCAGGTTCTAGTGTTCACTGCGGACGTGCGGGTTCAAGTCCCGCCTCGCGCACCATAAGAGACAGTCGTAAGGCTGTCTCTTTTTTTGTTAGGCTAGCCTTGGTAAAACAGGGTTATAAGCCTTGACAGCACTGGCAAATGCCCGCCTCGCAACTTTTTATCTGTTTGTGTCTATTCCTCCCTACTCGCAAATGTTGCACTCCCTTTTCGTCGACTCCGTCGGCAGCAAGGTCGGCGATCATTTGCGTATTGACACATTTCTAATCGATTTGTACAATGGTAGTACACCAAATAAGCAATGCAATAACATAACAATTCAATCAAAGAATTGGTACCATTTTTCAGAAAGAGCGGTTGTGTATGCATATTGTCTATATAGAGTTCGGCACTTCAAAATCTAATCAATATAAAAAAGTCTGCAATTTAGCAAAGCAAATACCAAATTATCATTTCTGTGATGGCATCACGCAATGCTATATAGATGATATGAAGGATTATGTAAGACTTCAAGATGTTGTGCTAACATTGATTGAGAAAATAAGCAAATGGAAAAGAACAACTATTTTACTTTACGGTAATAAGTACGAATCTTCATTGGATTACTATAGATTTGTGGAAACGCTAAAACAGAGAGCCGGAAAGTATAAGATTTTTATCCGTCATAAAAATGAATACGATAGCCATCGTGGGATTGTTACATATGAAGATTTACCAATGCCAGTTGTTTATTATCCCGGGTATTCAGGAGCCTTTTTTGCTTTTTCCGAAGATGTTGGGGAAAAGATCTATTTTTGTGAATGTGAGAGGCACGCAATTGAAAACTACATTCAGCTAAAACGGCAACGCATTACGGGCGACACTTCAACAGCAACCGAACCGCCTCTTGAAGAGCACCTATTTCCGCCAATAATTGCAAGTATTTCAAAAAGATTCAATGACGCGCCTCTAACCCCCTTTGGCTTTCGTGAAAACTTATGCTTTCGGTGTAACAAGAAAATCCCCAAAGAAAAGTTCTGTCTACCAATGTACGGCGGTTTATTCAAGCAACGATTTGGTTGGTATATACGGCAAGAAGAACTCAGAATGGGAATTGATCGTCGACAAATAAGATGTTTGAATATATTGCCGGAAGAATGTACACCAGAACTATATGATTGTATTTACAGATTATCAAAAGCGATGGAAGAAAGCATACAGGCTTCCCATAACGACAATTCGCTTATGAAGTTACGCAGAGAGTATGAAAACGCAATTGAAAATGTTGTCAGAACACAAATGGGTTACCCTAAAATTGGAGATGCTTGGGTAAGCGAGACAATGCTGTATCATATCATAGAAGAAATCTACCCAAATATAGAAATTATCCGCCACCATCGACCCAATTGGTTAGAAGGTTTGGAACTGGACATTTATATACCAAGTAAGCAGCTTGCTTTTGAGTATCAAGGATTGCAACATTTTCAAGCAGTTGAGCATTGGGGTGGAAAAGAAAAACTAGAAATACAAAAAGAGCACGATAGCAGAAAAAAGCGAATATGCCAAGAAAAGGGCATCACACTCATTTGTATAAACTACGATGAAGAGTTAACCAATGATTACATACAGAAGAGAATCTCTCTAGAAGATGTTACATAATGCAATCTTCTCTAATGAGTAGTTCCTTAATAACTATATAAATATGAGATGAAAACAATACTTTTTCTTTATTGCACATTGATTGCTCAAGTTGATATAATTATTGTGCAAAAAGGAGGATTAGTATGAATCTCAAAGATTTAGCAGAATTGCTTGCAACTATAGATAAGATCCAAATTGAAAACACCCCAACTCTTACGGATTTCCAAAAAGAAATATGTAAGCATTGCATTGATACGTTAAAGAAAAAGGTGCAGTAAAGTATGGCTAGACAAGATGCAGCGAAAGCAATGATAACAGACGATTTAATTGGAATTACAGAAGCTATCAATATATGCTCCGAAGAAACACGTGCACATTTTATGCTTGGTGGACTACTGTACATTGCCACCATTATTAGTGGTGCTATTGATTGGTGCAAAAAAGCTGACATTAGTGTTGAAAGCTTCATCAGCAAGGATTTAACTGATAAATTACGCGCAAAAGTCAAATTATATTCCAGTGACAAATTAATCCCATTAACTCAACAAAAGGAATTAATGTCATACATAGTCGCCGTTGAACAGCAGTATTGGAAACAGTTACAACTTAATAGTGGATGCCCTGAGTTTATGTACCCTGATGTAGGTTCATATCTAATAAACGGACATTATATTGGCAACACTCTTGAATACGCCTACGAATATTCTCCTCTAAACCCTAAGAAAAAGCCTATCCTAGAAGCTATTGGTGGCGATATTCGCAACGAATCGCTCGCGTATATAATAGGTGTTCAAATGGGCAAAACAATCCACTCTCTTTATGATGTGATAGACTGTCAGCAGGATTTGAAAACTGAGCAACCCAAACAAACTCTTGCAATTATAGATCACGATTTTCGGCTATCTAATCATTCTTTCTTTAAGGATGAAACAGGAATACTCATATTTAATCTTCTTTGTCGAGTGAATTACTTGCTAGAATTCTTTCTGCCATTAACAAAAAATCACTTACTTTCCTTTCGTATGATGTACATTACATTTTATCATCTAAAATTCGACTTAGATAACTTAGGCTTAACCACAATCCATTATGATATGCCATATAGAGACAAATATTTCCGTAATGCAATGGCACACTATAGCCTGTTTGGAAAACTATCAACTAAGGAAATCATTGATGATGCGATTGGTTTTGGATTGTTTGAAAAATATTTTGATGAGCCATTTGAAATAGTCAACCAAGCTCTCATTTCCGAACTGACAAGAACAAGAGACTCTCTAGAGCAATATGTAACATTTTAATATTGCAATATCACATAGCCTAATTGGGATCTCTATGCCGCAAAAACCCGGTTTAACTCGAGCGCCATCGTCTGCAAATAATCGCAAATTTTGCGCTCAAAACTCGTCGGCAGGTGGTCGGCGGATGGGATTTGCGTAACCGTTTTTGCCGACCGTATGGACTTTAGGCCGGGTTTCGTGAGAAGTCTTCAAGTCCCGCCTCGCGCACCAAAGCCCTAAAGGTGAGAGCCTTTGGGGCTTTACTTATTACCTTTTCACTCTTCACTTTTCACTAAAAATGTCTTTAGGGCTTTGAAGTAATAGGTAATAGTGAATAGTGAAAAAGTTGTTGATATTACTCTCTTTCTGATTAAATTCTAAAAAGCAACGCGCACCATAAGAGACAGTCAAAAGGCTGTCTCTTTTTTTATTAGGCCAGAACCATTTATTGCTTTGCAGGATTTTACATCTGTTTCATTTTTAAGAAATCGATGAAGCTACGAATGTTACCGTAATAGGCTGCCTCTTTATAGTACACACAAACACTGTAGCGTTCCCGAAAATCTTCCACATCTAGGCACTCTAACGGCGTATTGCTGCTGTAGTTTCCGCTCTCACGGCCTGCGCCAATGCCCATACCGGAAGCAATCAGCTTTTCATAGCACTCAATATCATTACACATAATCGCAACATCCGGAGCAAAACCTACCCGATTACACGCTTGGGTTAAAATCTTATGCATATTGCTATCTTCACCCATAGAAATATACTTCTGATTGTTCAACTGGCGCAAAGTCAATTTTCTGCCGCACAACGGATGTCCAACAGCGCATTTCAGCCGCAGACTGGTATTAAAGAGCAGCAGTTCCCTATATTCCGGATAACGGTCACTTTTTTCATCAATAATAATATCGTATCCACTCAAATCTGTATCACGAAAATCAAACACCGTCTTAAACACTACGTAGGGATGCTTCTGATTGAATTCTGTAATCAATTTCGTAATATCACGCCGCATAGCCCGCACCAGCATCTTGATTTCCCGGTCATCGCCGATATTGGCGGACAGTTCTGCAATCACACCGTCCAACTCTGTAAAAACCGTATATAGGCTCTGCTGCAGGCGCTTGCCGTTGGCGTTTAAGGATACCCGGTTAGAGCTGCGGTCAAACAGCTTGCATCCAATCTCCTTTTCCAGCCGCTTAACAGCCGCAGAAACCGATGTAGTCGGTACCATATATTTTTTTGCTGTCTCCGTAAAATTTCCCGTTTTTGCACTTTCAAAAAAATATCGCAACTGTAAAATCTCCATAAAATCACCTCTTCCTTTTTAGTTTACTACATCTTCTATAATGTTGCAAGACCATTTCACTTGATTATGTACGACAATCTAAAAAGTTTGTAAAATTAGTTGAGACTACAAATAGTAACTAATTAGGAGGATATTTATGGCAAATACTGAAATCAAATACTTAACCCTTTCCCAAGAGGATCTGATAAACGCCGGTGCTTTTGATTTACAGATGGCAATCAAGGCACTCAAAGAGGGTCTGTTCAAATTCAAAGCCGACCGCATTCTCTTCCCCGATAAGATCGTGCAGATCTTCAAAGAAGAAACCCAGGAACGTATTAACTGCTTGCCCGCAACATTGCTGGATGAGAAAATCTGCGGTGTAAAGTGGGTTTCTGTGTTCCCTCCCAACCCCCGCCGCTTCGGCGTGCAGAACCTATCCGCCATCATCATTCTCTCTGAGATTGAAAAGGGCTTCCCTGTGTGCGTTATGGACGGTACTCTGTGCTCCAATATGCGTGTAGCAGCTATGGGCGCTGCCGCTGCCGAAGTTTTGGCCCGGAAGGATTGCGAATCCATCGGTTTTATCGGCGCAGGCGAGCAGGCTAAGATGCACCTGCTGGGTATGAAAGCTGTTCGCCCCGGTCTGAAGATTTGCAAAGTCGCAGCCGTCTCCGAAGCAGAAGAGGACGCCTTCATCAAAGACCTTGCGCCTTTAGTTCCCGATATGACCTTTGTAGGCTGCAAGACCGTATTGAAGGATGCGATTGTTGACTCCGACATCATTGTTACTGCAACCTCCGCTCAGGCACCTCTGCTGAAGGCCGAGTGGATCAAGAAGGGTGCTTTCTACAGCCATATTGGCGGCTGGGAAGACGAGTACGCCGTCGTAAAAATGGCTGACAAAATCGTCTGCGACGATTGGGAGACTGTTAAACACCGCACACAAACCGTTTCCCGCTGCTATAAGGACGGAGAGATCACCGACGATGACATTTACGGAAACCTGATCGATATTCTTTCCGGTGAGAAGTCCGGCCGTGAGAACGATGACGAGTTTATCTATTTTGACGCCGTAGGTTTGGCCTATGTGGATGTATCCATTGCCAACGCGATGTACGAAAAGGCCAAGGCAGCAGGCGTGGGTAACTGGTCCTACCTGCAGAAGAATATGATTTTCCAAAAGAACCTGATTGGTCAGGTTAAGTTTTAATTCTTGGAGCATCACATTCAGGAGGTGAACGGCTTGACGAAAAAGATTCTTACGATTGAATTCCGCCACGAGACCAATTCCTTTTGCCCCAACCCGGCGGATATGCAGGCATATAAAAATTTCAGGTGTTTGGTTGGCAACGAGGTTTTTACCCACGTGCGGAATAACGGCACAGAGATGAGTGCCTTTCTCGATGTCTTTGAGGGTCGTCAAGATATAGAGCTGATTCCATCTGTAGCCCTTTGCGCGATGCCCAGCGGTCCGGTCACTGGAGACGTGTACGATTTTGTAACGAAGAAAGTTCTACAGGTGATCCGGACGCAAGATAAAATAGACGGTGTTCTGCTGGATATTCACGGAGCTATGGTGGCAGAGGGTCACCCCGACGGAGAAGGGGATTTTATAGAACTGCTGCGTCAGGAGCTGGGCTCTGAAATCCCCATTATGGCATCTTTAGATCTCCACGCCAATGTAACAGAGAAAATGGCCCGGTATACCAATGGGCTGATTCCCTACAACACCTATCCCCACGTGGATATTTATGAAACCGGCAAAAAAGCGGCCCTTCTGATGGAAAAGACACTCGATGGCATCCATCGACCCACAATGGCCTATCGGCGAATTCCCTATCTTATGCCACTTTTGCCCAGCCAGTCTCCGGAGCTGAAACCGCTATATGATCTGGCCGCGGAGTTGGAAAAGACACCCGGCGTGTTGAGTCTGCGGTTCAGCCACGGCTTCTTTCCTGCGGATATTGCAGAAATGGGAATGGCAGTCATAGCAATTACAGACGCAGATCCGGTTTTGGCGGAGCAAATCGCAGACACCTTGTCAGAAGCAATCAAGACGCATTTGCCTCGATTGAAGGCGCAGTATACGACCTTGGATGAGGCTTTGGATATTGCCTTACAGGAATCCGGCACTGTAGTGCTGGCAGATGCATCGGATAATCCCGGTGCCGGTGGCGTAGGCGATACCACCCACATCCTGCGGCGGATTTTACAGAGAAAAATTACCGGTGCAGCCGTTGCTACCATTTTAGACCCCGCCAGTGTAGACCTTTGTATTGCTGCCGGTGTGGGCGCACAAGTGAATTTGCAGCTTGGCGGCTGGAGCGATTCCCGGTATTCCGGCGGTCCTTTGGCCGTAACCGCAGTGGTTAAAAAACTCACCGACGGCAAATATGTGCTGAAAGGGCCTATGAACCACGGTATGGTCGCAGACCAGGGAAACACAGCCGTGGTAGAAATTGCCGGTAACCTTGTGCTGATTACCTCTATCCCCCGACAGCCTTTTGATTTGGAGGTTTTCCGCAGTCACGGCATTGACCCTGCTGTGCAGAAGATTCTGGTAACGAAATCCTCTATTCATTACCGCGTCACCTATGGAACTGTCAGCAACACTATGATTCCTCTGGCGTTGGCAGGCTACGCAAGCCCCGTCCCGGACAACTACAATTACCGTAACTGGCAGCAATGACGCAAGCCCTGATAGCTTTAGCGCTGAAAATACATAGGCAGGCACACTTCTGTGTGTCTGTCTTTTATTTTACACCTTTTCTTTTTCCGCAAAAGATGCTATACTAAACAAAAGACAAGGAGGGATTTTTATGGACTTTCTGCCCATCTGCAAACAGGATATGCTGGACCGTGGCTGGACCCAGTGCGACTTTGTGTATGTCATTGGTGATGCCTATGTGGACCACCCCTCCTTCGGTCACGCCATCATCAGCCGGGTTTTGGAAAATGCCGGCTACTCGGTGGGCATTATCTCCCAGCCCGATTGGAAGAATCCCCAATCCATCGCCATTTTGGGCAGACCGCGACTTGGCTTTTTAGTGTCCGGCGGCAATATGGACTCTATGGTCAACCACTACTCTGTCACCAAGCACAAGCGGAAGACCGATGCCTTTACCCCCGGCGGCGTTATGGGCAAGCGCCCCGACTATGCCACGGTGGTTTATTGCAACCTGATTCGGCAGGTATACAAAGATGTACCTATCTTAATCGGCGGCATTGAGGCCAGCTTGCGCCGCCTTGCCCACTATGATTACTGGTCGGAAAGTCTGAAGCGCTCTATACTGCTGGACAGCCAAGCTGACCTTTTAATGTACGGTATGGGCGAAAAGAGTATTGTGGAGATTGCCGACGCGCTGAATTCCGGGCTGAACGTACGGGATATTACTTATATTGACGGCACGGTATTCAAAACGGACGCTTTGGACGAGAGCCTTCCCACCATTATTCTGCCCTCCTATGAGCAGTTAAAAGCCAACAAGCGGGTTTACGCGGAAAGCTTCCGCACCCAATATGGCAACTGCGACCCCTTTACCGCAAAGCGGCTGGCTGAGCCTTACGGAAAGCAATTTGTGGTGCAAAACCCGCCCCAAAAGCCTATGAGTACCGCGGAAATGGACGAAGTTTACGCGCTTCCCTACTGCCGCACCTATCACCCCAGCTATGAAAAGCTGGGCGGCGTACCCGCCATTGAGGAGGTTAAATTCAGCTTAGTCAGCAATCGTGGGTGCTTTGGCGCCTGCTCCTTCTGCGCGCTGACCTTCCATCAGGGACGCATCATTCAGACCCGCAGCCACGAATCCATTTTGGCGGAAGCGGAGCTTATGGTCAAGGACAAGGATTTTAAGGGCTATATCCACGATGTAGGCGGCCCTACCGCCAATTTCCGCCACCCTGCCTGCGAAAAGCAGCTAACCAAAGGCGCTTGCGGTGGACGGCAGTGTCTGTACCCCACCCCCTGCAAAAATATGCGAGCCGACCACTCGGATTATGTGGCGCTGCTGCGGAAACTGCGGAAGATTCCCGGCGTGAAGAAGGTGTTTGTCCGCAGCGGTATTCGCTTCGACTATCTCCTTGCCGACAAGAAGGACACCTTTTTTAAGGAGCTGGTACAGTTCCACATTTCCGGTCAGCTGAAGGTTGCGCCGGAGCACGTGTCAGATGCGGTGCTTAGCCGTATGGGTAAGCCCAGAAATGCTGTTTACAACCGGTTTGTGGACAAATACTACGCCCTGAATAAGCAATACGGGATGAATCAGTTTTTAGTGCCCTACTTAATGTCCAGCCACCCCGGCTCTACTATGAAAGAGGCGGTGGAGCTGGCTGAGTATATCCGGGATATGGGCTACAACCCCGAGCAGGTGCAGGATTTTTACCCCACACCCTCCACATTGTCCTCGGTAATGTACTACACCGGTCTTGACCCCCGGACGATGGAGAAGGTGTATGTACCCACCGACCCCCACGAAAAAGCTATGCAGCGGGCGTTAATTCAGTACCGCAATCCTAAAAACTACTACTTAGTACGTGAGGCGCTGTTAAAAGCCCACAGAGAGGACTTGATTGGCTCCGGACCTAAATGTCTGATTCGGGCTGTACCGCCTAGGTCCGGCCCCCGTACCGCACCTCCCAAACCACTGAACAAGAAAAGACCCGTTCCTCCGAAACGGCGGAAATAGGAACCGGTTATCACCGATTCTCCCTTGACTTTTTGATGCGGCAATGGTATCATTGGCTCGTCACGGAGAGTTGTCCGAGTGGTTTAAGGAGCTAGTCTTGAAAACTAGTGATTCCGCAAGGAACCTAGGGTTCGAATCCCTAACTCTCCGCCAAAAAGCACCACCCAAAGGGGTGGTGCTTTTTTTGCATTTTTCTGTTGTAGTTCTGCATTTTTCGTGCTAAAATGAGCATATACGCAACGTGGAGGTATCTATGCCCAAAAGAATTATTTCCTGTCTTTGTCTTTTCCCCTTGCTGTTTTCTTTAATAGGGTGCAAGGATACGTCCTCTGCAGAAACACAAGGGTTATATCATACAGTTCCCACAGAAGCTACGACAGAAAGCACCGTAAACGAAACCTCGGACACAACCCCCACCCAACCGGAAACCGAGCCGACTCAAGGAGAAACAGAACCCCAGCCCACTGAGCCGGAAGTGATCCCCGATAACATTTGGACCCCTCTATGCAACGAGTATATTTATCTGCGTTCCCAACCCGGCGGTGGAGAAACCCTTTCCGAAATCCCCCTTGGGGAGCACCTTACCTTTGAACAATGGAGCGGAAAATACGCCCTTGTTACCTATAACGGGATGCAAGGCTACGTAAGTGCCAACTACATAATGCCGGCAGACGAAGCTTATTTTGCCAAGCGCTTGCAGGTAATTTCCCCAACCTGCCAGTATTCCTACCAGCAGCTGCTAACAGATATTGAAGCGCTGCAGGAGCGTTATCCCGGTCTTGTGCACCGGGCATCCATTGGAGAAAGTGAGCTTGGGCGGGAGATACCGGTTATTAAAATCGGAAATCCCAACGCCAAGCGCCAGGTGCTTATGCAAGGCGCGATCCACGGGCGGGAGTATTTCACTGCGTGGCTGCTGATGGCCATTGCCGACCACAGCTTAGCGGAAGGATATCTGTCCGGAAATGATATCTGCTATCATATTATTCCTATGTCCAATCCCGACGGCGTGACCCTTTCCCAGACTATGCAGCTAAACGACACCCAAGCAGAAATCTATCAATCCGATTTGAATTTGGAATATACTACCTATGATTCTGCTACCTACGCAAAAAAATGGAAGTCAAATGCCTTGGGCATCGACTTAAACAGAAACTTCCCCTCCGGTTGGTCGGAAAGCTGGGAGCATCCGCTGCCCTCCTCGGAGCGATATCGGGGCGGTCAGCCCCTCTGCGCGGCAGAAAGCGCCGCCTTGGCGGAATATACTTTGGACAATTCCTTTGACGCAACGGTGAGCTTTCACTCCCACGGAAGCGTGATTTATTACCGCTACGGCAACAAAGAGCCTGTCAACTCCCTTTCTTTCAGCTTTGCAAAAGCAATTGCGCAAATAACCGGCTATACGCCCATACAATATGATGGCACCACCGGTGCAGGCTATAAGGATTGGGCTATGGACGAACTGGGAATCCCATCTCTTACGCTGGAAATCGGAAGCTTTACAACGCCATTGGAGACACGGGATATGTATAACACCTTTGCCCGGTTTGAAAACCTTCTCCCCGCAATTGACCAGTGGCTGCAGGCATAAATTTGGAGGTTACCGCCTATGACAAAAAAAGCCATTCTCTTTGATTTGGACGGCACTCTCACCGACTCCGGTGAAGGGATTATCAACTGCGCAATTTTGGCGCTGGAGCATTTTGGTCTGCCTGTTCCCCCGCGGGAGGAAATGGGTGTATTTGTAGGGCCGCCGCTGGATAAAACCTTTCAGCAGTTCGGTGTGCCGGCAGACAAAGCCCAAGAGGCTGTGAAGGTATTCCGCAGTCGGTATACCACGGTGGGAAAGTTTGAAAACACCCCTTATCCCGGAATCCACCAGCTACTGGCAACGCTGAAGGCGCAAGGACACCGGCTGTTTGTTGCTACCTCCAAGCCGGAGGTTACCTCTGTGGAAATTCTGAAAAAATTCGACCTTGACCAATATTTTGAAGTGATTTGCGGCGCCACCTTAGACGGTACCCGTGTCCATAAGGCTGATGTGATTGCCTACCTTCTGGAGAAAATCGGTACGCCGGAAAATATGCTTATGGTAGGTGACACGGAATTTGATGTGTTGGGCGCTGCAGCCCACGGAATCCCAACCATCGGCGTTGCCTGGGGCTACGGCAAGGTAGAAGCTATGGAGCAGGCAGGCGCGATTGCCATTGCTCATACTATGGACGCATTACGAACCTATATCAATACATAAAAAAGCAGGCGTTATACGCCTGCTTTCTTATTTAATTGCATTTTTTAACTCAAATATATGGGATAAAATTCTAATATTTTGTTTTTCGAGCAAGATTGTCCTATAATCGGGCAATGTAGGGGGTTGTTTCCCTCTGCAATCAGCGTTATAATGTCCGTAGATACAGCAGTCCCCCCACGTGTATAAAATGCTAGGGAAAGGATTCGGTAGAGATGCAAAGCAAAGAAAGCCGAACAGTCAGCCAAGACAACATTCGCTTTTCCGACGAAGACTTCAAGGTGAGAATCACACCCGGAAAATCCTCTGTTTCCAATGCGCCTGAGCTGTTTCATCCTGAAATTGAAATCAAATTCTTCTACAGCGGAGAGGCTTGGCTGTTGATTGGAGAGGACAATGTACACGCCACAGCCGGCGACATTGTGATTATCAATCCTTATGAAATCCATTCCACCGTCCGGGTTGGAGATGACCCGGGAAAGTACCTGCTTCTCATTGTAGACTTGAATTTTTTCTCTACGGAAATGTCCGGCGAATTGGATTTGTTCCACAGGCTGCTGAGCAAGCAGCTGCGCTTTAACCATTTGATTCGCAACAACGAAGATATGAACGCGCTGCTTACACTGCTGGCAAAAGAGACGGACTCGGAAAAGCCCTGTTACCGCGCCACCGTCCGCGGGCTGCTGCTGGCGTTCTTTGCTTTGCTGTTCCGGGATGAGGTAAGCCCCCTGTCTCCTCTGCCGGGAAACAGTAAATCAGAAAAATATTATTCTGTCATTGAACCGGCCCTTAAAAAAATCAGAAACGATTACGCAAGCGCTTTGACTGTCAATCAGCTCGCCGAGCTGTGCAACATCAGCACATCCCATTTTTGCAGAATATTCAAGCTGGTAACCGGACAAACGGTCATTCACTATATCACCGATTACCGCTTGAAAATCGCCAAGCTGATGCTGGAGCACAGCAACAGCACCCTCGCTCAGATTACCGATAGCTGCGGTTTCCAAGAGGAGGGCTATTTCGGCCGCTGTTACAAACGCAAATACCACCGCACACCCAGACAGGAACGGATGAACGCCTCGAAAAACGAGGAAGCATAAATAAACTACACCATTGTTATTCATACAACGCTTAGGAGGAAACAAAAATGGAGAAATTAGCCCTTTTCGGCGGTACGCCCACTGTGAAAGAAACCCCCAACCATATGTTCAAATGGCCCATCATCACAAAAGAAGACGAGGATGCCGCACTGGAAGTGATTCGCGGCAACAAGTTTTCCGGCGTAGACATCACAGAAAAATTCTGTGAGGAATTTGCCCAATGGCAAGGTGTGAAGTACGCCCTTGCCTACACCAACGGCACTATGTCTTTGGCTGCTGCGATGTTCGCCATTGGTCTGCAGCCCGGTGATGAAATCATCTGCACCACAAAAACCTACTGGGCAAGTATCGTCCCTGCCAACACCTTTGGTGCCAAGGCTGTATTCTGCAATGTGAACGAAATGCTGAGTATGGACCCTGCCGATATTGAGCACCGGATTACACCCAAAACAAAGGCGCTGATGGTTGTCCATTACTGCGCTTATCCCTGCGATATGGATGCCATTATGGCAATTGCAAAGAAGCATAATCTGATTGTGATTGAGGACGTCTCTCACGCCCAGGGCGGTATGTACAAGGGCAAGAAGCTGGGTTCTTTCGGTGATATCGCCGCTATGTCTATGATGAGCGGAAAAACCTTTGCCGCCGGCGAAATGGGTATGCTTGTCACCGATAACCGCGACTACTACGTGCGTGCGCTGGCTTATGCCCACCACGAGCGTTTCCACGAGGGTTATATTGAGCAGCTGGGTGAGCTGCAGCCCTTCTCCCGGATTTCCCTCGGCGCAGTAAAGGGCCGTGTGAATCAGCTTTGCGCTGCACTGGGACGGGTGCAGTTAAAGTACTACGATGAGCGCTGCGCAGAAATCCGCAAGGCTATGAATTACTTCTGGGATCTGCTGGAAGGTCTTCCCGGTATCCGTCCCATCCGCGTTGACGAGTCCACCGGCTCAAATATGGCCGGCTTCTACTGTTCCAACGGATTGTACTTATCGGAAGAACTCCACGGTCTGTCTGTGAACCGTTTCTGCGAAGCCGTCCGTGCTGAAAACGGCAGCTGGTGCGACCCCGGCGCCAACGCCTGCCTGCACACCCATCCCTTCTTCTATGATTTCGCCACCACGCCCAGCGACAAAGACGACAGCCTGCAGCGGTCTGTGGATATCGAATGCTTCTCCGTTCCCAATTTCAAGTGCTTCGACAAGGAATGGATTGAGGCGTACGCAGCCGGCTACCGTAAGGTAATTGAAAATCACGAGCAGCTGTTGGCAGGCGACTCCCATACCAAGCAGGAAACCCGTTGGATTGGTATTGGAAACAAAAAACAACGTTAAAAAGAGGTTATTGTGATGAAAACATTTGGTTTTGGCATTATTGGCTGCGGCATCATCTCCGTATCCCACGTGGGTGCAATCCGCGCATTGGACAACGCAAAGCTGGTAGGCGCCTATGACGCGGTACCGGAACGGGCTGCTAACTTTGCAAAAGAAAATGAATGTCAAGCATTTGAAACCTTAGAGGCTATGCTGGCTTGCTCTGATGTTGACATTGTGTGCATCTGCACCCCCAGCGGTCTGCATGCGGATGCCGCTGTTGCAGCAGCCAACGCAGGCAAGCACATCATCGTGGAAAAGCCTATGGCGATCACACGCGACCAGCTTAACCGCATTGTAGAAGCTGTAGAACGCAATGGGGTACAGCTTGGCTCTATCTGCCAGCTGCGTTTTTCTAATGATGTTAAGCGGCTTAAGGCAGCCATTGCTGACGGTGAATTTGGCAGGTTACTGCTGGGCGATGTGTATATGAAGATGTACCGTTCTCCTGAGTACTATGCCTCCGCCGGTTGGCGTGGCACTTGGGCTATGGATGGCGGCGGTGTTCTGATGAACCAAGGCATTCACGGCATTGACCTTTTGCAATATCTGATGGGACCGGTAAAGGCTGTTTCTGCTGTTTGCAGAACAATGGACCGGGATATTGAGGTTGAAGATACTGCTGTTGCCACCGTGGAGTTTGCCAGTGGCGCGGTTGGTATTATCGAAGCTACCACCTGCATGAATCCCGGCAGAGACAACCGCATTGAGATTTTAGGCACAAAAGGCCATTTCACATTTACCGGTGACGCCATTACCGAATGGTGCATTAACGGAGCCGCCACAAACACAGATGCCGCTGTTTTTGAAAAGGATACTGCTGCAAACCCCACCGCTTTCTCCCCCAGTTTGCACACTCTGCAATTTGCAGACTTTTTGGAGGCCCTTACCAATGGCACCAAGCCTCTCATTGATGTGTACGAGGGCAAGCGTCCTGTAGATGTGATTCTGTCAATCTACGAATCCTCCAAATCTGGCCAAAAGGTTTTTCTTGACTAATCTAAAAAACAAGCCACCGAAGAATTTCTTCGGTGGCTTACTTTTATGTTTTTTCTTTATCAAACCGCACCATCGCCACAACGATGGACACTAAGGAAAACGCCTCGCACAGAATTGCGCCGATGGCGACCGTAAGTATATTGAAAATCAACCACGACACAGAAGACACAACACAGAATCTGCGAATGGTCTTTGTGGAGTTGTGGCGAAATGCAAGGTGGGTAGCAAACAAACCAACAACCGGCAAAGCCTCTATTAAAAGGTTATAAAGCGAGGGCTCCTTATGCAGCAGCGTAAAATTCAGAATGTATGCCGCTACATAGGCAAACCCGAAGCCAATCAGCCAGCCGATGCGCTCTGTATGTAATTTATCCTTTTTCAAAAACGCAACAGCGCGAATCATACCAACCACATTGAGCATTGTGGCAACATAGGCGCCAAGCATAAGATAACTGATTCCAAAGAACAGAGAACCAAAAAGCTGGCAGGCAATAATTCCCTTTGCGGTTTTTTGTTGGTAGGAAAAAATATGAAAGAACATTGCCACAATGCCTATGGCCTGCGCAACTACCGGATTCATAAAAAACACTCCTGTATAAACTGATTTCAAAGGAAAGGTGCGTGCTGAATCACACGCACCTTTTTAAGTGGGCAAATTATTCGTCAGCCATACCACATAGGGCAGCGCCAAAGAAAAGACGCTGATCAGCCACGGATAGAGGACTTTTTTGGAGCAGAGCATCAGCAGCAGGCACAACACCGTGATACCAAAGGGAATCATCACCACAGCGCTCCGGGCAACCAACCACTGATATTCCCCGTTTGCCAGAATGTTTACGCCGACCATCTCCGGAAGCAAGCGGGCATTGCGGATTGCCAATGCGCCTGCGTAGATAAACACCGGAATTGCCAGCACCAAGCTGCGAATCCGGTAGGTCCATTTTCCCGTCAAGCCCAGTACGATTCCAACCTGCTTAAAAAACGTAATGACTTTTTGTACGCCTTTCTTTTGGGTAAAACGTTCCCAGCTTTGCGAAATCCCCATACTCCACCTCCTATCGGCGATTTTCTCAACCACTATTTTACCACGATGTGCCCTTGCTTGCAAGGACAATTTTCGACACCGTGATTTAGTCCGCTTTTTTGGACTTATATTCCTTTATACTGACAGCATAAGATAAATTCAAGGAGGAATATTTATGAAAACTGCTGTCTGTAAATCCAATTGTCGACCCCTTCCCTATCCCAACGCCGCCACACGCCGCGAAATAATCCAAAAGCTTTTGGATTCGCTGTTAATGGCTGCCAGCGGTCTTGGAATCGGCGCCGTCTTGCTGCTTTTGATGGTACTGTAACGCTTACTTTTTCTCGTTTTCCCGATAGAGGGTGGCCAAGCCCTTAATCAGCAAGTCCTTATCGTAAATCATAGGTGTCTTGCACAGAGGCACAATGAATTTTGCAATGCCGCCGGTGGCAATCACTGTGGTTTTCGCACCTAATTCCTGTTCCATTCGCTGGACCATACCATCCAGCATACAGGCAGTGCCCATCATAATACCGGAGCGCATAGCATCCACCGTGTTTCTGCCGATGGCCTGTTTGGGCTGATCCAGCTGCAAGCCTGGGAGCAATGCCGTTTTGTCTGTAAGGGCGTCCATAGAAATCCGCACACCCGGAATAATACAGCCGCCGATATGTGCGCCTTTGGCATCCAGCACAGACATCGTTGTGGCTGTGCCCATATCAATCACAATCAGAGGCGGCTTATGCTCCCGCAGCGCCGCCACGTCTGCCACCACAAGGTCAGCGCCGGTCTGACCGGGGTTTTCTACCCGTATATCCAAACCGGTCTTGATGCCGGGGCCTACCACCAGACAGGTCTTTCCAAACAGCTTTTTAATCGCAGTCTGGAAGGAATTGAGCACCTGCGGCACCACCGAGGAAATAATGCACCCCTCAATCTCCTCAGGGGCTATCCTGTGCATATCAAGCAGTATCTTCAAATCCACACAGTACTGGTCTGAGGTTTTGGTTGCCTCGGTACGCAGTCTTGCCTTAAACACAATGGTATCCTCCCGGACACCGCCTAGTACGATATTTGTGTTGCCTACATCAATGGTTAAAATCATACCATATCCTCCAAATCTGTTTCTGTTAGTAAATAGCAGGCTGTTACCGTTTGCCCGTCTGTTTCCAATATGCCGGCAGAGTGGCCGGCGCTTCCGGGATTCAGAACCCACAGGCCGTCTTCTTCCCTGTGGCAATCCGGTGTGTGGGTATGCCCGTACAGGGCTACCTGCGCCCCGCAGCGGCGTGCTTCTGCTACGAGGTAACCGATACCGGACTTTACCCTTTCTCCGTGCCCGTGGGTCATATAGGTCATTACACCGCCCAGATTATAGCACAGAAGCTCTCTTGCGTGGATGGGGCAGCGATATCTGTCGCAATTGCCTGCAACCTGATGCACAGGGATATGGGGGTAATCCTCCGCCAGCGTCTGGCCGTCGTCATAATAGTCACCCAAATGCACAATGGCATCCGGTTTTGTTTTTTCTATGCATTTCCTCATAAACCGCAGCGCGGAATGGGAATCCGATAAAACAAGCACCTTCATAGTTCACCTACGGTCTCCTTCGTGCATATACTATCTGTAGAGTATTATAACAGGCATTTGGACAGGAGGCAATCATCATGGAGAAAAAAAATCAGGATTTTTCTATGGAAGAAATTATGCGCTTGGCAAAAAGCCCTGCCGGGCAACAGTTGATTGCCATGCTCAAGCAGAGGGACAACACCAAGCTGGAGCAAGCGGTAACCCAAGCAAAATCCGGAGATTACTCCCAAGCCACCCAAACTCTGAAAACGATGCTCTCCTCGCCGGAGGCGCAACGACTGCTAAAGGATCTGGGGGGTAAGTAATGGAGGATATGGAGTCTCAGTTGGGCGCAATACTGGGCAACCCCCAAATTATGCAGCAAATTATGTCCATCGCGCAGAATTTCCAAACAGAGGAAAATGAAAATCCACCGTCGGCAGATTTTGCGCCGGAGTTAGACTTTGCTACCATTCAAAAGCTCACGTCTTTCATTGGAAAGACCGGAATCGACAACCAGCAGAAAGCGCTGCTACACGCCCTTGGCCCCTATTTAAGTGGCAATCGAATTCAAAAACTGGAGAAAGCCATGCGGGCGGCGAAGCTGGCAGGTATGGCATCCGCTTTTTTAGGCAGGTGAAGTTATGTATAATCGCTATGTTCTGCAGCAGGACGGGACACGCCGAAAAAACCGCGTAGAAGAGCCGCACCGGACCGGACAAAGCCCGCAGCAGCCATTTCCGCCACCGGCTCCCCCACCTGCGCAACCCCATCATCCGCCACCGGCAAGCCCAATCGGCGGCTTCTTGCGGCAGCTTTTGCCGAAGGATTTTGACACCGGTGATTTGATTGTGGTGCTGCTGCTTTTGCTTATGGCGGGCGACAAACCCGAGGACCGAAGCACCGCCCTGCTGACCTTGGCGCTATACTGCTTTTTACCCTAACTTAAAAAACCGGTGTATGCTTATCATACACCGGTTTTCTTATTACCGAAATCTTTTGAACTTCAGCTTAATCTTATGTTCTGTTTTCGATACCATATAATCGTCAAAATGCGCCTGTCCGTCGTTATTGCCTAAGGTTGCGAACTGGGTATCGTTGAACAGAATCTTCTTTAGATCCTTTGCTTCGCCGGCAAGCTTCGTAACAGAAGAAACTACATATTTCTTGCCGCCACAGGTATAGCGGAAATGGGCAGGATAGATGGCGCCCTCGCCATGAACTGTAAAGACCACATTATCCACAGGCTTGTTTTCCATTGCAAACCGAATGGTGCTGACGCATCTGCCCACCTTACCGTTGGTTCTGTAAACGGTGGCAGGAATGGTCTTGTCCTTGTAGTTGATTTCCACAATAATTCTCGGTGTGCCCCACTGGCAGTGCAGCATCCACTCGGCATAAAATACGCCGTGCTTTTCATTTTTCTCAATCCGGGCAATTAAATCGTCATAGCGCTTTGCTCTGCCAAGGTATTTTCTGTTGAATTGGTCTTTGTTGGAGACAATGCCGGGACGGTACTTTGCCCACATTGCTTTGCCGTGGTCATAGGCGACTTGGTTAAGCGCCTTTAATTCTTCAAACTGACGAATGAAGTAAGCGGGCTTATGTCTGCGGGTTTCATAGTTATCAAAGGCCTCCAAGCAGATTTGATGCTGCCGGGCACTTAAATAGTCATCCAGCTTGCAGTCCCACAGGCACAGTAGGTTGTCCTTCTGCGGTCCATCCTCCATACCGTCGGCAATCGCCTTTAGCTTTCGCAGGGCATAGCTTAATCCGTTGACAGCATAGAAGTTTGCGCCGTTGCTGTTTTCACAGATTTCCAGATTGTTAGGTTGGAATGTGGAGTCTGCGTTATTCAGATTCAGCACAATGTCTGCCGCTTCCTCACTGCCCAAATATTCCGTATAAATCTTCAGGCTGTCCTCTGTCGTTGCCTTGCCGCTCCAGTTTCTGCCTGTATAGGCGATCACCGGATAGCTGGCTTGGTAGAAATTATCTGCCCGACACCAAACCGTAGCAATTGCACCCGTAGGGCGATACTTATCGGCATAATTGGTCATAGATTCGTGGTTAAACAAAGAGGAATTCACGTAGGCTTTTGTGGAGAATATGTATTGGAAGCCCAGCTGCTCATAACGGCGGAGAGAATCACACTTTTTCCGGTTGGTCCACATCCCCTGCAGCTCGTCATCGATATAGTCATAATTCCAGCAATCGATAATGATATCTCTGGGAAGCCGATCCGATACGTCCATATACTGGAAGAAATCATCCGCCATAATCATAGTTTTGCCCAAGGATTTCAGTAAATCATTGGTGTGTATGACGTGCTCAAGGAATATATCCTCCTTGGTTTCCCCGTTTTCCAGTCGCTTTCTGCATTTGGGACAAACCATAAAATCAAAGGGCTCATCCATACAGGCTTCAAAGTATTCACTTTCAAACAGCTGCGCCACCTGCGCAAAATAGGTGTCGAAGAATTCTCTGCCCTTCGGCTCGCTCATACAAAGGCAATCCGGTGTAGACCGAATACCTCTGCCGTCCTTTGTCATATCCTTGCACTCAGCCATAAATTTCAGCTGGTCATATTCAAGGAACTGCTCCAAGTGGGCAAGGTTTTCCACTGCTGGGAACACCTCCAGCCCCTTTTCCTTACCGTAGGCTACAATCTCCCGAATCTCATCTTCAGAGTAGGAGGTCTCCTCATTGAAAAAGGACGCACAGGGCACTCGCACTGTTGCCTCTAAGTACAACCGAAGGGAATTAAAGCCATTTTCTGCAACAAAATCGATGTAGCTTTTTATGAATTCCAGATTCTCTTTTTGCCGGGCAAGGTCAAGCTGAACGGTGATTAAATTCAGTTTGTTTTTCATAACAGAACGCTCCTTTCGGGACTTTGTTCTACGTGCATAATAGCATACAAAAGGGAAAAGTCAACAATTTTTCCAATGCTTTTGGTATTGTGCAAAGATAGTACGAAAAGCGAGCAAAATAACGCAAAAAGGGTGCTAACGCACCCTTTTTTATACTTTTTTACCGGCAAGAAAAACCTGCTTGATTGCGATGTCCCCATCGAACACCACGATATCTGCGTCCTTGCCTTCTGTAAGCTGACCTTTGTTCACACCCAGCATTTCGGCAGGTACTTTCGTCAGCATTTTCACTGCCTCAGGCACGCTGCAGCCCACACCGAATACCATTGTCCGAATTAAGTCACCCGCAGTTGCCACGCTTCCTGCAAATGCAGACCGGTCCTTCAGCTTACACACATTGTCTTCCACAATATACTCTGTGCCGCTCAAATTACCCTCCTTGACTGACGTGCCGGCAATTGCCATACTGTCGGTCACCAAGGCAACTCTGTCACTGCCCTTATTTTTCAGAATCAGCCGAATCAGGTCGTAGGGCAGGTGCTTACCGTCGGCGATAATCTCCACGTACATATCCTCCTCCAGATACGCTGTTTCAATCACACCAAGGCGACGGAAGCCGTGGTCTCGGGTGATGGTGGAGGTACAGGAGTACAGGTGGGTTACGCTGTTACAGCCGTTTGCAATCGCAACCTTCATTTCGTCATAGATTGCATCAGTATGACCGGCAGAAGCGGTCACACCGTGGCTGGTGATAAACTTGCAGAATTCACCATTGGCATCATTCTCAGGGGCATAGCTCCACCGCTTGATCAGATCCTTGTGGTTCAGAATCAGCTCCTCATAATCCTCTTTAACGGGAGGCGTAATAAAGGTAGTATTCTGGGCGCCGCACTGGTTTTTGGACAGGTAGGGCCCTTCCATATGCACGCCGTACACCCCGGGAACCTTGCCGGTTGCCATCGCTTTTTCCACATTGATAGCAGATGCCCGCATAGCGGCAAATGCATCCGTGGTGACGGTGGGCAGCACGCAGGTGGTGCCGTGTTTTAAGAAGAAATCACAAGCTGCAATAATCTCCTCCACAGAGCTGTTGGAGTAAGAATACCCGCCGGCGCCGTGGGTGTGCAAATCGATAAAGCCCGGGCTGACATAGAGCCCTGTGTAGTCATAGGCTTCCTCGCAAGGTAACTCCTCAGCGCTTACTTTTACAATTTTTCCATCTTGGATGTACAAATAGCCGTCAAACAGGCTCTCCCCTACAATAATTTTATCACTTTTAATTCTTACCATCGTAATCACTTCAATCTCTTGAATTTCACTTTAATACTATGCTCTGTTTTGGAAATGCGCATATCGTTAAAGTGTGCATAGCCGTCATCGCAGCCCATCTGGCCGCAGCGGGTATCGTTGGTCAGCACCTTCTTCAGGTCCTTCACATCACCGGCAAGCTTGGTTACCGAGGAGGCGATATATTTTTTACCGCCGTAGGTATAACGGAAGTTCACCGGGTACACCGCACCCTCACCGAACAGGGTGAACACCGCGTAATCCACAGGCTTGTTTTCCATTGCCATACGGATGGTGTTGACACCGCCTGCCACTTTTGCATTGGTGGTATACACCGTTGCCGGAAGGGTCTTATCCTTATAGAAGATTTCCACTCTGACATTGGGTGTGCCGTAAACACAGTAAAGCATCCATTCGGCATAAAACACGCCGCGCTTTTCCTTCTTCTCCAGCTGGGCAATCATACCGTCAAAGCGGCTTTCCTTGCCCAAATAGTGCTTATCAAACTGATCTTTGAAGGATTTAATGCCCACGCGGTACTTTGCCCACAGCTGCTGGGCGTAGCCATAGGCCTCCCGGTTCAGCTCCTTCATCTTCTCGATCTGCTTTACGAAATAGGCGGGCTTTTGATTGCGGGTTTCGTAATTATCGAAAGCCTCCAATGCCATTCTGTGCTGCAGAAGGGGCAGATAACTGGACACTCTAAAGCAATAAATGTCCTTCAAAACATCCTTCTGGAAGCCCTCTTCCATATGATCCAGGATGTCTTTCAGTTTTTCCATTGTATAGCCTGCGGACAGAATTGCGTTGTAGCCGCCGCCGGTAATATTCTCACAAATTTCCAGATTGTTGGGCTGATAGCTGCCGCTGGCAGCATTCTGGCTCAGCAAAAGCTTCGCTGTTTCCTCACTGCCCACAAACTCCGCGTACACCTTCACTCTGTCCTGCTCTTTTATCCTGCCGCTCCACAGTCTGCCGGCGTAGGCATTGGTGGGATAGGAGCAAAGGTAGGTATTGGTAGTTCGAATCCACGCAGTCATCAAAGCACCCATGGGGTGGTACTTATCGGCATAGTTGGTGAGACTGTCTACATTAAACAGGCTGCCGCTCTTGTTGGCATAGGTGCAGAAGATATAGGTAAAGCCCAGCTCATCATAGTACTTAAACCAGTCGCGCTTGATGCAGTTGAGCCAGTGACCGGGGATTTCGTCCTGAATAAAGGAGTAGTTCCAAGTGCACATAATGATATCTCTGGGGAGTCTTTCCACCACGTTCAAATACTGGAAGAAATCATCCCACATCATCATGGTCTTGCCGAAGGACTTCACCAAATTGTAAGTCCGCATCAAATGCTTATAGAACAGATCGTTCTTGGTCTCACCGTTATTTAACCGCTCGGTACACTTGGGACATACGGCAAAATCAAAGGGCTCATCCATACCGGCGTGGACATATTGGCTGGTAAACAGGGGGATCACCTGAGAATAGTAGGTATCCATAAAGTCCAGCGCCTCGGGGTTGCTCACGCACAGGCAGTCGCCATAGCCGGAGAAAATGCCCCGGCCATCCACCTTTGCATCCTTGCATTCCGACATAAAGGACAGCTCCTCGTGGCGGAAGAAGTTTTCCAAATGGGCCAAATTCTCCAGCGCGGGAATGATATCAATGCCGCAGGCATTGCCGTAGGCAACAATCTCCCGGATCTCATCCGGTGTATAGGATTCATCCTCATTAAAAAACGGGGTGCAAGCCACCTTAACAGTGGCTTCCAAATAGAGAAACACGGCATTATAGCCATTGTCTTTTGCAAAATCAATGTACTGCTTTATGTAGGCTACGGACTCTTTCTGCCGCGCCAAATCAATCTGCAGTGCAATCAAATCCAGTTTCTTTTTCATAAGGGATCTCCTCAGCCTTTCAATCTTTTGAATTTCACCTTAATCGTGTGTCTTCTCTTGGAGAATTCCAAATCATTAAAGTGGGCCATACCATCGTCACTACCCATCTTTGCACAGAGGGTATCGTTGGTAAGGGCTTTCTTCAGATCCTTCACATCTCCCTCTACTTTGGTGATGCTGGAAGCAATATACTTTTTGCCGCCGTAGGTGTAGCGGAAGTTGACGGGGAATACCGCGCCTTCTCCATAGAGCGTATATAAGACATAGTCAACCGCCTTGTTTTCCATAGCCATACGGACGGTATTGGTGCCGCCGACCACCTTTGCGTTGGTACGGTGCACCGTGGGTGCAAGGGTCTTGTCCTTGTAATGGATTTCAATAATCAATCTGGGAGTGCCGTAAACACAGTACTGCATCCAATCTGCGTAGAACACACCGTGGCGCTTATTTTCCTGCAATTGGGCAATTATGGAATCAAAGCGCTTTTCCTTACCCAAATAATGCTTATTAAACTTATCTTCAAAGGATTTAATACCCGGGCGGTACTTTTCCCACAGTTCCTGACCGTAGGCATATGCCTTGCGGTTCAGTTTCTTCATCTCTTCCAGCTGCCGGATGAAGTAAGCCGGTTTTCTCAGACGGGACTCATAATTATCGAAGGCTTCCAAGCAGACCTTGTGCTGGCACATACTTAAGTAGCCATCCACTCGGAATGTAAAAATGTCCTTCAAAACATCCCTTTGCAGGCCATCTTCCATCTTGTCGATAATCTCACCCAAGCGCTCCAAGCCGAATTTTTCTACCAGTAGGCCGCTATACCGGGCGGCGGTGAAATTTTCACAGATTTTCAGATTATTGGGCTGGTAGCTGCCGCCGCTGCCGTGGACGTTCAGCAGAATGTCCGCTGCTTCTTGGCTGCCGACAAATTCTGTATACACCTTCATTCGGTCTTGCTCGGTGATTTGGCCGCTCCACAGTCTGCAGGCATAGGCATAGGTAGGATAGGAACACAGGTGGGTATTGACAGTACGGACCCAACCGGTGATCACCATGCCCATAGGATGGTACTTCTCCGCATAGCGGGTCAGGCTGTCCACATTGATCAAACTTCCCCGCTTGTTGGCATAAGCGCAGGCCAAATAACGGAAACCAAGTTCATCATAGTACTTAAGCCAGTCGCGCTTGATGCAGTTGATCCAGTGGCCGGGGACTTCGTCCTGCACCAAGCCGTAGTTCCACATGCACATAATGATGTCTCTGGGCAGTCTGGCTGCGATGTCCAGATAGACGAAGAAATCGTCGCACATCATCATCGTTCTGCCAAGGGACTTAAGCAGGTCATAGGTGTGCATAACATATTGATAGAACAAATCTGCCTTGGTTTCACCGTTTTTCAGTCTCTCGGTACATCTGGGGCATACCGCAAAATCAAAAGGCTCATCCAAACCGGCTTTGACATACCGGCTGGTAAACAGCTCCAAAACCTGACGGTAGTATGTATCAAAGAATTCAGTCACTTCCGGATTGCTCACACAGACGCAATCGCCCAAGCCGGGACGAAGACCTCTGCCGTCTATCTCTGAATCCTTACACTCGGACAAATGCTCCAGTTCTTTATGACGCAGAAACAACTCAGTATGTCCCAGGTTGTTCACAGCAGGGATAATATCAATGCCATTTGCGTTGCCGTAGGCAACAATCTCGCGGATCTCGTCGGGAGAATAGGTTTCGTCCTCGTGAAAGAACGGAACACATTCCACCTTAATGGTGGCTTCCAAATACAAAATGACTGTATTGCAGCCGTTCTCCTTGGCAAAATCAATATAGCTTTTTACGTACTGCATAGATTCTACCTGTCGTGCAAGGTCAATTTGCATTGCAACGATATCCAGCTTCTTTTTCATCAGAAAAACTCTCCTTGTTACAGCAGCTCACCTGCAGCAGCATCGGTGTACATCCGTGCGCTGGGATGCGTTCTCATAATGCTAGCCGGAACGGCTTCGGAAATTTCTGCATTCATGGTATCGTAAACTGCCTGCGCCTTCTTGTCGGTAGGCACCACGCAGAACATATGCTTGGCAGAGACCATTGTGGGGATGGTCAGGGTAACTGCATACTCCGGCACCTCATCCAGCGTGTCGAAGGTCTTGTCGTTCACCTGCTGATTGCGGCACACGGCATCCAGCTTTACGGGCTTAATGACCAGCTTGTCGTTAAAATCGGCAACAGGGGGATCGTTAAAAGCCAAGTGGGCATTCTCGCCAATGCCGCACAGCACCACATCAATCTGTCTGGAGCTGAGCAGCTGGGTGTAATTTTTACACACGGCATCCACATCGCCGCTGCCCACGTAGTTCACACTCTTTAAGTTCACCTTATCGAAGAAAGTAGTCTTCAGATAGTAAGCAAAGGTCTTTTCAAACTTGTCCTCCAGACCAATGTATTCGTCCATATGAAACGCATTAACTCTGGACCAATCCACATCCTCGGTCAGCAGGTGCTTCAGCACATCGTTTTGAGAGGGTGCAGCAGCGAAGACCATATTGATTTCCTCCTGCTCAGCTAGAAGCTCACGGATTTTCTCTGCAACTTCCTTTGCTGCCTCTTGACCCATTTCGTCTCTGGTGGGGAAAACCTTACAAATTAATTTGCCTTTTTTTACTCTTTTCGTCCACATAACAGCTCTCTCCTTTTGTGGTATTTTATTCCTCCACAATTATACCATACTCCCTAGAGAAGTCAACCGAAAAGGGCAATGTTTGCAAGATAAAAACACGGGTTGCCCCAGTGGGGTAACCCGTGCGTTTTGTTTATAAATGAGGGTCTTTTGATTTAGATTTCCACAACTTCCAAACCTGTGTACTCGGCATAGAGCCGCAATTCCTCACGGCAGTCGCCGTAGACCAAGCAAATATGGTGGGCAATGCCCTCTTCCACAATTCCCTTAATATACTTCTTAATGGGAAGGGATTCGTGCTTAAAATGGAATTGAGGAGCAAAGGAGGGCGTCTGGGGTTTTTCAACACATTCGCCGCCGGAAATCATCAGTTTCCAGCCGTCCTTGGCGTCAATCAAGCACGCCAAGGTTACCTTGCCTGCCTTTGCGCAGTATTCCACCGACATTCCCTTGCCGGTGAAGTCCCACTTCTCCGGAGAGGGGGTGATACGGCAAAGCTTCTGATTTGCAGCGTGGACTCTGGGGTCTACCACACCGTGGTGGGTCAAAAGCATCGTATCGCTCTTGATATCATAGGCAGAGCACTCCAAGAAGACCGGCAGCTTGCCTGTCAGCTTATAGAGGATATGCTTCATAACAAGGTTCGCCAAATCTCCCTCGTGGCTGGTCATATAGCCATTGTTCTCCGCGCAGAAGAAGGACAAATCCGCAGAGGCTCTTGTTGCCACCTCCACGTGGTGCTGACCCAGTAAGGTCAGACAGTCAATGCCAAAGCGATCAATCATTTTGGTAACTGCCAAACCCACAGAAGCAGACTTCCGCACATCCTCCGGATCTACCGCCTCATAGGAATAGGGCAGTTCTTTCTTTAGTTTCGTCACAAATGCGTCGATTTCCTCATCTGTCAGCTTGTTCCAAATGTCAATCAGGTGGATCACATCGATGTACATTACGTTAGGGCCAAAGACGCCCTTGATTTTTGTCTTATCCACCTCAATATCATACATACCCCGGAAGGTATGGCCCACAAAGCCGATATCCAAATACTTCAGATCGTGAATCAGCTGCAAAACCTGCATATGCATACCCAGCTCACGGAAGGCTTCCTCGTCCTCCAAAGAGCCAACAACCGCTTTGTACGCTCTGCCCATCTTGGAAAATGCGCCGGCAAGCTGGATGATGCTGACCAGACCCTCGTAACGGATGACATCTGTGTTGACCATCGTATCCCACAGGTTGTCCGTGGCCTGCGTCACAAACAGTACCAGCGGCACATTGGGCAGGGCATCAATTACCTGAATGGGGAAATAGTCGGTTACGTAGGTTGCCTCGTCGATAATCACCATATCCACGCCGGCCTCCCGGAAGTACTCTCCCGCATCAAACGCCTTGTCCAGAGTGTCAATGTAATAATCGGGATACACCAGTTCGTAGTCATTTCCGAACTTTTCCTGCATTCTCTCGATAAAGCGGTCGCAATCCGACAGAATGTTTTCCCGCATTCCGCTTTCCGGGAACATGGGCCACCACTCAAACCAAGACAGCGGCAAAAGGCCGACCTTTAATTTGCCCCGGCTGTTTTTTCTTGCTCTGGAAACAATGTCGCCAAAGCCTTCATCGCCGGCAATTTCAAAGGATTTTACAAAATCATTGCTCATAGAACTTACTCCTTTCCCTTAGCGAGAACAAATAAACCGCACAGGGTTTTTCATCAAAATGGTATCAATATCCTCGGCCGTAATGCCCTCATTTTCCATCATCATTTGAATATTGGTGAAAATGTGGTCATAGCTCCAGCCGCCGAAGCTGTGCAGCAGGGATTTCAAGCAAACGTCGGTTGCCAGCATCAGCCGGTCTGTGTGCTTGTCCTGAATCATACGGATAATCATACGGACCCGGTCAAGGTCGGTTTCAAAGGGACCGCCGGAGAATACCGCATCCTGCTTGGGGAAGTAGTATTCCTTTCCGAAATTATCGAACATTGCATAAACGCCTTTGTCAAACACACGGCAAAGGTAATCGTAATCAAATGCCACATCCAAATGGCAGATGCAAATCTGCTCGGGACGGACACCCTCGGCGGTGAGAATATCAATTGCCTCCAAGGACGCTCTGCTCCAAGGATAGGTGTGAATGTAGATGGGCAAGCCCGTCTCCAAATTTGCAAAGGCAGCAGCCCGGAGAGAGGTGGCTTCCAAGGGCTCCACCGTTTCGCTGGTGCCGATTTCACCGATGACACCGGGCTTGATGCCGGTTTCCTTCTCACCGTTTTGGATTTCGTCAATCATCCAATCCGCCAGCCGGTCTGCGGTCATTTGGTTGTAGGGCGCAGGAATGGTTAGACCGGTGTAAAGACCGCATCCGGCAATCACATTCACGCCGGTACGGCGGCTGACCTCCCGAATTTTCGCCAAATCACGCTTGATACCAATGTTGGTTAAATCCACGATGGTTGTGCCGCCGGCTTTTTTGAACCGGTTTACCTCGTATACCGCGGTATCCAAATCCTCCAGTACCATATTGTCCCGCACAAGAAAGGGATTTCTCCGCAGAACATCCACGTTATGGATGCTGACATCGGATTCAAACAGCGCCAGCGCCTCTTCATCCTGTGGGGTTTGCGCCTCAAAGGTGGTATCGATAAAAAAATGCTCGTGGGGGGCGATAACACCTAACTGGGAGGCATCAATCGGGCCCAAAACAGTTTCAATCGTCATAGCTGTACCTCTTTATTCGCCGTAGCCCAAGGTTACCATATAGGCCAGATTGTCCTGATTTACGTCCATACGGCCATACTGGACAACCACTTCCACATCGCTGGTAATATACATAGAATACTGCACCATCCGGCCAAGCCCCACCTCACCGAACAGCGTTTCATCGTGGGTATAGAAGGTAGAGATCCGCTCAGCAGGCGCGGTGAACTGAATGCCCTTGTAGGGAGGGCGGTCCTCAAAGTAAATGTCGATAGTGCAATGGGCATCCTGTGTGTTTCTATTGAGAATCAGCACACATTCGTGGCCTTGGTAATTATCGGCTTCTCCCTTGTTTTTCGGCGGCAGATAGCCGTCTACAATACTCCATTGTTTCTTTCCCATTCTAAAAACCTCCTTCGTTTTGTCTGCTTATTGGGAAACAGGCTCGTCGCCGTGCTCCCGCATCCAGTCCTGACAGGCATCCACTGCCTCAAGGGGAGGGTTGGTGCCAAACACAGAATTGGTATGGATGATAACGCCGTCAATTAAGCCGTCCTTGATCAGCTTGCTTTCGTTGTTGAGCTGGGTCAGAACTGCCTTGGCTGTTGCTTCCTTTTCAGCGCCGAAGTCCCAAACGTAGCAGCCAATCAGGCGCTTTTTGCCTTCGGACAGCTCAAAGAAGTCGGCGATGTGCTTGTCGAAGTCATTGAGAATTTCCTCTTCCTTCCAAAACCACAGGCTGATACCGTCGAATTCCTTCAGAAAATCCCGGATAATGCCCATATCCACCTGCCGGAGATTCTCTGTGTACAGCACAACCCACATTTCCAATCCCACAGCGTGCAATTCCTCCCGGTATTGGGCCATCATTTCGGGAGTGTAGTTGGTAAAGTTGTTTTCGGGATAGGTCAAGGAGAAGAAATCATCGTAAAAAGCCTTGGTGATGTTCTTATAGTCCTTTGCCAGTTCCACCAGCTCTGTCACCTTATCGTGACCGCCGTGGACAACCCAAGCCAGCTCAGGCAGATCCTTTGCTGCCTCCGACTCAACCACCATATCAAAGGGAGGCTCTCCCAAATCATTCAAAATCAGATTGGTTGCGCCCATATAGGTCAGACCCTCCATAGGAGATACAAAGGATTGTCTGTTAAAGCCGAAGTTACCTGCCCGCAGACAGTTTGTGGGGTGACCCCAAATCCAAAAATAGTCACGCAGCTTTTTTGCATTTGCCATATTTTGTGCCCTCCATAATTCTTTTTCATAAAACGTAATGACCTGCTTGCATTTCCGCACAATCGGTCGTATTATAATAATAAAACAGTATATATGGATAATCCATAGATAATTCAGCACAAAACATGGAGGTTTGCGTATGATACAGATAAATTCCGCCCTATGCAAAGCCATAAACAGCGTGCGTCTTCGTCTGATTTATTACGGCCGCGCCGCGGTAGGCTCGGATTGGAGAGGGCCTGTCCCGAATCCCTACTACTCCCGCCTGTTTTACATCGTCAGCGGCAGCGCCACCATTACCTTTCAGGATAATCAAACCCTCACCTTGATGCCCGGCAAGTGGTATCTTCTGCCCGCCGGTTGTTCCTTTGACTACGCCTGCGACAATCAGCTTGACCACATCTATTTTCACTTAAAGCTTTGCGACTTGGATGAGATTGACCTGCTCCGCAACTTCCCGACTCCCTGCGCATTGGAAAAGCCGGAAAGCAACCCGGACTTTTTTGTCCGTAATTTGGAGAGCAGCTCCATCACCGATGCTCTAAGGGTGCACAAAGCAGTTTACGAGATTTTGCTGTCATTCATCGACCAATACGGGATTCCCCTGCAGCAAAAGAACATTTCCCCCTGTGTCACCGCCGCGATTGAATACATCAAGCAGCACCTTACCGCTCAGCTCTCAGTAGAGGAAATTGCCAATCACGTGTTTGTATCAAAAAGCACCTTGACCAAGAAATTCAAAAACGAATTGGCTGTGTCCGTGCATACCTATGTTGAGGATGTTGTGCTTTTTGAGGCGAGTCTCTTGGTGGCAAAAGGCAGCCTGCCCATCAAGGCAATCAGTGAGCAGTACGGCTTTTGTGACCCATTCTACTTTTCCCGGCGCTTCAGCGAGAAATTCAGTATGTCCCCCCGGGAATACCGCAAGCTTATGCTCCATTCTATACGTTAATATCCCAGCAACAAAAACCCCAGACCGATAGGTCTGGGGTTTTGATTGTTATAAACCATTATGGTGCTACTCTAATTACGTTTTCTAATCATCGTTATATCCGAAATACAATTCGCTTATCGATACAACAACCCGATAATAAGCGATGTTAACGGGTTAAGGAGGAGTAAGTTCAGCAAGCTTAACACAATTCGCCCACCTATTAATTCCGCAACCGAAGTTCCACCGTTTTTGCTTCTGATCTTTTCTTCAATATGCATTTTATAAATAGCATCACCAAAGAAACCCCAAAAGGCACAGAAAAACGGAACTATGAGCAAACATTTTAGTTGCCCTTTGATTTGTATTTTGGCAAGCTTGTTTTGCGCGGATGCACCTTTCTGAACAAATTCAGGAGAATACGGTCTCCCTTGTGCATCTATCAATACGGTTTTTCCGCCCCTGTCGAGATACTCCTCATATGGCTTGATGTCCTCGTATAGGCTTTTAATCTCTGTCCTATAGGGAAGCAACGAAACTGTAAATATCAGCAAAAAAACGAAAGACATAATAACAAAGCTAACAACTGCAACCTTCGTCATTTTGCGGTATAAGACCCAGTTCAAGCCAAAACAGAGTGCTGCCCAGTTTATATGTGCAAAGATCTTTTTGTTTTCATTCTTTTTATATGTTTCTATATACCGATCTGCGTTTTTCTCTATAAATAATTCCCAATCAACCCATTCAGATTGATTCATACTCTCTGTAACAGAATCATCCGCCGTTTCGGTGCCAAATTTCTTCCAACAGCTTTTGCAATATTCATCTTTTGCTTTGCAGGTTGCGCCACAGTTGGGGCAGGTTTTCGTGCTGTTATCCATAAAATCAGCTCCTTTGTTACATTATAGCAAATAATTGCAGGCTATGCAAGGAATAGAAAGCTATCATTGCTAATACCAAAAACAACCCATTATTGCGCCTTTTGTTTATGTTATAAAACATAACATATAATTATAACACTTGTCAAGTCATAATATTGGTGAGGTGATTTTATGAAAGAAAAACTCATCATAAATAAAAAGGGATTAAAAGGCGAAGATGGATTTAAGACCTTTTCTATTCGAATAAAGGATGAAACAGTGGCTAATCTTGATAAATTAGCTGAAGAAACAAATCGATCAAGAAATGAGTTAATCAACATATTGCTTGATTATGCAATAGAAAATAGTGAAGTAAAATAAGAATAAGCACCTGATTTCAATTGAGAATCAGGTGCTTTTGTACCAGAATACAACAGTTGCACTGCTATGGGTTCGAATCTCACCATCCATTCTCCACCAAACCATTTAGGTGCCACTATATTTTTGAAAATTTGTGTTTGATAAATTGGTTTTTTGCCTTAACTTTTTATCCTGTTATAATAGACTGCACTACTTTATAAAAATCACCATGTGTAATATTTTCTGCTTTTACTCTGTATTTAACACCGTTGTGTTCAAAGTCAGCAACCAAAAAATCTTTATTAACTTGGTGTTCTGCTGTAGTTCCAACAGTTCCGGCAAAGATAACAGGTACGCTTTGAACATAAGTTGTTATTTTTTCATCATCAAATCCATAAATGCAATCATACGGATAACTGATTTTACTTGTTGACACGATAACTTTTGTATCTTGGAATGAATACTCAAATGAAATAATATCTCTCGCCAATTCCCCGTTATTCTTATAGGTTACTTTATGGCTTCCGTCACCTTGATAATTGAGTCCGTTGTGACGAATATTATTAAGATACTTACCAAGATAATGAGCCGTCTTGTTTGCATCCCATGTTTCTTCATAATGCTCGGCAGGATCGAGATATTTTAGAGCTGCACTTACTGTGCTTTTAATTTCATTTACAAAAAATACTTGCTTATTTACATCTTCTGTAGTATCACTGCCTTCTGAGGTTGCGGAATTGGTCGAATTGCTCGGCGGAGCATCTTGCCCGTTTGGACTCCAGTCACCATCAATGTCATTATCACCGCCTGAGCCATCCTTGTCATCTACATAGTCTTTTTCTCCGATAATGGTTGAATCATCTAATGTGATTGGCGGTTTACTATTGAAAAAATTGCCTTGCCATAAACCTATACCGAGAAGAGCCACAAGACAGAAGCAACAAATCGGCATTATAGCTCTTTTCATAACTTTTCTTTTGTTTCTCTGTTCAGTTTCATACTGATCTCTGCGTTCAAGCAAATCATTTGTTATTTCATCATAATTCTTCATAAACAAAGCCCTCCTTGTCAAGTTCTGATTTCAAAGTGCTTTTTGCACGGTAAACGAGATTTTTCATTTGACGGGAATTCTTTTTCATAACAATTGCTGCTTCTGTATTTGATAACCCTTCGAAGTAGAGAAGCCACAGAACCTGTTTGTACTCGGCATTCAGTTTTTTCAAAGCTCTATGTACTATTATTTTGCGTTCTTCAATAATATAGAGCCTTTCTAAATCATACTCATCTTTAACATAGTTTTCTAAATCTTCAAAAGAAGTGTCAGACATTTTTGAATTATGCCTTAGATAATCAATCGCTACATTTCGCCCGATGGTATAGAGCCAAGTTTTAAAAGAATATTTTTCTTTAAATTTCGGCTTTTTAGTTATGAGCTTATAAAGGGTTTCTTCCATCAATTCTTCGGCAACGGATATATTGTTCACGATACTGTTAAGATAAAGAATAAGACCGTCACTGTAATTTCTTACGATTTCCGCTAAGCCTCTGTCATCACCATCAAGGAAACGGCGGTAGCTACTTGCACCGTTGTCCATTGATTTTCTCCTTTCCGAAAGGTACGATTCTATTTCCTTTCACTTATTTAACGGATGAAACTGCAAAAGGTCTCACTAAATTTTCAAATTGATTATACCATATTGAAAAAGTGCCGCAATATTTAACAATTATAAAAACTAAAAAAGGCAGACTTAGCGATATTAAATCGCTAAATCTGCTCATTATTTTTGCTTCGGTGGTTCGAATCCACCTTGACGGAGATTTTTATATTCGTCTGCGGAGCAGACACCGAACTTCTTCACTATTCACTATTACTTCTTACTTTCCAAAAATCCGAGTAAATAAGAGTAAAGTGAAGAGTGAAGAGGTAATAGTGAAAAAGTAAAAATCCCCGTTCTTGCGAACGAGGATTTTTGGTGGGGGATGGTGGATTCGATTTGCATTTTCTTTCGCATAGGCGAAAGAAAATAATTGTATCGACCAGTGTTTGCACTGGTCGAAGCAACTGTCCACCGGACAGTTGCACTGCTATGGGTTCGAATCTCACCATCCATTCTCCACCAAACCAAAAACCCAGACCTAACGGTCTGGGTTTGGTTTGGTGGGGGATGGTGGATTCGAACCACCGAAGCTATAAGCAGCAGATTTACAGTCTGTCCCCTTTGGCCACTCGGGAAATCCCCCATATTCACTTTATTCTGCTGATGCCTGTATGGAGCCGGTAGACGGACTCGAACCCCCGACCTGCTGATTACAAATCAGCTGCTCTACCAACTGAGCTATACCGGCGGCTCAAACAGAACACGCTTATTATAGCTATGTGCGCCTGTTTTGTCAAGCCTTTTTTTGCTGAAAGGGCAAAACAAATTGGCGCTTTCCTAACAAAATAGTAAATTCTTCGTAAACCTTTCCATGGGAAAGTTGTTTTTCCTGCAGCTATGTGGTACACTAAAGGAAATTACTGTTAAATCGGAGGATTTTCTGTGAATTTTTTCCTTACTGTAAAGCAGTTTTTCAAAAGGTCGCCACTGTGGAAATACTTGCTTGGCTTTTGGATTCTGTTTGCATCCTTCTTTTTTATTGAGCTTTTCACCTTTTGCCTGTTAAAGCCAAGCGGCGCTTCCGGTTTGGGCTTCGGCGCTGTCTGGTCGCTGATGCTGGCAGGTTTTATCCTGTGTCTGCCAAGAAAAGCCGCAAAAATCACCTACGGCATCCTTTACTTCGCTATCTTTCTGTGGGCATTGGCACAGGCAGGCTACTATCAGGTATTCGACAAGCTGATGTGGCTTTCCACCATTGGGTACGCCGGCGAGGGCGCTGCTTTTTTGGGTGATGTACTCTCCCACTTCCCTGTCCTTTGGTGGGTGGGCGCAGTTATTATGATTGGTATTGGCGTTTTGGTTTTGCGTTTCTTTCCGGTCACGCCGGCGAAATTTCTCTCCCGTCTTCCCTATCTGATCAGCGGCGTTGCCTTTTTGATTGGACTTTGCTTTCTTCCGGAGCTTGTTTTCCTGCGGGATAGACAGGTTTGGGGTACGCACTCGGAATACAAGCAGTCCTCATCTTACAGAGCCATCTACAAAACGATGTATGATGCCAAGAAGGTTTTTGATATCACGGGCATTTATCAGCTGACGCTGCGGGATATTTGGGTCAATGAGCTGTATCCCCTCACCCCTGCCTATCGTATGGCAATCAATCAGCAAAAACACAGGGTGGACCAGTATTTTGCACAGCGGGGTCAGCACACGGACAATGAGATGACCGGCGTTTTTGAAGGCAAAAATGTGGTTATGGTGCTGATGGAGTCTATGGACGACTGGATGATCACGGAGAGAGACACACCTACCATCTGCCGTTTGATGGACGAAGGCATTCAGTTCACCAACTTCTACACCCCCGGCTACGGCAGCGCCCGCACCTTAAACTCTGAGTTCTGTATGAACACCGGTATTTATCTCCCCACAACCGGCAGCTATGTGTTTGACTATGTGACCAACAGCTTCAATCAGTCCATTGCCTCCCAAATGACCGAAAACGGATACTCTGCCAAGGTGTTCCACTACAATGACCCGGACTTTTACAGCCGCGGTGTTTTTGAGCCGGCAATGGGGTATGAGAATTATGTGTGCTACGAGGACTACACCGACGAAAAGAATGACCTGTACAGCGATGTTTACCTGTTTGACAACGAGGAAATCAAGGAAGATTTTTTCCGGGACGGTTTAACCTTTAACACCATCATCACCCGGTCTGCGCACTTAAGCTACAAATACAACGAGGTGCTCAGCGCCTATGCTCTGCGCAAATACCCCAGCTATCGGGGTGCCTACGGCAGTGAAGAAGAGGATTGCGCGCGGGTAAAGGCCAAGCTGGTGGACAATATGTTTGCCCGTCTGCTAACCGAACTGGAAGCCAATGGGCAGCTGGAAAACACTGTAATTGTGGCGATGACCGACCACTACACCTACGGCTATAAGGATATGGAGGAACTATACGGGCATTCCGGTGTCAGCGAGGAATTATTGCTGGAAAAGACTCCCTGCTTTATCTGGTCGGCAGACGGCCCGTCTATGGAAGTCAGCAAGACCCTGAACACAGCGGATTTTCTCCCCACGGTACTGAATCTGCTGGGCGTTGATTCTCCCTATTCCTATTTAGGGCAGGACGCCTTTGACCCGAACTATATAGGCTTCGCCCTCTTCCCCGACGGAAGCTGGATTTGCGAGGGTGTCGCCTACAAAAACGAACAGATTCTGATGAACACACAAAACAGGTCCGTAACCCAAGAGGAAATCACACAGATGGCTGCGCTGTCCTCTGAATTCCGGACAATCAGCAATCTTTTACTCACCTGCAATTATTATAAATAAGCAAAAGGCGTGCTGCAATGCAGCACGCCTTTTCTTTATTGGAAGATTCGTTCCTATATTCATTTAGATTGCAATGGTTTCACCGATTTGCGGAATGTAAAGGTTGGCGGTAGTGCCGCGGGTGGTGGAATCCACACCGTCCCACAGACCGTATATATCCTTTTCTCTGTCCGGTAGGTGCAGCAAAACCACATTCCTTGTCAGGCTGCAGGTCATATCCCATACCGCCTTGGTGTTACCGTAGGCATAGGGGGCAATCAGCACGTCCGGTTTGGGTAAATCGGTGCGGTTTTTCCACTGCAAAGGCGCAGCATCGCCCATAAACCACAGGCATTTGCTTCCCTGCACAATGTAGCTGACGTGGGTAAGTCCCGGCTCAGCCTTGCCCAAGTGGCGGCTTGCCACAGGTGTAATCGTCACATCCCCCACTTTTACCGCGCCTTGATGCAGTAACTCCGGCCCAATAATGGGCCGGAGATTCTGTTTGCGGTATGGGAGAAGCAACGCTTCACTGCAATGGTCTTTATGGCAATGGGTAAACGCCAAGATATCCGGCAGGTTGTCCAGCAAGTCTTGGGCGATAGCAGGCGGTGTGGGAAGGTAGCCTTCCACCCTGTCTGCAAGCCCGTCCAGCAGGATAGACACGCCATCCAGCTTCAGCAGCACACCTGCATTGGCAGTGCGTTGTATCTCCATTGTTGCTTACACGCCTTCCTTAGCGCGGCGGATGTGCTCAGCTTCGGTGCAACCGGTGGTGGACACGTGGCCTTCCAAAGGAATCAGCTTATCATTGATAGCGTCAATGATCCACTCAGCCTGCGGGAAGAAGTACTTGTCGAACTCGAAGGGAGGTGTAATCCAGTTCTTAGCGCCGATCACAACGGGAGGCGCATCCAAATCGTCGAAGCACAGCTCGGTGATGTTACGGGCAACGTCATTCATAAAGCTGCCACGGGCGCAAGCATCGGATACCAGCACCACGCGACCGGTCTTACGGACGGACTCCACAATCTTGGTGTAATCCAGAGGAGCCAAAGAGTGCAGGTTAATAACCTCAGCCTCCATACCGTACTTCTCGGACAGTTCCTTTACAGCATCCATAGCCCGGTACAGAACAGCACCCACGGTCAGGATGGTAACGTCCTTACCGTCGCGAATCTTGTTCACGTCACCAATGGTGATTTCGTAACGCTCAGCAGGCACGCCGCCTTCGTGGAACTCTTCACCCTTGTCGTAGATTCTCTGAGATTCGAAGAAGACAACAGGGTCAGTGCCCTTCAGAGCGGTCTCCATCAGACCCTTAGCTTCCCAGGGAGTTGCGGGGAATACCACCTTCAGGCCGGGGATGTGTGCGCACAGTGCGGTCCAGTCCTGAGAGTGCTGTGCGCCGTACTTGGAGCCAACAGAAACACGCAGAACCAGAGGCATCTTCAGGATGCCGGCGGACATAGACTGCCACTTAGCCATCTGGTTGAAGATCTCGTCACCGGCGCAGCCGATGAAGTCAGCGTACATCAGCTCTACCAGAGCGCGGCCGCCGGACAGTGCGTAACCAACAGCAGTACCAACGATTGCGCCTTCAGCCAGGTTGGAGTTGAACAGACGGCAGTGAGGCAGAGCGTCCATCATACCACGGTAAACAGCGAATGCGCCACCCCAGTCACGGCAGTCTTCGCCGTAAGCGATCAAAGTGGGATCCTCGTAGAAGCGGTCCCAGATAACCTCAGACAGAGCGTCACGAAGGTTGTACAGCTTCATCTTGGAAACGGGCTTGCCGTCTGCATCCCAGGGGCTGCGGCTCTTGGACTTGATCTTCTTGTAGCCTTCGGCCTCTTCCTTGGGAACGGTGAACTCAGGAGTACGATGTGCTTCAAAAGCCTCGACCTGCTGATTGGAGAACATCAGACGCTCAACCACAGCGGGATCCTTATCGAAATCGCAGTAGGGGCTGATCTCGGGATCGGCAGCTGCCTTGCAGATCAGAGTCATACGCTCCTTGGTTTCCTCCAAGATAGCGTCTACCTCAGCCTGGGTCATAACACCGGCCTTAACCAGCTCTGCGGGATAGGTGGTCAGCGGGTCCACTTCCTTCCAAGCGTCCATCTCTTCCTTTGTACGGTAAGCGTTCTGGTCGGAGACGGAGTGGCCGGAGAAACGGTAAGTAAGGGTTTCCAGCATTACAGGGCCCTGGCCGTTGCGGAGCAGCTCCAGCTTGCGCTCCATAGCGTCGATCACTGCCAAGGGGTTGAAGCCGTCAACAGTCTCAGCGTGGAACTGAGTGGGGCTTACGCCGGAAGCGATACGAGCCATAACGCCCTGGCCCATGGTCTCGCCGCGGGTCTGGTCGCCCATACCGTAGGAGTTGTTGAAGATATTGTACAGGATGGGCATACCGTCCTTGTGGGACTCCCACAAGGTCTTGTACTGGTCCATAGCAGCGAAGTTCAGAGCTTCCCAAACAGGACCACGGGACATAGCAGCGTCGCCAACGTTGCAGACAACGATACCCTTCTTGTCATTTACCTTCTTGAACAGGGCTGCGCCGGTGGAGATAGTGCCGGAGCCGCCAACAATTGCGTTGTTGGGGTAGATACCGAAGGGCAGGAAGAAGGCGTGCATAGAGCCGCCCATACCCAGGTGGAAACCGGTCTCACGGGCAAAAATCTCAGACAGTGTACCGTACAGGATGAAGCGGATAGCCAGCTCCTTCACGTCCTTGGTCTCACCCAGACGCTGGGTAGAACGCAGGCACTTGCCCTCCAGGAAGTTCTCCATCACGTTCATCAGCTGCTCGTCGCTCATCTTGTTGATGGTGGACAGAGCCTTAGCCAGAATCTCGGAGTGGGAGCGGTGGCTGCCGAAAGCGAAGTCGTTCTCGTCCAGCAGGTATGCCTGACCTACACAGGCTGCTTCCTGACCGATGGACAGGTGCGCAGGACCGGGGTAGGTATGGTCGATACCGTTGTAGCCGCCTTGGGTCTTGATGTTGTTCAGCATGGTCTCGAACTCACGCAGAACGGTCATATCGCGGAAGATACGAATCAGGTCTTCCTTGGTGTACTTGCCGGACTTCAGCTCGTCCTTCACGGACTTGTTGTACTGATTCACGGGAATGTCGTTAAATGTAACCTTACCGGCTGCACGGACTTCCTTAGGATCAACAAATAAACTCTTAGGCATATTTTATTTCCTCCTTAAATATGGAAAATTGCTTCACGAATAATTTCTGCAACCGTGGGATGAGGGAATACCAGCTTTTTCAAGCGATCGGGTGTCAGCTCGGTGTCCACCATCATCGTTGCGGTCATAATGATTTCAGATGCGTAGGAGCCTACCATATGGCAGCCAACCAGCCGGTTACGGTCGGTGTCCACCACCAGCTTGATAAAGCCCTTGCCGCCGTTGGTCTCTGCCAAGTAACGGCCTGCGTAGGACATAGGAAGCTTTACTTCCTTTACGTTCATACCCAGTTTCTCTGCGCCTTCCTTGCTGTGGCCAATGGATGCCACCTCAGGGTCGGTGTAGATAACGGCAGGGATTACGTCATAACGCATTTCGTCACACTTGCCCAACATATGGTTTACCGCAACCTCAGCTTCCCGGTAGGCGGTGTGGGCAAGCATAGACTTACCGTTGCAGTCGCCTACTGCGTACACATTCTGTACAGTGGTGCACATATGACGGTCAGTGACAATGGCAGCTCTATCCATTTGCAGACCCAGTGTTTCCAAGCCGATGCCTGCGGTAGCAGGACGGCGACCGGCAGAAAGCAGAACCTTATCGCAGGCGATTTCCTTCTGCTGGCCGTTCTCCTCGTAGATGACGGAATTGGTTTTCACTTCCAGCACCTTGGCAGAGAGCTTGAATACCATACCACGCTTTTCAAAGGCGTCGGTGAGCACCTTGCAGATTTCCGGATCGGTTGCGCCGGCAATCTTGGGCATCATCTCAATAACCGTTACCTTAACGCCCACAGAGGCGAAGTAGTAGGCCATTTCCAAACCGATAACACCGCCGCCGATAACTACCATTTCCTTGGGTAGTTCCATCAAATCCAGCACCTCGCGGTTGGTCACCACGAAGCCGGCTGCCAAGCCCTCTTTCAGGCCGGGAACGGGGGGAATCACGGTTTCGGAGCCGCTGGCAATTGCCAGCCGGCGTCCGGTATAGGTTGTTCCGTTTGCAGTGACAGCAAAGCCATCATCTGCGCGACCGGAGATAACTGCATCTCCGGTAATCACGGTTACCTTGTTGGCATTCATTGTTGCGCCAACACCGGCAACCAGTGTTTTTACCACATTATTCTTCCGTGCCACTACCTTTGCGTGGTCGAAGATGACACCGCTGGCGGTAACACCGTAGGCCTCGCTTTCGGTTGCGTGACGGTACATTTTGGAAGAGTTCAGCAGTGTCTTGGTGGGGATACAGCCCTCATTCAGGCAAGTGCCGCCAAGGGCTCTTTTCTCAAACAAGGCAACTTTCATACCGCCTTGGGCAGCACGCTCAGCGCAAAGGTATCCGCCGGGTCCGCCGCCAACGACCAGTAAATCGAACAGTTCCATAGCCACCTCTTACTTGCTCAGCAGAACTGTGAAGTTCTCCAGATTGAAGCCCAGTTCCTTTTGGAACTTAGCTGCGGGTGTGCCGTCCACAGCGCGGTGGTCATAGGTCAGGCTCAGGCCCATTGCGGGGTACAGCTCGATAGAGCCGTCTGCGCCCTTGCGGACACGGTCGATAGTGCCGCAAACACCCAGAATACCGGTCTGGGGAGGATTGATAACAGGAGTAAAGGACTCAACGCCCATATTACCCAGATTGGATACGGTGAAGGAGCCACCGGACAGCTTGTCGGGGCTGATTGCGCCGTCGCGGCACTCAGCTGCCAAAGCCTTAACAGCCTTGGAGATCTCCAGCAGGCTCATCTCGTCTGCGTGGAAGATGGTGGGCACCATCAGGCCACGGGGAGTATCCACAGCCACACCCAGGTTCACGTGGTTGAACAGGCGGATGGAGTTGTCATCCAGCATATTGGCGTTCAGGTCGGGGTGGTTCAGCAGGGTGCGGGAAACAGCATACAGAATGATGTCGCCCAAGGTAATGCCTGCGTACTCGCCACCGGCAGCCTTCAGAGCCTTGCGGTAGTTCAGAATGTTGGTTGCGTCGAAGGAGGTGTTGTGGGTCAGCTGAGCCATCGTGTGCAAGGAGGTAGTCATAGACTTGCTGATTGCACGGCGGATACCGCTGAACTTCACATCCTTGTATTCGGCTTCGCTTGCAGCAGGAGCAGCTGCAGGTGCAGCAGCAGGAGCGGCAGCAGGTGCCTCGGCAGCAACTGCGGGAGCAGCAGCCTGAGCGGGAGGATTGGCCATCAGCTCGCGGACATCACGCTCGATGATGCGGCCGTTGGGACCGGTACCGGTTGCCATAGTGGCATCCACACCGGCGGTAGCAGCCAGCTTCTTGGCTCTGGGAGATACGGCAGCGCCGGCGTTGCCGGCAGGTGCTGCGGCAGCAGCGCCCTTCACGCCGATTTTGCAGACAGCTTCCAGGCAGGGAACTTCGTCACCCTCGTTATAGAGGATCTCCAGCAGCTCGCCTTCTGCAGTGGACTCGCACTCGAAGGAAGCCTTGTCGGTCTCGTAGGTGAACAGAACGTCGCCGATCTTAATCTGGTCGCCAACCTTCTTCAGCCATTCGCCGATCAGGCAGGACTCAACAGTAATGCCGGCCTTGGGCATAATGACAGTTTCCACACCGCCGGTAGCGGGTGTAGCAGCAGCCTCAGCGGCAGGAGCAGCAGCCTCAGCAGTTGCTTCAGCAGCGGGAGTGCCGCCGATGCCCTTCAGGCAATCGGTGGGCTCACCGTGAGGACCAACAGCGCAGACGTTCTCCAGGCAGGGAACTTCGTCGCCTTCCTCGTAGAAGATAGCCAACAGCTCGCCTTCCTCGGTGGATTCGCACTCGAAGGAAGCCTTGTCGGTCTCGTAAGTAAACAGAACGTCGCCGACCTTAACCTGATCGCCAACCTTCTTCAGCCACTCGCCGATGATGCAGCTCTCGACGGTGATGCCGGCCTTGGGCATCAGAACACCGCGGGCCTTGGTGGCGCAAGCGGCAGGTGTAGCAGCAGGTGCAGCGGCGGCTGCGGGTGCTGCAGCGGGAGCCTCAGCAGGTGCGTCGGCAGCGGAACCGCCACGCAGAGCAGAGGTGTCTTCGCCGGGGTTACCGACGGCGCAGACGTTTGTCAAGCAGGGAACCTCGTCACCCTCTTCAAAGAAGATGTCCAAAAGAGTACCTGCTGCAGTGGATTCACACTCGAAGCTTGCCTTATCGGTCTCGTAGGTAAACAGAACGTCGCCGACGTTTACGGTGTCGCCAACCTTCTTAACCCATTCGCCGATGATACAGCTTTCTACGGTTATGCCAGCTTTGGGCATAATAACAGCATTTGCCAAAGGGATTTCCTCCTTTATTTTTGAGGGCGGTTGGTATCCAAACTCCCCCATTGTTATAGCTTGTTAATTATAACACCTCACTACACCTTTCGTCAATAGTTAATTGCTACAAAAGTGGGAAAGCCGAATTCTGCTGTTCTATGCAGAATTCGGCCTTGGCTTCCTTATAAAATTTTTAAGCCAGCCTGCTTTGCGGCATCGGCAAACGCCTCCGGCATCGGCTCATCGGAAATCAGATAATCCACATCGGAAAGATGGGCAAAGGTGTAAGGCATCAGGCATTTGAGCTTGTCGTGGCTGCACATCACAACGCTGGTGCGAGCCTTTTGAATGACCATACGCTTCACCAGCATATCCCCCTCTGTACCGCAGGTAAAGCCTGCCTCCAGACTAAATCCCGACACACCGATAAATGCCAAATCTATGTTGATTTTCTTCAGCATTTCCAAGGTATTTTGACCGGAAAGGGCCAAATTTTTCCGGTTTATGGTGCCGCAGCACAGGGTCACCACCGGATTATGCAGCCTGCAGAGCTCCAGCGCAATGCTGGGCCCTGTGGTAATAATGTTCAGATTTATATCCGGCAAGCTCCGCGCCAGCATCAAATTGGTGGTGCTGGCATCCAAAAATACCGAGCTGTGGGGCTGGATCAGCTCCATAGCCTTTTGGGCAATGGCAAACTTTCCGGAGTTGTTCTCCCCGATCCGCACATTGAACTCCGGATCGCCGTTGTGGCGCACGGATTTTGCACCGCCGCGGAATTTCACCACCACGCCTGCTTCCGTCAAGGCGTCCAAATCCCGGTGGATGGTCATTAAGGACACCTCCGGGAACAGCGCCTGCAGTTCTTTGATGGTGACAACATTCTTTTTTTCAATATAGGTCTTCATCCTATTCAAACGAATTTGATTCATGGTGATACCTCGGATGTTATAATGTTATTTTAATATAACAAATATAACACTAAAACACATTTTTTGTCAAGGGAATTTAACAAAATATTGTTGACGTATCCCTTGGGCTATTTTATAATAACCCCAAACCCTGTACGAGAAAGGATCTGTATGATTACAAAGCTTCACGTTTTCGAAAGCACCGCTTTTGACCCCTATTTCAACTTAGCAACAGAAAAGCATCTAATGGACATTACCCCGCCGGGAGTGTGCGTGCTGTATCTGTGGCAGAATCAAAACACCGTGGTAATTGGAAAAAATCAAAATGCGTGGCTGGAATGCCGCACTTCCCTGCTGGAAGAAGAAGGCGGTAAGCTTGCCCGAAGGCTTTCCGGCGGCGGCGCGGTATTCCACGATTTGGGAAATCTGAATTTCACCTTTATTATGCGTAAAGAGGATTACGATTTGGACAAGCAGGTGGCTGTGATTCAGCGAGCCTGTGCATTGGCAGGCATTACCGCCGAAAAGTCCGGACGGAACGATCTATTGGCAGACGGGCGTAAATTCTCCGGAAATGCCTTTTATCAGAACGCCACCCACGCCTATCATCACGGCACGCTGATGGTGGATGTGGACAAAGAAAAGCTGGGGCGGTATCTCAGCCCTCCCAAAGCCAAGCTGGAGGCAAAGGGTGTTGCGTCCGTCCGTTCCCGTGTGGTGAATTTGAAGGAGCTGTCTCCCGGGCTGACAATTGCCGCTATGAAGCAGCATATGGCGAAAGCCTTTGCAGAGGTTTACGGCGGCGCGGCTGCTGCTTTGAAACTAACAGATGCGGATTTGGCAGCAATCACCGAATTAAAAGAGAAATACAGCAGCTGGGAGTATTTATTCGGTACGCCGCTTCCCTTCTCCTTTGCATGTGAAGCACATTTCCCTTGGGGGCATATTCATCTGCAGCTGGAGGCCAAGAATGGTATCGTCACAGGCGCAAAGGTCTATTCCGATTCTATGGACTGGACTTTGTCAAACATTGTGGAAGCCGCATTTGTTGGCTGTCGGTTTGAAACCGTCGCCTTGATAAGCGCCCTGCAGCAAAGCCCGTTGTCTGCGGAAATCTCTGCAGATTTATGTCAGATGTTATCTATGCAAAATTTGTAAATTGAACTTGTTTTCCAAGTACCCGTATGGTATAGTAATAACCGCAAAAATAAAAGGAATTAAGGAGGATATTCCTATGTGCGCTGCCCCAAAAAAGGACCTGTTTGAGCAATATGCAAGACTTGCTCAGCAAGGCGGCACAGGTACACTTGTGCAGCCCTTACCGATCCCCTTCGAGAAGAATCCATGTGTATTAACCGGCAATACCGGCAACCCCGTTTCTGTCCCCAAGGATATGTCTACCCGGGAGGAAATGCTGGAGGCTTTGGCTGACCTGCGGGAAAAATACAAGCCCTTCCTGCGGGAACTGGCTCCCAAAATCCCCAATTACAGAACACGCATTGACCTGCGGCACTTTATCAAGGACGGCAGCGAAGAGGTAACCGTTCCTTTCTACGGTGGCCCCTGCGGCGATGCAGTGCAGGAATTTACCACAAAATTCACGCTGGACAACTTCGATGGCAAGGCTGTATATTTCTGCTGCCGTGGCGCTGACTACAAAACCGGCGTGCTGGTCAACGGAAGAATTGCCGGCACTCACGAAGGCTTCTTTGGCGCCTTTGAGTTTGATATTACCCGTTTGGTGCATACCGGTGAAAACGATTTGCACATCACCTTGGAAAATGACTACATCTACCGCAGCAACACACGGCAGGGTCTATTTGGCAGCAATCCCTGTGCCGGTGACAAGCTGTACGGCGCCACCGGCCCGGGCTATGATGACCCCCAATCCGGCTGGCATCACTGCCCCCCCGGTATGGGTCTGTATCAGGACATTTACATTGAAGTGCGGGACACCTGCAACATCACCGACCTGTATGTACAGCCCGATTTGGAAAACAGCGCAATGACCCTGTGGGTGGAGGTAGAAAATGCCACCTACGAAACCCGCGAGGTTTCCTTCTTGGTGTCCTTGTACGGTGAGAACTTTGAAGAAACCGTATTTGAGAACAAAAAGATTGACCCTGTTTTCATCAAGGGTCACAACCGCAAGTGGGACTATGCTTGGGATCAATATGATCCTGCCGAGGGCGAAAACCCGCCAACCGTTTCCCTGAAAGCAGAACACGGCAGACACGAATACCGCCTGCGCATTGATTTGCCCAACCCCAAGGTTTGGTCTTTGGAAGAGCCGAATCTGTATCAGATGCAGGTTTCTCTGTGTTACAACGATGCCACCGTTGACTGCCAAAAGGTAAACTTCGGTATGCGCAGCTTTAAGCAGGATTTGGAATCCTCCCCCAAGGGTATGTTCTACTTAAACGGCGAAAAAATTCGCCTTCGCGGCGCAAACACCATGGGCTTTGAACAGCAGGATGTTCTCAACGGTGATTTCGAACAGTTAATTGACGATATTCTGCTGGCGAAGGTCTGCAATATGAACTACTGGCGGCTGACCCAACGTCCTGTTCAGGACGAGGTTTATCAGTATTGCGACCGGCTGGGTTTACTAACCCAAACCGACTTCCCCCTGTTTGGCGTTATCCGCAGAAACAAGTTCTGCGAAGCCTTCCGTCAGGTAGAAGAAATGATGCGGCTGATCCGTTCCCACCCCTGTAACATTATGATCAGCTATATGAACGAGCGTTGGAGCCACGCCTCCGGCAAGCCCCACCGCTTTATGCTCCATCCGGAAATGGAGGTCTTCTTTGAGGTATGCGACCAGCTGGTGGAATACACCGCTCCCGGCTATGTGATTAAGCACTGCGACGGAGACTTCGATCCTCCCACGAACACCACAATGCCCGACATTCACTGCTATACTATGTGGTACAACGGCGGTCAGCTGGACTACGGTATGCTGTACCGGGGCTTCAGTCAGAAATGCGCCCCCGGCTGGTACTACGGCTGCGGTGAGTACGGCGCAGAGGGTATTGACTTCGCAGATTTGATGCGGCGGCGGTATCCGGCAGAGTGGATTCAGGAGCCCTTTGACCCCGGCAAAGTTTTAGGCGGTCAAACAAAGGCCTTCCACAACTACTTCTTTGACACACCCGAACCCACTATGGAGGCTTGGGTAGAGGCTTCTCAGGCCCATCAGGAATATGCTACCAAGATGATGACCGAGAGCTATCGCCGTGACCCCCGTATGATTTCCTTTGCAATTCACCTGTACATTGACGCTTGGCCCGCCGGCTGGATGAAGACCATTATGGACTGCGAGCGGAATCCCAAGCCCGCCTACTTTGCTTATCGCAAGGCCCTGTCCCCCATTCTGCTGACCCTGCGCAGCGACAGATTCACCTATTACTGCGGAGAAAACGTCAGCATCGAAACCCATATCTGTAACGATACCAACAAGGTCCTAAACGACGGCTGGCAGGTACGTTACGAGCTTTACAAGGACGGTCAGATGATTCTCTCCGGCAACAAGCCCGTACAGGCTGATGCCTGCACCGCAGAATATGTGGCAAGCTGTGATTTCACCGCGCCGGAGGTTGCCGACCGGCAGAAATATACTGTTCGCGCCATCCTTCTCGACCCCAAGGAGCAGGTAGTTTCCTGGCAGGATTTCCCTGTTGAGGTATTTGCTGATGTGACTGTGCCGGAAAATGACGAAATCGTCTTTATCAACGATTTGGAAGTCGGCAAACACGAGATTGCCGGTGAAACCATTGATATGATTAAGTCTCCCTTGTCTCCTGTTTACTTCCTGTCCCGGAAGACAGGGCATCCTGCCGTTGCAGAGTTTGAGCCTATGGACTTCAGAATGTGGTACGATAAGTCCTTGGACCGTCTGTCTCCCTTGTCAAGTCTGTGCTTCCGGGCAGAAGGCTTCACACCGATTCTGACCACCGGCAACGACTTCGAGGCCGTTTTGGACGGTCAAGCGGTTCCCCCGCTGTACGCAGTTGCCGAAAAGGTTTACGAAGGCAAGCGCTACATCATTTCCACCGTTGATTTGCGTATGGAAAACCCTGTGGCAAAGCGTTTCCTCCGTAATCTGTACAAAAAATAATAAAGAAAAGAGCAGGACGTGGTTGCACGTCCTGCTCTTGTTTATCATTCCGGTGCTTTTGCCATAATCTCCTGCAGTTTTTGCCGGTTTGCCTCCAAATCCGGCACAAGCACACTGCCTGCATGCTTATAATAGGCATATTTGTAATATGTCTGCTCCGACGTGTTGTCCGCCGGAATCCGCAAGTTGTTCACCTTCAGATTGGCAAGTATGGGCACCAGCTCCATAAGGTAATCCAGCAATTGCCGGTTGCTCATATCCGTGGTAATCATCGGCAGTGCTTTCTCCAGCAGATTCTTCATTTGATTCAGGCTCATACCCTTACATTTATCAATCAGGGCATTGAGAAGCTTTCGTTGCCGTCCGGTGCGGTCAAAATCGCCGTTACCCACAGAACGGGTTCGGACATAGATCAGTGCGGTTCTTCCGTCCAATTGGCACACGCCTGCATGCACCTTGTATCCTTTGGAAATTAAATGGTTTGCTTCCGAGTTGGTCAGATTAATCTCCACACCACCCATCAGATCAATAACGTCCCTAAATCCGTCAAAATCAACTTCAATATTGCCGTCTACGTGAATACCAAAGCTATTTTCCAAACACTTATCCAAAAGCTTCATACCGCCAAAGGCGTAGGTGGCATTCATTTTATTATCCTCATAACCCGGGATTGGCACATACATATCCCGCATAAAAGAGGTGAGCGTCAATTCTTGTGTGGACTTATTAACTGTACAAAGAACCATCACGTCCGAGCGTTGCCGTCCTTGCCCCGGCCGTCGATCCTGACCGATAAGCATAATGTTGATAATGTGCTCCTCATCTGTAACCGGTGCCTTGTTGGACTCCCATTGCACGTCGTTAGGGTCATCGGTTTCACCGGTGTAATTGGAATCCAGCGTCTCTTCCTGTTTTTCAAGGAACTCCTGATATTCCTCTGAAGATATGGTACTGTCGTCCGGATTTCTGTTAATAAGGTTTAGCATTTTTTCCATATAGGCAGTGCCTAAGATCAGCGCAATCAATATCACCGCCAAAAGAACGCTGAGAATTATCAGCAAAACGCGCTTGGTTTTGGGGTTAATTTCTTTTCTTTTCACAATTATCCTCCTGATTACAGAACAAGCCTGCGTTCTGTAACGCTATCAACCGATGCCAAAGAAAGGCGCAAAAAAGTCGAACCAGCCATTGCCGCTACCCTGATTGGGAGTAGGTGCAGGCAGGGTTTCCTCTGTAGAGGATTCCTCCTGCACAGGCTTTTCATCCAAGGTAACATTTAAGTATTCCTGTTTTCCGTTGCGGTATACCATAACAGATACACTCTGCCCTGCCTCGAACCGGCGGAGCACCCGCGTCAGAGTTGTGACGGAATCTACATCGTAGCCGCCAAGATTTACAACAATGTCACCCTTGCGAATTCCCGCTTTTTTGGCGCAATAGCCGTCAATCACATCTTCGATATAGGCGCCTGCAGGCAAGCCGTAGGACTGAGCAGATTCAGACACATCCCGCACATACACGCCTAAGTACGCGCCGGTCACATATCCAAATTCCTTCAAATCGGAAAGAATTCCCACCACATCATCCGTGGGAATCGCAAAGCCAAGGCCTTCAATGGATGCGCCGGAGTCGCTGGAGCCGGAATACTTTGCGGTGATAATGCCCACCACTTCTCCGTTCATATTAAACAGAGGGCCTCCGGAGTTGCCGGCGTTGATTGCCGCATCTGTCTGGAGCATATTGATCACATTGCCGTCGGTGTCCATCACCCGATCCTTGGCGCTGATATATCCCACGGTCAAGCTGGCAGTCAGTTCACCCAAGGGATTGCCGATTGCAGCCACCTGATCGCCCACTGCCAGCTTATCGCTGCTGCCGATGGTTGCAAAGGGCAAATTCTCCCCATCCACCTTCAACAGCGCAATGTCATTACCGGATTCGTGTCCCACAACCTCCGCTGCCATCGTTTCTCCACTGTGGAGCGTCACTTCCACCTGCTTATCCTGTTCCACCACGTGATAATTGGTCACCACATAGCCGTCGGCAGAAATTAAAAAGCCGGAGCCCTGACCGTAGTCAGAGGTTACAACCACAACCGCCTTCACATTCTGGGCATAGACCTGTCCCAATGTTTGAGCGTTTTGCTCGGGCAACTGCTGGGATGTGTTTTCGTTCTTCGATTCCCCATAGAGCTGTTCCAAAGCATCGAATTTTTCATTCATTGCGGTTTCCATACGGGAAAACTTATTCTGCCACGCCTTAGACACGCCAAACCCTGTGGCCGCGCAGCAGACAACAATCAGCAGCACCGCCAGCACAGGTCTTCCCCGTCTGGACTTGGACGCGGGGCTGCACTTTTGCGGTTTTTCCGTTTCAGGCGCTATGTAGGCACTCTCATAAGGAGAGTCTGCATAAGGAGATTTTTTCTCCGGTACGGTTGTGTATTCATTTTCGTTGACTTCCATAGAATTCTCCCATTGTGTTTATTAGAACATATCAAAAATACAGCAATTGTATCAAAATATTCGATATTTCGCATACATATCATACCACATTCCACTTTTCCGTCAAGTGGAAATATGACCAAATTTATGACAAAACCGAGAAAAATTTCCCGGTTTTGTCATTTTAAGCTTGCGCTATTGTTCAAAATCAACGTACTGTAAAGAAACAGCACATCCTGCCCGTCAAAGGTTAGCTGCTGGGAAAGCAATGTGGGGTGAATATAACGGGTATCCACTAAGGTTACCCTTTGATATCCCTGCACCAGCAGCGGTGTCAAGGCGCTTCCGAAGGAGTCCCGAAACACAATCAGCTCCTTTTCTGTGGTGGCGTTGGGGTTTTCTATGGTCAGCAGCGCCTGCGGGCCGGACAGATACACATCGTAAGGGTCAAGTCCTGCCAGCTTTTCCATATCGTAAATATGCCCATACTTCCCTGTTTCGTGGTTATACACACGGCAGGCAGAAAGCAGCTGGCTTTCCATAATATACAGCGGCTCCGATTCCATAGGAAGCGCCGCCTGCCCGTAGTACACCCCGTAAAAGTCCTGCGTTACAAGGGTTTGGGTAAAATCAGCTTCCTTTGGCGGTGTTACACCCATCGCATCGCAGAGCCTTTGGGCTACCTTCACCAGCTTCTCCTGCCGCCAATGGGTATCTGTGCGGTAGTAGTCGGTGATTTCTAAGGTTTGCGTGACATCCACCGGCTGCGCCCAAGGCATACCGGCAGACATATCCGCAAACAGCTTTTCGTAATCCATTGCCGGATAGCCGTTGTCCTCTGCCAAATAATAGCCCTTATCCGGCACAACACACAGGTAAATCTTACTGTCTGTATCCTTCAAATACGTCTCGTAAATATGGGAAAACCGCTTTTGCGCATAGGACACGGAAACAGAATTCAAGGGATACTCCAATTTTCCCCCGTAGCCATCCTGCACATAGATGCCGTTGTTATCCTGCTGCTGCAATACATTGTAAGAGAAAATAGATTTCAACCTGCGAAATCCGTCCCGCAGGGGAAACTGATCCAGTGTGTATTCCTCAAACTTCCCCATAAAGCTGCCGTTCACCAAATTTTCTAACGAAAACTCGGGCATTTGCTGCAACGGTCTACGCTCCGCAACAGACAGCGCCTTTGGAGGAGAAAACCACAGAAACGCCGTCAGCGCCATCCACAGAAGCAGCAAAGCAACAATGCCGGCATTACGCAATTTCTTATTCATACTATGCTCCTTAAAAACGGAAATACAAAAACGGGCTGAAAGAACCGTCCACCAAACAGGCTGTGCACAACAGCAGCAACGCTATGAGCAGTATCGGCTCTAAGACTGCGCCTACAGCAGTCGCAGAAATTCGCTCTGCGCCACGTTTTACGACGGGTGTTGCGCCGATTGCACCCACAATCAACAATACTGCAAAGCTACGCAAATAATACAGCGTTTCCCATGTGACCAGCGGCACGCCGCCAAAGCCAAACATTCCCAAAAGGTCTGCGCCTGCCTGCGTAAGGGTTTCTGCATTGAACAGCACAAAGCTAATGCAAATCAGCAGCAGCACATACAGATGCCGCAAAAGCTGCGGAAGTCTTTGCAGAGCAGGTACCCATTTTTCAATCAGCAGCAAAACAGCAAACAGCAGCCCCCACAGGACAAAATTCCACGCTGCCCCGTGCCACAGGCCGGTAAGCAGCCACACCGTCAGAATGTTTAACACCCAACGGGCACGGCTCACCCGGTTACCGCCCATCGGGATGTACACATAATCCCGAAACCAGCTGCCAAGGCTCATATGCCACCGGCGCCAAAACTCCGTAACGCTTTTGGATAGGTAAGGATAATTGAAATTCTCGTGGAAGTGAAAACCGAAAATTCTGCCCAAGCCGATTGCCATATCGGAATAGCCGGAGAAATCAAAATAGATATTCAGCATAAAGGCGATGGCGTACATCCAATAAAACAGAACAGATGGCTCCGGAGCTTGGCGAAACAGCTTTATCAGCAGCGCAAACTGGTCTGCCAGCAGAATTTTCTTTCCCAAGCCAATCAGAAAGCGGCGTATGCCGTATCGAAAATTCTCCCAGCTATGGCTACGGTTTTCCAGTTCCCGCGCCACATCAATGTAACGCACAATAGGGCCGGCAATCAGCTGGGGAAAAAGCGTGACATAAGCGCCAAAGCGGATGGGGTTTTTCTGCACAGGAACGTTCCCCCGATACACATCAATGGTGTAGCTTAAGCATTGGAAGGTGTAAAAGCTGATGCCGATGGGCAGCGCCAGACGCAAAAAAGGAAGGCTCAATCCGGTTGCTGCATTGAAGCTGCCGATAAAGAAATCTGCGTACTTAAACACTGCCAGCAAACCCACGCCCACAACAACCGAAACAAGCAGCCACAGTTTTTTCAGGCTTTGTGTGTTTGCCTTGCCGATTGCCAAACCGCAGATATAAAATAGCGCAATGGTCGCCAGCATCAGCAGTACATATTTGGGCTCGCCCCAAGCATAAAAAGCCAGGCTGAACACCAATAATACGGTGTTTTTCAGCCCTTTCGGCACAAGAAAATAGCACAAAAGCACTGCCGGCAGGAAGTAATATAAAAATGGAACACTGGAAAAAAGCATACTTACCCTCCTTGGGGCATCCGTTACATTCTATAAAATTGGGCGTGCTTTCCAACACGCCCAAAACACGTATTTTACATAGTAAAGTCCAATTTTCCGCCACAGAGGGTTTTGAAGGCTTCTACATAATCCTCTGTCTCAACGTCCAAATTGCTGTCTGCCATCACAAACAAAACCGTATCGCCATAGCCTGCGACAGATACCTGATCTGCTCTGGCGCAAATCCACTTATTGGGGTCGATATTCTCTTTCATCTGTTGGGCAACATCCTTGGGGTCGTTACCCTCTGCCACCCGCACCAGCACCAGAGAAAACGCCTGCGAGCCGGTCATCGGCTCATAGACGGCAACGTCGGTAATCTTCTCGGCAGAGTCCAAGCCGGTGGTGCTTTTCAGCTGCCAAAGCCCCTCTTCAGAGGTATCCTTCAGGTCCACCGGCAGCATTCCGCCCATAAACTCCACAGGCTCTGCCTGAATCAGTTTGTTGACATTCTCCTCCATTGTGCCGGTCAGCGCGGTTTGTTGGTTGGTATCTGTCGTTGTATTGGTGTTTGCCTTTCTTCTGCAGGCGGTCATAGACAGAGCAAGCGCCAGCGCCATCAAAATTGTAATTTGCTTTTTCATTTCATTGGGTCCTCCTTTTTTGATTTTTGGGATTTTCTTACAGTATATCCCAAAAGCAGTACCCCTATACCCAGCAGCACCCCTGCTGTATCAATCAGCACGTCTATCACACTGGGGCCGCGGCCCGGCACAAAGCGCTGAATGGTTTCGTCAACACTTGCCACGAAAGCACCCAACGGCAAAGCCCAAATTGCAGCTTTTCTGTACATAGACAAAAGCCAAGTAAACAGTGCTCCCAAGCAGGCAAATTCCGTAAAATGCGCCAGCTTTCTCACAAGACCGTGTCCGGTATCGGGGCTGTCTGTGCCGCCGGGCAGCAAAAACGCCAAAACATTCCGTACCCAATGGCTGATTGCGCCGGACACCTCGCCGGGCAACAAGGAATTACCCCATATAAACAGGATATTTACTGCCAGCAAGGCTGCACACAGCCTCACGCGTCTATCTGTCTTTATCATTTCAGAACTCCTGTATGCTCCAGAAGAATTTTTACGCCCAGCACAATCAGAATCACACCGCCGGCGATTTGGGCTTTCTTTTCAAAGCGGTTACCAAAGAGATTGCCGATTTTCACGCCAAGCGCCGACAGCAAGAAGGTGGTCACACCGATCAGCACAACCGCCAAAAGGACATTTACATTTCCTGCCATAGCAAGGGAAATGCCCACCGCCAGCGCGTCTATACTGGTGGCAACCGCCATCACAAACATTGTCTTCACGGAAAAATCTGCATTATGATTCTCACAGTCACATTCCTTGCTGAAGGCCTCTTTCAGCATATTGATGCCGATGATTGCCAACAAGCCGAAGGCAATCCAATGATCAAAGGCTTTAATGGCTTCGGCAAAAAGCGTCCCCAAATAATAGCCGGCTAACGGCATCAGCGCCTGAAAACCGCCAAACCAACCGCCGCAGATGGTGGCTTCTTTTATGCCTGCTTTTTTCACGGACAAGCCCTTGCACACAGACACCGCAAAGGCATCCATACTCAAGCCGATTGCCAACAAAAACAGTTCCCCAAAGCCCATAGTTTTCCTCCAGCACAGGTAGATGATTCGATGTAAATTATATCAGCCGCTCCCCTGCTTGTCAACGCAATCCTGTCTACAAAAAGGGCGGCTGCAGATTCTGCAGCCGCCCTTGGGAAAACGCTTTTAATTGGGAACTACAAAGGGTGTGGCAAGTACTTGGAAGTCTTCCTTGCCGAACAGATACAGATAGCCCTCCACAAGGACACCGCGCTTGAGGTTATTGTCGCCCTTCAGCTCTACATTGATCAGCTCCACCAAATTATATCCGTCGAAATGCAACAGGATATAACGGGAATTCCCCTTTTGGCCTGTGGTGTAGTCCACAACGCTGTCTCCGCTGAAATCTGTAATGCCTAAGCCCAGCAGTTGATTTTCTCTGTCGATATAGTAGGACTTGTAATCGGCAGAATAGTCCACATTCTCCAAAACGTACTTGCAGAAGCCCTCTACCCCGTCTTCGGTTTCCGTATAGATTTCTGCCTTAAAGTTGTTCCAGTTTTCCTGTCCGATACCCAGAAGATACCCGTCACCGAAATTCACCAAAGAAGAAGAGAAGCCGTCAATCTTCCCGGTATCCTTATAGGTGATGTTGTTCAGATCCGACAAATCGAAGAAGAACACCGGGTCCGACATCTCGATGGAGGTACACACATAAGCCGTTTCCTTGTCAAACCGCACAGACTGCACTTCCTCTCTGGGAGGAGCAAAGTCCTCAACACTTGCCACAACCTGAAAATCCTTCAGGTTGATACAGTAAAGGCTTGCGTTGGAGTTGCCGGTGGCAGTGACCAAAATCTCTGCAGAAACAGAACTGCCTGCGTAGGTTTCGTGTACCGTTGTGGCGTTGGTGGTGGTGACCACCCGGAGAATACCCTCGTATTCGTCCATACTCCACTGGTCCTTCACATAGCCGCGGACCACCACTGTGCCTTTCTTTTCAAAAGCGTCCTTGTAGCGCAAAGCTGTGATTTCCGTCATAGCATTGCGGATATTCTCATTCTCCTGCTTCTGCACATCTGCGTATACGTGGGTCAGGAAAATATGGTCGTGGGACACGTAGATATCCTCGGTGTAGGACAGGAATGCGGTCTGACCCTCGGTTGCAAGGGTGTTTTCATCCAGCTTCATTACCACAGTGTAGCGGGCGGAATTGACATCCTCCGGCAGCACGATGCAATCGGAAGGAATGCTTTCTCCGTTAATCTGCGGCAGGAAGGTTTCCTCCTTGTCAAAATCCATTGTCTGTTTGTTCAACACAAACTCTGTCATCAGCAGGATCTTGCCGTCGGTCACACGGGAGGACAGGTAGTTGCCGGTAATCTCCAGCCGGTTTTTCTCCACAGGATTTGCCGGATCGCTGACATCCACAGCAATCACGCCAACGCAAAGCTGTTTTTTCGCATTTTGGTACTTGGTGAACACCGTTGCGGTCTTACAGTCCGCAGACAGATAGAATGCCCACTGCCGCTGGTAGGCTTCATAGGCAGTTTCCTCCAGCGCAATGCTGCCCACCTGCAGGGAATCCAAACCTGCGATATTGAAAATCTTCAGCGTGCTGCCATCCAGATAGTAGATGTGGGTGCTTGAGCGTTTGATGCGGTCAGCTTCCGTAATACCCTCCACCTGATTGTCGGTGATTTCCTCGTAGGTGCTACTACCGGTGCCACTGGTGCCGGTGGTGTTCGTCTCAAAGTATCCGTCACCCCGATCAGCACCCGGCGCTGCTGCCTCGGGCACTGCGGTGTTGGCAGCATCGCCCTTTACACCGCCCAAAAACATATCTCCCACATCGTCCACAATCATATCAAAATTGTTATTGTATTGCAAAGGCTCTTTCTTGAAATCGTTGAGCTTTTCAATCACAGCGTAGTAGTCGTTCTTTTCGTGGTGCTCTATACTGGGAGGGGCGTTGTCATAGGGCATAAACAGCCACAAGCCGGTTACAGTAAGCGCAAGGCAGGCAGCGGCGCTTGCCAGCGCTGTCATAACAATTCGTTTTTTCCGTAACGGAACAGTTTTTTTATTTGGATTTGCCTCAGCAACATATTGTTCATCCACCAATTCTAAGGTGTGAAACCATTTTTTCTTCATATAAACATCCCTTCCTTTTCAAGATAGGCTTTCAGCTTTTTTCGCGTCCTATGGAGAATCACACTCACATTGCTCTCCATTAAGCCCACCGACCGTGCAATCTCCCCTATGGAGCAAGCATACCAGTACCTGCGGAGAAAAATAATACGGGTCTGCTTATCCAAGTCAGCCAAAAAGCGGTTTAACAGGTCTTTCATCGCCAGAGAATCCTCTAAATTCGGCTTTCCGTCGGGGATGCACTCCCAATACTCCTCCATCGCGGCTTCCAAATGGATATTCCGTTTTTTGGCTGCCTTGTAGGCATAGCGGTCCAGCGCCAGATTGCGGGTAATGCGTCCGAAAAATGCCTGCAAAACAGCGGGCTTTTCCGGTGGGATTGCATTCCAAGCTTTTTGCCACGTGTCGTTGACACATTCCTCGCTGTCTCCATAGGAACTCAGAATGCGATAAGCGATGGTGTGACAGAATCTCCCGTATTTCTTTTGGGATTGGGAAATTGCCTGCTCATCCCGATTCCAAAACAGCGCAATAATTTGACGGTCCTCCATATGGTCACCTCCCGATTCTTTTGCAAAAGGCCTTTTCACTTATATTGACGGGAAACAAAAGGGAAATCTTACAAAGGATTGGATTATTTTTACTATAGCATATCTTTTTCCTTTTTTCTACCACATAGCATTTCCAATCGGTCACATTGAAATTTCGAAGCTTTTATTGTATAATAACCGCAGAATTTGCAGGAGGTATCTAAGTTGTATCGTTCAATTAGGCGTATGCAGCCGCAGGACAGAGCAAACGTGCTGGAAATGATGCGCGTATTTTACGCTTCCCCTGCCGTGCTGAGTAACGGGTCGGAAGAAATCTTTAAGGCTGATTTTGATAACTGCATCAACCAATGCCCGTATTTAGAGGGGTATATCTTTGAGGAAGAAAACACGATTCAAGGATACGCTATGCTGGCAAAAAGCTTTTCCACAGAGTTCGGAAAGCCCTGCATATGGGTGGAAGACCTATACATTAAAGAGCCGTACCGGGGCTTGGGGCTGGGAAGCCTGTTTCTGCGTTATGTGGCAGACAAATATCCGGATGCGGTATTGCGTTTGGAGGTTGAGGCAGAAAACCAGCGGGCAGTCCACGTATATCAAAAAGCAGGCTTTGAGGAGCTTCCCTATACGGAAATGAAAAAGTAGCTTTGTAGATTCTGCTTTTGGGAACGATTTTACAAAAAACACCCTATGACTGAAAAGTCATAGGGTGTTTGATTTTTATCCAGCGGCTTCATGGTCGGGATAATATTATCCTCCAAAATTTTTCTTGTTTTTTCATAATAATTTTCGTTTTTCATAATAAAAACCTTTCATACATTAAATTTTCAGCAAAAAGCCGGGCAAAAACAGCACAGTTCCAGGGCGGCCCTGCGGCCATTGCTGTCTGCAAACTTTACTCTGTATTTATCCATTATAAGACATCTCCTGTCTGTAGGCTATCCGCTACGGAATATATTTTCTGCCGTCCGGGAGGGACTGGGCAGAGCCAAGGAGTTTTTCCCGGAGTTGGGCGGCGGTGAGGTCAGAATCTTTTTGCAGCAGCTTTGCGGCTTCGGCTGTGATGCGGGCAGCGGAATAGGAAGTGCCTTCGCTTTGCTTTGTGTTGCCGCTTAGGGTGGCGATCTGTACATCTTCACCGCAGGTATAGATGTCAACCCATTTGCCCCGCTGAGAAAATTCGGATACGGAAGTGCCGTCCTTGGTAACAGAGCCAACGGCAAACACCGTTTCATAGCTTGCCGGGAAATAGGCAAAATCACCGATCTGGGCATAGTCATTTCCCGCTGATGCAACGATCAGAACACCCTGCTCCTCGGCATAGGCAACGGCTTCACGGATGGGGGTCTTATCCAGGATCAGACCGGCGCTGACATTGATAATGTCACAATGGTACACATCGATGGCATCCCGGATCATTTGGGCGAACACATCACCCGTGACCTGCTCTATTTTGCCGGAATCATAGACATTACTGACTAAGGGCACAAGCCGCGCCTGGGGGAAATGCTTTAGTATCACAGATGCCACCGCAGTGCCGTGCCCGTAGGTGTCCTCGGTGGAAAGAGCCGGGTCATAGTAGTTCTTGCCCTCCAGGATGTGATCGGCAGGGATCGCTTTGGAGGAAATCCCCGTGTCTATGACGGCAATGACCACCGGCTCACTATTTTGTTTTTTTAAGAAAAACCATACACCTGCTACCACAAGGCAGACACACAGCACAGCGCAAATGATCTGCGCCAATCGTTTGTTCATAATTGCTCACCGTTTCTTGTAAAGAAGCGCCATAGACGGGCTATGGCGCTTCCTGTTTCATTTTGTCGGGGTATCAGTTGCCCATGATGTCTTTGACCACTGCAGCAAGTGTGCCGATGGCGGTTGCAAATGTATCTGCTGTCGCATTTACAAGAATATTGTTGATATACAGCACTTCATTGGCATCCAGATCCTGCTTTACAGTTGCCTTGAACACCAAAGCATTGGTGCCCACGCCGCTTTCAGCATATACTGCATTTTCAAGGTATGCGCTCAGCTCAGTACCGGAAAGGTCCAGAGTGGGAACGCCGTTTGCGGTGTCGATTTCGCTGATGAGCTCATTAAAGATCACAGTGAGCATAATTTCCTCGCCTGCACTGTAAGCCGTAGCCGCCAAGGGCGAAGCATTCACGGCAGCTGCCGACTGTTCATCGTTCAGCATCATCTCTACATTGCCTAAAGTGACAGGATTTTTTCCGGATCTGCCCTTAAACGCGAACCGCTCCTTAGAACTCAGATTCCAATCCTTCCATGTTCTTTTCGTCGAATACATGGACTGCCAGCCAGTCAGCCAACCCATCTCGTAGCCGTCCTTGTTATAAATTATCACTTCCGAGGAAGAACTGCCCGATCTGGTGGCACCGATCCGATAATCGATCTTAGAGGCAGATGTATAGGCGTAGCTTGCAAGGGCCTTGCCAAGGATGTCCTCAACCTTGTAATACTGTGTATATACCTTGGAGGTTTTTACCTCCTTCCACGTGCTTCCATCGCTGAAATATGCCTGCAAGCCTGTCCAATCGGTGTAAGCAGTTTCCAGAAGCTCATAGGGAGTCAGAGGCAGATCCCGCTGCTCCTTGCCCTGCTGGGCATCGATGGCAGCATTTTCACCGCTGCTTGCCTGCACCTTGTATATCTGCACGAAGTAGTAGCGGGCAGCCTCGCCGATGCGGTAGCTGGAAGCCATATAATCCCAGTTTTCCATATCCGTTTCGCTGACGGTGATGATTTGCTCCAGACCGCTGTCAGGGCCGAATACCAGATAACCGCTGCCTTCCTGAGAAGGATCGGTATGGGCAAAGTGGAACTGATCCTGGCCTTCTTCGTTGATCATCTCGGGAGTAGTACCATAAGCAGTACCGTTCAGAGTACGGACATAGACTGTCTGCACATCAGAGGTAGCCACAGCTCCCTCGGGAATGGTCCGTTTTACAGTAAAGGTAGCATTGAAGCCTTCGGTCAGGGTAGGACCGCCTGCCAGAGTCTCTTCCGTTGCTGTAATAGAGTACACACCGGGATGCTCCCACTTGGCATACAGCTTATAGTCCACAGTGTTGGTAAAGACGATGGTGTTGATCCGCTCACCGGTAAACTCCGCATTGTCGTACCAACCACCGAACCGGAAGCCGCTCTTGGGTGTCAGATCCTTCAGAACAATATCCTCGCCGGTTTCGATGGAATACTTGGTGGGATTGTTATGGGTGGTGGAGGCTGCGTGCATACCCAGATCATAGGTGATGGTGTATTCCACCACATTCCACTTAGCGAACAGCTCGATCACTGCGCCGCTGGCGGTATTGGCATCCACAAAGGCGGTCAGTCTTGCGCCGTCACTGCATACCACAGCACCATCAGCAGACAGTGCCCAGCCTGCGAAGGTGTAACCGGAACGGGTAGGTGCAGTCGTGACCCACTCACCGGTATAAGGCAGGTTTGCGTAGGTGTCCTTCATGTTGGTGCCATCATTGTGATTCAGCACAATGTGGTAAACATTTTCCTGCCAGTTGGCATAGAAGGTCTTGTTGCCAATGGAGCCTGCTGTAATGGCATCCACAGGGCTGCCATCGAAGCTGCTGTTGTCATACCAGCCGGCAAAGGTGTAGCCGGGACGGGCATTGGGAGCGGTGAGGGATACCGCATTGCCTTCGGTATACTCCGTTGCGTTGTTGTGTTCACCGGGCTCCACACCCACATAGGTGATGGTGAAGCTCTGAGACTGCCACACAGCATTGAGATTCAGTGTGGTAGTGCTGCCGGTGATGATCTGGCTCAGCTTGGTGCTTTCCGTATAGGTATTGACACCATCTGTCCAGCCTGCGAAGGTATAGCCTGCATACTGGAAGGTGTTTTCGCCCAGAGCTGCGCTGTATGCCAGCTCCTTAGTGATCTGCTCGTCCGTACCGTTGTTTGCGTGGAAGATCACAGTATAGGTATTTTCTTTCCAGTTTGCGGTATAGGTCAGATCGTTTGCAGGCATCACGGTCACGGGTGTGGTATTCCAAGTGAAGGTGTAGCCTGCCTTTGCGGGAACAGGCGCTTTCACTTCTTCTCCGTAATAAACCTTGCCGGAGGTATAGGTCTGTCCCTCGGCGCTGCCAATACCCAATTCCCAAGTCAAGGTGTACTGATTGCGGGTGTAGTAGTAATCCACCACATTTTCAGCAGCACTGGCCTTGATGGTAATGGTAGTGGTGCTGCCCGGAGCGGTAAAGCCTTCGTAGCTGTTAAGGCTGGGAGTAACCTCCTCGTCCATAGAAGCTGTACCGCTATCGGTCTTATACAGGGTGTAGCCGTTTCCGTCCACATTCTGCTGATAGTGGTTGACGGTGTAGCCGATCTTGCCTGCGCTCCACTGTGCGGTCAGGGTCAGATTTTCAGCAACCATAGTTGCGCTAGTAAAGGCTACAGTGCCGTTGTACCAGCCGTCAAAGCCGTAGCCCTCACGGGTAGGTGCGGGCAGAGTAATGGACTCGCCATACTTAGCAGTGATGGAAGAAGGCTCAACCTCGCCGCCATCTGCATCAAAGGCAATGGTGTAAGAATTACGGGTGTACTTATACTCCACCACCAGTGTGCCGTCAGCCTTAACGGTCACGGTCTGGGTCTGAGGAGCGGTGAAGCCTTCGTAATTCTTCACAGCAGGAGTAACTTCAGTTTCGGTAGTGCCGGTCTCATTATCGGTATCCACCAAAGCATAGGAGCCATCCAGCTGCTCCTGGTAATGCTCTACCTTATAGGCAGTATCGGTATTTGCCTGCCATACTGCTCGATAGGTCAGGCTTTCAGCAGGCATTACAGGAGCCACGGGAGCCACTTCCCAACCCACAAAGGTATAACCGGTACGGGTCATATTCTGGGGTGCAACGATCTCAGCGCCATAGAACATATCCTTAACAATGGGTTCTGCGCCGGGATAGTTGGGATCAAAGGTCAATGTGTGCTTGATTCTGCCATAGTTGACCTTAATAACTGTCTTGCCGTTGCCATCTACTGCAGCTTCCTTGGTAACAATGCCCTTAACGGTCACATTTTCAAAGGCTACAGCATTTACCTGGATGTACTTATCGTCGGCAGCAGTGCCGTCGATCAACAAGCTACGCAGATATTCCTCTGTGAACACCTTGCCGGTAACGGTCTTATCCTTGACCATGTGCTGCAAGGTGTAGCGACCGTCTGCCTGCTGGACATAATACTCAATGCGGTACTCGGTGTTTGCTTCCTTCTCCCACATTGCGGTGTAGGTCAGATCCTGCGTACCAACAGTTTCGGCTACGGTTGCCTGGGTCGTGCCGTCCACAGTCCAACCAACGAAGGTATAACCCTTCATAGCCATAACAGGGGCGGTAATCTTAGCACCGTACTTCAGGTTATAGGTAACATCCTCTTCTGCAGTGACTTCAACACCATCTACTCGACCGGCATCGAAGGTGACATTGTGACGCTCCAAAGCATAGTAGTAACGGAGAATCGCGCTGCCGTCAGCTTCCACCTTCAGCTGCGCCTGTACAGGAGCCACATAACCGGTATAATTCTTTACTGCGGGGGTAACTGTTGTATCAGTAGTTCCCTTGAACTCTTCAATCTCTGTAAGTTCATATTCACCGGAGCGGAAATTCTCCTGATAATGCTCCACAGTGTAGGGAATATCGGTACGGGCTTCCCACTTAGCATAAATGTTGGTATCGGATGCCGGCATCGTTGCAGGGAATGTATAAGGAACAGTCAGATCTTCATCGCTATACCAACCGGCGAAATTATAACCGGGCTTTTCAGGATCGGCAGGCTTCTCCAACTTTTCCTCATATCCCTTAATAATCATAGGAATGTAAGAGCCGCCATTTGTATTGGGAACGATCATATAACCATCTCTTGTATTATCCCAATACAGAGAGATCCTACGCTGCAGAGGTTTAGAGGTAAAGGTCATGGGCTGCCGCTTAAAGGTGATGATCATTTCACCTTCCAGCTTTGCATCATCCGCATCCGGATTGACCCAAATGGCATTTGTTTGAGGATTATAAGAGAATTTCTTATTGGTCATGGTGATTTCAAAATTGTCACCTGACCGGAAATCGTCTTTTACTGACGGGTCATTCCAATCGCTATACAGCGCCGTTTCTCCGTCACCTGTCAGAAGATCCAAATAGCTCATACTAAAGACGCTGTTCGGAATATATGCTTTGCGAACATACTGTTTCAAAGCGATCTCAGGCATCTCTTCCTGCGTTGTCACAAAGTCCAGCACATTTTGACGGATACCTGCCTGATACAGCAGCCATTCCTTGTCCAGGAATGTAACCTCTGTGGAGAAGTACCCTCCAACCGCAGTTGCTTCCAAACCTACCTCTAAGTAAATGCCGATCTGGATCAGCAAAGCACCGCTGTATTTGGAAGTCTTACCTTGGGATTCTGTGTATTTCAGCTCATAGAAGAAATAGCCATACAGTTTTGTGTATGCACCGGCTTCCGCAGTAACATAGACCGCAGCCACCGCCTCATCGATCACAGAGATACCAAAGCCCAATTCAACACCTGCCTTCAGACCAATGCGGCCCATAGCATAGAAGCAGAACTGGTATGCCTTCTCCTGCAGCTGTATGGTATTCGAACGGACCTCGCCTGCCTTTACATCAACAGTGAATACATAGCGTGTGCCTTCCACATATTCAAAGTCAAAGCCAATGGAAATACTGGCATCGATCTTGACCACAAAATCTGCCTTAAAGCTGATGTTGATAAGCGGAATCTCAAAGGGAACGCTCTTCTTAACCTCAGTAATATTGTACTCTACGATGTTAATCCAATCAGATTCCTGGTTGAGCATTTCGGAGTACCGCTGAATCAGCTTGTTCTCGTTTTCCTCAGCCTCTTCCTGGCTTTCATCGTCTTCCTCGTCGCCTGCGGTCATGCTCTCCAGCAGGCCCTTGATCTCTTCGGCAATGTCAACTTCTTCTTCGTCTTCATCGTCGTTGTCGTTGTCGCCGTCTTCTCCGTCTTCCTCTTCCTCGTCCTCATTTTCCTTCGTGACCATAGTTGCGTTGAAGGAAACAGCGGTGTAGTTCAGAACATCCACATTGGCAGTTGCTCTAAAGTCAGAAATGTAGGGGAAGATGCCCCAAACATCCCAGATTGCTTCTGCATCGGCAACAAAGTCAAGTCCAACTTCTTCGATAAAGCTACCGGTGACAGTAATCTCCAAATGACCGTCAATGCCTTTTGCTGCAACGGTGAAAACAACGGTCACATCCAGGCCGATCACAATGCCCTTCTTGGTGGCATTGGTGCCCTTGATGTCGCCCAAATGGGTGGGGGAAAGACCGACGATTGCTTCAATGGTAGTCTCTTCGATCTCAACTTCCACCTTGCCGCCAGCCATCAGCTGCAGCTCTTCGGGAGAAACGGTCTTGCCATCCTTCAGCGTAACCTTGTAATCGGCAAGGTTCATATTCTCACTAAGTTGTGTGAAGTTATCTGTAGCCAGAGCCAGGGAGGTCATATACAGGGCAGCTTCATTGGCAAATCCGCTGTTAAGCGCCTGCTGCTCGATCTCGGACTCCATATTCTCGGTGTCCATACCTTCCAGCAGCTCCTGGGCGGTCATTTCCTCCTTGGCATATACATCCATAGAGGATTCCACTTCTTCCCAAGTAACCTTGATAAAGGTGATGGTAGTGGTATCGGCATTGGTGCTTACTGCGGTGATCTTACCGTAGCCGGTGAGGGCAGCAGCATTTTCGCCGCTCTGTACCGCAATGTCACCGGTGTAGAACGCCAGGAAGTCACCAGCACCCACAACAGTCTGGCTGTCCAGATTCATGTAGGAGTACATATCCGCAGAGTAGTCCAGATACTTGTTCTCCACAGTAATGGTATTTGCATCGCTGTCTGTATCAGCAGCTTCGGGCATAGGCAGAACATCCGGCATAAAGAGGACATCTTCTGTGTCGGCGCTCTGATATGTATAAGTGCTGCCGTTTACAGCGGTGATCTCCAGGAACGCCATATCACCCAGCTGATCCTTGGGGGTGTTCTGATCTCTTTCAGAGGGAAGTGCGCCCTCATAAATACAGACAATATCGCCAACCTGCACGGAGGTTGTGCCGGTGTAGGTAAATGTGCCGGTGGACATCTCGGTTACAGAGATATTATCGCCATTGACTTCGTACAGAGCAATATCCAAAGTGGATACGCTCTGACCGTTGTTGGTGATGTTGCTGATCTGGCCCAAGGGGATGTACTTTGCATCCGCATTTGTGTCAAGATTCATAACTTCATCACGATGGACGGTGAAGTTAAAGTCACGGGCAGATTCCGGCTGATCCTTAAAGGTCAGCTTATCGCTGTTCAGAGAAATACGATATGTGCCGCCTGCGTTGAATCCACCAACACTGGTAATGGTATAAGTGCCGTTAGAGCCGGAAACAGAGATAAAGCCGCTTGCGTCGGGATCGGCAAGATTGGTCGCAGCAATCGCCGCCTGGACTTCCTGCGCGGTCATTTCCGGATCAGTAGATACCACAGTAATGGTGAAGTTGGTATTTACATCCTCAGCGCTTGCAAAGTTGGGTGTCTCCAAGGTTTCCAGAGGAACCTGCTCCAGATAGTTGGCATACAAGGTCATATCCTTGGTGACAACATCTTTGCTGCCAACGCTCTGGGTCAGCTCTGCGTCATAGCACCAACCCATAAACAGATGATCTGCCCAATAAGGATTCTTGGTGAAGGAGCTGATAACAGTGCCCTGGGGAACTTCCTTATCTTCGTATGTAGTACCGCCGCCAGTTTCAAACTTGACAGTGTAAAGAACACAAGGCTTCAGTTCTACATCATAGCCGCCTGCGATATAACGGCGGGTCAGGTTGACATCCTTTGCATCAATCACACCGTCACCATTTACTTCTGCTGCCAGTGTGTTGATATTGACATTATAGCCGCCTGCAATATGACGGCGAATTAAGTTTACATCTTTTGCGTCTACAGTGCCGTCGCCGTTGACATCGCCGGCTGTGACGGTTGTAGAGCGAGCATTTTCAATCGCAGCTGCGATTGTCTCTGCGGGTAACCATTGCAAAAGAGATACAATGACCAGCGCCAGAGCAATCAGCCGCTTAAGCCAATTTTGCTGCATCTTCATTGTCTAATTCCCTCCTGCTTACTGAATAGTGATCGATCCGTTTACGAAAGTAACGTTCAGGTCGTTGTAGTTTTCATCAAAGATACCACCCTGGTTGCAGGACAACTTCACATCGTACTTGCCGGTAACGGAGGTATCTTTAATCTTAAAGGTAATGGTCAGCAGTGTGCCATCCTTCTTGTCGTCAGCGGAAAGATCCATGCTGTCCAGCATAAAGGTGTAGGGAGAAGAGGTTGCCGCAGAGCCGGGAGCGGTCAGGGTCAGGCCGGGATAGCCGGTCTTATTTGCGCCGGAAACGGCAAGCACATCATCGTTCACGGAAACCTTCAGAACAGCGCCCATAATACCGGGGTTGTTTACCACACGGATATTCATAGTCACTTCACCCGTACCCTTGTTCACGGTAACGGATTCCGCGGAGATAATCAGCTTGGTAGTGGTATATGTAGCAGTAACTACCAAGTCAGAGGTGACACTGCTGAAGGTTTTGTCCCAACCTGCAAAATTGTAATGCTCACGGGTGGGGGCAGCAGGTGCGGTAGCGTCCTTGCCCTTTTCTACCTGCTCAGTTTTCAAAACCTTGCCGTCCCAATCCTTAAAGGTGACAGTGTAGACAGTGGGCTGAGTGGGTTCGGTTTCTACAGGCTTATAGGTAGCAGTAACCACCAAGTCAGAAGTAACCTTGCTAAAGGACTTGTCCCAACCGGTAAAGGTGTAGTTTGCACGGGTAGGATTAGCAGGTGCGGTAGCAGCCTTGCTCTTTTCTACCTTCTCGGTTTTCAGAACCTTGCCGTCCCAGTCCTTAAAAGTAACAGTGTACTTTGTCGTCTGAGTAGGCTTGGGATCTGTGGGCTTAGGCTCGGTAGGCTTAGGCTCAGTAGATTCGGTAGTCGGCTCAGTCGTTTCTGTGGTGGGAGCTGTTGTGCCCGCGGTGGGGTCAGTCCCTTCCGTGCCGGACGGTTCGGTGCTCTGGGTCGTGCCGTCCGTAGGGGGCAGGTCATTGTTGTCTCTGTTTAAGAGAACCACCAATGTCACTGCAAGTGCGATGACAACAAGTGCAATGATTGCCACCATAATGATTTTGTTCTTCGACATTCTCATAACTCTTCCTCCGTTATGTTAATTACTTTTTCGTTTGCCGCCAAAGGCTTGCGAGATAAATGCTTTTTACGGGCGGCTTCAAGCTTCCGTTGCCGTTTCTCTTCCAGTTTTTCCGCGGCATACCGGGCAGCCTGTGGAGCTTCTTGAGTGGCTTCGGACCTGGGTACACCAGGAATGCCCCTTTTTGCATCTCCACCATACCGGAATATCACTGGTGTGTGCTACATCGCCCGGGGTAAGGGGCAGATTTCTCTCAACATCCCATTCATCCAAAATCCGCTTTCTATTGCAAAGAAAGGTATAATATGATACAATACAATTATAACTTAGACCCGAAGGTTCAAGTCAATAGACTTTTACAAATTTCTCCAAAAAAATTCGAGGTGATTGGAAATTGAAAAAGCACGCCGAAAATTTATTCAAAGTCGGTGAAGTAACGAAGATTATGGGCATCACCCGTAAGACACTTATTGTTTACGAGGATATGGGCCTTTTAACTCCTGCTGTTAAAGATGAGGAAAGCGGATACCGGTATTATTCTGCGGACAATATGACACAGATTCGTTCAATCCGTTCCCTGCAGCAGTTGGGTTTATCTCTAAAAGAAGTGCAGGACTACTATTACGACACTGAGAACATCGACACTTATTTAGAGCGCCTCATGGAGCTTCGTGCATCCTTGGATCGAAATATACAGATGCTTCAGGTGCGTTCCGCAAAGCAAGGGGATCTAACAGTTCGTAAGACCACCCTTCCTCGGCAGGTATGCTTTTCCCGTCAGTATGTTTGTGATAATGTGGGTAATGCGGCAAACGTACTGCGAGATACATATATTGCCGCCGCTCGTACAGGCAAAATGTCTATGCTTAGCCGAATGTTTACCATGCGTATGTCCACATCTCTTGACAAGCTTGATTTAATGTGCTGCATTCCCGTAGAGGATAGCTTTGATGGTCCTGAACGTATGGAGTTTGCCGAAACACCGGCACTCTGTATCTATTACCGTGGCCCCTACGAAGGAACAACAACGGCTATTCGTGCGCTGATGGCTTATGTAAAAGAAAACAATGTCGAAACCACCGGTTCCTTCCGTTCCATCTATTTGGAAGGCCCTCCCAACCGTGGTAAAAATAGTGGCGATTACATCACACAGATTGCTGTGCCGATTAAGGGATGACCTTACCATTACAATAGTGTATAAAAATGATGGTGACCAAAATGTGTCACCGTCATTTGATATAATCAATAAATTTTCGTTTGGACGAAGAAAGCGCCGTGCAAATTGCACGGCGCTTGATCTTTTAGTCTATCATAGTAACTTTTCTCTGCAAATCTCCCCAGAAAATTGGCGTAGTAGTTGGCGTAGTGGCGTGGTTTTTTAAGGTTCTAAACCACCGAAAAACCGCATAACTACTGGGTTTTTCTGAAATTTGTCAGTCCAAAGGTTTCATCGTGGGGATTTAGGCAAGATAGAGCTTATACCCTTATTTATTCTGCCTTTTGCTGACTTCGTTAATCCAAAGTGCTTTCATTGTAAAACATAACCTGTCATAAGGCGGCATAACTTCATTCTATTTGTCGTAAAATCTGTCGTAAAAATGTGGATGTGTTTACTATGCACAACAATGAAACACATATTCTCCAATATGAAGAATTACTGTTTTTTCATCTGTCGCAAGAACATTAGCACCGCTAATACGAGCAGAACGGCGGCATATCCGAGTACCCACCAAATATGAGGAAAAATCCCTGCAAAATCTCCTGCAAGTACAGCACGTTCTATCTCGACTGCGTGAACAAACGGAAGTGCGTATGCGATCTCCTTAAAAGCACCTCCTACAAGGTCAAGATCAAACCAAACGCCCGACAACCATGCTGAAAGGTTAGTTAGCAACGCACCACAGATCCCTCCTACCTGCTTATCGGTCAGCATGCTTCCGCAAAGAAGGCCCAGAGCGATGTAGAGGATTGAAACAGGAATGATGCATAACACAGCATACAAAATATTCACTGTAATATCCAACCCGAGAACGATTGCGGCAATATAACAGACAATGCATTGGGAAATAGAAATTGGAATTATAGGCAACGTGTAGCCAAGAATGAAATCCATCGGGGTCAGCGGCGTTGTGTATAAACGCTGCAATAGCGAACTTCCTCTGTCTTTTGCAATAATGGTTGCCGAAAACAGCGTCATAAACGCTAAACCGAAAACCGTAATCCCCGGAGTTAAGTACTGTATTTCGAATAGTTTTACGGGAATATTTGCTTGGATAGCACTGAGCAATACAATCAAAATAAGGGGAAAGCCGAGTCCAAAGATCAGTGTCAGCGGATCCCGTAATATTTCTTTCGTATTTCTGTTCGCAAAAGTGAGCATTCTCATTTTGCCACCCCCTTAATAATACGAATAAATGCTTGCTCGAAATTATCCGTTTCCGCTGTTTCCTTAATCTTGTCAGCAGTATCGCAGATAAGAAGTTTGCCGTCTTTCATAATTGCAATACGGTCGGACAGAGCTTCTGCTTCTTCCATATAGTGTGTTGTCAGAATAATGGTTACTTTCCCTTTGAGAGAACGAATCAAATTCCACAAATCGCTTCTGGCAAGCACATCAAGACCAAGCGTAGGTTCATCTAGGAACAATATCTCCGGTTCGCTGATCAGTGCCATAGCAATACTCAGCCGGCGTTGCCAGCCGCCGGACAGTTTACCTGCCTTTTTCTTGCTAACAGATCCCAATCCGAGCAGGTCGGTCAGCTCTGCAATTTTCGCATTTTGCTTATCCTTTGTAAAATCGTGAGCCCCGCACATCAGTTCAAGGTTCTCTCGAACCGAAAGTCCGGGCGCAACCGCCGTTTCCTGCGGAGAAACGGCTATCATTGATTTCACGGCAGCAGAATCTTTGCAAATGCTTTTTCCATTCAGAAAAGCATCGCCGCTTGTGGGCTGTGTCAAGCAGGACAGCATTTTAATCGTGGTTGTTTTACCGGCGCCGTTTACACCGAGCAGAGAAAACAATTCGCCTTTTTTAACCTGCAAATTTAATTGGTCTACCGCAATGATATCCTTATATTTTTTAGTTAGGTTAGCAGTCCTTATGGCATACATATAATCTGTCCTTTCCGTAATGCGTTTACTGAATTATAGCATTTCAATTATGAAAAATCTCGTTTTTCATCTATTCGGTTCTATTTCATATGTAAGTGGTAATCCTGTCGGTACATTGTTAAGTCTACGTTTACGACACCTTATTGTCGTAATTTCCAAAGACCGTTGACCTGCTCATTCGTCGTAAATCTGTCGTAAACCACATTTTTAAGCAATAATTTGGAAAAACAAAAAGCCGAAAACGCTTTGAAACAAGCGTTTTCGGCTTAATATTACTCTGTGAGGGGCTTCATCGTGGGAA
>SVKL01000024.1 GCA_015068495.1 Oscillospiraceae bacterium | reverse complement strand
TTCTTGACCAGCTCTTCGCCGTACTTGGTGGGGTGCAGCTCCAGGAAAGCAGCGCCGAAGCAAGCGGAGAAGGTGGGGGTGGGCTCGGTGATGCCGCGCTCGGTGCCGGCCAGCTTGGAGGTGAAGCCGGACAGGAAGTAGTACTTAGCCTGCTCAGCGTCCAGAATGGAAACGGGAGGCAGCACGCCGAAAGCATCAGCAGACAGGAAGATGACGTTCTTTGCGTCGGGGCCTGCGGATACAGGGCGGACAATCTTCTCGATGTGGTTAATGGGGTAGGAAACACGGGTGTTCTCGGTGACGGAGCCGTCAGCGAAGTCGCACTTGCCGTTTGCATCCACAGTTACGTTCTCAAGCAGAGCGTTGCGCTTGATAGCGTTGTAGATGTCGGGCTCGGAAGAGGGATCCAGGTTAATAACCTTGGCATAGCAGCCGCCCTCGAAGTTGAATACGCCGTTGTCGTCCCAGCCGTGCTCGTCGTCGCCGATGAGCAGTCTCTTGGGATCGGTGGACAGAGTGGTCTTACCGGTGCCGGACAGACCGAAGAACAGAGCGGTGTTCTTGCCGTTCATATCGGTGTTGGCGGAGCAGTGCATAGAAGCCATACCGGCCAGCGGCAGGAAGTAGTTCATCATAGAGAACATACCCTTCTTCATTTCGCCGCCGTACCAAGTGTTCAGGATAACCTGCTCACGGGAAGTCAAATTGAACAGAACTGCAGTTTCGGAGTTCAGACCCAGCTCCTTGTAGTTGGCTACCTTAGCCTTGGAAGCGTTGTAGATCACGAAGTTGGGCTCGAAGTTCTTCAGCTCCTCCTCGGAGGGAGAGATGAACATATTCTTAACGAAGTGAGCCTGCCAAGCCACCTCCACGATGAAGCGGATAGCCATACGGGAGTCGGGGTTGGTGCCGCAGAACAGGTCCATAACGTACAGCTTCTTGTTGGACAGCTGCTTCAGAGCCAGCTCCTTGCAAGCATTCCAAGCCTCGATGGATGCGGGCTTGTTGTCGTTGGGGAACTCCTTAGAGGTCCACCACACGGTGTCCTTGGAGGTGTCGTCCATAACGATGAACTTATCTTTGGGGCTGCGGCCGGTGTACACGCCGGTCATAACGTTTACAGCGCCCAGCTCGGTGAGCTGACCCTTATCAAAGCCCTCAAGGGTGGGGTCCATCTCAGCTTCGAACAGCTGCTCGTAAGTAGGGTTGTAGACAATCTCGGTGGTACCGGTAATGCCATACTTTTTCAGATCGATTTGCATACTTTTTTCCTCCTAAAAATGGTATGCGGCTATGCCGCTGATTTACAAATTCCGATGGGATTTTATGATAAAATCCAATCTCCACCGCATACATCTTAACACATAAAAAAAAGAAAGTCTATAACTTTTTTCGGTTTTTTCAAAGTTATTTCAAATGGGACAAAAAAGCGTGGGGCATTTCTTTTTTGTTGAAACCGGAGAGGTTGTCTGTTATAATGAAAAAAACGGAAAAGCAGGTGAGAAAATGGCAAATCGGGAAGACTATATTGCGGTGTTTGACTCCGGCGTGGGCGGCATCAGCGTCCTAAAGGAGCTGGTTTCCCTGATGCCCAAGGAGAACTACCTGTATTTTGGGGATTCCGCCAATGCCCCCTATGGGGACAAAACCGCAGAGCAGGTCCGCGAACTCACCCTGCAAAATGCCCAAATGCTCCTTGCCGGCAAGACAAAGGCCCTTGTGGTGGCCTGCAACACCGCCACCGCCGTCGCCATCGACCTGCTGCGCCGGCAGTATCCGGACAGGGTGATCATCGGCATTGAGCCGGCGCTGAAAATGGCAACAGACAGGTTCCCCACAGGCAGAATCGGCATTATGGCCACCCAAGTGACCCTGCGGGAGGAAAAGCTGTCCCACCTGCAGGAGCAATTTCCCCGGGCACAGGTGACCCATATCCCCGCGCCGGGGCTGGTGGAACTGATTGAGCAGGGGAAAGCCGGATCACCGGAGACCAAGCAGCTACTGACCCGGATTCTTGCCCCCTATCGAGGCAAGCTGGACGCGCTGGTGCTGGGATGCACCCACTATCCCTTTGTAAAAGAGGAAATCGCAGAAATTTTGGGCACAGGCACGGCGCTGCTGGACGGCGGCGCAGGCACAGCCCGTCAGACCCGCCGCTGCCTTGCAGAGGCAGGTCTCCTTAACGAAGCCGGCGGCAGCGTCACCGTGGAAAACAGCCTTGGCACACCGGAAATTTTGCAGCTGTCTTTTGCATTGCTGGAGGGATAGAGATGGACGATGTTTTGGTAATTGGCATTGCCGGCGGCAGCGGCAGCGGAAAAACCACCCTGATGAAGAATCTGATGGAAAAATTCGGGGCGGTTGCCACGGTTATCAGCCACGATAACTACTACAAGCGCCACGATGAACTGACCTATGAGGAGCGCTGCGGGCTGAATTACGACGAGCCGGATGCCTTTGAAACGGATTTGATGGTGCAGCAACTGAAGGAATTGCGGAACGGCAAAGCCATTGCTTGCCCGGTGTACGATTTTACCGTCCATAACCGCAGCGACGAGACTGTCTGCATCCAGCCATCCCGGGTGATTATTGTGGAGGGAATTCTGATTTTTCAGAACGAAGCCCTGCGGGAGCTGATGGACATCCGGATTTTTGTGGACGCAGATGCGGATATCCGCCTGTGCCGCCGGATTAAGCGGGATGTGAACAAGCGGGGCAGGTCGCTGGAGTCGGTGCTGCAGCAATATCAGCAGACCGTCAAGCCTATGCACGAACTGTATGTGGAGCCCAGCAAGCGCTATGCGGATATCGTGGTGCCGGAGGGTGGCAAAAATATGGTGGCGCTGGAAATGATTGAAGACAGGATTGCCCGGCATCTTGGAAAATAAATCCGGCGGTTGTTTTTGCAAAGGGTTTGTGCTAATATGATACATGTAGTATATGAAATTAAGGAGCCGTGAAATGGCTAAGTATTTAACAATTTTCCTCGTGTCTATGGTGCCCATTATCGAGCTGCGGGGCGCTATGGTGATGGCGATGGCGCCGGGTATGGACATCCCGTTCCCTGTGGCGCTGGCCATTTGCGTTATCGGCAATATGCTCCCTGTGCCCTTTATCTACTTTTTCGCAAGAAAAGTGCTGGTTTGGGGGAGCAATAAGAAATATATCGGCAAGTTCTTTACCTTTTGCTTGGAAAAAGGGGAGCGTGCCGGTCAGAAACTGGTGAAAAAAACCGGACGGGGCGGCCTGTTTATCGCGCTTTTGCTGTTTGTGGGCATCCCACTGCCGGGCACCGGCGCGTGGACGGGCACACTGGGGGCAAGCTTTTTGGATATGGGCTTTAAGTCAACGGTGCTGTCTGTGTCGCTAGGTGTGGTGCTGGCAGGCCTGATTATGGCTGCCGCAAGCACCGGTGTATTTGCCGCATTCGGATTTTAGGAGGAAGTAAAATGGATTGTCTGTTCTGTAAAATTATCGCCGGGGATATCCCCTCTGCCAAGGTCTACGAGGATGAGCTGGTCTACGCCTTCCGGGACATTAACCCCCAAGCGCCTACCCATATTTTGGTGATTCCCAAGGCGCATATCGACAGCGTAAACGGCATCACCTGTGACAACAGCGCTGTGGTTGCCCACATTTTTGAAGTGATTCCCCAAATTGCCGCAGCCGAGGGCTTGGAAAAGGGCTACCGGGTGGTTTCCAATTGCGGACAGGATGCCGGTCAGACGGTGTTCCATCTCCACTTCCATATTTTGGGCGGCAAGGAATTGTCCTTGGAAATGGCTTGACAAATTCTGACAAGGCGTTATAATTAAGTCAATCGCATAACAACTAAGTCTTCGGGGGGCCGGTGTACCGGCTGAGATAAGGCTGTATAGCCTTGACCCGTGAACCTGATACGGTCAGTACCGTCGTAGGAAAAGATGCACAAATGAGGTAATTTTACCGCATTGCACCTAGACGGTTGCAATGCGGTAATTTTATTTCAGGAGGTTTGCAAAATGGCAAACAAAACAAGACGCATCACCGAAAGCGCAATGCTTTTGGCGATTGCAATCGTACTGGAGCTGGTCTCCAAAATGTTCATCCCGGAAATGCCCTTCGGCGGGCAGGTCACTTTGGTGAGTATGCTGCCGGTGGTGCTGATTTCCTACCGCCACGGGGTAAAATGGGGTCTGTTCTCCGCCTTTGTTTATGCCCTGCTGGAAATGGCGCTGGGGGCAAAGACCGTCAGTGCGGCTTTCCTGCCCGGTTACTTTGGCGACGGCGCAATGATTTTTAATGCACTGCTTATGTGTCTGCTGGATTACATTGTGGCATTTACCGTGCTGGGTGTGGGCGGCATCTTCCGTGACCGTATCCAAAAGCCCGGCATTTCCCTGATGTGCGGCTCTTTGGTGGCGTTGGGTCTGCGGTATCTGACCCATATTGCCTCCGGCTACATTCTGTTCGCTTCCTACGCCGAGTGGTTCTTTACCCAAGACGGCTTCCCCGCTTGGGGCGCCCGGCTGGTGGAGACCCTTAGCCCGGTTGCTTTAGGCTTAACCTACTCTGTGGTATACAACGGTTTCTATATGATTCCCGAAATCATTTGCACCGCCGTGGTTTCTGTGATTCTTGCCCGCGTGCCGAGAATCGTCAAAAAAATCAGCTGAACAAATAACCGGGAGGGTCTTGCGACCCTCCCGTGTTTTACGGACGGCCAATGGCCGCCCCTACATAGTTTGTTGCACATTTTTGTAGGGGCGAGCAGTGCTCGTCCGTTTTTATATTGTTGTAATGACGAAATATCCCAGTACGGCAATGCCCAAGATGATGCGGTAGATGCCGAATGCCTTAAAGCTGTGATTCCGGACATATTCCATCAGACCCTTGATTACCAGCAGGCTCACAAGGAAGCTCACCACACAGCCAACTGCCAGTATGCTTAATTCCGTACCGGTGGGCATTGCAGCTTCGCCGCCCATAATGTCCAAGCCGTACTTAAGGACTTTTAAGGCGCTGGCGCCCAGCATAGTGGGAATGGCAAGGAAAAAGCTGAATTCCGCGCCGGCAGACCGGCCGACACCCAGCAGGATTGCGCCTAAAATGGTAGAGCCGCTGCGGGATGTGCCGGGAATCAGGGCTAGGCACTGGAACGCGCCGATAAGCAGGGCGGTTTTGTAGTCCAGCGCCTCCACGCTTTCAATCTGCTTGCCCCGGGCGGCGTTGCCCTTTTCCAAAAACAGGAACGCCACGCCGTAGACCACCAAGGCGATTGCCACCACAATATAATTATAAAGGTGTTCGTCCATCCAGTCGTCCAGCGCAAGGCCAATGACCGCCGAGGGCAGCACCGCCACAATCACCTTAAACCACAGATTCCACGTGCCTTTTTTCTGGACGGCGTCTTTTTTGGGGGAGAAAGGGTTTAATTTGTGGAAAAACAGCACCAGCACCGCCGCGATGGCGCCCAGCTGAATCACCACCTGAAACATCTCATAAAAAGCATCTGCCACATTCAGCTTGATAAATTCGTCCAACAGAATCATATGTCCTGTGGAGGAAATGGGCAGCCATTCGGTGATGCCCTCCACAATGCCGAACAGAACGGCCTTCAGTAGCTCAATAAAGGTAGTCATATGCGCCTCCTTGCACCAAATGAGTGCAAAGTGCAAAGTGTAAAGGGCAAAGTGGAGGTGTCGCTCCGCGACATATTAAAATCATCGCTGGAGGCGATACCACAATTTTGCATTTTGCATTTTGCATTTTGCATTCTCATTATATCAATAATCGCTGAATCTTTCAAGCAAATCTTGTCTGTTCACATTTTGGGGTGAAACTATTCACAATTTATTCACCTAAAAACGGATTTTTGCGTTATAATAGCAGAAAACGAAACAAAAGGAGGTTGACCCTATGGCGATTTCTGTTTTGATTGTGGAAGACGACCCCAACATCCGGGAGCTTCTGCAAATGTATTTGGAGAAAGACGGCTATGCTGTGACCTTGGCGGCTGACGGCGGGCAGGGAATGGACAAATTCCGGGCCATTAAGCCGGATTTGGTGCTGCTGGACGTGATGATGCCGGTGATGGACGGCTGGGCGGTGTGCAAGGCAATCCGTGCAGAGGGCAACACCCCCGTGATTATGCTCACTGCCAAGGGGGAAACCGATGACAAGGTCACCGGACTAAAGGCCGGCGCAGATGACTATATCACCAAGCCCTTTGAAATGAAGGAGCTGCTGGCACGGGTGGAGGCGGTGCTTCGCCGCAGCGACCGGTGCGGGGAGGAGACCAAAGCCCGCCGGCTGGTATTTGACCGGCTGGTGATTGATATGGACGCCTTTGAGCTGACAGTCGACGGCAAAAAGGTGGACACGCCCCCCAAGGAAATGGAGCTGCTGTTTTACTTGGCATCCTCGCCCAACCGGGTGTACACCCGCAATCAGCTGCTGGACGAGGTTTGGGGCTTTGATTACTTCGGCGACTCCCGCACAGTGGACGTCCACGTGAAGCGCCTGCGGGAAAAATTAGAGGGCGTTTCCGAAAAATGGAGCGTGAAAACCGTCTGGGGCGTTGGGTATAAATTTGAAGTGCAGCAATGATATAGAAAAGCCAAGGGGTTTCAAACCCCTTGGCTTTTTTCGGTATCGTATTTATGCGCCGGGTCGCTCTGCTTCATAGCAACGGAAGCATATATTATCATCGCCGAATTCGTGACCAAAGCCTGCGCAAAGAACCTTGTCGCAGTCCCAACACTTAACATCTCCCTCGCATTTCACAGAGGAATTGTGTCCGATAATGTTACATCCATTCTCGCCCATTGTAAATACCAGTCCTGCGGGAATGGCGTCAGTACCTGCTGTCAGCTTGTATTTATTGTCGGTGGTAAGCTCTATCTTCAGCGTATCGCCATAAGACTCCAATGTAATCGTTCTGCCGGAAGTAGTAGAAGACTCAAAGGGACGCACGCCCCAACTGGGTGCATCGCAATAATAGAATTTTCCTTTGTGTTCCTGGATTTCATAATGGCCTCGTGCAGGCTTTTCTGCAAAGAAAGTCTTATAATATATGGCATCCGCGGCCAACTGATAGCAATTAAGTCTTGTACCATCAGCGGAAAGGGATGCTACATAGCCTACGAGCGTTCCAAATGTATGGGTGAAGTTTTCCTTTGCGCCGCAGGCTGCACAAGTGCCGTTTTGGTAGTTATGTCCTGCCGCGCTGCCTTCCGTTGCGCCGCAAGCGCAGGTCTTGGGAGCGGTGCAGGTGGCTGCGCTCCAGCTGTGGGTGTGGGTAGCCGTGGGAGGCTTAGGCGCTTCGGTGGGCTTCGGTGCTTCCGTAGGCTTGGGCGCCTCGGTGGGCTTGGGAGTAGTAGGCTTCGGTGTTTCTGTAGGGTCGGGGGTTTCCGCGCCTACGGTTTCGCCGGTGGTTTCTGTATTCTGGGGTGTGGTATCGCCGGTAGTGCCGGTGGTGCTGTTGTTTTCTACTGCGCCGGTGGTGTTGCCGGTAGTGCCGGCAGCGCTGTCATCCTTTTTCTTGCCGCAGGCGCACAGGGACAGACACAGGGTCAAAACAAGCAGCCATACAATCGCTTTCTTCATTCTACTTTCCTCTTTTCTCTTTATTCGGGTCTGTGTTCACAGACCTGCCGCTACCTTCCATTATACCCCTGTTTTTTTCTTTTGCAAGTGGGCATTTTTGTTTCCGAAGTGTAAACTTTTCCGGCTTTTGTTGCAATGCGCCGGTCTTTTGATTATAATACTTGCAAGAAAACAGACACAAACCGGAATGTAGGGGAGGGGTTTCCCGTCCCTGCAGAGTCCTTTTGTATTCTTATATTGAGGTAGATGCTATGAAAACCACCTTCAGCCGCGCCTTCTTTACGGCGGCGATTATTCTGCTGGCGGCACTGCTGCTGGTTGGCGCATCCTTTCAGGCGCTGGTGCGGAATATGCTCGTACGGCAGACCGAGAATAATTTGAAGGATGATTGCGCCACCGTGGCAGGTCTTGCCACCGCTTACTATGCGCAGAGCGCCGTATCCAAACAGGATTTTTTTGTGAATTTGTCCATTGCCACCCGGGTCAGCGGCGCCGATGCGGTGATTTGCGACAGCCGGGGACGGCTGGTGCTCTGCTCCGATTCCCCCTTGGGCTGCTCCCATCAGGGGATGGTGATTCAGGAAAATTATCTCCAGCAGGTGTTCCAGGAGGGCGTTGTGTCCGATATGGGGCTGGTGCAGGGGCTTTATGAGGAGGCCCGCTATGTGGTGGGTATGCCCATTTTGGATGCCAGCGGCCAGCAGCCTGTGGGGCTGGTGCTGCTGTCCACGCCGGTGAATAAGGCGATGGCCCTTTTGGATAAGCTTTCCGACAGCTATTTGCTGGTGTCGGTGGTTGTGGTGCTGGTGGCAGTGATTGTGATTACTCTGATGGCCCGCTACCAAAGCTCACCGCTGAAGGAAATGGCAAAGGTCGCCAGCGATTTCGGCCACGGACAGCTGGACGCCCGGGTTTCTATTGACGAAGGCAGCCCTCAGGAGGTGCAGGAGCTGGCGCTGGCCTTTAACAATATGGCCTCCAGCTTGGAGAAAAGCGAATACCAGCGGCAGGAGTTTGTTGCCAATGTTTCCCACGAATTAAAGACCCCTATGACCACCATTTCCGGCTATGTGGACGGTATGCTGGACGGCACGATTCCCCCGGAGCGGCACGAACACTATATGCGCCTTGTGTCTCAGGAGACCAAACGGCTCAGCCGGCTGGTGCGCAGTATGCTGGATATCTCCCGTATGCAGGGTCAGGAGCGTATTCCGCCGGAACGGCTGACCCGCTTTGACCTTGCCGCCTGCGTGGGAAAGGTGCTGGTCACCTTTGAGCAGAGCGTCGTGGAAAAAAACCTAAATGTGGAAGTGGATTTCCCCGAGCACAGCGTAGACACCCGGGCCGATCAGGATGCCATCACCCAAGTGGTGTATAATCTGATGGACAATGCGGTGAAATTCTGTCCCCCGGCCGGCACTCTGCGGGTTGCCATTCGGGAGGGAGGCGACCGGTTGTATGTATCGGTGGGCAATGACGGGGATACCATTCCCCCGGAGGAGCTTCCGCTGGTGTTTGACCGATTCCACAAGCTGGACAAAAGCCGGGCAAAGAATCGGGACGGCTGGGGACTGGGGCTTTACATTGTGAAAACCCTCATCGACCGCCACGGGGAAAACATCTCCGTTACCAGCCAAAACGGCAAAACGGAATTTACCTTTACCCTGCCGCTGGTTAATTAAGAGTGCAAAATTGAAAATGCAAAATGCAAAATTGTGGTATCGGCTCCGCCGATGATTTTAATATGTCGCGGAGCGACACCTTCACTTTGCACTTTACACTTTGCACTTTGCATTCACACCGAGGTATTTTATGGATGAACAGCATTATACAAATGAATACCGCACCGGGCGTACCAGCCCCCAAAAAAATCGCAGCGGCGTGATTGCCGTTCTGCTGATTTTGGTGATTTTTCTGGGCGGCGTGGTCAGCGGGCTGGGGTTTATGAATATCCACCTGTTCCGTCAGCTGAAGGAGTCTGCCGCTACAGCGCCTATCTCCTTTGCCCAAGGGGGCACGCTGCCGGCAGAGGGGGATACCTTGAGTCTGACTCTGGAGGGAATGACCTTTCAGGAGCTGCCGGCACTGTATCAGCAGCTGTATGACCTGCCCCAAGGGCTTTATATCACCCAAGTGGCCCGGGAAAGCAAGGCAAAGGCGCTGGGCATTACCCCGGGGGATGTGCTGCTGACAGTGGACGGCACACCGGTCACACAATTAGATACGCTGCAGACGTTGTTTGGCGCTGCCGGAGAGCAGGCGATTCTCACGCTGCATCGCAAAGGGCAGACCGTTACCCTTACCCTTGGAAAGTAGGTGTACAAATGGAGCCGATATACAGACAGGAATTTACCATTGAACATATACACGTGGATTGCTTCGGCAGGGTGAAGCCGTCGGTGCTGCTGTACTTTGTGCAGGAGGCAGCCGGACAGCACTGCCAGCTGCTGGCGGTAGACCGGGAAAAGCTCATGCATAAGCACCTGTTTTGGGCGGTGACGCGAAACCGGGTGCAGATTACCAGACTGCCCCGGCTCCACGAGAAAATCACAGTGGAAACCTGGCCGATGCCCACAACCCGGGTGGCCTATCCCCGCAGCGTGGTGGCATATGACGCTGCGGGCAACGAGCTGTTCCGCTCCATCAGCCTGTGGGTGCTGATGGACGAAAACACCCGGGCAATGATTTTGCCGGGGAAGAGCGGTGTGGAGGTTGCCGGCACGCTCACCGGCTCAGAGCTGCCTGTGCCCCGGGCGGTTGCCACCCGACCGATGGAAAATGTGGCGGTGAAAACCGTAGGCTATACCCTTTTGGATCAAAACGGACATATGAACAACACCCGTTATATGGATTGGGTGGACGACCTGCTTCCTGCAGCGTTTCACGCCGGGCATCCCGTGCAGGAATTCACGGTTTGCTATCTCAGCGAAGCCCGGGAGGGGGAGGAAATCCACCTGCATTACGAGCTGTCTGACGGGCCTACCCTTACGGTGGATGCCCAGCGGCAGGGGGCGCATATCTTTTCTGCGCAGCTGCTATATTGACGGTGTTCTGTAAACCAAAAAATGCGACTTAAAATTTTGAAAAAAAACGGAAAAAAACCAAAAGCCCCTTGTAAAACCTTGTTTTACAGGGGGTTTTTCCGGGTTTGCCTGTGGAAAAGATTGTGGATAGTGTGGATAACTCCAATTAACATAATCAAAAAAATCAACCCGGAAATAATGATTATGTCAACCGGTTTTCCGTAAAAAGAAAACCACCCACCACAGCCTATCCTCCCTTTAGAAACCCCTTTCAGGCTGTTCCTAGCACCGCGCCAAAAAAGAAGGGCCCGGGGGATTCTTAAGGGGCACGGCGTCTCGAGCGGGAGCTCGAGTGGTCCCCTTAAGCCGGTTCTTTGGGTACTTTCTTATCGGCATAAGAAAGTACCGCCAACCGCAGGCATACTGCACCCCGTTTTGGGAAAAGGGAAGTCCGAAAGGTATACCGGGAATACAGCAGGGACACGCTAGCTGCGCAAGGTGTTTTGACAGAAAGAAAAAGCGAGGAGAAAACTCCTCGCTTTTTTGTTTCTTAAGGAAGCTTCACAATGCCATAGCCCCGGCTGTCCACCGTAATGGTTGTGCCGTAGGGGGCAGACATCTCAGCCAGCCGCTGAATGATTCCGTGGGCATCGGAGAAGCGGGGGTTGCCGCTTCTGTGCACCGGAAGGTCGAAATTCAGTTCAATGGGCATCAGCTCCAAGTAGGTCAGCTTGCCGTCTTCCATTTCAAAATAGGGAATCACCGCCTCCAGCATACGGCGGTCCCGCATAAGTCCCCGGGTGTAGCCGGCAGACCGGTCATAGAACAGCTCCCGCATGGTGGCGTCACTGGTCAAGCCCTGCTTGGCGAACATTTCCTCCGGGGCAAAGGGGATGCATTCGTTGTGAATGACAAAGTTGCCCAAGGAATAGAAGATGGGGCAGTTTTTGTAAATTTCCACAGGTCTGAGCAGGTGCGGGCCGTGACCGATAACGGCGTGGGCGCCGGCATCGATACAGCGGCGGGCAAATTCCTGCAGAAACTCTGCAGGATTCTCTTTCTTGTCGCCGGAAACCTCGTGGGAGTGGATGCTGACCAGAATGTAGTCGGCCTGCATTTGCGCCTCATAAATGGCCTTTTCCACCCGCGCCATATCCTCCGGATGGGGATGGGTCACATACCGGGTGGCGCTTCCCTGACGGAATTCCAATTCCTTGATGGCTGCCACATCCTCCGGCAGCTTGGGGAAGTAGCCCTCTGCCCGTTCAATATCCTTTTGGGCGTTGATTTTGCTAAGGGCGCTGATTTGCTGAATGACCTTCAGCTGCTCAGCTGTAACCTCCAAATGCTCTTTGATACGCAGACCGTTCACACCGGGACGGCCTTGGTATCTGCGGGATTGCTGACCAGCCATTGCGCTGAGGCTGCCATCCAGCGGCGTTCCCATTGTGGACACTACGCCGATGAGGGCAACCCGACCGCCGGCGGTATCCAAGTATGCCGGAGCGGCAGCCTCGTCCAGATTGGCGCCTGCGCCGGCGTTGACAATACCGGCATCGTCCACCGCCTGCTTGGTTGCCATCAGTCCGCCCCGGTCAAAATCCATCGCGTGATTGTTGGCAAAGCTCAGCAGATTGAAGCCGTAGGCTTTCACATCATCCAGCGTCTTGGGGTCGGCGCGGAGATAGCTGCCGCCGCTGAACTGGTTGGCGTAGTATTCCCCTCTGTGCAAAGTGGTTTCCAAATTTAAGTAGCGGGCATCGGCCTTGCACAGGTGGTCACGCACCTGACAGAAGCCCTCGCTTTCCGGATGAATCCGCCGCTGCACCAGCATATCGCCCACAGCAGTAAACGTCATTTTCATATACATTCCTCCATTAGAAATTGGAAAAAGTTTTTATCAGCCGAAATGCCTGTGTGGCGGTATCGGCTAAGTTTTTGTATGCGTTGTCCACATTCATGGCCTCTTCCAAGGAGCAGGGTCGCCTTAAAATCGGGAAAAAGGCATCAATGCCGTGTTCATTGCAAAGGACGGCGTCCTCGGTTACGCAGCCGGAAAAGGCAACGGTGGGCTTTCCGTGCTTTTTGGCAAGCTTGGCAACGCCGATGGGGGCTTTTCCCATATAGGACTGGCCGTCCAGCCGCCCCTCGCCGGTAACCACAATGTCCGCGTCCTTTATGTGGGCTTCCAAGCCGGTTTCCTCAATCACCAAATCGATGCCGGAGGCAAGAGAGGCGTTTAAGTAGGACAAAAATGCGAAGCCCAAGCCGCCGGCGGCGCCGGTGCCGGGGAAATTCTCGTCGGCATTGGGAATCAGCTGCTTTGTCAGCTTGGCAAACCGGGCAAGCCACCGGTCCATATCGGCAATCATTTGGGGTGTAGCGCCTTTCTGCGGACCGTAAATTGCGCTGCAGCCCCTTTCCCCGCACAGGGGATTTTTCACATCGCAGGCAACGCAGAAGGCGCAGTCTTGCAGCGCCTCCGGAACGTTGTCTGCATTGATTTCTACAATATCCTGCAGCCCCTTTGCGCCAAAGGAAACCTGCTTTTTGTCCTTGTCCAAAAAGGCAAAGCCCAGCGCCTGCAGCATACCCACGCCGCCGTCGTTGGTGGCGCTGCCGCCGATTCCCACAATGAATTTGCGGCAACCCTTTTTGATGGCATCCAAAATCAGCTCACCCACGCCGTAGGTGGTGGTGTTCAAGGGATTTCTGTCCTTTTCATCGATTAGGGTAATTCCCGCGGCGGCGGACATTTCGATAATTGCCGTCTTGGTGTGGGGGATGATGCCGTAGCTGCCGGAAATGAGCCGCCCAATGGGGTCGTGCACCGTTACTTCTACCGTTTCGCCGCCGGTTGCGGCAATGATGGCATCCACCGTGCCCTCTCCACCGTCGGCAAGGGGGCATACGGTTACGTGGGCATCGGGAAACGCCCTTTTTGCGCCTTCGGCAACTGCCTGTCCCGCCTGAAAGGTGGAAAGGCTGCCCTTAAAGGAGTCAATTGCGACTGTTATTTTCATAGCTGTTCCTCGTTCTGATTGGATGTGGTTTAGGGGTTCAAAAGAGGTATTTGGGCATAAGAAACGTATTTTTCAATGGCCTCTTTCTGCCGTCCGTACAGGCCGCCCTTGCTTTCGATGACGGATGCAAGGCGCTTGCGCTTCTCTTTGGCAAAGTCATAAAGCAGCTGTGTACATTCCTCCGTAACGGCGTACAGCGCAGCGTTGGCTTCCTCCTGCTTGCCAGCCAAAATCAGCTGCCGGGCCTGTTCTTCAGCAGCCTCCGCCTTTTGGGCAAACAGCGTCTCCAGTTCCCCAAGCTTTGCCCGGACATCAGCAAGAAAAGCGTTTTCGTCCACGCAAACCAGCAGACTCAATGCCTTCACCTGCCACCACAGGGATTCTTCGTCAAACAGCTTTTCTGCTGTTTGCATCTTTTCGGGCAGCTTTCCCGCCATATACACCGGAATGTACGCAGAAAGACAGGGCTGCACCGGGGCGTAGCGGGCAATGAGACCGAGGGTATCGTCATACCGGGCAAGCAAGGATGCGGACGTCTCGCTTTCGCCCCAATCCCGCATATGCATACAAATGCTCATAAAGGTGCCCACCGTTTCGCCAAACCGGGGGGCAATCAGCTCACCGTCAAAATGGTCCCGCAAAATGTGGGAAAGAGAGGCAAAATCGTGGCGCTCCTGTTCTGCCAAAAGCTTATTCAGTCGGCAAAAACGCTGGGCCCCAAGGGGCTGGGCCACCAAACGGCCGGAGTAGGCCTTTGCAAAATCGAATGCTTCGTCGGGGTCAAGCCACCGGTTCTCTCTGGCGATTTCTTCCAGCTTGGCAGAGCACAGATCATAGTCGCCCCGGATAGAGTAGCAGTTGGAGATGCCCTGCGCGGACTTGATTTCCTTTGCTGCCCACTGTCTGCCGGCAGTTTCCAAAACCCAGCATTCCTGCCTGTCCATAAGGATAAAGCTGTTTTCGTAGGTCCGCTGGGTCAGCGGGCTGGCATTTGCCTTTTGACCGTAGGCTTCCAGTAGATCGGTGATGACGGATATTGCCTCCCGGGCAGTGGCGGCCCGCTCCAAACCAAGGCGCAGCAGGTCCATACCCAAAATGCCGTCTGCCTCCTCGGCAGGCATACGGGAGCCTTCGGCTTCGTTGCCGATGACAAGGCCTTTTTCGTTGTAGCCCATTTCAAAGCCCCAAATCCAGTAGGGCCGGGAGCCTACCACCGCGTAGGTTTTTGCCACTTGGGGAATGGCAATATGGGTGGTCTGCACCATCGCGCCGGCAGGATATTCTCCGCCTGCATAGTAGCATAGCGGCTGCGGCTCACCGGTGGGGCGGTCGCTGTTTTTGGCAAAGAGATTACTTCCCTCTTTGGAACGGGAAGCGTGGACAACCATAGTATCACAGGAAAACATAGCGATTCCTCCGTAGAAATGATTTTACATATTATACCACAACGCTGCGCAAAAGTAAATTCTTACAGTACCCGTTGCCCCGAAGGGAACAAAAGTCGGGAAAAGCCCTGTCAAAAAAGCGGAAAAAATGCCGGGGAAAGCTATTGACAGGGTGCGTTCGATTGGGTAATATAACGGCAGAAAAGGTTAGGGAAACGGGGGGTTGCAACAACCCTTTCCTAAGTCCGATGCAAAAGAAAAACATGGTAGTTTCCACAAAAAGCGTTGCAAGAATTTGGCAACTATGTTATACTGGTGTCACCATTAGAATGGAAGGAGTTTGTTATGGAAAACACAATTTTATTGCCTCTGATGCTTGTGATTGTTGCGACTGTGATTACTTTGTGTTACGTTTTTGTGCTGTTCCGCAAGGTATCCCGTCTGAAAATTGAGAACAAGCGGGTTGAGGAGATTCAAGGTTATATTCATGGCGGCGCGATGACGTTCCTTGTCCGTGAATACAAGCTGATTATTCCCTTTGTATTTGGCGTTGGCGCTTTGCTGGCTGTGCTGGGTCTGATTCCCGCCCTTCAGGGTGCGGAAGGTGTAGGCTGGCAGGCAGCAATCTGCTTTGTCATTGGCGCATGCTTCTCCGCGCTGGCCGGCTGGATCGGTATGGCAATTGCGACAAAAGCAAATGCCAGAACCGCAGTGAAGGCAGAGGAAGAGGGTATGTCCGGCGCACTCAGAGTGGCATTCAGCGGCGGCTCCGTGCTGGGTCTTTCCGTTGCCGGCTTTGGTCTGTTGGGTTTGGTTGGCATTTTCCTGGTTGTATACCTGATTACCAAGGATGCCCATGCGCCCGTTCAGATTCTTACCGGTTATAGCTTGGGCTGTTCCTTGATTGCTTTGTTTGCCCGTGTTGGCGGCGGTATTTATACCAAGGCTGCTGACGTTGGCGCAGATCTGGTGGGTAAGCTGGAAGCCGGTATTCCCGAGGATGACCCCCGCAACCCCGCCACAATCGCCGATAACGTGGGCGATAACGTGGGCGATATTGCAGGTATGGGCTCGGATTTGACCGAAAGCTATGTAGGTTCCATCATTTCCTGTATGACCATGGCGCTGTTCACCGGTCTGACTACCCGTCACATTTTGTTCCCTGTGCTGATTTGCGGTGTTGGCATTTTGGCATCTGTCATCTCCGTTGCCATTATCCGTGCGCGGAACTGGGCAGATCCCCACAAAGCGCTGAACATTTCCACCTATATCGCAACTGCGCTTGTGGTTGTGGCATCGGTGCTGCTGTCCATCTTCTATTTGGATAACTATAAGTACATGCTGTGCGTTGTAGTGGGTCTTGTGGCCGGCATTGCTGTAGGTTTTGTCGCAGAGCTTTACACTTCTGATGAATATAAGTCCGTTAAGGACATCGCCAAGGAATCCCAGACCGGTCACGGTACGAATATTATTGCAGGTCTTGGCGTAGGTATGCGCTCCACTTGGCTGACCATTGCCTGCCTGGGTGCGGCAATTGCGTTCGCTTTCTTCTTCGGTGGCGCGTATGGTATTTCTCTGGCCGCTGTAGGTATGCTTTGCACCGTGGGTATTACGGTATCCGTTGACGGCTACGGTCCCATCTCCGACAATGCCGGCGGTATTGCGGAAATGGCCGGTCTGCCCAGCCATGTGCGCAGCATTACCGATAAGCTGGATGCCGTGGGCAACACCACTGCAGCCATCGGCAAGGGCTTCTGTATCGGATCTGCTACACTGACCTCTCTGGCATTTATTGTTTCCTTTATCGAGTCTGTTAAGATTCACGTTCCCAACTTCAACATTTCTCTGAACGATCCCTGTGTTCTGATCGGTATGCTGGTGGGCGCAATGCTGCCTTACCTGTTTAGCGCCATGACCATCGGCTCCGTGGGTAGAGCCGCAAATAAGATGGTGGAAGAGGTCAGAGAGCAGTTTGAAAAGGATCCCGCCATTTTGGAGGGCAAGAGCGTTCCAAATTACAATCGCTGTATCGACATCTCCACCAAGGCTTCCTTGCGTGAGATGATCGCACCCGGTCTGCTTGCTATTTTGGCACCGGCCGTTGCCGGTATCGTTTTGGGCGCAGCCGGTTTGGGCGGTTTGCTGATCGGCGGTCTGGTCTCTGCCATTATGCTGGCTGTGTTTATGGCAAATGCCGGCGGCGCATGGGATAACGCAAAGAAGTATGTGGAAGCCGGCAACTTTGGCGGCAAGGGCAGCCAGACCCACAAAGCTTCCATTACCGGTGATACCGTTGGCGATCCGCTGAAGGATACCGCAGGTCCTGCTATGGATATTCTGATCAAGCTGATGTCCGTTATTTCCTTGATTCTGGTTCCTGTGCTGGTTGAGCTGACTCCCCTGTGGGATATCATCGTGAATTTCTTCGCAAAGTTCTGATAAAATTCATCAGCGGAGCAGAAAATTCTGCTCCGCTGATTTTGTTTTGTATTAATCGACAGAGATCTGTTCCGACAAATCCTTGTCTGGCGCGTTGGTAAAGGAGAACAGCCAATCGTAGTTTTCCTCATTGGTATAGACTGCATTCCAGGGCGGGGAGACCCCGCCCCTACGAGTACGCACCGACATTTTTAATGTAGGGGCGGTCTGTGACCGCCCGCCGATTTTGCTGGGCGATACATAGCCTTGCACAAAGAATAACAGCGGAGTGGTTTTCACTCCGCTGTTCATATGTTAAACATATATCACTATAATTGCAGAAAAAACCAAAAAAATTATCGAGATAACTAAAATGAATATATTACTTACAGGATAAAAACGTTTATCTATACATTGCTTTGGGTTTCGAGGATTAACATATATGTCGTACACATGATTGATTGCAAAATTCTTTTTAAATTTTCTTTTGCGGTATGACACAAAACTACAAATTGAAAAGTGCTCACCGCCATAATTATATGAAAATTCAGGGATATAATAATGGCCTTTGCCTCTTCTTGTGAAAGAAACACACTTTGCAGAAACAACACAGGTGCAATTTTTATACCGAATAAGCAGTTCAATCGATGTGGCAATCATAAATAACGCTATCGGAAAAAGGAAAGCAGCACTTATGAATTTTTCTGAGTTTAGCACCATTCCCAGCGTCATTAAAAAAGGCAGCAAAAACAAAAGAAATGCAGCTATTAAGAAATATGGATTTTTATTCTTTTCTTTCTTATAGATATATGCAAGCAGTATGCTCATTAGCAAACCTATAATAGAGAGAAAAATAAAATATGGATATGCGTCTTTCAATATTATCACCGCCTTTTGTTTTATTATAGCATCGCGATTTCAAAAAGTAAATCCAGCGGTATAATCTCCGTCAGTTTACAGATACTAACAGCGTAATTTGTAAATTAAAGGAGATAGATATATATGAAAGCTACTGGTATCGTCCGTCGG
>SVKL01000023.1 GCA_015068495.1 Oscillospiraceae bacterium | reverse complement strand
TCCCAAAGCAAGCGCTCTACCAAACTGAGCCACATCCGGATACTCCACAGTATTATATATGAAATCTTTGAAAAATGCAATCAAAAAATATAAAGCTAAAGAAAATCCCCGTGGCTTTCGCCACGGGGATAATTTTTAGGAAATTACATATCGAAGGGTTCCATACCCAGCACGGGGTGACCCACAGTGCCCAGGTACTCCAGCAGCTGCTCGGGATCTTCCTCGCAAACGGTCTCGTCTGCGATCATATCGGTGAAGTTCTCAACACCGTACATCTCCAAAGCAGTAGCATCCAGACGCTCACGCATCTGCTCCTTCAGCATCTTGGGCATCCAGACGATACGGCCGGGGCCACCTTCGGCTGCGATGAACTTCTTAGAGGAAATGAAGTGCTTGCCGTGACCCATAAAGCCGGGTGTCTGCACACCACCGCCGGTCATAGAAGCCATTTCGGAGAAGCTCATACCCAGAGGAGTGATGCCTGCGTGCTCACGGCAGGTGATAACCACGCCCATAGAGCAGGGCTCAACGCCACAGATACACTCGAAGCAACCACAGGAAGTCATAGGATCCTGGAACAGGGAGTACAGAGTGATCCGCTCAACAGCACCCTGAGAGTACTTGTTGACAGCCTCGTCCATAGAGTCGTAACGACCCAGCTTTTCGTCCTGACAGCCGGTCTTCAGAATGGGCTGGCAAGGACCTGCGGGATCCAGCTCCTGGGTAGCCTTGGCATCCAGCCAGGAAACAGCGCCGCAAAGACCCAAACGCTCGGGGGTAACGATACATACGTGGCTGGGGGAGAAGGCCTGACACATAATACAGGTGTAGAAGGTGTCAACGGATTCGTCGGTCATAGAAGCAAGTCTTGCGTCACGGGCGTTAAAGATTTCGTTAGCCTGTGCGCGCAGCTCCTTGTTCTTGTCGGCGTCTACCACGATGGTAACCTGACACTTGTCAACAACAGCCTCGAACTCGCTCATAACCTTGGCGTACAGAACTTCGCCCAAGTGTGCGAACTTAAAGCCTGCCTCGAAGTCAGCCTTGCTGATACGGACACGGATCATATCACGCTGACCGGTATGCATAACGCCTTCAATGCAGTTGATCCAAGCGTGGATCTTACGTTCCATAACGGACTCGAAGTCAGCCTGCATAGCTTTGCCGGCAACTTCCACAGTGTAGGACAGGGAAATCTTGGAGCCAACGGGGATCTCGTCGATCTCGGGTCCGATAACAGTGATCTTGTGGTCTTCCACTTCCTGCATAGTTCTGGTCTGAACCAGCTCGAAGCAGTCCACACGGGAGCCGTCCACTTCCACCTGCATATCGCCCTTACGGATGATTTCACCCTCAAAAGCGGTAGCGTAGGAAACGGGGATGTCAATCTTGGTGATCTTCAGCTTGATTTGACGGGCTTCCAAAGAGGTGGCGTTCCACTTCTCGGTGTCCAGCTGCTGAATCAGGGACATAGGAACGCGGAACATATTCTCGGTTTCGTTGGAGATAACGGGGAAGCCAAGGCAAATAGCGCCGGCACCGTAGGAAACGATTTCGTCAGACAGGGACTTGTAAGCGTTGACGAAAGCGCGGATACGGTCCATAGTGTACTTGTACAGAGCCTTGGTGTCGCCGGGGTTGATAGCGCCGAAGATTAGTGCTGCACGCAGAGCCACGGAAACCACGTGGATAACGGACTGATCCTCATAACCCAGAGGCACTACACGCACGCCTTCGCCCAAACCCATACCGGAATCGGCGCAGTGCTTGACGGATGCGCCGGTCAGGGTGACCAGCAGACCCTGTGCCTGATAAGACTTAGCCAGCGCTACAGTCTCAGCGGGGTCTTCAGCACCGCCGATGATAACGGCAACGCCGGGGATATCGCCGGTAACCAGAGGCAGGCCCAGATTACGGACGAATGCGTCGGACAGGAAGCCCATCTCAGGCTCTGCGTAGGGCTCAGCGCCGTGCAGATACTTCAGAACTTCCAAAAATTCTGCGCAAAGAGCAGAAGCAATACCGCTGTCAAAAGCGTCCTGCAGACGGGGATTGCGGGTCATCATAGGCTTAACGTCGTTCAGTAAAGCAGCCTTCAATTCACCCAAAGTTTCAATCTTCTTACCTGTGATACTGTAGTAACAGGGCAGGTTATATGCGGTATTAGGAAAAGCTACGGCTTCGGACTCGCCATACTGTGCGATGGCTTCGTCGATAGCCTTAACGGTACGCTCGTAGTTGTAGTCGTTACCGTTAAATACTCTATCAAAAAGTGTCAACTTCGTATCCTCCTATATTTAGTCAAGTTCATCGCTATCCAAGATAGCTTTGATTTTTCGAATTTCTTCAATTGCTGTGGGGCTGAAATCGTAAGGAGATTTTCCCTGACGGTCTGCGTCAATGACTTCGGTGTTGTAGTGGATACAGCCAAGCAAATCCTCGGCAGGGATAGCATTACGGACAAATTCCTCGTCCTGTGCATCCCGCACCTTGTTGGCCACCACGCGTACACGCTTGACGCCCAAATCATCGGCAAGACGTTTTACGTTCCGGTAGGTCTGTACGCTGCGGGCACCGGGCTCAATGACCACGATAAACTGGTCCATATTGCCTGCAGTACCTCTTCCCAAATGCTCCAAGCCGGCCTCCATATCCATAATCACCACATCGTTTTTGCGATAGGTGAGCGCAGACAGGATGGACTTAAGCATTACGTGTTCGGGACAGACACAACCGCTGCCACCCACATCCACCGTGCCCATTACCAACAGTTTTACGCCGTTAATCTCCTTGGAAAAGGTGTCGGGAATGTCCGAAACCTGGGGATTCAGCTTAAAGAACTTGTTGGCGGCATTGGCGCCGGTGCGTTCCTCAACTAAGGTACGCATTTTGGAGATGGGGACAATTTCGTCTACTTCCTCTTGGGTAAGACCAAGGGCCAATCCCAAATTGGCATCGGGGTCTACGTCGGCAGCCAGCACTGTGCGGCCTTCGTCGGCGTAGAGCCTTGCCAGTGTGGAGGACAATGTGGTTTTACCCACACCGCCCTTTCCGGTAATTGCAACTTTCATCAGATACCCAAAGCAGCACGCTTGGCTTCGATGCAAGCAATCATCTTGTCGCCCAGAGCGTCGATGTCAGTATCCACAACGAACTTAGCCTCAACCCACTTAGTAATACCGTTTTCACCCTGCAACAGCTCGGTAACCTCGGTAGAACCCTTGGAGTAGGGGTCAACGCCCAAGAAGGTCTCGATACCGGTTGCTACAACGTAGTTACCGATGGAGACGGCCTTTTCGGACATCCATTCGGGAGCACAGCCAACCACGGGAACCTGAGAAATGTTAATGCCCCAGTCCTTGGCAATATCGGAAGCCAGCACCATCATACGGGAGATATCCACGCAGGAGCCCATATGCAGTACGGGAGGAATGCCGGCCAGCTCACAAACACGCTTCAGACCTGCGCCACAGTATTCCTTAGCCTGCTCGGGATCCATCAGACCGGCCTTTGCAGCAGCCTGAGCGGAACAACCGGTGGTGATAACGATGATATCGTTCTCCAGCATCTTCTTCATCAGCTCAATGTGAGCGGTGTCGGGACGAACCTTGGGGTTGTTACAGCCAACCATAGCCACAGCGCCGCGGAGAACACCGGAGTGTACACACTCGACCAGAGGCTTGGTGGTGCCCATCTCATCCAGCTGGGAGTTGGCAACGCCGTCGAGAACTGTCTTGATAGCTTCTACGGAGTAACCGACTCTTGCCTTCTGCTTCTGGTTGGGAATATGTACCAGCTCGGGCTTACGGTTCTTGAAGTTTTCAATAGCCATCTTCACGATTGCCTTTGCATTGTCACCGGCGGTCTCAGCAGAGAACTGAATGAACTCGGAGTCAGGCATACGGGCAATGGGGGAGGTGGTGATGAACTTGGTGTGGAAGCACTTACTCAAGGGGCCCAGAGCAGGGAAGATACACTGCACGTCCACCACGATGGCTTCACAAGCGCCGGTGAGAACAACGTTTTCCTGATTCAGGAAGTTACCGGCCATAGGAATGCCGTGACGCATTGCAACTTCGTTGGAAGTACAGCAGACACCGGAAATGGTGATGCCCTTAGCGCCTACGGACTTAGCCAGTGCGATCATCTCGGGATCGTTGGCGTAATGTACGATCATCTCAGACAAGCTGGGGTCGTGGCCGTGGACAACGATGTTGACATTGTCCTTTTCCATAACGCCGATGTTTGCCTCAGTGTCAACGGGCTTGGGAGTGCCGAACATAACGTCGGAGAACTCAGTGCCCATCATAGAGCCGCCCCAACCGTCGGACAAGCCTGCACGCAGGGACTGACGGATCAGCGCCTCAGCCAAAGAGGAGCAACCCATATGGGTCATGTGCATAGACTGAGAAACCTCGCGGTCGATAGCCCGGGGAGTAATGTCAGCTGCAGCCCACAGATCCTTGGTGTGCTGAGGGGGACGCTCTGCAAATTTCTGTGTACCGAAGGGCTTGCCGTATTCCAGCAGGCCGACTTCTGCCATCTCGTGGGCCAGATCGTAAATATCCTTGCCCTCGGTCTCTACACCCCATTCCTTGGCGATGCGGATCAGCTTCTCAGGATCCTTGACCTGATAGTTGCCGCCTTCGCGGGTCTGGTGCAGGGTGTGCATAATCTCACGGCCGTGGTCGGAGTGCGTAGCAGCGCCGCCGGCGGTGAAGATCAGGTAGTTACGGGCGACGATGCCGTGTACATCACAACCGCAGATGCCTCTGGGGCTCTTGGGGGTGATACGGCAGGGGCCCATAGAACAGATACGGCAGCAGGTACCTGCTTCGCCGAATCCACAGTGGGGAGATTGATTCTTGACGCGTTGCTGCCAAGTGTCAGCGCCAACCTTGTGAGCGGTTTCCAGCAGCTCGTTGGTAGCGGCTTCCATTTCCTCGACAGACGTAGTGAATGCCCAATCCTTCAATGTGATTTCCTCCTATATACAAGATTATTGCGCCAACTTAACGGCGCATAGTATATCAGTATTATTCTACTCCCTTTGCCGCAGAAAGTCAATGGCAATTTGCTATAAATCGACTGGAAAATCCTATCCCCTGGAGGGGGATTTTTTGACAATGCAAAAACCGCTGCCATTAGCAGCGGTTTATTTACAGACAGTGTATTACAAAAACTGACAAGCGATGGGGAACAGCACGGCAACCAGAATGCCGGCAACTACCAGTGACAGAGTGCTGACAGCGCCGGTGACGGGATGCAGCTCAGTGGCCTTGGAGGTGCCGCCTAGGTGGGAGGATGTGCCAAAGGCAACACCCTGACTGACAGGATCGTTTAGTTTCAGCACTTTGGAAAATGCTGTGCCGACCAAATTGCCGAAAACGCCGGTAATGATGATCACCACAGAGGTCAAGGTGGTATTGCCGCCGTTTTGAGCGGACAGAGCCGTACCGATGGCGGTGGTGATGGACTTGGGTAAAAGGGAGACGGTCAGCTCATGATTCAGACTGAAGAGCCTGCACATAAAGAAAATGCACACAAGACCGGCCACAGATCCGGCAAAGATGCCGGTGAGAATGGCAGGCAAGTCCTTCTTCAGAACCTTGACGTGCTGATAAAGGGGGAGGGCAAGGCACACGGTAGCAGGTGTCAGCAGCCAAGAGATTCCTTGGGTGCCCTTGTCGTAAACCTCCGGGTCAATTCCGGTGAGCAGCAGCACGCCGATTACAAGAACGCCGCCTACCAGAATAGGATTGAATAGGGCAGAGCCGGTCTTTTTCTGAAGCCAAGCGCCTACCTGAAAAGCGCAGACGGTGAGCGCCAGTGAGAACAGGGGCAGGGCAGTGAGAAAATCAGCCATTATCCTTACCTCCTTTTCCTTTCTGACACCATTTGGTCACAAGACCGCTGACGGCAAAAATCAGCAAAGTGGAAACGAGGGTGATCACGCAAATGGCTACCAGCTTGGGGGCAACCACATCCCAATACTGCAATATCTTTGCCACCGGCGCAACGAACAAAAGGGGAATCAGAGCAATAAAGAAATGGGCTGTATCGGAGATTTGTTCTTCCTTGATAAGTCCGATGGAAAGGGAGAGAAACAGCAGAACAATGCCGTAAACTGCTGAGGGAACAGGCAGGGGAATCACCGCCTGCAGCAGTTCCCCTAACAGGGTGAAAAGGAGAATATATAACGTTTGCGTAATGTATTTCATTTTCTTTACCTCTTGTAGGATGCAGAATCTATTTTTCTTCCAACTGGGTTTTAATTTCTTTCGCAATGGTGCAGTTGGGGGTGTGGATGCAGTTTTCGTAGCAGCAATCCACCTCAAGGAGCTTTCCGTCCTCCGTGACCACGGCTACGGTTCGGCTTTGGTCCGTGGTGCGGCAGTAGCCTGTCAAAAAGCATTCTTTTTCCATCTGCTTATACCTCCATAATGCAAAAGCCCATTGGGGCTAAATCTTGTCCGGAGAGTCCGTGTTCCAGTAGGGTTTTGCCCCGGGGGACAGAGAAAACTTCGTTGCTGCGGTTTACATAAATCCTAAGCTCTTGACCTTTGTAGGTGCGGCTGAAGCCTAAGATATGCCCTTGGGCAAGGAAAAACCGGATATCGCCCAATTGGAGAATCTTGTTTTTTCGCAGTTCACCCAAACGGCGGTAGTGGGCAAGCAGGCCACTGTCCTCTTTGCCCCAGGGGAAGGTGCGGCGGTTAAAGGGGTCGGCAAAGCCTTCCATTCCGGCTTCGTCGCCGTAATAAATGCTGGGTGCACCGGGGAGGGTATATTGCAAAAACGATGCCATCAGCAGCAAATTCTTCGCCTGCTCCCGCTGACTTTCAGAGAGCTGCCTTGCGGCATATTCCTGCCGTGAGCCGGTGAAATTGTCCACCAAGGCTGTGAGAATACGGGGGGTATCGTGGGTGCCAAGCAGGTTCATATTGCAAAGCAAGACCTGAGGCGGATAGTTTTCTGCAATGGTCATAACGGTTTCCTGAAAACTGTATCCCTCGTCTGCGCCCCTTAAGAAATTGAGTATGGCGGTGCGAAAGGGGTAGTTCATACAGGAATCCAGCATGCCGTCCACAAAGTACCGTCTGCGGACGTTATAGGACACCTTGTTGGAGGCGTCCTCCCAAACCTCGCCGATGAGAAGCGCGTCGGGTTTTATACTGCGAATCCGCTTTTTTAGCCGCAAAACAAATTCGTCGGGCAGCTCGTCTACCACATCCAGCCGGAAACCGTCTGCCCCCAAATTCAGCCAGTGGGCAACCACGGAATCGTCGCTGTCAATGATATAGTCCAAAAAAGCCGGCGCCATCTTGTTTACGGTGGGCAGTGTGTCAAAGCCCCACCAGCTGTTGTATTTATCGGGGTATTGATAGAAGGTATACCAATCGTAATAGGGGGATTGGGGGGACTGGCAGGCAGATGCAAAGTAGGTGCTGCGTGAGCCGGTGTGGGAATAAACACCGTCCAAAATCACCTTGATGCTATGCTTGTGGGCAGCATCACACATCTGCTTAAAATCCTCCAAAGTGCCGAGCATAGGGTCGGGCAGCTTGTAATCGCCGGTATCGTACCGGTGGCTGGAAAAGCTTTTGCTGATGGGATTGAGATAGAGAATACTGACGCCCATTGAAGCAATATAGTCCATTTTTTCGGCAATTCCCCGGAAATTTCCGCCGAAAAAGTTGTTATTTAGGATTTTTCCGTTTTCGTCCGGCTGCCAGTTTACATCCTCATACCAGTCTTCGTGGATAGTGTAGGGCTCCAGCTTGCCGGTTAGGTCAGGGCTGCCGACCTTGCAAAACCGGTCGGGAAAGGCCTGATAAATCACAGCGCCCTTTGCCCAGTCCGGTGTGACGAAATCTGCCGGCGTGCAGGTCAGCTGCCACAAATCCCCGGCTTCCATATTGGTGTCGTGCCCCTGCTTGAACAGGCGAAAGGAGCTGTCTGGCTTGTAGATTCTGAAATAGTAAAAATAAAGCTTGGGAGCAGATAAGAAAAAGCTTCCACCAAAGATGTCATATGCCCCTTCTGTACGCACCTTTTGCAGCAGCGCAGTGGCGCATACAGCGCCGTTGTCGTCCTGCAAAATACATTCTGCTTTCACAGCGCCAACAGAGCAGGGAATATGGATATGCAGCGTGCAGGGCTGCCCTTGGGTCAATGTCCCAAAGGGATCTTTGTATCGGGTTTGTTGGGAATCAAATAAAATCCGCATAGCGTAGCTCCTAATCAAAACTACATATAGAATACGGCAAAAAATAAAAAAGGTCAAGAAAAACCGGGGTATTTTACTACCCCGGTTAAAAACTTATTATCTGCACATTTTGTGAAACAGCTCCATATACTGACCTGCCGGTTTGTCCCAGCTGAAGTCCTGCTCCATACATTTGCGCTGCAGCGCCCGGAATTTGCCGTTGCTGCCGCTGTACAAATGCAGACACCGCTTCAGAGCGTACAAGAAATCGTCAGCGTTGTAGCTTTGGAAGGTAAAGCCCAAACCGCCTTCGCCGTTTTCGTTTACCGGGGGGACAGTGTCCTTCAGTCCGCCGGTTGCGTGGACTACAGGCACAGTGCCGTAGCGCATAGCATTCATTTGGCTCAAGCCGCAGGGCTCACTCTTGGAAGGCATCAGATAGATGTCGCCGCCGGCATATATCCGGGAGGCAAGGGCTAGGTCAAAGGTGATTTTGGCAGCTGCCTGCTTGGGGAATTCCTTTTGCAAATCCAAGAAGAAACGTTCAAAATGGGCTTCTCCGGTGCCAAGGATTAACAGCTGGCAGTTTTCCTCCTGCAGCAGTCGGTGGGCAATGTGGCAAAGCAGATCCAAGCCCTTATGACCTGCCAAACGTGTGACCATTACCATCAGCGGCACATCTGCCTGTACAGGAAGTCCCACTTCCTTTTGCAGGGCTGCCTTGCAGAGGGCTTTGCCCTCGGCGAAGGTTTCTGCGTTGTAGTGGGCAGGGAGGGCAGGGTCGGTTTCCGGATTGAAGGTGTTTATGTCAATGCCGTTGGTGATACCGGTGAGCTTGCCTGCATTGCCGGAAAGGACAGAATCCATTCCGTGGGCATAGTAAGGATACATCAGCTCTTTGGCATAGGTATTGGAAACGGTGGTGATAAGGTCGGCGGTTTCAATTGCCGCCTTCATACAGTTGACTCTGCCGCTCATTTCCAGCCTTTGGCGATAGTCCTCGGGGAGGGCCAGCACATCGTCAAAGAAGTAGGAATCTGCCCAGCCCTGATACTCGATGTTATGAATGGTGAACATACACCGGGTTTTGGGGAAACGGGCGCTGTAGCGTGCCTTTAGGAACACTGGCACTAAGGCGGTCTGCCAGTCGTTACACTGCATCACATCGGGGATGAAGTTCAGCTGAAGCAAAGCCTCCAAACAGGCCTTGGAGAAGTAGGCAAAACGTTCTCCGTCATCCCAGTCGCCGTAGATGGCGCCGGGGCGGGCGCCGAAGTAATACAGATTATCAATAAAGTAAACCTGCACGCCGTCGGCACGGTTTTTCAGCCGGTGGATACCGGTATATTGCTGCCGCCATCCCAAATCCACCTGCAGCTTGGCAACAAGCTGGGTTTCGTATGCGGGATTGTCGATAATTCTTTTATAATAGGGAAGCAGAAGCACGACCTCGTTGCCGGCTCTACGGGCCAGGGCGGAGGGCAGCGCCTCCATCACATCGCCTAAGCCGCCGGATTTAACATAGGGGGCGCCTTCGGATGCCAAAATGGCAATTTTCATACAATTTCTCCTCGCTTGACAATAATCGGATTGTTCGGTGTGCCCACCAATTCGGTATTGGGACGGACTACCACATCCTTATCGAGAATTACGTACTTTAACTCGCAATTCTCGCCAACGACGGTGTCGTTCATAATCAGGCTGTTTTTAATCTTGCAGCCCTCTTTGACGGTGACCTGCCGGAAAAGAACGCTGGAGCTGACCTTGCCGTCCAGCACGCAGCCATCGGCTACGATACAGTTGCCAATATCGGAATTCTCCCCATAGTAGCTGGGAACACGGTCACGGACCTTGGTGTAAACCGGGTGGTTATAATAGAATAGGTCGTGGCGGATACGGCTGTCAAGCAGCGACAGAGAATTGCGGAAATATTCCTCCACAGATTCGTTGAACATAGCAAGACCGGGGAACTGGTACACGTTGATGGAAAGCTTACCTGCCTGCCAGGAGCCAAGGACCAAATCTCTGTCCATATGGTACAGATTCCGGGCAATGCACTCGTTGACGAGATGCTTCAGCAGGCTCTTGGAAAGGACAAACAGGTCCATAGATGCTAAGTATCCGGCAGGCGCCACATAGTCCACAGCCAAATCGGCAATTTCGCCGTTTTTGTCCAGCTTTATGGCCAAATCCAACTGCTTTTTACCGTTGGCAACATCGTCCTTGGTGACAACGGTGATGTCCTTGCCGCTGGCAATGTGGGAATTGAGTACGCTGTTTAGGTCGATGTTGCACAAAATTGCGGAATCGGCCATAATCACATATTCGTCATCCGGGCCGTAATTTAAGAAGCTCATTGCGTGATACAGGGTCTCCAGCTTTCCCCGATAGCTGTGGGAAGCAGACATAGCAAAAGGCGTCAAGAATTCCATACCGCCTTCTTCCAGCTCCAAGCCCCATTCCTCACCGGAGCCAATGTGGTTGATTAGGCTCTGATAGTTCTGCCGGGAGATAATGCCTATGTGCCGGATGCCGGCAAAGGCCATATTGGACAGGTGAAAGTCAATCTGACGGTAGCGTCCGCCGAAGGGAATACTGCCCATAGTACGCTTATCGCTCAACTCGGCCATATTGGCATCGTTGGCAAAGATAATACCCATTACATTCATAGCGTTTCCCTCCTTTACCGCATTTCACCGGGCAAAAGCACGGTGTTTGCTTCAATAACAGTGCCCTTTGCTGTGACACTGATCTGCTTCTTTTCCCGGTCCTTGAAAACACCGCCGACCACAGCGTTTTGGCAAACCTTGGAGTTTTCACCCAAAATTGCGTGGCGGACAATGGCGCCGGCTTCGATGACCACGCCGGGCATAACCACAGAATCCTCCACCAAAGCGCCGCTTCCCACAATACAGCCGGTGGAAATCACGCTGTGATGTACTGTGCCGTATATTTCAGAGCCCTCAGCAATAAAGCAGTTAACCGTCTCTGCTTGGGCGTCAATGTACGAAGAGGGCAGCGCGTTGTTCCGGGCGTAAATCTTGGTACGCTCGTCTCCCCGAATGTTGAATTCCGGATTTTTACCCAGCAAATCCATATTGGCTTCCCACAGGGAGTTGACCGTGCCCACATCCTTCCAGTAACCGTCAAAGGGATAGGCCATCATTTTGTGGCCGGCCTGCAGCAGCGCGGGGATGATGTTTTTGCCGAAATCGTTGGAGGAGTCCGGGTCAGCCTCGTCAGCTATCAGAGCCTGACGCAGAACATCCCAGTTAAAGACATAGATGCCCATAGAGGCGTTGGTGGATTTGGGCTTGGCGGGCTTTTCCTCAAATTCGTAAATGGAGTTGTCGGGATTGGTGTTGAGAATACCGAAACGGCTGGCTTCGCTCAGAGGCACGTCCCGTACAGCGATGGTGCAGGAGGCTTCATTTTTTTCGTGGTAAGCCACCATTGCGTTGTAGTCCATTTTGTAGATATGGTCACCGGAGAGAATCACCACATAATCCGGCTCGAAGCGCTCGATAAAATCAATATTTTGGTAAATGGCATTGGCAGTGCCCTTATACCAGCCGCTTTTTTTGTCGTGCCGCTCGTAGGGGGGCAGAACCTGCGCGCAGCTGTGGGTTTTGTTCAAGCCCCAAGGCTGTCCGTTGCCGATGTACTCGTTTAGCTCTAAGGGTTGGTATTGGGTCAAAATACCAACGGTATCAATACCGGAGTTGACACAGTTACTCAAAGGAAAATCGATAATCCGGTATTTCCCTCCGAAGGGAACGGCGGGCTTGGCGGTCATTTCGGTTAAAACCTTCAACCGACTGCCTTGGCCACCGGCCAGCAACATTGCGATACAGCGCTTTTTCTGAAAATGCATAGTCACAACTCCTTAGATGTAGTATAGAAACAAAATGGACACAATTATCACATTTTATATTTTCATAAATACCATATCACATTTTGCTTCGGAAGAAAAGGGGAAATATATAAAAATAATAAAAATTTTTGGCAATAAAAAACAAACAGACCGGATGCAATGGGGAAATTACTGGCAATAATTACTGAAAACAGTCGAAAAAAAGGACGTCTGCCGCCCGGAAAGCTTGCTATTTGAAAACAGACGTGGTATCATAAAAAAAGAAGAAAAGAGAGAAGGCGATGGGTTGGAATACAACGACGTATACGATAAAGACAGAAAACTCACCGGTCGTACCCACGTCAGAGGCACCCGCTGGAAGCGGGGAGAGTACGGGCTTGTGGCTTGCGTCTGGGTGTATGACGGCAAAGGGAAGCTGCTGCTGACCAAACGGGCAAAAGAAAAATCCTTCCCCGGCACTTGGGAAAATTCCGGCGGCGCTGTTCAGGCAGGGGAGACCAGCCGGCAGGCAATTGCCCGGGAGCTGTTTGAGGAAACCGGTATTCAGGCAGATGCAGAGGAGTTTGAGCTGCTGGATACCGGCTGCGACGGCTCATTTCACTATGATTACTACTGCCTGCAGCGGAATATCCCTCTTTCGGATGTTGTGCTGCTGCCGGGAGAGACCGATGACGTGCAGTGGGCAACCTTTGATCAGGTGCATAAACTGATTGCAGAAAAGAAGATGTGCAAGGTGATTGCCCGTCAGTTCAAAAAGCAGGAAGCTATGCTGCTGGACAGGCAGAAAGTATAATAAAAAATTTCTTGCAATTTTTCAAAATGTGCGGTATGATGAAAAAAAGCGTTTTTTCATTTTCCGGCGAAGAACGCTTCTGCCGGAATTGAAAAACGCTTTTCTTTTTTGTAAAAACAAAGGAGAAGAACATTATGAAATTGATTGAAGTGAAAACCCACCGTTGCAGCGCTCCCTTGCGTTATCAGCAGGGACACTTTGCAACCAATCACAGCCACATCAACTATTATATTGATATTACCTACCAAAAAACCCGCTTGAGCGAAGCAAAGGCGGTTGCCAAAGCGTTGGAACGTCATTTTGATACCACTACCATTGTGGATACCATTTTGTGCCTTGACGGCACGGGGGTAATCGGCACCTGCCTAGCCAATGAGCTGACGAAAGACGGCTTTATGAGTATGAACAGCCATCAGACCATTTACGTGGTAGAGCCGGAGTTCAATGCTAACTCCCAAATGATTTTCCGGGATAATATCAAATCTATGATTAAGGGAAAGCACGTATTGGTTCTGATGGCCAGTATTACCACCGGTTTTACAGCCAAGCGGAGTATGGAAGCCATTGATTATTACGGCGGATATGTGTCAGGCGTGGCGGCAATGTACAGTGCCGTCAAGGAAACCGGCGGACATCCGGTGGTTTCTGTGTACTCTCTGGACGATTTCCCCGACTACGCCAGCTATGATTACCGGGAATGTCCCTACTGCAAAGAAGGCAAGCCCATCGACGCACTGGTCAACAGCTTCGGCTATTCTAAGCTCTAAAGCATAGTATATACAAACAGTATATACAATAAATGCTGCTGACAATGCAGCAGCAGCCCGACGGCAGCTACCGCATTTTGTCCAACCGCTTGCAAGCGTAATACAATATAATATATAAACATCATAATAAGTAAAAAGCCCCCCTGCTTTTGAAGCAGGGGGGGCTTTGCATTTTTGGTGTGTAGGGGCGGATATCATCCGCCCGTTCTGTTGTAAGCTCTGTTTGTTCGGTAATAAAAAAACTGAGAAAACTCTCAGGCAAAAAGTGGAAAAAATTTTTATTGACAATGAAAATGAAGTATGATAAAATGGTCTTCCATACTGTGGGAGTATACGGATTTTTACGATTTTCCCCAGTGTGAGCATTGTACCATATGCAGGCGTAGATGTCAAGTGTAAAAATTTACAAACTAACAACTGTACCGTGCGTATCAAATGCAGAAAACAGATGTTTCTAGTATCCATAACCGAAAGAAAGGCTGTGATGATTCATATGGCAATGGTCAAAGACCAGATGTTTGGCAAGACCATGCGTAAGTCCTACGCAAAGTATCAGGAAATCCTGGAAATGCCCAATATGCTGAAAATCCAGAAGGACTCTTATCAGTGGTTCTTGGACGAAGGCTTGCGGGAAGTTTTCAAGGATGTAGGTGTGATTGAGGACTTCTCCGGCAAGCTGGAGCTGAGTTTCTTGGATTACACAATGAACGACAAGCCCAAGTACACCATCGAGCAGTGCAAGGAGCGGGATGCAACCTATGCAAAGCCCATTAAGGTGCGGGTACGTCTGCGCAACACCGAGACCGACGAGATCAAAGAGCAGGAAATCTTTATGGGTGATTTCCCTGTGATGACCAACGGCGGCACCTTTGTTATCAACGGCGCTGAGCGTGTTATCGTGTCTCAGATCGTACGTTCTCCCGGTATGTACTATACCCACGATGTGGACAAGGCTGAGCAGCATACCTATACTGCTACCGTCATTCCTTACCGTGGCGCTTGGCTGGAGTACGAGACCGACCTGTCGGATATTTTCTGGGTTCGTATTGATAAGAACCGGAAGCTGCCCATCACCTGCCTGATTCGTGCTTTGGGCGTGGATACTGACGAGAAGATTAAAGATCTGTTCGGCAATGACCCTAGAATTTTGGCAACGCTGGAGAGAGATACCTGCAAGACCCGGGAAGAGGGTCTGCTGGAAATCTACCGCCGTCTGCGTCCCGGCGAGCCTCCCACGGTGGAGACTGCGCAGGCACATTTGGAGGGTCTGCTTTTTGACGCCCATCGTTATGATGTAAGCGCTGTGGGCCGTTACAAGTTCAATAAGAAGATGGATATTTGGAGCCGTCTGTCCGGACAGGAGGCTGCAGAGCCCATTGCCGATCCTATGACCGGTGAAATTTTGGTTATGCCCGGCGAGATTATCTCCCGTGCAAAGGCCCACGAGCTGTCCGATCTGGGCGTTTCCGAGGCTGTTGTAAAAATCGGCGACCAGAATGTGAAGGTGTTCTCCAACCGTATGGTGGATATGTCCCGCTTTGTGGACTTTGACCCCAAGCAGTACGGCATCAAGGAGCGTGTGTGCTTCAGTGTTCTGAAGGAAATGCTGGAGACTCCCGACATCGACTGGGAGACTGCAATTGCCGAGCGTATGGACGAGCTGGTTCCCAAGCACATCGTTGTGGACGATATTATGGCTTCCATCAACTACCTCAACTGCGTGGCAATGGGTATTGGCAGCCCCGACGATATCGACCATTTGGGCAACCGTAGACTCCGCTGCGTCGGTGAGCTGCTGCAGAACCAGTTCCGCATCGGCTTTAGCCGTTTGGACCGTGTGATCCGCGAGCGTATGACCGTGCAGGATTTGGATACGGTTACTCCCCAGAGTTTGATTAATATCCGTCCTGTAACAGCTGTTATTAAGGAATTCTTCGGTTCTTCCCCGCTGTCCCAGTTTATGGATCAGAACAACCCCTTGGCTGAGCTGACCCATAAGCGCCGTCTGTCTGCGCTGGGCCCCGGCGGCTTGAGCCGTGAGCGTGCATCCTTTGATGTGCGTGATATTCACTACACACACTATGGCCGTATGTGCCCCATTGAGACCCCCGAAGGTCCTAACATCGGCCTTATCAACTACTTGGCAACCTTTGCCAAGATCAATGAATACGGCTTTGTGGAAGCCCCCTACCGTAAGGTGGACAAGGCTACCGGCAAGGTTACCGAGCAGGTGGACTATATGACCGCCGACGTGGAAGACGATTTCTACATCGGTCAGGCCAACGAGCCTCTGGACGAGAACGGTTGTCTGGCAAATGAGCGTATTACCTGCCGTCACCGCAACGAAATCATCGAGGTAGACCGCAATGTAATTGACTACATTGACGTATCTCCCAGAATGATGATTTCCATTGCAACTTCCTTCATTCCCTTCCTGCAGAACGACGACGCAAACCGTGCCTTGATGGGCGCAAACATGCAGCGTCAGGCTGTGCCTCTGCTGACTACCGAGCCTCCCATCGTGGCAACCGGTATCGAGCACGCAGCCGCTGTGGATTCCGAGGTCTGCCTGAAGGCCACCGGCGACGGCGTGGTTACTGCCGTATCCGCAGACGAAATTACCATTTGCTACGACGATGGCGAGGTATCCACCGTACGGCTGACAAAGTTTGCCCGCAGCAATGCCGGCACCTGCATCAACCAGTGCCCCATCGTTACAGTTGGCGAACGGGTGACACGGGAGCAGATTATTGCCGATGGCCCCTCCTGCTCAAACGGTGAGGTGGCATTGGGCAAAAACGTGCTCATTGGCTTTATCACCTGGGAAGGCTACAACTACGAGGACGCCATTTTGCTGAACGAGCGTCTGGTGCGTGAGGACGTGTTCACCTCTATCCACATTGAGGAGCACGAAACCGAAGCAAGAGACACCAAGCTGGGACCGGAAGAAATCACCCGTGATATCCCCAACGTAGGTGAGGATACCCTGAAGGATCTGGACGAGAACGGAATTATCCGCATCGGTGCAGAGGTTCATTCCGGCGACTATCTGGTTGGTAAGGTTACCCCCAAGGGCGAAACCGAGCTGACCCCCGAAGAGAGACTGCTTCGCGCCATCTTCGGCGAGAAGGCAAGAGAAGTCCGCGATACCTCTTTGAAGGTGCCTCACGGCGAAAGCGGTATTGTTGTGGATGTTAAGGTATTCACCAAGGAGAACTCCGACGAGCTGGCTCCCGGCGTTACCAAGTCCGTCCGTGTTTATATTGCCCAGAAGCGTAAGATTTCCGTGGGCGATAAGATGGCCGGCCGTCACGGTAACAAGGGCGTTGTTTCCCGCGTTCTGCCGGAAGAAGATATGCCCTTCCTGCCCGACGGCACACCGCTGGATGTGGTGCTGAACCCCTTGGGCGTGCCTTCCCGTATGAACATCGGTCAGGTTTTGGAGGTCCACTTGGGCTACGCTGCCAAGGCGCTGGGCTGGAAGGTTGCCACCCCTGTGTTTGACGGCGCTGACGAGAAGGATATCCGTGATACCCTGAAGCTGGCAGGTTTGCGTGAGGACGGTAAGTCCATCCTGTACGATGGCCGTACCGGCGAGCCCTTCGATAACCCCGTTACCGTTGGCTATCCCTACTACCTGAAGCTCCACCATCTGGTTGACGATAAGATTCACGCCCGTTCCACCGGTCCTTACGCACTGGTTACCCAGCAGCCTTTGGGCGGTAAAGCCCAGTTCGGCGGTCAGCGTTTCGGCGAAATGGAAGTTTGGGCGCTGGAAGCTTACGGCGCTGCTTACACCCTGCAGGAGATTCTGACGGTTAAGTCCGACGACGTGACCGGCCGTGTGAAGACCTACGAGGCAATCGTTAAGGGCAGCAACATCCCCACTCCCGGCGTGCCTGAGTCCTTCAAGGTTTTGGTTAAGGAATTGCAGGCTCTGTGTCTGGACATCCGTGTGCTGGACGAGGCCGGAAATGAGATTGAGCTGAAGGATGAGGACGAGGATGAGGATGTCATCTACACCGAGCATCACAGCCAGCTGATAGGCACTACCGAGGAAGTGCTGGACGCAGGCTTTGTGATTGACGAGGACAGTCCTGAAGGTATTTTTGACGATGCAGAGGAAGAATCTTTCGATGCATACGACACAGACGAAGAATAAGGAGGCTTACGTTATGGCAGATGCCACCTTTGATGCGATTAAAATTGGTATTGCGTCTCCGGAGATGATTCGGAGCTGGTCCTTTGGCGAGGTTAAGAAGCCGGAGACCATTAACTATCGTACCCTGAAACCGGAGCGGGACGGCCTGTACTGTGAGAAGATCTTTGGACCTACCAAGGATTGGGAGTGCCACTGCGGTAAGTACAAGAAGATTAAGTATAAGGGCAAGGTCTGTGACCGTTGCGGCGTGGAAGTCACCAAGGCAAAGGTGCGCCGTGAGCGTATGGGTCACATTGAGCTGGCCGCACCCTGCAGCCATATTTGGTATTTTAAGGGTATTCCCTCCCGTATGGGCCTCATTTTGGACATCAGCCCCAAGGTTTTGGAGAAGGTTCTGTATTTCGCATCCTATATTGTTACCGACCCCGGCGATGCACCTTTGGCTAAGAAGCAGGTGCTTTCCGAGAAGGAATATCGGGATATGCGGGAAAAGTACGAGGACGATTTCAAGGCCGGTATGGGCGCTGAGGCAGTGAAAGAGCTGCTGGAGGAAATTGATCTGGAGGAGCTGTCCGTTCAGCTCCGTGAGGAACTGAAGAACGCATCTTCTCAGAAGAAGCTGCGTCTTGTAAAGCGGTTGGAAGTGGTAGAAGCATTCCGTGAATCCGGCAACAATCCTGCGTGGATGATTATGGATGTGCTTCCTGTCATTCCTCCCGATATCCGTCCGATGATTCAGCTGGACGGCGGCCGTTTTGCAACCTCCGACCTGAATGACCTGTATCGCCGCGTGATTAACCGTAATAACCGTCTGAAGCGGCTGATTCAGCTTCACGCCCCCGACATCATTGTCCGTAACGAGAAGCGTATGCTGCAGGAGGCTGTGGACGCGCTGATCGACAATGGCCGTCGCGGCAGAGCTGTTACCGGCGCCAACAACCGTGCGCTGAAGTCCCTGTCCGATATGCTCAAGGGCAAGCAGGGCCGTTTCCGTCAGAACTTGCTGGGTAAGCGTGTTGACTACTCTGGCCGTTCCGTTATCGTTGTCGGCCCCGAACTGAAGCTGTATCAGTGCGGCGTGCCTAAGGAAATGGCGATTGAGCTGTTCCGTCCCTTTGTTATGAAGAAGCTGGTTGCCGACGGCTTGGCAAGCAACATTAAGTCTGCCAAGAAGATGATCGACAAGGGCAAGACCGAGGTTTGGGACGCACTGGACGAGATCATCAAGGACCGCCCCGTTATGCTGAACCGTGCGCCTACTCTGCACAGACTGGGTATTCAGGCCTTTGAGCCCATTCTGGTTGAGGGTCGCGCACTGAAGCTGCACCCCCTGTGCTGTACCGCATTTAACGCCGACTTCGACGGTGACCAGATGGCTATCCACGTGCC
>SVKL01000009.1 GCA_015068495.1 Oscillospiraceae bacterium | reverse complement strand
AAAACAGGTGTTTCCACCTCGATGTAGCCCATATTGTCCAAATAGTCACGCAGGTGCTTAATGAACTGGGAGCGGATCACGAAGTTCCGCTTTACCTCGGGGTTAACCATCAAATCCACATAGCGCTGACGGAAACGCAGTTCCTTGTCGGTCAGGCCGTGGTACTTTTCAGGCAGGGGGAGCAAAGACTTACTCAGCAGGGTAACGTTCTTAGCACGGACGGAGATTTCCTCGGTTTTGGTCTTAAAAATCTCGCCCTCTACGCCTAAAATATCGCCGATATCGTTCTTCTTGAAACGGGCATATTTCTCTTCGCCCAGCTCGTCAATCTTCACAAACAGCTGGATGCGGCCGGTACAGTCCTGCAGGTCGCAGAACATAACCTTACCCTGTCCACGCTTGCTCATCAATCTGCCGGCAATTTTAACGGTCTTGCCCTCATAGCCTTCGTAATCGGCCTTGATTGCGGCGGAATCCGCATTAAAATCATACTTGGTCTGGACAAAGGGGTCCCGACCCTCGGCCTGCAAAGCCGCCAGCTTTTCCCGACGGATTTGGGCCTGCTCGGAGACAGGCAGTTCTGCCTGCGGTTCAAACTTTGCCATTGCTTAGCCCTCGCGAATGATATCAATGACCTTCATCGTATAAGAGCCGGAGGGTGCATTGACGGTAAACTTATCGCCCTTTGCCTTGCCAATGATGGCGCGGCCAAAAGGAGAATCATCAGACAGCTTAAACTCCATAGGATTTGCCTCTTGAGAGCCGGTAATCCGATAGGTGGTCTTCTTGCCGTTTTCGTCCTCAACCGTAACGCTGCAGCCCAAGCCCACAAGGCCGGAGGCCTCGTTTTCGTCTTCGATAATAACCGCGTGGGACAGAATATCTTCAATCTCTGCAATGCGGCCGTAGAGCTTTGCCTGCTCGTTCTTCGCAGCATCGTACTCGGAGTTTTCCGACAAGTCACCATAGGAACGTGCCTCTGCAATCATTGCAGCGATCTCACGCTCGCGGGTGGTTTTCAAGTAATTCAGTTCCTTTTCCAAGTCAGCCAGACGCAAACTGGTAATCTTAAATTCCTTAGCCATATGCACAAATCCTTTCTTACGCAAAACTTTCCATAGCTTCAAACATTATAGGAGAAAAATCCCCTCAAGTCAAGATTTTTTCCAGTATTTACTGATTTTTCATAACGGATTCCATCGCCATTTGCACTTGGACATCCTCTGTCAGGGGAATTGCCTGCGCTTGAATCAGCGCTGCTGTTTCCTTGTCCACTTCCACCACCACATCCGGGGTCAAGCCACCGGCTTCTGTCAGGTTGGTGCCGCTGGGTGTAAAATACTTGCCGGTGGACAAATTCACCGCTGAACCGTCTGACAATTGGATGGCATTCTGGTAGTGGCCCTTGCCGGTGGTTTGCTCTCCCACCACGGTTGCCCAATCAAATTCGTGCAGACAGGCTGCAAAAAACTCCGCAGCGGAGTAGCTGTTACCGTTGACCAGCACCGCCATAGGCAGTTCTAAGCAGGCAGCATCAGATTTCTCCTCGCCTTCGTTGCCCAAGTAGTCCAAATCCCGGTACAAAACACCCTCCGGCAGCAGGTAATCCAGCACCTCAATCATTTCAGCCACGTAGCCGCCGGGGTTGTTTCGCACATCAAAAATGAACTTATCTGCCCCTTTATCCCGCAGACTTTCAATCTGCGCAATGGTCTCCTTGGCGCAGTTGGTGTTAAAGTTAGCGATACGAATATAGCCGATATTGTCCGGCAGCAGCTCTCCTGCTGCGACCGTCACCTTAATTTCCCGCCGCTGGACGAAAAAGAGCATTTTTTCTTCCCCCCGCAGCACGGTCAGAGATACCTGCGTACCTGCTTCGCCGCGGACAATGTCTTTCAGTTGGTCTGTGGTCATCCCGGCTGTGGACTGCCCCTCTGCCTCAATGATAATATCTCCCGGCAGAATCCCCGCCTCCTGAGCAGAGCTACCGGGGGTTACCTCTTGAATATCCACCCCTGCGCCGTCCTCACGGGCGGTGATGGTAATGCCGATGCCCACATAGGCATTGTTTTTATTTTCCAAATAGTCTGCATAATCCTCTGCAGAAATATAATAGCTCCAGCGGTCACCCAACGCCATAACCATAGCGGCTGCCGCGGCATCCTCTGCCTTTCCCATATCCGCTTGTCCGATGAAATGTTTCTCAATGATACTTTTCAGCTGATCCAGTTTGGAATACCGCTGACCCCAAAGCGCAATGGTAACGGAAGATGCAAGCACAGCCACCAGAATATACGATACGCTTTTACCTAAAAATTTTCTAAACTTCATAATATCCACCTCTAGGATAAGGAAATTTCCCACAGCCCGAAAATGGGCTGTGGGACAGTATTATATGTCGATAAATTTAGCAGGATTTACCGGCTCGCCGTTATGGTAAATACCAAAATGCAAGTGGTTACCCGTGGATACGCCTGTAGAACCGCAGTAGCCAATAATCTGCCCAGCCAGCACGAACTGACCTTGGGTTACGATATAGCTATCCATATGCAGATACCGGGAGGTGTAGCCGTCCAAATGGTCGATGATCACATAATTGCCTGCCGCGGACTCAAACTCTGCCGTAGTAACCGTACCGCTGCGGCTGGCAACAATGGGAGTGCCTTTGTCTGCGCCTAAATCCACACCGTAGTGGAACGTACCCTCACCTGCTACGGGATGCTCCCGGTAGCCAAAGCGGCTGGTACAGGCCTTATACTGCATCGGCAGAACCCATCTCTGCTGTTCCTGCTCCTGCACGGAATCAAAAATTTCTTCCAGCTGCTGGATTTTGTCGGACACTTCCCCTTCCTCCAGCTCTGCCTTTTCCAGCAGTGCTTGCAGGTCGGCATTCAAGGATACCAATTGGTCGGTAAGGCTCTTGGTTTGGGACAAGGCATCCCCCAATTCCTTGCGGCCGGTTTCCAGAGATGCCATTTCCGCTTCCATCTCCGCTTTGCTGTTTTGAATGGTCATATACTCAGCATTGGTGCTCTGCACACCCAACACAGACAAAAACGTTGCAGATGCAAGCACCACCGCCAAAACATAAGGCATACATTTTTGCGCGATCTTTCGCCAATCAAGCAGGCGCAGCTTATCTTTAAGCCCCGGATTCTGCTCGTCGGTCATAAGGTCCATAATGATTTCACCTCAAGAAATTTCTTTGTTACTATCTCAATCAGGAGATGTTAATGTAGTTGGCAGGATTTACCGCTGAGCCATTGTAGTATACACTAAAATGCAGGTGCGGGCCGGTGGATGTACCGGTAGAACCAACATAGCCAATCACCTGTCCGGCTGCCACATACTGACCGGGAGATACGATGTAATGGGTCATATGCAAATACTTGGTGGTAAAGCCGTCCAAATGGTTGATGCTCACATAGTAGCCGGAGCTGCTGTCATAAGTAGCGTATGTCACTTTACCGCCACGGCTGGCATAAATCGGTGTGCCGCTGGGAGCGGACAGGTCCACGCCATAGTGGAACCGCCAATCGCCGTAAACGGGGTGAATCCGATAGCCGAAGGGGCTGGAGAAACGGGTGTAATTTACAGGCAGCAGCCAAGTTAAACCGTTGACGGTGTTGGCAGCGCTGCCGGACTGCACAGGAGGCTGAGAAGCCAGCCACTGTTGGTATTCCCGTTCTTTCGCTGCATCATACGCATATTCCAGCTTATCCACCTGACTGGCGGTTTCGCTCTCTTTCTTCTCTGCCTCGTCCAGCAGTCTCTGGTATTCCTCGCCGGTGGCAATCAGCTGCTTTAACAGCTTATCTGCCTCTGCGCGGGATTCCTCCAGCTTCTTGGAAGCATCTTCCAATTCCTTTTTGCCGGATTCTAAGGCGAGCTTTTCTGCCTCCAAACCGGTTTTTGCCGATTCTACCTCTTTTGCAGCGTTGTTCAGCTCTTCCAGCCGACGCTGATCGGCAGCGGCAATCTCATCGATCATACTCAGGCGGTCCAAAAAATCGGAGAAGCTGTTTGCCTTGAACAGCACAGACCAGTACGACAGCTTGCCGTCCTCTTCCATTGCGCGAATCCGCTCTTTATACTTGTCACTCAGCGCCTGCCAACGGGCAGTAGCCTCGTCCAGCTCCGCCTGCTTATCAGCAATCAGAGAGCTGTAGGCGGTGATTTGCTTATTCAGGTTTTCTACCTGCTCGTGATACAGGAATATCTGCTGGTCGATGGTGTTTTTATTGGCCACGATGTCTTCCATCTTGTCCATATTGGCGTTCACCTGCGCCTCCAGCTTTGCAACCTCAGAACGGTTGTTCTTTAGTTGCTCCTTCATTTCGTTGATTTCCTGCTGAATCTGCGCTGAGGATTTCTCTGCGCTGACTTGTGTTGGCAGGCTGCCGGCAAAAATGCCAAAGCTCATACCAACAGCCATCAGGCCGGCTAATAAACCTGCCCAAAGTTTTCTGTTCTTCATACGATGCTCCTTTTGCGATCCATTACAGAACGCTTGCAACAATGCCAAATACCATCAGTGCTGCCATCAGACCGGCCAGCACACTTATAAAAAGCTTTCTTTTCTTCATATTGCACCTCGCAAAAATTACACGTCCATAAACTTACGAATAGATGTCCAGCTGCCCACAATACCCACAAACAGGCCGGCAGCAGCAAAGGTTGCCACCATAGGCTTCAGCAGCTGCTTGAAAGGAACAAAGCTGAACAGCTTCAAGGTATCCACCTCTGCCAGTCTGTTTACCAGCAGATTGTACATCGCCCACAGGATGAAAAACGCAACCATTGCGCCCAGCATACCCAGCATAAAGCCCTCTACCACGAAGGGCAGGCGGATAAAGCCGTTGGTAGCGCCAACCATCTTCATAATGGAAATCTCATCCTTGCGGTCGTACATAGCCAGCTTAACCGTGTTGGAAATAATCAGCAAGCTTACAACCAGCAGCACCACAATCACCACAATAGATGCGATGTGCAGCACATTTTGCAGGGTGATAAAGCCCTCCGCCATTTCAAATGCCGCATTGACCTTTACGATGCCGGCAACCGCTTCAATCTGCTCCACCGTTTCGTGCATCAGCTCGTTATTCTCCAGCACAATTACATACCGATGCCGCAAATCGTCCGGAACCAAGCCGCCAAAAGCAGGGTCATTCTGATGGTCGGCAACAAACTCCTCCAATGCCACTTCCCGGGTTTTGAAATCCGACTTGAACACATTGGGAATCTGATTGATTTTGGTGCCGATGCTTCTGGCTTCCGCGTCGGTCAGGTCGCTGTCCACGTAAGCCATTATTTCGTTGGTTTTGTTCAGATCCTCCACCATAATGTTCACATTGTAAACCAGTGCGGAGAAGCCGCCTACAATCACAAGACACGCCACCGTAACCAGCACGGCGGCAAAGGACATAAACCCGTGGAGGAAGATTCCCCGTATGCCCTCTTTCATCAAATAGCCAAGATTTGTTATCTTCATAGTCTGTAATACCCATCCATTCCGTCATGTACCACCAAGCCCTCGTTAATGGCAATGACACGCTTTCCGAACCGTTCCACCAAGTCACGCTCGTGGGTAACTACCAGCATAGTAGTGCCCAAATTGTTGATTTCCTGCAGCAGGCTCATAATTTCCAAAGAACGGGCAGGGTCCAGGTTACCGGTAGGCTCGTCGGCAATGATGGTAGAGGGGTTATTCACCAAGGCTCTGGCAATTGCCAAACGCTGCTGCTCACCGCCGGACAGCTCCGTCGGATGGCGGCGGCTCTTGTTTTCCAAGCCAACCAGCTCCAGTATGTAGGGCACGCGATCCCGAATCTCTGCTTCCCGGGCGCCGATTGCACGCATAGCAAAGGCCACGTTCTCGTATACCGTCTTGGTCTCAATCAGGCGGAAATCCTGAAACACCACGCCAACAGTGCGGCGCAGATAAGGGATCTCCCGCTTGCGGATTCTCTCCAGAGAGTAGCCGTTTACGTGAACTGTGCCGGAGGTGGGCTTCAATTCACCGGTAATCAGCTTGATGATGGTAGACTTGCCGGATCCGGAGGGGCCTACCAAAAACGCAAACTCACCGTCTTCGATTTGCATAGAAACGCCACGCAGCGCGTGGGTGCCCACCGAATAGGATTTTGTCACTTCAGAAAACTCAATCATAACTATTTCTCCAAGTTAATAATGTAACACGAATTCTTAAGCTAATACTGTAACCAAATTGTAACACATTGTAAAGAGCCTGTCAACTTCCCCGTCCTTGAAAATGCTGGAAGGGAAGAAAAATAATCCTTTGACACCCTGCCTATAACACGGCTTTAAGCCGCACTTGTTTTGTGCGGCTTAAAGAAATGTAATTATCTGATTTCCCGGGAAGATAAGTATTTGCGGACCATCAGCGCCACCTTAAACACGATGGCGTGGTCAAACAGGCGCAAGTCCAGCCCTGTAAGCTTCTTGATTTTCTCCAAACGGTATACCAAGGTATTCCGGTGGACAAACAGCTTGCGGGAGGTTTCCGACACGTTCAGATTGTTCTCAAAGAATTTATTGATGGTGAACAGTGTCTCCTGATCCAGCGCATCAATGGAGCTCTTCTTAAATACCTCTGTGAGGAAAATCTCGCACAGGGTGGTGGGCAGCTGATAAATTAGTCTGCCAATGCCCAGATTCTCATAGTTGATAATGCTCTTTTCCGTATCAAAGACCTTGCCCACATCGATAGCGGTCTGGGCTTCCTTATAGGCATCTGCCAACTCACGCAGGTGGGTTGCCACAGTGCCGATACCGATAATAGACTTGATAAACAGCTCATTTTTCAGCGTGTCCTCTACGCTGCGGGCAATCTTCTCCAGCTCTTCTGCGTTTGCACTGCCGCTCAGCTGCTTAACGATTGCAATATCGGTTTCATTGATGCTCAGAACAAAGTCCTGCGTCTTATCAGGGAACAGACCGGACAGCACATCCACAGTGGTCACGTCGCTGCGGCCAACCTGCCGCACCAAAAGCACTGCCCGCGGCGCATCGGCAACAAAATGCAGCTCCTTGGCGCGAATGTAAATATCGCCGGGCAGAATATTGTCCATAATAATATTCTTCACAAAGGTGCCCCGGTCGTGCTTTTCTTCATAATGGGTCTTGGCATTGTAAAGCGCAACATAAGCCACGTTGCAAAGCAGCTTTGCCTGCTCGTCGTCACCGGAGCAGAAAACAGCATACTCAAACACATTGACGCTGTTAAAAATTGCGCGGAAGGTCCTTTGCGCAAAGGAAACTGCCTGCTCGCCGCTGCCGCTTACCTTTAGCGCGGCATCCGGCCAACGCTCCCCCAGCAGAGAAACGTCTGTGCTGGAAATCACACAGCCCTCGCTGTCAATGACGCCAAACACCCGATTGGGGATATCCTTTAATTGTTGAATCACACCCTGAAAAACACTGTTCGACATTTTTCCGAGCCTCCCTTAGAATATTGCACAAATGCGTATTTCACAAAATTACCCCACCATTATATATCGATTTTGCACATTTTGCAAGTGTTATTTGACATTTTATTGCAAAATACGGGTGTTTTTTTAGATAATATACCAAAAGGCTCTTATGGTTTCCGCGAAAATCTGCCGGTAGGCCGTGATTTTTTCAAAGTTCTTTCGTCATTTTGCCATCCTGCAAAAGCAAGGAAATTTCCGTCTGTGTTAGCTCCCGCACCTGTCCTCTTTCCAAATTTCCAAGGGTAAGCGTCCCCTCCTGCTGCCGCTCCAAGTAGAACACCGGCATATTGCGGGAAGCAAGCATTCGCCGCACCTGATGATACTTCCCTTCGCAAACCGTTACATAGCTCTCTCCCGCGCCGATTGGCTCTAAAACAGCGGGCAGGCATTTTGTTCCGTCCCCCAGCGCCAAGCCCTCGGCAAATGCCGCCACATCCTCCGCTGTCGCTGTTCCCTCGTGACGGGCATAGTACCGCTTGGGCACTTTCTGTTTGGGAGAAATCAGCCGATGGAGCAATTCGCCGTCGTTGGTAAACAGCAGCAGACCCTCGGTGGCTTTGTCCAAACGGCCCACAGGCCGCAATTCCAAGTGCTTATATTCTGCAGGCAGTAATTCCATTACCGTTTTTTCGTTTTTGTCCTCTGTAGCGGTCACGTAGCCTGCCGGTTTATTCAGCATAACCACCACGCTCCCCCGGGATTTTATGGGTTCTCCGTCCAGAGCGACCGCTTGGGTGGCAGGATCGAATTTTCTTCCGCTGTCCCGCTCCACTGCGCCGTCAAGGGTTACTCTGCCGGCTTTTATGATCGCTTTCACCTGACTGCGGGTGCCCACGCCACAGTCACACAAGAATTTGTCCAATCGTTCCATACTTCTCCGTTCTACCTCCTTAACAGCCGTAATACACTATAGTGTTACTTTTGAACGGGAGGGATTTGTTATGATGGTAATGACCGCTAAGGTCGATATCAAAAAAATCATTGCAGCGTTGGCTGCCGTAGTGGGTGTCATCGTTGCGCTGATTCTGTTATTGGGGGGAGGCAACTCCTCTGCGCCAACCGCCGCTCTGTCTGTGGCAGGAAACGACGGCAGAGTGCAATTTTTGGAAAGCCTCGGCTGGGAGGTAAGCGCCTCGCCGGTAGAATCCAGACAGGTGCGAATTCCCAAGGAGCAAAATCAGGTCTTTGACCGCTATAATCAGCTGCAAAAAAGCGCAGATTATGACTTAACCCAATACGCGGAAAAAACCGTTATGCGCTATGTGTATAAGGTCAACAACTTCCCCGGGGCAACAGAGCCGGTGTATGCCACGCTGCTGGTTTACAAAAACAAGATTATCGGCGGAGATATTACTGACACCGCAGCAAACGGCACTATGCGGGCGCTGACCAAGCTGGAGCAGGCGCCACAGGAAAACACCGCGCCGACAGAAAGCACCTTGCCGGCTCAGGAATAGTTTTTTCTATTGTACCACACCATTGCGGCCTTGACAAGCAACGGCGAATATGCTATTGTGTCGGTAAGTTCATATCGCATCTTCAGGGCAGGGTGAAATTCCCGACCGGCGGTGACAGTCCGCGAGCATTTTGCTGAATCGGCGCAATTCCGATACCGACAGTACAGTCTGGATGGAAGAAGATGACAAAGTTGGTCTATTTATGCCCTGAGTTACTGTATACTCAGGGCTATTTTTTATGTTGAGGTGGCAATATGGCAGAATTTTGGAAACAGGTGCAGGAGAATTTTCTTTTCATTCTCTGCTGCGGCGGCATTGTGGGGCTACTTGCTTTGCTTGCCCATATAGCAGAGCGGTTTTTGCCGGCGATGCGGCGCACATCAAAAGCAAGACGTCTGTGCATTATCGCTGTTTGCTCCGCCCTTGCCGCGGTGCTGCATATATTGGATTTTCCGCTGCTGTTTCTTGCGCCGGAGTTTTACAAGCTGGACTTTTCCGAGCTGCCTGTTATGTTGTGCGGCTTTTACTTAGGACCCTCTGCTGCCGTTGCCTGCGAGGCTGTGAAGATTTTACTGAAGCTGCTGCTGAAGGGCACCTCCACTGCTTTTGTAGGTGACTTTGCCAACTTCGCCGTGGGCTGCTCTCTGGTGCTTCCGGCGGTGATTGTCTACCACGGAAAAAAGAGCCGCGCCAGCGCCCTGTGGGGGCTTGTGCTGGGAACCTTTGTGCTGACGGTATTCGGAAGCGCTTTCAACGCAATCTATCTGCTGCCCAAATTCTCGCAGCTGTTTGGTTTGCCTTTGGATGCCATTATTGCTATGGGGGGCAAAATCAACGGCAGCATCACTTCCCTGCAAACCTTTGTTCTACTGGCGGTTGCGCCGCTGAATCTGATTAAGGGTGTAATGATTTCAATTCTGACCCTGTTGCTTTATAAAAAGGTGGCGCGTCCGCTTTTCAGCAAATAAAAAAATCACCGTGATGCAAGTCACGGTGATTTTTTTGTTATTCTTCTTCAAATTCCTCAGGACTGGCAAAGCCCTCTTCCAGCACCGGCTCTACCGTGGGTACAACCACCTTTTCCACAACTGTGGGGTCTACAACCACCTCCACTGTGGGAACAACCACCTGCTGGGGCTCAGGCTGCTTTCTGGGGGGCATACCCGAATCCCGCTTCCGGCAGGCAAACACAAAGAACGGCACGGTCACAGAGAACACAATGGACAGCACCAAAAACAGCACCCCATTGGAGGGATTGCAGGAGTTATACAGATCATACAGGCACAGGTAGTAATATATCAGCATCGCCACTGCGATTGCTGCCATCAAAAGTCCACCCAAAAGAATCAGCAGGACACCTGCCACAATTTCGCCGTCCATACCTTCTGTCAACAGCAGACCCACAACCGCAGCAATCATCCATATAATGCAGAATGCAAAATAACCAATACTCAGCCCCAAAAGAACCTTGCGGCGATTTTTGATCTTTCCCTTGGTTACATACTGATACTGATCGGAAATGCTGCCGAGTACCCAAAGGTTCCCCAAAGGGATCCACGCAAGCCAGCCATTGCGGATACCGCGTCGGTTTGCAATGGTATGCAAGCCCACGCCTTGAAGCACATAGCTCAAGATAGAAAAAGCAAACATAAAGAACACAATCAGCAGGTACACCACGACAAATATGCCCAGCACACCAGCCATTTCAGGCATAACTTCCGTTTCGAAGGTAAATTGATCGGGATAATAATACTCACCCATAATAACACCTCTTTCTTTTAGTATATAATTACAAAACAAAGGTATGCGTCAGACGCTTCCCTTCCATTTTTTATATTTGTAAATCTGAGGGATAGGTACGGAATATCCGGGAAGGGCTACGGTAATCATTTCCTTGGCGACGCTTGCAAAGGTTGCCCTGTAATGCACCGAGGATTTTACCACAATCAGCTTCTGCTCCTTGGGATCAATTCCGTGATTGGGGAAAATTTCAATGTCGTAGGGCTGTCTTGAGATTTCTGTAATAATCACAGAGTTTCCGGCGATTTCCACCACCGCTGTTTTTCCGTGCCTAAATTCTACATTATAGGACATTTTTGCCTTGGACAAGTATTTACCGTCTGACAGCAGTTTTACATATGCCGATACCTTCAGCGGTCCGCCGGAGTATTCTGCATCGCTCCAGCCGCCCAGCTCCAGCTCCACGGTAGCGCCCACACCGGCAACAATACAGGTTTCTACCGCTTTTGCATCCGTAATCGTTGCAAGGGCGGCGCCGGTGATGCCCCGCTGCAATATCGCCCGCAAAATATGGGTAGTATCCCCCAAGCCGCCGGCTCCCGGATTGTCCGATGAGTCAGCTATGACATAGGGGCCTCCCTCAGCAGCCATAATTCGGTCAAGGGTCTCCTCAAAGGAAGGGTAGGTAATTTTCAGATTCGGCAGCTGCTGGCAGGTCAATCGGTAAAGGGCATCCGCCGCAGCATCTGCCTGCTGCTGATTTCCGTCTGCCACAATCAGCACTGCCATCCCTAATTCCGCAATGTCAGAAGGGAAAAAGCCGTGGGTAAAGCGAGCGCTCAGAATGCCTTGCTGCTTTTTCAGCTCTTCTGTCAAGGCGTACAGCGGCGCCAGCTGCGCGGATGCGCTGGGCAAAAGGGGCTGCAGGAACGGTATCTTGCGATAGGCCATAACCGGCTTACATTCCCCTCTAAGGGTCTGCAGCATCAATTCTGCCGCCTTGGTGTAGGTTTCGTATGTATCGGTATGGGGATATTCCTCACAAGGGATCAACGCCGTGGCGCATTTTGCCATTTTATCCGTAACATTGGCGTGTAAATCAAGACTTGCAATCACCGGTATCTCCCAACCCACAAGGTTGCGAATCCACTCTAACAGGTCGCCCTCACCGTCATCGTGACCCTCTGCAACCATAGCGCCGTGCAGATTAAGCAAAACACCGTCAATATTCTTATGGTTATGGATTACGGTTTCAATCTGGTTCAGCGCGAAATCATACATATTTGCAGTAACCACGCCGGAGGGACACGCCCACGCGCTCAGGGTAGGTATCAGTGTAAAATCATCGCATCCCTCAAACACTTCCAAAAAAGCGCCAACGCCTTCGCGGCGGCCTCTTTGCATTGTAAAGGCCTCCTCGCCCACGTAAAGGTACATATTGCGAAAATCCTGTATATCCGTCTTTTTCGGGCAAAATGCGTTGGTTTCGTGGCTGAAGGTAATGGTCAGCACGTTCTTTTTCATTTGCTCACCCCCATAGGTTTTGGTATAATAACCATTTATCTGTTTGGAATTATATTAACACATTATGACAAAAAACGCAACAAAAAAGGACTCCCCTGCAGGGAGTCCTTTTTGTTTACAGAAGCTCCAGCAACGCATCTGTGTACTGGGCGGCAGTTGCACCGTTTTTGTCGCCGGTGACCACAACTGCGCAATCTTCCAGCGCTGTTTCCAGCCGCTGGGCGGCGTCAAACATACAGATATGCCGTAGAAGCATTGCCTCTGCCTTCAAAATGCTGGCAGGGTTGGCGTATGCGCCCAAGCCCTCTTCTATCATTCTGGGTGCAGAGCCGTGAATGGCTTCAAACATTGCGTATTGGTCGCCCATATTGGCGCTGCCGGCAGTGCCCACACCGCCCTGAATCTGGGCAGCTTCGTCGGTAATAATATCGCCGTAGAGATTCGGCAGCACAAACACCTGAAACTGATTGCGAATGCTTTCATTGACAAGGTTTGCAGTCATAATATCGATGTACCACTCGTCTGCGGTAATCTCCGGATATTCTGCGGCAATTTCCTTGCAGATTGCGGAGAATTTGCCGTCGGTCTTTTTCATAATATTGGCCTTTGTAACCACGGAAACCCGGGTCTTACCGTTTTGCTTGGCATATTCAAAGGCTGCCCGGGCAATTCGTCTTGTACCGGCGTCGGTGGTCACCTTAAAATCAACCGCCATACCGGGCAGGTCAATGCCCTTGCTTCCCAATACGTACTCGCCCTCGGTATTCTCCCGGTAGAACATCCAGTCGATCCCCTGCTCCGGTATGGAAACCGGACGTACGTTGGCATACAGATCCAGCTCTCTGCGAAGGGTTACGTTGGCACTTTCCATTGTACCGCCGTTGGGGGTTGTGGTGGGGCCCTTCAGCAGCACATCACAGGTTTTGATTTCTGCAAGCACCTCGGTGGGAACAGGCTGATTTTTTGCCAAGCGATTTTCAATGGTCAAGCCTTCAATCCTTTTCAGCACCACCTTGCCATCGGCAATTTCCTTTTTCAGCAGCTGCTTCAGTACGCGAACTGCCTGCTCCATAATGATAGGGCCAATGCCATCACCGTCTACGATGCCGATGGTGACGGATTCCATTGCCGAAAAGTCTTTCCGGGGCTTATTCAAGGTCTCCAGACGCTTGGCTTGCTCCTCCAGCAGTTTTTGAAAATGGGCAAGCGCCTTTTCCATATATTCCATATCAGCTGTTCTCCTTTGTATAGTTCAGCAGGCCGCCACACAGCAAAATCTGCTGCTGCCGCTGGGTAAACTCTCCGGTTAACATAATTTCCTTTCCGGTACTCTCGTCGGTCATCAGCACCTTGCCGGTGGCAATTCCCTCTTTGAGGTCCCGGAAGGTAAGCTTGCTTCCCTGCGTCAAGGCTTCGTAGTCCTCCGGGTTAGCAAAGGTCAGAGGCAGAATGCCTGCGTTAATCAGATTTGCGATATGAATTCTGGCAAAGCTCTTGGCAATCACACAGCGGATACCCAAATACATAGGCACCAATGCCGCGTGTTCACGGGAAGAGCCCTGTCCATAGTTGCTGCCGCCAATAATCACGCCGTCACCTGCCGCCTTGGCTCGGTCTGCAAAGGTGGTATCGCACACTTGGAAGCAGAACTGGGACAAAAACGGAATATTGGAACGGTAGGGCAGAATCTTTGCGCCGGCAGGCATAATGTGGTCGGTGGTGATATTATCCCCCACCTTCAGCACCAGCTCTGCGCTTAACGTGTCCTCAAAGGCTTTGCTCTTGGGGAATTCCTTAATGTTGGGGCCGCGGAGGACCTCTGCGGTTTTCGCTTCTTCCGGCGTTAAGGGCGCCAGCACCGCGGAATCATCCACAGTAAAGCTTTCCGGCATTACCACAGGGGCAATGGGCTCTAATGTGGTGGGGTCGGTCACCACACCGCTCAAAGCTGCTGCCACGGCAGTTTCCGGAGAAACCAAATACACCTGACCGTCTTTCGTGCCGCTGCGGCCCAAGAAGTTACGGTTGAAGGTACGCAGGCTCACGCCGCCGGAATTGGGAGAAAAGCCCATACCGATACAAGGACCGCAGGCACATTCCAAAACTCTTGCGCCGCTTGCCAGAATGTCGCTGAGAGCACCGCAATCAGACAGCATCCGCAGCACCTGCTTGGAGCCGGGAGAAATAGACAGGCTCACGTTGGGGTGCACGGTTTTGCCCTTGAGCATCGCCGCCACCTTCAGCATATCGTAAAGGGACGAATTGGTGCAAGAACCGATACATACCTGATCCACCTTTGTGCCGGCAATCGACTCCACGCTCACCACGTTGTCGGGGCTGTGGGGACAGGCAATCATCGGCTTTAAGGAAGACAAGTCAATGGGAATAATCCGGTCATAAACCGCATCTTCGTCGCTACTTAGGGGTATGTAATCTGCCTCTCTGCCCTGTGCCTTCAGAAAAGCGCGGGTGGTTTCGTCGGAGGGGAAAATAGAAGTGGTTGCACCCAGCTCTGTGCCCATATTGGTAATGGTAGCACGCTCGGGAACAGACAAGGTCTTAACACCCTCGCCACCCCATTCAATAATGGCGCCCACGCCGCCCTTCACGGACAAAATCCGCAACAGCTCCAGACTCACGTCCTTGGCGGTTACATAGGGATTCAGCTTTCCTGTCAGCTCCACCTTGAACATTTTGGGCATATTGATGTAGTATGCACCGCCGCCCATGGCCACAGCCACATCCAAGCCGCCTGCGCCGAATGCCAGCATTCCGATGCCGCCACCGGTGGGGGTATGGCTGTCAGAGCCGATTAAGGTCTTACCGGGTTTGCCAAACCGCTCCAAATGGACTTGGTGGCAAATGCCGTTGCCGGGGCGGGAAAAGTATACGCCGTATTTGGCGGCAACTGTCTGCAAATACCGGTGGTCGTCGGCATTTTCAAAGCCGGATTGCAGGGTATTGTGGTCAACATATGCCACACTCAGTTCCGTCTTAACCCGGTCAATTCCCATGGTTTCCAGTTCCAGATATGCCATGGTGCCGGTGGCATCCTGGGTCAGCGTCTGGTCGATACGCAGAGCGACCTGACTGCCCGGTGTCATATTTCCGTCCAGCTTATGGGCGGCGATTATTTTTTGTGCAATGGTCATTCCCATACTTATCTCTCCTTCAGCATATTCTCCTTGACCCGCTGGATATGGTAATCCATCGCGGCCTTTGCCTTATCCGGATCCCCGGAGCGCAATGCTTCAAAAATCGCATGGTGCTCTTTCAGGGAATTTTTTGCACGGTCTTGCTCCTGCATAGCGGTCTTGCGGTAGCGGCGGGTTTTGCGGTGCAGCGGCACCAAGGTATCCCGAAGGACATTCCGCCGGCTCAGCTCGCAGATGGCATCGTGGAACATATCGTCTGCCTCCCGCAGACGCTCCACATCCCACTTGGAGAAATAGAAGTCCTGTAGGTCAACGATGTGCTCCAGCTCCTTGATGCCCTCCTGTGTCATATTCACGCAGGCATAGTAGGCAGACAGACCCTCTATCTTTTCCCGGATATTCATAATGTCCAGCAGGTCATCGGCTGTGATACCCAATACCACTGAGCCTTTGCCGGACTCTTCAATCAGCCGTTCCTGCTCTAATCGCCGCAAAGCCTCCCGGATGGGCGTACGGCTGACGCCCAGCTGCTCCACCAGCTTCAGCTCTGTGAGGATTTCCCCACGGGAATATACGCCGTGGATAATGTCGTTCTCCAGCTTTTCAAATACCTGATCTGCCAAAGAGGCAGTGTGAAAGGATTTCATAGCTCTCTACTCCTTATCCTTAGAATCTGTCGGGAGCCAGCTCCGCAATCTTGGTCTCCAGCTCCTTATTGGACAGCACGGTCTGCCGTCCGTCCTCATATTCCTTATCAATCCATTCCTTCAGGGCAACCACCAGCGGGTCACGCTTATCCAGCAGCTTTTCTCCCTTCAGGCCGTAGTTCTGATTGATCCAATAGGCAATTCCAGCCAAGCCCGAGGCTTTGCCGATTTGCACGGTGGCAGGACGACCCAAAAGCTTTTCTGTGTCAAAAATGGTGTAGATTTCCTGATCCTTCATTAGGCCGTCTGCGTGAATACCTGCTCTTGTCACGTTGAAATTCCGGCCCACAAAAGGTGTCATATCCGGCAGATGATAGCCGATTTCCTTTTGGAAGTATTCCGCAATTTCTGTGATGACCGTGGAGTCCATACCGTCCATAGAGCCACGCAAGGATGCATACTCAAAGACCATTGCCTCCAGCGGAATGTTGCCGGTACGCTCGCCGATACCCAACAAAGAACAGTTGACCGCAGATGCGCCATACAGCCAAGCGGTGGACGCATTGGCAACCGCCTTGTAGAAATCGTTGTGTCCATGCCATTCCAGCAGCTCGCTGGGCACGTCGGAATAGTGCTGCAAGCCGTAGATAATACCGGCTACACTACGGGGCATTGCTGCTTCCGTATAGGGAACGCCGTAGCCCATCGTATCGCAGGCGCGGATTTTCACCGGGATGCCTGCCTCTCTTGAGAGCTTTTGCAGTTCATTGACAAAGGGCACGACAAAGCCGTAAAAGTCTGCGCGGGTAATGTCCTCCAAATGGCAGCGGGGTACGATACCTGCCTCGAATGCCTCGGAAACTGCTGCCAAATAGTGTTCCAGCACCTGCTTACGGGTCATCTTCATTTTCTTGAAGATGTGATAGTCGCTGCAGCTGACCAAAATGCCGGTCTCTTTGATACCCAAGTCCCGCGCCAGCTTAAAGTCCTCCTTGCTGGCACGAATCCAAGTGGTAATCTCCGGGAATTTCAAATCCAGCTCCATACATTTTTCAACAGCCAGTCTGTCCTTGGGGCTGTAGATAAAAAACTCTGTCTGCCGGATGATGCCGTAGGGGCCGCCCAGCTTGCTCAGCAGCTTATAGATATTTACAATCTGATCCACGGAATACGGCTCAACGGATTGCTGTCCGTCCCGCAGGGATGTATCGGTAATCCAAATCTCCTCCGGCATATTCATAGGCACACGGCGGTGGTTAAACGCCACCTTGGGCACTGCCCCTTGGGTATAGATATCCCGCTGCAGGTTGGGCTCTGCAATATCCTGCAGGGAGTATTTATAGGATTTTTGCTCCAGAAGATTGGTCTTATTGGATATTTCTAACATAACAATCGCCTCGTTTCTCAGTTTAATTCTGTGTGTTAGAATTATTGTATACAATTATACAATCCCTTTTTCATTTGTCAATGGGAAAGGAGAAAAAATATGGCCTTTTTCTGCCCTTTTTCAAAACAAAAAGCCTGCTACGGTTGTAGCAGGCTTTTGCCGATTTTATTTGCGTTTGCGTTTTGGCAGGAACAGCAGCGCTGCTGCTACTGCAAGACCGGAGAAGGTCAAGACCACCGGCAGGACAGAGGTTTCTTCCTCCTCCACCGTATCGCCTCCTGCAATCCGGACCTCCATAAACAGGTTATCCATAATCCGGTTGGTTTCCGCAGGCAGGAACAGGTAGCTCACGCCCTTGTCCAAAATAGACTGCTCCGGGTAGATAACGTCGCTTTCTGCCAGATACTCGTCCATATAATCTCTTGCGCCCTCAATGGGAGAGCCGTAGCAGATATAGTCCATATTGGCGCCGGAAATCTCCGGATCGCACAAAAAGTCGATAAACAGCTCCGCTTCTGCCTGATTCTCACTGCAGCTGGGAACACACATAGCATCGATGAACAGGTTAAAGCCCTGCTCCTCCGGCAGGTAGAACCGCAGATCCGGATTGGCGTCCATCATCATCATACAGTCACCGGCATAGTAGGGGGCAATCCACGCGTTTTCCCCTTCCATAATGCCGTAAATCTGGTCCATAACGTACTGCCGCACCAGCGGATTTTGCTCTGCCAGCTTACCCGCCGCCAGCTTGAGTTCCGCTGTATCCGTGGTGTTGATGCTGATTCCGGAAAGGAATTGGGCAACGCCGAAAGCATCCCGGGAATTGTCAAACTGGAGAATCTTGCCGGCATATTTCTCGTTCCACAGCAGCTCCCAACCGGTCACATCCGCTTCATCCACATATTTGGAATTGTAGAGGATGCCCACCGTACCCCAAGTATAGGGCACAGAATACCGGTTGTCCGGGTCATAGGCGGTATTCTTGAATTGCTCCTGCACGTACCGGTAATTGGGAATATTCTCAAAATTCAGCGGATTGAGCATATTCTCGGAGATAAGCCGGGCAATCATATAGTCCGAGGGGATAATCAAGTCCACCGTCAGTCCGCCACCTGCCAATTTGGCATACAGCGATTCGTTGGAATCGTAGGTGGTGTAGTTCACATTAATGTGGGGATATTTCTCCTCAAAGGCGGCAACGATGTCCATCGTTTCGTCACTGCCGTCGGCAATATTCTGTCCCCAGTTCATCACGTTAAGGGTAACCTTTTTCTGCCGTGTGGACAGAATCAGCCAAGTGCAGCCCAACAGCACGCCCACAGCGCACACGCCGGCGCACACTCTGCGGAACACCTTCTGCCCCTTGCTTACCGGCTTGACCTGCTTGCTCACTTTCTTCTTGTCCGCCCGGATTTGCAGCAGATTCATTGTGACCATCAGCACAAAAATCAGCAAAAACAGCAGGGTAAACATAGCGTAAACCCGGGGCTGCATAGGCTTTTTGGTGTAGGAATAAATCTCCACCGGCAGAGTTAAGAAGCCGGAGCCGGTTACAAAGTAGCTGATCACAAAATCATCAAGGCTCATCGTAAACGCCATAATAGCGCCGGATACGATGCCGGGCATAATCTCGTGAAGGGTAACCTTAAAAAACGACTGCACAGGGGTACAGCCCAAATCCATCGCCGCATCCTGAAGAGCAGGATTCATCTGCTTTAATTTGGGCATCACGTTCAAAATCACGTAAGGAAGATTGAAGGTGATGTGGGCAATCAGCAGTGTCCAAAAGTTCAGGCTCTCTTTTTGATGCAAAAGCGTAGAACCGATGAACACAAACAGCAGCGACAGCGAAATACCCGTGACAATATCCGGGTTGGTCATAGGGATGTTGGTCAGGCTCATTACGGTTTTCCGCAGGCGGGGCTTCAGGTTGTGAATTCCCACAGCGGAAAGGGTGCCGAATGCCGTAGCCACAGCGGTGGATAAAATGGAAATCAGCAGAGAATTTCCCAGCAATGCCAGCAAATCCTTGTCCTGAAACATTGCCTTGTAGTTATCCAGCGTAAAGCCCTGAAAAATGGTCAAATCCTTGCCTGTATTGAAGGATGCTACCACCAGAACCAACATAGGCAGGTATAAAAATGCAAAAATAAGGATTGTCAGAATGCGATTGGCTTTTTTCATACCACCACACCGCCTTCCTCATCCTCGCCGCCAAAGCGATTCATAATGCCTGTGCAAACCAGCACCATCAGCATCAGCAGCAAGCTCAGCGCAGCGCCCAAATTGGGGTTGTTGGCAGTTTTGAACTGTTTTTCAATCACGTCGCCGATGAGCATTGTTTCTGCGCCGCCCAGCTTCTGAGAAATATAGAAGGTGGACACAGCAGGCACAAACACCATTGTAATGCCGGACAAAATGCCGGGCACGCTCAAAGGCAGCACCACCCGGGCAAAGACCTGCCCGCCGTTGCAGCCCAAATCCTCGGCGGCTTCAATCAGCCGATTGTCAATTTTTACGATAACGGCGTACAGCGGCAGAATCATATACGGCAGGTAGTTATACACCATACCCAAAATCACCGCGCCGGAGGTGCCGATAATCTCCACAGTGCCTACGCCCAGTTTCCCCAGCAGCACATTGATAATGCCATTGGTTTCCAGCAAGCCCACCCAAGCCAAGGTGCGAAGCAAAAAGCTCATACACATCGGCAGCATAATCAGCATATACAGGATTTTCTGCGCAAGGGCGGAACGGTGGGCGATAAAGTACGCCACAGGGTATCCCAGCAGCAGACAAATGATTGCCGAAACCACCGAATACCACACAGAAATTCCCAAAGTGGGCAAAAACAGCCCCAAATCCCGTAAATTTCCCAGTGTAAAACTACCGGTATCCGGATCTGTGAGAGCATAATAGCCCATAACACCCAGCGGAATCAAGGTAAAAACCAGCATCCACAGGATGTACGGCGCGCTTAAAAGGACGGACTTATTCTTCTTCATCGTCTGCATCCTCCGTCAGCTCATCGTACTCAGCAGAATAAGAGCTGTAGTCACCAAACATACCGGAGTATTCGCTCTTGTGCATAATGTGGATGTCCTCGGGATTCAGCCGAATACCAACAGTTTCTCCCTCGCCGTGGTAGTCGGTGGTTTGAATCAGCCACTTGAAGCCGCGGAAGTCCACAATAATGTCGTAATTCAGACCCTTAAAGGTCACAGAGGTAACTGTACCCACCAAATGACCCTCTCCGGCCGGCACAAAATCAATATCCTCAGGGCGAATGACCACGTCCACAGGCTCGTTGGGAGCAAAGCCTGCGTCCACACAGTCGAACACCCGACCGAAGAATTTCACCTTATAGTCAGACAGCATAATGCCGTCCAGAATGTTACTTTCGCCGATAAAGTCCGCCACAAAGGCGTTTTTCGGCTCGTTATATATATCCTCAGGTCTGCCGATTTGCTGGATACGGCCCTTGTCCATAACCACAACCGTGTCGGACATAGAAAGCGCCTCTTCCTGATCGTGGGTTACGTAGATAAAGGTGATGCCCATAGCCTGCTGGATACGCTTCAATTCGTTCTGCATATCCTTGCGCAGGCGCAAATCCAACGCCGCCAACGGCTCATCCAAAAGCAGAACCTTCGGACGGTTCACCAATGCTCGGGCGATGGCAACACGCTGCTGCTGACCGCCGGAAAGGCTGTCGATGCTGCGGTGCTCAAAGCCGGTCAGACCCACAACGGTCAGAATCTCCTGCACACGCTCGTGGATCTCTTCCTTTGACAGCTTGGCAACCTTTAAGCCAAAGGCAATATTGCCGTACACATCCAGATGCGGGAACAGTGCATACCGCTGAAAAACGGTGTTAATCTGCCGCTGGTAAGCAGGCACATCATTGATACACTTTCCGTCAAAAAGCACCCTGCCGGATGTAGGCGTCAAAAAGCCGCCGATAATTCGCAGAGTGGTGGTCTTGCCGCAGCCGGAGGGGCCCAGCAGCGTGAGGAATTCCTTATCATTAAAATAGAGATTGATACCATCAAGTATCCGTTCCCCGTCGAACTCCATAGTAAGGTCTTGGAGTCTGATGAGTTCTTTGGACATTATCCTCCCCCGTTTCTTTTATATAATTTTGTAATAGTATAGGTATAACCGAAAAGCTGACATTTGTCAACAGATTTTCTTGCAATCAGACCTGAAAACCGTATGAAACCCGCCTTTGGTTTCTTTTGGGTGAAAATAAGGATAAAAATGTAGGCAAATTCCCATTCCCTACGGAAATTTCGGTTATAAGGATTGCAAAACCGCAAAAAATGTGGTATACTCGCTACCAGTCTATATTGGAATGCTTCTTTGGAAATTGGAATGGGTATATCCCAGCGGTACCAAGCCGCCGTAGAGTGACAAAAAGCCGCAGCTGCCATTGATTGAATCGAGAAGGCCGCTGCACACAGGGCGTCACGAGCCGGAATACAGCCTTAGAAGCAGAAACGAAGGACTCTTGGGGTGGTCATTCGTGGTTTTTTGTGCGCAAAAAGTCCCCAATTGGGGACTTTTTTCTTTTAGAAAGGAGGGATTTTTATGAAAACAGACGGTTTTTCCAAATTTCACCCGTTGACAAATTTTCTGTTTTTTCTCGGCGCTATCGGCTTTGGGGTTGTGTTTCAGCATCCGGCTTACTGCATTGCCGGCATTGTCTGCTCCGGCATTTACTACGTGCTGCTGCAAAAGCGAAAGGCACTAAAAAGCATTGCCCGGATGCTTCCGCTGTTTTTCATCGTTGCGTTAATCAATCCCCTCTTTAACACCTTGGGAGAGCACCCCCTCTTTTTCCTGTTCGGCAGACCCTACACAGCAGAGGCGCTGGGCTACGGCTTTGCCGTCGGCGGCATTTTGATAATCACCCTGCTGTGGTTTGGCTGTTATAACTATGTAATGACAGCGGACAAATTCACCGCTTTATTCGGCAGCCTTGCCCCTTCCTTGTCGCTGCTTTTGGTGATGGTGTTTCGGCTGATTCCCGGACTGGCGGCGAATGCAGCGCAAATAATGGATGCCCGCCGGGCAATCGGCAAGGGTGCCGAAAACGCGTCTGTGCGGGAAAAACTATCCCACGGTATGACGGTGCTGCTGGCCCTTACCGGCTGGGCGCTGGAGGGCAGCATTGTCACCGCAGATTCTATGAAAAGCCGGGGCTACGGAGCAGCAAAACGCAGCAGCTTTCAAATCTACCGGCTCACCGCCAAAGACGGATTTCTGCTTTTTGTCATTGCAGTCGCCGCCGCACTCACTATTTTCGGCGCTGCTACCGGAGCTACGGATGTCACCTACACCCCTGATTTCTCTGCCGCTCCCCTGTCTGTATATTTCCCCGTTTACTGCATATATTTACTGATTCCCTCATTCATACACGTAAAGGAGGTGCTGTTATGCCGGATATTCATATCAAAGATTTAAGTTTTTCCTATCCCAACGCCGATAAATCTGTGCTGCAGGATATCAATTTGACCGTAAAACAAGGAGAATATCTTGCCATTTGCGGCAAAAGCGGTAGCGGCAAAACCACCCTCCTGCGACATCTGAAATCCCTCTTGACCCCCTATGGGCAGCGCAGCGGAAGCATCTGCATTGGCTCTGTGCCCTTGGAGGAAATTCCTCCCATTGCGCAGGCAAGCAAAATCGGCTATGTGATGCAAAATCCTCAGGAGCAGATTGTCACCGACAAGGTTTGGCACGAGCTTGCCTTCGGCTTGGAAAACATTGGCTGCGACACCGCCACTATGCGCTCCCGGGTGGCAGAGATGGCCTGCTATTTCGGCATTGCCGATTGGTTTCACAAGGATGTAGCCACCCTGTCCGGCGGACAGCAGCAGCTGCTGAATCTGGCATCCATTATGGCGATGCAGCCGGATATCCTAATTTTGGACGAGCCTACCAGCCAGCTTGACCCCTTGGCTGCCTCGGATTTTCTGAACACAGTGCGGAAAATCAATTTGGAATTGGGCACCACGGTAATCATCACTGAGCATCGGCTGGAGGATATCCTGCCGGCGGCTGACCGTGTGCTGGTGATGGAAAACGGACGGGTTGTGGGGCTGGACACGCCTAAGGCTGTGGGTGAATTATTATGGCGGCAGAAGAATCCTATGTTTGCCGCGATGCCCACACCTATGCAGGCATTTTATCTGTCAAACGCCGGAGGGGATTGCCCTCTGACTGTCCGGGAAGGACGCAGATGGCTGGAAGACACCCTGCCCGGCACCCCGGAAATCACCGCGCTGCCTTCCCCTGCCCCTGTGCCGGAAACCGCCCCGGCTTTGGAGCTCACGGATATGTGGTTCCGCTATACCCGGGAATCTCAAGATGTGCTGCGGGGGGTATCCATATCCATTCAAGCCGGCAGTATTCACGCCATTGTGGGCGGCAACGGCGCAGGAAAATCCACCTTTCTGAAGGCTGTATGCGGCACTTGCAAGCCGTACCGGGGAAAGGTCTCGATTTTCGGCAAAACTTTCAAGCATTATTCTGCCGGCGAACTGTTCCAAAACTGTCTTGCTATGCTCCCCCAAAACCCCAAGAGTCTGTTTGTCAAAAACACGGTTTTGGAGGATTTGCAGGAGATTTCCGGTGAGATTGCGCAGGTTGCCGCAGACTGTCAAATTGAGCATCTGCTGCAGAGCCACCCCTATGACCTGTCCGGCGGCGAACAGCAGCGGGCAGCCCTTGCCAAAGTGCTGCTGACAAAGCCGAAGCTCCTGCTGCTGGACGAGCCTACCAAGGGTATGGATTGTTTCTTTAAGAAAGCCTTTGCAGAAATATTATGTAAACTAAAACAACAAGGTGTCACCATTCTTTTGGTATCCCACGACGTGGAATTCTGCGCCAAATACGCCGACAAGGTGAGTATGTTCTTTGACGGGCAGGCCCTATCCACCCACACACCGAAGACATTCTTCGGCGGCAACAGCTTCTATACCACCGCCGCCAACCGTATGAGCCGTGCGTTTTTCCAAAACGCCGTCACTGTTGAGGACGTTGTGGAGCTGCTTGCAAAAAATCGGGAGGTCGGGCTATGAAAAAATCCACGCTTTTTTCCCTGATTTCCACCTTTATTTGCATCCCCGGTGCCCTGCTGCTGGGGCGATTCCTGCCGGGACGGGCATATTACCTCACGTCCACACTGGTAATCATTTTTCTTCTGATTCCCTTTTTCCTTGCCTTTGAGGGGCGTAAGCCGCAGGCGCGGGAGCTGGTGCTGATTGCTGTGATGTGTGCGCTGGCTACCGTGTCCCGAGCAGTGTTTGCGTGGCTGCCCAATTTCAAGCCCATTTACGGAATTATTATTCTTTCCGGCATTGCCTTTGGGGCGCAAGCAGGCTTTTTGGTGGGGGCAATCAGTGCCTTTGCCAGCAATTTTCTCTTTGGACAAGGGCCGTGGACGCCTTGGCAAATGCTTGCGTACGGCATTTGCGGTTTCATCGCAGGACTTTGCTATTATCGAAAGGACAAGCTTCCCAAAGACCCATTCAGTCTTGGTTTGTTTGGTTTTATCACCGTGTTATTTGTGGTCTGTCCCCTGCTGGACACCTCTACAGTGCTCACCACGCTGACGGTCTTTACCCCCACCGCAGTTTTCAGCATTTACGCCACCGCAATTCTCACCAACCTGATTCAAGCCGGTTGTACACTGGTGACTCTGCTGCTTTTAAGCAAGCCCTTGCTTGCGATTCTTATGCGCATTATCACAAAATACGGTCTTTATCAATAAAACCGGTATTGCGATATGAAAATGAATGTGCTACAATAGATGTATTCTTAAACAAAAGAAACATTGGAGGTAAATTATTATGATCAATCTTCCCATCAATATCGACTTCTCCGGCAAGGTTGCCGTGGTTACCGGCGCTGGCGGTCTGATCTGCGGCGCTATGGCTCGCGCTTTTGCACAGAGCGGCGCTAAGGTTGCTGCACTGGACCTGAACGAAGAAGCTGTTAAGAAGCTGGCTGACGAATTGAAGGCCGAAGGCTTCATCTGCGAGGGCTACAAGGCCAACGTTCTGGAGCCGGAATCTCTGGAAGAGGTTCATCAGGCAGTGCTGAAAGACTTGGGCGCTTGCGATATTCTGGTCAACGGTGCCGGCGGCAACAACCCCCGGGCTACCACCGACAACGAGTATCAGCACGAGGCAAAAGAGGGCGGCAAGTCCTTCTTTGATTTGGAGGCCAGCGGCGTGGACTTCGTGTTCAAGCTGAACTTCCAGGGCACTCTGCTCCCCACGCAGGTTTTCGCCAAGGATATGGTGGCAAAGAAGGCCGGTGTTATTCTGAACATCTCCTCTATGAACGCCTACACTCCCTTGACCAAGATTCCTGCTTACTCCGCTGCTAAGGCCGGTATTTCCAACTTCACCCAGTGGCTGGCTACCCACTTTGCCGGCACCGGCATCCGCTGCAACGCCATTGCCCCCGGCTTCTTGGTATCTGCTCAGAACAAGGCGCTGCTGTTCAACGATGACGGCACTCCCACCGCCCGTTCCGCTAAGATTCTGAACGGTACTCCCACCGGTCGTTTCGTAGACGCTGAAGAGCTGTTGGGCGCAACATTGTTCCTGTGTGACGACAAGGCCGCTTCCGCCATCACCGGCGTGGTGCTGCCTGTTGACGCTGGCTTCGCTGCTTACTCCGGCGTGTAATTCACAAAAAAGTATCCCCCCTGCTTCAAGCAGGGGGGATTTTTTATCAGGTTGTTGCAGGATGTTCTGCGTGGAGTGCCTTGAGCTTTTTGATCTGAGGGAAGAGTGCGCAGGACATCAGCGCAATGGAAAGCACCCAGCCAACAGGCCATACCAGATACAGGAATGTCAAGTTTGTGGGCAGCAGGGGGAATATCGCATATACCCAGACAAAACGGAGCGCACACATAAACAGCAATGTGGCCACGGTAGGAACCACAGGTCTGCCCATTCCTCGCAGAGCCGCACCGAAAACATCAAAAATACCGCAGATAAAATAGGTGCTGGAAATAATAACCATTTTCTGGCAGGAATAGTCAATAACCACAGGATCCGAGGATAGTAGCGATGACAATTGGGGTGAGAAAATTGCCGACAAAGCGCCGGTCCCCCCTGCAAGAATGATTGCCAGAAGAATGCCTCTCCACACAGACTGGGTGGCTCTCTTGATATTACCGGCGCCGATATTCTGACTGACATAAGGCAGAACTGCCAGCGAGGTAGCGTGAGAAAAGCTATAAATAATGCCGTCGAAGGTATTGGCAATAGACAGACCGGTGGTGGCCTCTGCGCCAAAAGTATTGACGGTGGCCACAATAATCACATTTGCAATAGAGTACAACCCCATCTGCAGACCGGAAGGCACACCGATTCGCAGGACTTCCTTCAGTTCCTTCTTTTCATAGCGGATATCCTTCAAGCTGATCTTCACCACACTGTCGCCCTTGGTGATGGACCACCAGCTCATTAGAAAAGTAATGACCCAAGAAAAAATCGTTGCCAAAGAGACGCCTAAGATACCGCCTTTGAATGCTCCCACAAACAGATAGGTACAGGCGACCTTCACTGCGCCGCCGACCAAGGATATCTCCATGACCCGTTTGGAGTTGCCGGAGGATCGAATGATCGCAGCGCAGAAATTGTAAACTGTGAGAATGGGCACGCCTGCAAAGTACAACCTAAAATACAGCGTCGCACGGGACAAAAGCTTTTCCGGGCAGTTAGTCCATACCAGAAAGGTTTTTGCACCGGCAATACCGATTACTGTGAGGACAAGACCAGCCAAGGCAGAAAAGAGGATCGCCGTTCCTGCCGCTTTTCTTGCATCCTCCGGGTCTTTCCGCCCCAGATGCCTTGCCACCACCGCATTGGCGCCGGTAGCAATACCGATGACCAAATTCACAATCAAGGTAATCAGCGTACTGCAGACACCTACGGCACCCACAGCCAATCCGTCTGTATCATAGGTCTTCAAGACCCGCATATCCACCATATTGAACATGGATTGCAGCACGTTCATCAGCACAATGGGAAGGGCAACAACAAACAATCCCTTCATTATGGAGCCGGATAGCATATCCACATCTTTTCTTCGCAACATAGCCTACACCTCACTAAAAAAGTTGTACTTTCTTGCGTCCCAGTCATTGTACCCCTTACCCTATGGAAAAGCAATACCTATTCCCACTTTTATATAATTATTTTTTTAATATAAATACCGCCTGTCCCAAATGGGACAGGCGGCAGTATTATGCATTTCTGAAACGTGCCAAAAAATCCTTGGTTTCCTGCTTTTGAGGATTGCCGAACACCTCTTCCGGTGTTCCCTGCTCGCAGATAACACCCTCGTTCATATACACCACCCGGGTGCTAACATCCCGGGCAAATGCCATCTCGTGGGTAACTACCAGCATCGTCATACCCTCTTGAGCAAGCTGCTGCATAACGCTGAGCACTTCACCAACCATCTCAGGGTCAAGGGCGGAGGTAGGCTCGTCGAACAGCAGCACCTCGGGGTTCATAGCCAATGCCCGCGCAATGGCCACACGCTGCTTCTGTCCGCCGGAAATCTGCCGGGGCTTAGCGTTGATATAAGGCGCCATACCCACCTTTTGCAGGTAATACAGGGCAATTTCTCTTGCCTCCTGCTTGCTGCGGCCCAGCACCTTCATCTGTCCAACCATACAGTTCTTCAGAACGGACATATTGTTGAACAGGTTAAAGGACTGGAACACCATACCCACGTGGCTGCGGTATTCGTGGGGCTTCACCTTACGCTCTGCCACATTTTCGCCGTTATACCAGATTTCACCGTGGGTGGGGGTTTCCAGCAAATTGATACACCGCAGAAGGGTGGATTTTCCGGAGCCGGATGCGCCGATTACGGAGATCACATCTCCCTTGCTCACGGTAAAATCAATATCCCGCAAAACTACGTTGCTGCCGAAGGACTTGGACAGGTGCTTTACTTGCAAAATTTCGTTGCCCATATCACATATCCTCCTTATACTCTCTGCTCTTCTCTGCAAAGGCTTCCTTATCGGGATGGGAATAAGTGCCGGCGGACATGGTCAGACTATCCACCTCTACCAGCTTATAGCTGCCGGCGCCGTCCATCTTCTTCTCCCACATACGCAGCAGGAAGGATGCAATCAGCGTCATTGAGAGGTAACCCACCATTTCAATGGCGGCGGAGGGGAAATACTGGTAGGTTGTACCGGCAACGCTCTTGTGAATGGCGAAGAACTCCGTAAAGCCGATGATACTCATAACAGAGGTATCTTTGATGTTGATAATCAGGTTGTTGCCAATCTGCGGCAGAATGTTCCGCAGCGCTTGAGGCAGAATCACATTGGTCATCGTCTGCCAGTGGGTCATACCGATTGCCTTTGCGCCCTCTGTCTGCCCCGGGTCAATGGAGATGATACCGCCGCGAACAGATTCTGCCATATATGCGCCGGTATTCACCGACACAACTACAAATGCGCACAGCCACACATTGGTAAACCGCAATGCGTAATTTGTAAAATACGGAAGTCCGTAGTAAATCACCACCGCCTGCAGAATCATAGGCGTGCCGCGGAATACTTCCACATAGATTTGGTTGATAATGCGGATGGTACGCAGCAGAATTCTTTTGAAGATATTATCGTTCTTGGTGAAGGGAATGGTGTTGAGAATACCGCACATAAGACCAATCAGACAGCCCACCGCAGTACACAGCACCGCCAAGGAAATGGTATTCCACACGCCGGACAGGTAAAGCCCTGCGTATTCATTCCACAAACGGACAATATCACTACCCAGTTTTGCAAATATGTTCATAGGGAACTCCTTTTATATTACGTCAATATGCGGAAGCGTTGCCGCTTCCGCATACAGAGCTCTTACTCTTCGATGGGCTGAATTGCAACAGCCTGTGCCATCAAGGCGTTGAAGTCATCAGCGTCCATAGGCTCTAAAACCTTATTCATTGCATCCAACAGGGTTGTGTTGCCTTCCTGAACGGAGATGCCGATGTTAATCTCTTCATCGGAAACGTTGAAGTTATCCTCGGAATTGGAGAAGTCCAAAATCTTCAGGTTGGGGTAGGTAATTACAGCGCCCTGTGCGGTAGGCATATCGGTGCAGACAAAGTCACAGGTGCCGGAGCTGACAGCCATCAGCATAGCGCCGGAGTCTTCGGCAGCAGGCTGAACGGTAGCGCCCTTGATCTGAGGCAGGCAGGTATCGTACCAGATGGTGCCACGCTGAGAGGTGCAGGTACCGGTCAACTCGCTGATGCCCTTGGCATTGGCCAATGCGGAATCGCTCTTTACCAAGCAAACAATAGATGCGTAGATGTAGGGACCGGCAAAGTCAACCATCTCTTCACGCTCTGCAGTCATAGACTGGCCGGCAATGGCGCAGTCAATCTCACCGGTCTGCACAGCAGGTACCAGAGAATCCCAGTCCAGCTTCTTGATTTCCAGCTTCCAGCCGTTGGCTTCGCAAAGCTTCTTCGCCATCATCACGTCATAGCCGTTGGCATAAGAGCCGGAAACATTGGCAATGGGAACAGCGCCGTTGGCGTCATCGGTCTGCATCCAGTTGTAGGGTGCGTAAGCACATTCCATACCCACGGTCAGAACGCCATCTTCCACGCCGGTGGACTTTTTGCTGCCGCAGGCAGCCATAGACATAACCATCAGCAGCGCCATCATCAAACAAACAATTCTCTTCATAACATTTTTCCTTTCTTTTTTCCCGTTTTGGGTGATAATAAAAAATCGGATCGCTTTCGTTAAGCGATCCAACAGCAATATCAATACCCAAAGGGTACGGAACAACCACTGCATTCGATAGCGCTTCACAAAAGTTTGTGACAGTCCGGCAGATATTCTCTGACGGCCCAGCAGGAAATCTTCAGGCAAATTTCCGGCTTCGGCGGTCTCCCCTTTCCAAACTCACGGCTACCTGACCTTGTGAGCAGTACTGATGAATCCCGCGCCTCTATCTCAAGCGATTCAATTTTCAATTATGTTACCACCGCCTTCTGTGTTTGTCAACCCCTATTTCCTTTCTATTTGCTTTTTCCGCAAAAAAGGACGTGTTTTGCAACACGTCCTTTTTGTATGGTTTTACCGTTCCTCACGGAAATAAGACAGGCCCAGACTCTGAGGCGGCTGGTGCTCACGCTTTTTCCGCATACTGGTGATAATCAGCACCAGCAAGGTTACGATGTAAGGCAGCAAATTAAACAGCTCCCGGTTGGCGGTATGGCCCAAACGGAAGAAGTGGTGTACGTAGTTGTACACATTACACAGTGCACCGAACAGGAACGAGCCGACAATGGCCATCGTGGGCTTCCACAGGGCAAAGATAACCAAGGCAATCGCCATCCAGCCACGGTCACCGAAGGCGTTGTTGGACCACACGCCGCTGGCGTAGGCCATAACATATTGCAAGCCGCCCAAGCCGGCAATTGCGCTGCCGATGCAGGTTGCCACATACTTATAGCGAATAACGTTGATGCCGGCGGCATCGGCGGTGGCAGGGTTCTCACCCACTGCCCGCAGGTTCAGACCCACACGGGTACGGTTCAGCACAATGGATGCAGCCACGGCAATCACGATAGCCGCATAGGTCAAAAAGTCGTGGGACAGGAAAATCTGGCCAAACCAACCCAGCTTGTCAGCAAAGGGCAGGGTAACACAGTAGAAATCACTGGTTTTGGTCAGGATGATGTTGGGCAGGTCGGTATCCACCAGCTTGGTCAGAGAGCCGCCGAAGAAGTTACCGATACCAATGCCGAAGGTGGTCAGTGCAAGACCGGTTACGTTCTGATTGGCTCTTAAGGTAACGGTCAGGAAGCTGTAAATCAGGCCCATCAGCACAGAGCCTGCGATTGCGCACAGCAGAGGAATGAGGATTGCCAGGGCAGGCACCATATTCTCCTTCACGTTGCCGCAGGACATCTCGTACAAAAATGCGCCGATAACGCCGGAAATTGCGCCTACGTACATAATACCGGGGATGCCTAAGTTCAGGTGGCCGGATTTTTCCGTCACAATTTCACCGGTAGAGCCGTACAACAGAGGAATGCCCAAAGGAATGGAGCTACTGATATATGCAACAATAATATTCCAAAGACCCATTATGCATTACCTCCCTTCTTGCTATGGCGGAGCTTTATGCTGTACTGAATGAAGAACTCACACCCCACCAAGAACAAAATGACAATGCCGGACACGATGTCAGCATAGGAGCTGTTCAGGAAGAAGCTGTCGGCAACCTTTGCCGCGCCGGTCTCTAAGAAGGTGACCAGACCCGACATTGCCGCCATAATAAAGGGGTTGAACTGACCCAGCCAAGAGATCATAATGGCGGTGAAGCCTTGGCCGCCCATAGTATTGGTGTTGATGGAGTGGTCTGTGCCGGCTACCATCAGCATACCGGCTACCGCGCAGACGGCGCCGGAGATAACCATTGTGCGGATAATGACCTTCTTTACGTTAATACCCACATAGCGGGCAGTATTCCGGCTTTCGCCCACCACGGCAATTTCATAGCCGTGCTTGCTGTACTTCAGATAAATGTACGCCGCCACCATCAGCACCACAACAACGAGAATGTTCAGCAGGTACTTCTGTCCCAGCAGCACCGGCAGATTGCCCGTCGCCACGGGCTTGATGATGCCGGAGCCGTCACCTGCGGTGGTATACACCACATAGTACGCCACAATCTGAGTTGCCACATAGTTCATCATCAGGGTAAACAGGGTTTCGTTGGTGCGGTACTGGGCGTGAAACAGTGCGGGAATCAAGCCCCACAATGCGCCGGCTGCCAAGCTGGCCAGTACAATAATCAGCAGCAGTACCGGATATGGCACAGCATCGCCAATTTTCATCATACAGATGATTGCTGCCAAGCCGCCAATCAGCGCCTGACCTTCCGCGCCGCAGTTCCAAAACCGCATACGGAAAGCAGGGGTTACACCCAGCGCAAGACACAGCAAAATGGCTGTCTGCTGCAAAAATCTCCACAGCAAGGTGGTTTTACCCTCAAAGATACGGCCAAACACACCTTTGAACATAATGTCATACACTTCAAAGAAGGATGCGCCGGTGAGCAGCGAAGAGATGATACCGCACAGAAGCAGACCGATGGCGATTGCCGCCAAGCGAATCAGCCACGCTTTACCGGTGGTAAGCTCGTCCCGTTTGACAATGTGCAGCAGGGGTTCTTTGTGCTTTATGGTGGTATTAGCCATTGTCGCTGTCCCCCTTCTCTACGGTTTTGGTCATCATCAGACCGATTTCTTCTTTGGTGGCGGTGCGGGCGTCCACAGTACCGACGATATGACCGGAGCCAATGACCATAATCCGGTCACACAGCTCCAACAGCACGTCCAAATCCTCGCCTACGAAGATAACCGCTACGCCCTTTTCCTTCTGCTGATTCAGCAGATTATAGATCAAATAAGAGGAGTTAATATCCAAGCCGCGGACCGGATACGCCGCCATCAGCACCGTGGGAGAGGAAGCAATCTCACGTCCCACCAGCACCTTCTGCACGTTACCGCCGGACAGGCGGCGCACAGGGGTATCGGCGCCGGGGGTGACAACCTCCAAATCCGCAATGATTTTTTCTGCCAGATCCTTGGGCTTTTTCCGCTCCAAAAAGGCGCTCTTGCCCTTCCGGTAGCTGCGGAGCATCATATTATCCACAATGTCCATATTGCCCACAAGGCCCATACCCAGACGGTCCTCCGGCACAAAGGACAGACGCACACCCAATTCCCGAATCTGCAAAGGGGTTTTATTTCTAAGGTCATCTGTCTCCCCGGTTTTGGGGTTATGGTAGTAGATATCGCCTTGGGTCAGATACTGCAAGCCGGCAATGGCCTCTAATAGCTCCCGCTGACCGGAGCCGGCAATACCGGCAATACCCAAAATCTCGCCGCTGCGGGCTGTGAAGGAAACATCGTCCAGCACAGTGGCGCCCTGCCGGTCCACACAGCTGATATGCTGCACTTCCAAGCGGTCCTCCACATTTTTCGGTTCTGTGCGGTCGATATTCAGTTCCATCTTCTTGCCCACCATCATCTCGGTAAGCTGGCTCTCATTGGTTTCACAGGTATTCACCGTGCCCACGTATTCGCCCTTACGCAGAACAGACACCCGGTCGGACAGGCTCAGCACCTCGTGAAGCTTGTGGGTGATGATGATAATACACTTGCCGTCGTCCCGCATACGGCGGAGCACAGCAAACAGCTTTTGGGTTTCCTGAGGTGTCAGCACGGCGGTGGGCTCGTCCAAAATCAGAATATCCGCGCCGCGATACAAAACCTTAATGATTTCCACCGTCTGCTTTTCAGAAACAGACATTGTGTAGATTTTCTTCTTGGGGTCCACCTCGAAGCCGTACTTTTCGCAGATATCGTTGACCTTCTGCTCGGCTTCCTTCAAATTGTACTTGCCCTTTTCCTCAAGACCCAGCACGATATTCTCCGTGGCGCTGAACACGTCCACCAGCTTAAAGTGCTGGTGAATCATACCGATTTTATAGTCAAAGGCATCCTTGGGAGAGGCAATGGTCACTTCTTCGCCATTGATAAAAATCTGGCCTTCGTCCGGGAAATAAATGCCGGAAATCATATTCATAAGGGTGGTCTTACCACTGCCGTTTTCACCCAAAATGGAGAGAATCTCCCCGTGATTGGCGGTCAGGCAAACATTCTTATTGGCAATTACCTTTGCGCCAAAGGTCTTGGTGATATTTTTCAGCTCTATGGCCGGTGTTTTCTCCAAAACAGAGCCCTCCTCTTTCTAGTTCTCAAAAACAGGCTGACTTTTTTCAGCCCATTGTTCAGAATTAGAACGCCTAAAGGCGGGGCGGGTATGACCCGCCTCGCCTTGTGGGTTTCAAGTAATATTAGTAAGCCTCGTCCAGCAGGTTGATGCCGTCGATACGAGCATCAAAGTAAGGACCGGAACGGAACTTGGACTCCTGGAAGATACCGTTCTCGATAACTTCAGTGTCAGGAGTGAAGTCAGCGTCGGTGTCAACGTCAGCCTTGTAGGAGGTCAGCTTCTCGCCCTTAACGGTGAAGTTAGCGGTATCAAATACGTTGATGGTGCCATCCTTCAGACCAGCGATAACGCTGTCCAGCTTCTCCTTGGTGCCGGCAGCAACGTTCTTGCCCATATCGGTCAGAACAACGGAGCCGGTCTCGATGGTGCCGGTCCAGTCGGTGTCAATCTCCTTGCCTTCCTTAACGCAAGTAATCATATACTCGAAGTAAGGAGCCCAGTTGATACGGGAGGAGATCAGGAAGGTCTCGGGGCAAGCAGCGGCGGTAGAGCCGTTGTAGGAAACGTTGGGAACCTTAGCGGTTTCGCAAGCAGTGGGAGCGCCCATGGAGTCAGCGTGCTGAGAAATCAGAACGCAGCCGCCGTCGATCAGGGACTGTGCAGCCTGCTTCTCCTTGGTCTCGTCGTACCAAGAGCCGGTGAACTTAACGTCCATAGTAACGGTGGGGCATACGGACTTAGCGCCCAGATAGAAAGAGGTGTAACCGGAGATAACTTCTGCGAAGGTGAAAGCGCCAACGTAGCCCATCTTAGCCTGCTCAGCAGTGATGGTGTTGTTAGCGATCATCTCGTTCAGCTTCAGGCCTGCAACCACGCCGGCTGCGTAACGGCCCTGATAGATGGATGCGAATGCGTTGTGGAAGTTCTTAACGCCGGCGGTGTGAGCCTGAGTGCCAGTAGCGTGGCAGAACTGCACATCGGGATACTTCTTAGCAGCATCCAGCAGGAAGGACTCGTGGCCGAAGGAGTCAGCAAAGATAATCTCGCAGCCCTCAGTCTCGATCAGCTCAACAGCTGCATCGTAGCAAGCCTGAGACTCGGGAATCTGAGTCTTCTGAACCATCTGTACGCCCATCTTCTCGCAAGCCTCAACAGCCGCATCGATAAAGTTCTTATCGTAGGTGGACTGCTCGTCGTGCAGGAAGATAAAGCCAACCTTCATCTTGTCTTCCGCTTTGTTGCCGCAAGCGACCATACCGAATACCAGAACGGCAGCCAACAGCAAAGCAAACAGCTTTTTCATTTTGTGTTTCCTCCAATTTTGTTTATAATGTTATCGGACGCTCCGATAGGTCTAACAAATAAAAAGACCGCTTTGCAACCGTTGCAAAGCCGCCAGCTTTCCTCCCTATAGGCGCAATCACCAATAGTCGCAACTTTCGGCGTTGCGGTAGAAACGTTTGGGCCCAACAATCCCTTGTTACTCCAAACCTATACTGGCACACTATGTAGAAAATTCCCCTTTATACTACCACACATTTGCCTTTTTTGTCAACAAGTTTCCTGCTTTTTCGGCTTTTTATATTGCAAAGAATCGCGCCTGCTGTTATAATGTGTAAAAAAGCGGCGAAACGGTCTGCAAATACAGAAAGAAAGAGGCTAAATGCTATGAATTGTCTGGAAGAGAGAATTATGAAAGACGGTGTTGTTAAGGAAGGAAATGTTCTGAAGGTAGACAGCTTTCTCAACCACCAGATGGATATTGGGCTGATGAACGAGATTGGCAAGGAATTCTACGAGCGCTTCAAGGGCAAGCCTATCAACAAGATTCTTACCATCGAGGCCTCCGGCATTGCCATTGCCTACGCAGTAGCCCAGCAGTTCAAGGTGCCTCTGCTGTTTGCAAAAAAATCCAAGTCCATCAATATTGCCGGAGACGTATACACCGCTGAGGTAGAGTCCTTTACCCACAAAAACAAAAACACCGTGGTTGTTTCCAAGCAGTTTTTGTCTGCAGATGACCACGTGCTGATTATCGACGATTTTCTTGCCAACGGCTGCGCGCTGCAGGGTCTTATCTCCATCGTAGACCAAGCCGGCGGCACTGTAGAGGGTATTGGCATTGCCATCGAAAAGGGTTTCCAGGTAGGCGGACAGGTGATTCGCAATTTGGGATATCATTTGGAATCTTTGGCCATTGTGGAAGCGATGAACCACGAAACCGGAGAGGTTGTTTTCCGGAAGCAGTAAAGGATGTATTTCTATGAAGCTATTATTCAAGCAGCGGTTCTTCTCCTGGTTCGACAGCTATGATATTTATGACGAAGCAGGTCAAACTGTCTACACCGTGAAGGGTCAGCTTTCCTGGGGGCATTGTTTGAATATTTACGATGCCCAAGGCGATGCGCTTGGCACTGTGAAGGAACGGGTTTTGACTTGGCTTCCCAAATTTGAAATGTACCTGAAAGGGCAATACATAGGCTGCATCCGCAAGGAGCTTTCCTTTTTCGTCCCCAGATTTACCGTGGATTGCAACGGTTGGCAGGTAGAGGGCGATTGGTTTGAGTGGGATTATCGAATTCTCAATGGCGCCGGTCAGGTGGTCGCCACCGTATCCAAGGAAATATGGAACTGGACTGACACCTATGTGATTGATGTTGCTGACCCGCAGAACGCTTTGGGAGCGCTGATGCTGGTGCTTGCCATTGACGCAGAAAAATGCTCACGAAAAGACTAATACGAACCTAGGCCCTCCGGCTTATACGGACAACACATACCCCCTGTGTAGTGATTATCCTACACAGGGGGCTGTTTTTTCTATTATCCGGTTTTACCCCTACAGTGCGCGTCCTCTGAAGAACACCTTGAACTTTTTCGGCTCCACGCCGGGGCGGAAGGAAATATCCAATTTTTTGATTGCGTTTTCTTGGATTTCCGCCTCTACAATTGCGCCGCCCTTTGCCGCCAGCTTGAAGTGGAGATTTGACCATTCCTCCGGTGCGGCAGGCAATAAATAAATATTCTCCCCGTCGCTTTGCAGCAGCATTTCCTGCACCGCTGACAAGAACACACCGGCGGCGGTACCAAACCACGGCCGCAGCATCTGCGTTTCTTCATTGATTTCAAAAACTTCCGCAAAGGGTCCCAAAGACTCCGTTGCCTGCATCAGGCCCTCGCAGGCATCCTGTCCCAGTCCGGCCCGAGCCTGCGCTACCGCCTTCCAAGACGCATACCAGATTGATACGCGCTTTCCGGTAGGATACATATTGCCATAGGTCGTCTCGTACTTTTTAAAATCGTTCATAGCAGACAGCATCTTCGGATCACCGGAATCAATCACATGGAATGGATATTTTCCCGCGAACACCGCAATGCTCTTCTGGTCGCTGCCATCGAAGGGAACGTATTTTTCTCCGTCGTGGGGCAGCGTCTTGCGAAGCCCCTTGGCTTTTTGGCCGCACTCGGCGCCGTACTCCAAGTCTGTATCTAAGAGGATTGATGCCTTTTGGCACACCTCCAACGCATTGATTGCGCCACAGGATGTAAAAAAGGGATTAAATACCGACGATCCCAGTCGCTCCAAATCCGTGCATTTTCCGAGATAGAGTTCTCCGTCCCGATCCTCATACAGCATATTGAGGGTAAAGAACTTTGCGCTGGCTCTGATCAGCGGATAACAGGCTTTCAAAAAATCCCGATCCATGGTGTATTCATAGTATTCAAAGGCGCCCACCGCGATCATCGCAATGTGGAACACGTGATCCATCCAGAAGCCGGGACTAGCCACTTCATTTCCGTACTCATCTGTTTGCCACGGAAAACGCGCCTGCTCCATATCCGGATCATGGCTGTAGTCCGTCGCTCTGTTAATGGCGCCGCTCAGGCAGGTTTCCAGCCGGAACTGGGGTACTCGCTTGGCAAGCTCTATCTTGTTGCCCTCCAGCAAGGCCAAATAGGGATAGTATTCATCAAAGCCATAATATTTCCCCTGCCAGAAAACATCAGCCAAACCCACCGGTATAGACCAACGGGTTGTGTAGCATTTTAGATGATACATCGCCGTCGTGTAGGCTGCGTCAATAACCGAATCATTGGTTTGCACAAAGCCTTCGCTGTGATACTGACGCCAGATGCTCTGATTTTCTTCCAAAAGCGTGTGGAACCCGGAATTCAGAATATGCTTTTCCAGCTGCTCCATAGATGCCGGAAACTGCCCGTCATACAGGGAATCCTCCAGCAGATAGTAATAACACACCACGTCGCCATCGGCAGCGCTATGGGTAATCACCGCCCGGTCCTCCCCCGTCACCACTTTGCCTGCTGTAGATGCCAGCCAAATTCCGGCCTGATAGCGATCATACGCCCGGACATCCATCGTTGCTTTCGCCGCGCTTCCCTCTGCCGTAAGCTTCAGGCTTCGCAGCTCCTCCAGCAGTGGCTGACCCAATGTGAATTCCAAGGAAACGGACGGAAACCCCCCGTGGAATGTCTTTTGCACAGCATACAGGTTATACCGGGGATGGACAAAACATACCGTATCCACAAACCTTCCATCCCCATATTCACAGTGAGAAAGCACAGTTCCGTTCACAGAATCCAGCTCCTGTGTAAATTCACGAACCACACTTCCGCAGGAAAACTGCAAACTCCCCCACTGCATCATAACGCCCTGCGTTGGTTGCCCGTGGGTAAATGCTGTACGGCGTCCTGCCCGAAACACGCACCCCTTCGGGGTGTGAAGTTTCTTACGTTGGTCTTCTGTATTCCAAACCGAGCCCTCCGGATCCGCCCAAAGGGCTATGTCACCGTTTCCCAAAAGCGGAGAAGAATAGTCCCTCCGGTTTTCCTTGCTGCTGTATATCATAAAATCACCTCTAATTAGAATAATATCATAATTTTAACGTCATTTATATAGCAAAATCACCTGTGCCTTATTGACAATCACGCATCTTTTTCCTATACTGCAGTGGAGGTGATATCCTTGAAACCCCAAATTCATTATTATACGCACTCACCCGGAAGCATTCAGATTACCGAATTTGCCCACTCCTGTCCGGAAGAAGCGACCTTCATTTCCCCCTATGTCCGGAACGTTTACTTATTGCACATCGTCACCAAAGGGGTCTGCCGTTTTTGTGACTTTGATGCGCCTGCAGGAAGCGCTTTTTTGATTTCCAAGAACAAGCTACATTCCTTTTCTGTGGAACCGGAATACGAGCATTACTGGTTCGGCTTTGACGGTGATGGTGTGGCGACGCTTTTCCGCCAATATGGCATCCAGCCCAATTCCCACCAACTGTTTCAGGTTCGTAATTTTGATTTTTTGTTAAGCATTCTCAAAAGCGCTATGATGCACGCTGAGAATCAGGTATGCGCCGCGCTCAGCGCCTTTTCTGCCGTCGTCCCCCTTCTTGTCTGCGGAGAAAATCCGGAGGAACACCCCGCTGATCTGACCATGGTGGCCAAAAACTTTATGGAAAAGAACTATCAAAGCCACATCACCATGGAGGATGTGGCCAAACATGTCTGCGTTTCTGAAAAATATCTGTGCCATCGGTTCAAAAACGCCTTTCAGGTAACACCTCAGAATTATCTTCTTTCGTTGCGGATCAAGAAAGCAGAGCGATTACTGAAAACAACAGACCTAAAAATCAAAGAGATTTCCGCCTCTGTGGGGTATCGCTCCCAGCTCACCTTTTCCTGCGCATTTAAGAACAAAACCGGCTACAGCCCCAGCTTGTATCGTACACTTTACAAAAACCTCTAACAGTATTGATAATAAACCCCCGGCAATCCAACAGGATTGCCGGGGTTACTTTTTACAGACGGTGCATTACATCATTGCCGCCTCTGCCAAAATAGTCGTGGAGAGTCACATATTCGGCATAGAGCTTTTCGTATGCTTTATGGTTCTCCGGGTCGGGACGGTAGCATTTTGCCACAGGCGTACCCATCGCCTTCGCCGCTGCCTGCAAATCGGGATAAACCCCTGCAGCAACCGCGCCATAGATTGCGCTGCCCAATGCGCCGGCCTGTGTGCTTTGACAAACCTGAATCTCCCGATTCAGCACATCGGCATAAATCTGCATCAGCAGGGCATTTTTGTTGGCAATGCCGCCGGCAACCTTGATGGTATGCACCGGAAATGCCAAGGTGTCCAAAATCATTTTTGTGCCGTAGGCGGTGGCTTCCAGCAATGCCCGATAGATATGCTCCGGTTTTGTGCCTAAGGTCAAGCCCAAAATCACACCGGAAAGCTGGGAATCATCCAGCACGCTGCGGTTGCCGTTAAACCAGTCCAGCGCCACAAGGCCGGTCTCCCCTACTGCCAAGCCTTCGGCTTTTTCCGTCAGCAAGGTATGCAGGCTGATATTCCGCACTTTTGCCTCCTCTGCATAGGAAGCAGGCACGGAATTTTTCACAAACCAATCGAAAATATCGCCAACTGCCGCCTGACCTGCCTCGTAGGTAACAAGTCCGGGAATCACACCGTCTTTTACATAACCGCAAACACCCAAAACAGCATTTTCGGTTTTGGTGTTGACGATATGGCAGGAAGAAGTGCCCATAATCAGCATCAGTTCCCCGTCACCGGTGATTTGCAATGCAGGCATCGCCGCGTGGGCATCAATCTGGGGCACAGCAACCACCGTACCCACCGGCAAGCCGGTCAGCTCCGCCCCCTCTTGGCTAAGGGTGCCGGCAGGACCGGAGAAATCTGCAATTTTCTCCGACAGCTTCGTGCCGACCACACCGTCCAACCCCTTATCCAGCGCTGTCATAAAGTCGTTGGAGGGGTACGCGCCGCTATGGTAAAGCGCCTTATAGCCGACAAAGGGCAGGCTGTGAATTTCCTTACCAATCAGCTTAGATACCAGCCAGTCTGCTGCCTCCATAAAACGGGCGGTTTCCCCATAGACTTGGGGGGCTTTCCGTAGGGTTTCCAGCAATTTGGGCAGCGCCCACTCAGAAGAAACCCGTCCGCCGTAGACCTTCAGCCAAGGCTCTTGCCGCTTTTCTGCCAGCTCATTCAGCTCGTCCGCCTCGGGCTGTGCCGCGTGGTGCTTCCACAGCTTCACATAGGCGTGGGGGTCGTCTTCAAATTCCGGACGCATACACAGAGGCGTCCCCGTCTTGTCCACAGGCAGGACGGTGCAGGCGGTAAAGTCGATGCCGATACCCTTTACCTGCTCCGGCGCAATTTTCGCTTTTTCCAAAACCGCAGGAATCGTGGTGCGGACAACCTCCAGATAATCTGCCGGGTGCTGCAGGGCAAATAGTGGCGGCAGTTTCCTGCCGGTAGGCAAACTCTCGTCCATTACCCCGTGGGCATAGTTGCACACAGCTTCCGCAAGCTCCTTCCCGTTTTCGCAGTCCACCAAAACGCATCTGCCGGAAAGGGTTCCAAAATCGATACCGATTGTGTATTGTTTCATTATCATCGCTCCTTATGTGAGGATATTTTTATTATACAAGAGAATTCAGACGATGGCAAGCAAAAACAGCGATAGCAAACGCTATCGCTGTTTTTTGTCTATGGACTACGAAAAAGATATTCTGGTGAGAATGTTGTATAGTTTTGAACTATTGTAATTAAATTCGATCACTATACGGTAAAGATTTCATATAGTTATCCATCCACTCCCAATCGGGAATATAGCCATCATCAGAAAATTCGTGCGTTTCATCAAACACAATACCGTTGGCATTACGTTTAACAGGAAGCTTTATAGTAAAATCTTTTCTAAAATGGGCATTCAATTCACGACCAAACGCTTGATATTTGATCTTGCATTCATTTCGAATGAGCGTGGCAATGAACAGTTTGGTGTGATCTGACAGAGGGACTTTCTCCTGTAATACAGCTACATTTTGTGCAGTATAAAATGGCTTCTTTTGAATAAAGCAAGAACCCAAAAAGCTGCCACCCAAAGCTAATGACATTGCTCCTGCAGGAAACGGCTCTTCTCCTTCTATTTCATCCACAAAACCAACAACTCCGTTACCGTTGCTATCACGGGATACATAGTTGTATTTAGGTTCGTCACTAGTTGTTACTATAGCATCGATACCGTTGCCCATTCCCACGTTAAAGAGCTTGTGAAGATAAAATTCTTTCCAGTTATTTGTATTTAATTCACAGTCGGATTCTTTGTTGAGATTGGTGGTTAATGGCTTATGATGCAATGATTTAACATAGGTTTCCATCCATCCCCAATCCGGTGTATCATTTTTTGTAGGTAACTTAATCCTTGTTTCATTCATTGATTCAAGAACCCACTTCCGGCCATAACAATATCGATATTTTTCTTGACGTAATACCGTGCAAATAAACAACGCAATATGCTCATTAAATAAATAATTATTATCCTCCTTAAAATAGAGAACATTAACCGCATCGGTACACCAAAAGGGGTTCTTTTGGTAAAATGCTTCACCTATAGAACCGTCATAACTTAGGGAGATCGTATTGCCAGAATGAATTGGAGCTTGTCCAATATAATTAGCAATACCGTTATTGGAATCTATTGCACCTATATATGGAGTGTTTCCACCTGTTTGATCTTCCGCATTTAGTCGTTTTCCCTTCTTGATTTCAAACAGATCTCCAAGTCGATACTCTTTCCATTTCTCCATTTCAAGATTCATATATCTCACCTTCCTTTATAAGATAGGCCAGATAGTCATTTAATACCTTTTGAAAATCCTCTTCCGTCAACAAGCTATAATCAGTTTCCATATAAGCTTCAGCGAGCCATTCGTCCTTCCAAGATACCCTTTTCATTACAGATAAGCCCGGAACCTCACGCTTGTTCTTATACAAATCTAACCAACATTCCTTTGTCTTTATCCACAGACTGTTTCCATCCGCATCGGTACGTTCAATACGCCCGAGTCCTTTTCTCTTAATAAATTTATCATCTTTGAAATAACCAAAGAATGTATCTCTGTTGGCTTTTTCATGCTTTTGAGAAAGATCGAAAACCATACAGCAAGCAACTGCTGCAGCTCCGGGATAGAACATTTCTGTAGGAAGCGAAAATACGGCATCGAGAGTATAGTTATCAAGCATTTTCTTTTTGAAATCCTTTACATCTCCGGTATTACCAATAGCAGCCTGCATAGGTAAAAGTACTGCCATTTTACAGGTAGATGGGACATGGCGAGCTACCCACTCTACAAAATGCAATCCTTTAGAAGGATCTTCCTTTTTCTTGGCATCCCACCCCTTTGTATAGTCTGGATCACAACACTTTTTAGTAGCATTATAGGGCGGGTTCATCAAAACAATATTGATATTGTTCTCGGCAATCCATTTTGCTCGCTTAAACATTGAATCCTGAACAACATTAGAGTTGCCGTCACCATGTATCAGCATATTGGTAGAAGAAAGGCCGAAGGCTCCCTCCTCATATTCAATGCCGAATATTTGGTTCTTCTTAACTTCTTCACGTTCTTCTTCAGTATCACAATCGTCCATTGCATCAGTCATTGCTCTAACAAGGAATGCACCACTTCCACAGCAAGGATCCAAAACACGGGAATTTTTGTTTACACCAACTGCTTTACTCATAAAATCGCAGATATGGTCAGGAGTAAATGCTTGGTTTTTATCAGATTTTCCAACGTACTTGTTGAATGTGGTAAAGAACAAATTTAACAAGTCTTGTCCAGCAGTACTCTTGTCGTTGATATAAGGAACTACATTATCGTCAATGAATTGCAAAATATCCTCAAGTTCTTTGTAAGTCAAACTTGTAACGTCCTGATCATCGAGAACTTTACTGTTCAGAACAGCAAGCTTTCCTGCTTTGTTCAGACTACCACCACGAGTGAGCAGGCCTTCCAGAATATCCTTGATGCTCTTCAAAACGACACGTTCGGGAGCGAGCTTCTTTCCGGTTTTCGGGTCAAGGGTTTCTTTTACATTTTTGTAAACAAGACCATTCTTAAGTGCTAGAAGGCAAGTGCCAACAAACTGGCTGCGCAGTTTTTCGTTGATGCCATCCGAATGAAGTTTTTCGTTAAGCGTTTTAATAGAATCAACAACTTTGATTTTGTCGTTTACTCTACCAAAACACAGGTTTTCGTATTCTTCAAATGTGCGAAGAACGGTTTCTTCTTCCATGCGATGTTCGTCATCAATAATGACAGATTGACCGTACCAAACCCATACTTCATCGCCATCGGTTTCCGCAAGGATAGCAACGATCTTTTTGTCCGAGTATGCTTTTTCGAAGCGAACATAATCCTGCAACTGACCCTGGATTTTTGCTTTATCCCAGCGGCTGAATTTGTTTTTGCATTCCACAAGAATCGCCAGTCGCTCATTCTCAAAACGAAGGTCAAGGAATTTGTGCTGTGCTCCGGTTGTAGCCTTTTGATAATCCTTAATGTCTTTACCAACAGCTTTCAGCGCTTGCGCGTAGCTAAACTCGCCTGTTTCGGTGTTGCCAATGCGATACTTGTCTCCGATTCTATTTATTATATCAAATCTGTTCATTTTCTTTACCCTCCAAATCTTTTGTCAGTATATCAGTCAAATACTGATTGACGCTATATCCGCGTTCGTCCTTTTTCTTCTTTTGCACCTCGTCCATCATTCGGTTGTAAATCTCCGGTGGCAGGCGCAGAGGGATCATTATTTTCTCATATGTCGGGATGTTCGTTTTGTTCACAATCCCACCTCCATTTTGATATCATAATATCTTGATATAATGATATCAAAATGCAAGAAGAAAGTCAATCCTTTTTGAAAAGAAAATGGGAGCATAGTTTTTCTATGCTCCTTAGAACCGGGGGATGTTGTGAGGGTTCAAATCTGTACTCAGAAAAATATCTTTGTCGTACGTGTAAACCGCAGCCTAAGATTTCGCCCATAAAAACAGAAAAAACCCTGATAAAATCAGAGTTTTTCTGTGGCTATATCTTTTTTGTAGCCTTTTGATGGCAGGGGCACAAGGACTTGAACCCTGAGCCTACGGTTTTGGAGACCGCCGCTCTACCAATTGAGCTATACCCCTATTTATATGAAAGGCCTAGACCTTTTTTATCTGGTGGGCCCTCAGGGATTCGAACCCGGGACTATCCGGTTATGAGCCGGAGGCTCTGACCAACTGAGCTAAGGGCCCGTAAACAAGAAGTGCCTGAGCACCACATCGCCGAGTTATTATATCACCCGTATTTCACAATGTCAAGGCTTTTCTTACTCCAATGCCTGCCGTAATTTTTCCAGCGCACGTTTTTCGATACGGGACACATAGCTCCTGCTGATATTCACCGTTTTCGCCACCTCCCTCTGCCGTTGGGGCTTGCCGTCCTGCAGACCGTATCGCAGCACAATCACCTGCCGCTCCTGCTCTGTCAAGCAGGTATCCACCAATTTCCGCACCTGCTGAAGCTGCTCCCGGTTGCTGATGCGCTCGGTCATATCCTCGTCCTCTCCCACCACATCCAGTAAAGACAGTGCCGCGCCGTCTGTGCCTGTTTCAATATAGTCGGACAAGGACACATCGTGACTGGATTTCTTCTGGGAACGGAAATACATAAGGATTTCATTTTCTACACAACGGGCTGCATAGGTGGCAAGCCGTGCCCCTTTTTGGGGATCAAAGGTGGTGATTCCCTTAATCAGGCCGATGGTCCCTATGGAAATCAGGTCCTCTTGATCCGAGGTTTGGGCATAGTATTTTTTCAAGATATGCGCAACCAAGCGGAGATTCCGCTCAATCAAAATGTTTCTTGCTTCCAAATCTCCCCGGGAGGACAGTTCCAGATAATGCGCCTCCTCCTGGGGCGTCAGCGGCTTTGGAAAGCTTCCTGCAGAAAGCTGCAATGCGCACAGCAGGCTACTGAGTATTAACCACGTGGCGGTATACATCGCCTCACCTCCATGGTTAAGGGTATTCTCCCCTGCCCGTCCATTTTCCAACAAAAACCGCTGAACAGTTTCCATTATCTTTTAACACACAGCGTGAAAAACATTTTTCAAAGTAGTTGCATTATTCGCAAACGCGATGTATAATACTGTTATAACAGACGCATTCGCGAATAATACATTTTTTGTCAGAGGGCTGAATCATATGGAGTATTTGAACATAACGGAAACAGCGAAGAAATTCGGAATCTCTCCCCGGCGACTGCAGACCCTGTGCGCCAGCGGAAAAATCGAAGGCGCCACGCGCTTTGGCAAAGCTTGGATGATTCCCAAAACCACACAAAAACCCCTTGACGGCAGAACCAAAGCCCATAGGGACAGCGCCGCTCTGTCAGACAAGAATATGCCTATGCCAAGAAAGACACCCTTTCTGCATATGACAGACCTATATAGCGTTGCGGGAAACGCCGAAAAGTGCATTGCAGCTCTGGAGGGGAATCCGGAAGCGCATACCCTCTTAGAGGCAGAAATTGCCTATTCCAGAGGTGAAATTGAAAAGGTATACGACAATGCTTATTATCTGCTCCACCGGCACTCCGGCTTTTATGCAGTTATCTCCGCAGGTATGCTTTTGGGCCTTTGCGCTATTTGGCGCGGAGACCTGAATTTATGGCGGCAGGCGAAGATTCACATTGCGGAAGCGCCTGCAACCACCGATGCAGAACGGGATGTTATGTCTTTTTCCATAACAGCAATCGACAGTATTCTATATAATGTATCTTCTTTCCCGGAATGGTTTACCCTTGGACGGTTTGAACCGCTGCACAGCGATGCTTTGCCTGCCGCAAAAGTGTTTTATGCCAAGTATCTCTACGCCATTGCCTACGCCCTTGCCACAAAACAGGTACATCTGCAGGGTATGCAGGGCTTGTCGCTGATGGCAATGATTCCCCGGGCAATCGAGCCAATGATTTCCCAAGCGGCAACCGACCATTCCATTATTGCCGAGATTTATTTGCGAATGACCTGTGCTGCCATTTATCACACCAGCGGCAACGATGCGCAGGCGATTTACCACATTGACCGTGCCATAATCCTTGCTTTGCCGGATAAGCTGTTTGGTATCTTAGCGGAATACGGACGTACCTTGGATTCCCTTTTAGAGCAAAGGCTTTCTATGGTGGATGCCCAGGTATGGAAGTCTGTGCGTGAATTATATCATATTTATATTGCAGGATGGACAAAGCTCAGTGGCTCTGTCCGGGGAAAGAATCTGGCAACCACCCTGTCCCCCAAGGAACGGGAGGTGGCAAAGCTGGCTGCCTTCGGTTTCAAAAACAGTCAGATTGCAGAAGCTCTGAATATGTCTGTTTCTGCAGTCAAGCAAGCCGTGACCAATGTATCTAACAAAACCGGTATGTCCAGAGAGGATTTTGCTGCAATCCTGTAGCCACTTTTTCCCAAAAACGGACACATCTATGCGCCAAAAATATAGCCTAAAAAAATGCTTTTAGGGAATACTGCACCGGAAAAACATCTGCTATACTATTTTTATAAATGGTATGGCAGATGTTTCTTTTTGCCCCCAGAAAGGAGCTTGTGAATTTCTATGTTGATCGGTTCTATCCTGCAAGATGTTGTCCAGCCGTCTACCCCAAAAGAAGGAGATCTCTACAAAGAACTAACCATATCCGGAAAGACATTCCGGTTACTATACGGATATTATGAGAGCTTTGAACGGGAAAGCCGGCTTAACGACCCCATCCCCATCTATCCGAATTTTATAAAAGCTCCCCTCTATACAGATGAAGGCATTCCATTTGCTACAGCAATGCAGAATGTGTGCGCTTACTATAAAGGAAAAAACCACGAAGACAGTTGCTGCGCCGATTGCGTGTATTTCCAAAACAGCGAAGAGCTATTTGGTTTTTGCAATTGCCCTAAAAACCGACGCACGCACAAAGAAGGGGGCGACTGACAGATATGATAAAAGCCCCGCCTCGATTACACCGCAATCAACACAACCAAATGCTACCGTTTGAAAGGAGTACTGAAATATGATGAAGATAAGCTTACCGAAAAGACTAACGGCGCTGCTTATGACCGTGGCTTTGATGATCGGGTTGATGCCCACCATCACCTTGCCCGCAGCAGCTGCCACGCTGCCCGGGCTGACCGTGTCCGACAAAATTGCCGACCACGCCAGCTTTGACAACTGGAAGGATTACTACGGCACAAATTCTTTGCTGCCCGACGGCACCAGAGGCATTTCCACCTGGAAGGCCGGCGGTGTGTGGACAAATAAGTCTGTATACAACGACAGCGATGCGTTCCCCAGCAGTGTTACTATGGACAACGAGGCGAACAACTTCTTGGTTGCCCTGTCTGCCTTAGCCTCCACCAAGGAGATTGTAGGTCAGTCCTCTACCCCCACAGACAGCTTCCTTGTACTGGACGTCTCCGGCTCTATGGATAGCAGCGACAAAGCCGAAGGTATGGTAGAAGCAGCAAACCGCGCCATCCACTCTTTGATGGCGCAGAACCGAAACAACCGTGTGGGTGTTATGCTCTATTCCGGCACAAGAAATGACAACGGCGCAACAGCTACCACTCTGCTGCTGCCGCTGGATCACTACACCACCACCTCTACGGTGGATGTGGGCACCCTTTTCAACCCGGAAACTATCCCTGCCTACCTGACCATCTCTGATGATACCAACTCTCCGGATGTGGGCATCGCCGGCGGTGTTCGCAACGCCAACAGTCAAAGACCTACTTCCGCAGAGCGTGAAGTGGTAGGCGCTACATACATCCAGCGCGGTTTGTACGACGCTTGGAAAGAATTCGAAAAAGTTACCGATATCAAGGTACCTGCCGGCAATGTGCAGGCGGGAACCCAGCGCAGCCCGGTGATTGTTCTGATGTCCGACGGCCGCCCCACTTTGGCTACAGACAACTATAACAATGTTAGTCTGCGTAACAGCGATTACGGCAACGGCACAGACGATTCCACCACCTGGGAGTCCGTGTTCCTCACCCAGCTGACCGCTGCCTGGGTCAAGGGCGCAATCGCCAACCATTACGGCACTGACGCAAAGCTCTACACTTTGGGTCTTGGCACCAGCAATGACCGCTACGCTACCGGCGTGCTGAACCCCGACAACACCAATAACAGCGATATTACGAATTGGTGGAGCAATTTCCAAACCAACATCAATCAGAACGGTAATGTTCTTGTGGAAGACAATTGGGGCAGCAGCAACGACTGGTACCTAACTTACGACACCGACCGCTTCGCTGTCAACGTGGGCAGAAGCTACTCCGATGGCTACTGGTCTGCCGACGATGTAGAAGAAATGATCACAGCGTTTCAGGAGATCATTGCTGAAATCGGCCTGCAATCTGCATACTCTGCTACCTTGGTGGAAAAGAGTGAGGCCAATTTTGACGGCTACATCACCGTGCAGGATGAGCTTGGCTCTATGATGCAGGTAAAGGATATTAAAGGCATCCTGCTGGGCAGCACCCTGTTCTCCGGCGAGGAAATGGCAAAGAGCCTGAACACCGGCGCTTTGGGTGACGCAAATGCTCCCACCGCTTACGGCGACGAATTTGTTCTTACTGTTAAAGAGCGTCTCGGCCTTACAGACAAGACCGGCGCAAGCGGCGAGACCATCACTGCCACCGCTCAGGCCCAGCAGCTGATTCAAGCTGCCTATATGGACGGTCAGCTGAGCTATAACACAAGCACCGGCGCTTACTCCAACTATATCGGCTGGTACGGCGACGAAAACAACGCTTACCTTGGCTTCTGGGATAAGGATACCGGCCTCACCGCAACCGGCGCACCCACAGGTGCCAAGTACATTAACCGGTCCTACGGTTACTTGGGCGGAGCCTCCACCGAGGAAGGCGCTGCAGATATGATGCACATTGTGGTTATGGTCCGCACCGAGATTGTCACCGGTCACCAGACGGTTCTGTTCCGGATTCCTTCCTCCCTGATTCCTATGGTGGAATATAAGGTAGAGCTGGAAGGCGACTCTCTGGAGACCGCCACAAATATCACCCTGACCGTAACCGAAAACGATCCCATCCGTTTGGTATATGAAGTAGGTCTGCCCGACGATGTAAACAGCATCAACATCGACCAAAAGGTAAAGCAATACCTTGCCAAGGACGGCAGCAACTATATCCATAAGGATGCAAACGGCAATTACATCTTCTACGCAAACGGTTGGGATGACAACCACGATGATGTAGCGCCGGTCATTTCCGATTTGAACGATGCGCAGAAGCTGGAGCTGACAAAGCACGTGGCAGAGTCCCACTTCGTTCCCAACACAGTCAACGAGCGTTTCTACGTGCTGGAGGACTCCGTCGTCTATACCAAAAACGGCAACGACTATACCCCTGTCACCAGCGGCATCGATACAAACACCACCTATTACTTCCCCCGCACCATTGTTACCGTTGTAAACGGCACTGCACAAGCAATGACCCAGTATGAGCAGCTGCACCCCGCAACTGTTGCCAACACCGGTAACTTCCAGAAAAACGACGCCACCGGCTATTGGGAAATCAAAGCCGGTACTGTCCGTCAGCAGCTTTCCAACGTGATCCTGCCGAAGACAGACGGAAACGGCAATCCTGCCAACCTCACCGACACCCTTCCCAACACCGACCAGCTGTGGGTGAATGTGGTGGGCAGCAACCCCTCTGACTTTAACGTCTACTCTTTCCTTGGCAACAACGGCAAGCTCACCATTACCCCCACTACCGGCATCAAGGTCACCAAGGACGTGACCGAGCTGGCAAACGGCGCTGCTGCAGATGAGAAATTCCCCATCACCGTAACTGTCGATGCAGCGGTTTCCGACGTTGCTGTTACCGATGTGGACGGCGTCCTGCTGACCGGCTATTCTGCTCAGGTAGTTGCCGGAAAAACCGTTGTGACCCTGCAGCTGGCTGACGGCGAAAGCGCTGTGATCAGCAATCTGCCGGCAGGTGTGACCTACACCGTCGCAGAGGCAGCCAACGAGAAATATACCGCTACCTACACCGGCGCAACCGCCACGGTAGCAAACACCATTACAGAGAATCTGGTTACCAACGAACCTGTCCGCCCCGGCAGCCTGTATATCACCAAGGAAGTGGTTCACGCCCACGAGGGTGAGACCTTCCCGACTGATTACGAATTCCAGTTTAAGGTTACCTTCGTTGATGCCAGCGGTAACCCCATTGCAGACACCTTCCAGTTGGAAAACAACTATGACGCAACCCTGACTTCCCTTGCTACAGATGCAAACGGTGTGATGACAGGCTACCTTCGCCACGGCGAAACAGTCTACATCAAGGACATTCCCGCCGGCGCAACGGTTACTGTGGAAGAGGTGCCGCCTGCTGATGGCAATCACACTCTGAGTGGATACAGAAGCCGTAACTTCTCCGGTGATACCGCTGATACTGACGGAGTTGTAACCATCACATCCGGCAGAGCCGCTACTGTGGTTGTTACCAACACCTACACACCCAAGGAAACCAGTGTACAAATCGATGTCACTGCCCATAAGACGCTGCTCTCCGACAGCGCTGTACTGCACGATGTGGTTCTGGGCTTTGCCATTGAGCAATGGGATCCGGTAAGCCGGCGCTGGAATGAAATAAAGTATAAAGAATACACCTGGAACAAAGGCAGTATCACACAGGGCACAGATACACAGGATTTTGCAATTGACACTGTCACGCTGGGCGCATTTACAGAAGCCGGTGTCTATACCTACCGCGTAGTGGAAGCAGAGCCCGCCTCCCCCACTCCCGGTCTGGCTTACGACAAAACCGTTCACACCATCGTTGTTACCGTAACCGACATGGGCGGTCAGCTGGTGGCAACGGTTGCAGACGAAACCGGCGCAGCTATCAACGACTCCGGCACCGACGGAATTCTGGACTTCACTGCAAACTTTACAAACAAATTTGACTATGCCCCTGTAAGCATTGAAATCGTAAAAGCAGCAGACAATCAGTCCAACACTCCCCAGCTGTCCAAGGGCGGCTTCGATTTCGCAGCTTTTGAAGCCAATCCCGATTGGAGCTTAGTAGATGAAACTGCGGACATTACCGTCACCTCTGACAGCAACGGCTCTGCCCGTATGACCGCAACCTACAACACAGAAGGCGTGCACCGCTATGTGGTGAAGGAACTGCCGGAAAACAAGGCAGGCTGGACCGCCTTCTCCGATGCTGAGTACCGCGTAACTGTGAATGTTGCAAAGGATCTCAACAACAATCTGGCGGCTACAATGACCATTGTCAAAGTCGATTCCACTGCTGACAGCGACGAGAAGGCTACCTACAACGGCAACAGCGGCACCATCATCTTCCGGAACACCTACCGTCCCGACAATGCAAAGGTGGACCTGAACGTAATACCTACTGTGCGCAAGGAGCTAAATGGCCGGGATTTGAAGGCCGATGAATTTACCTTCGCAATCTTCAAAAACGGCGAGGCAGCTTTTGATGCCAACGGTATGCTCACCAATCTTGCCGATGCCGTGGCAACCGGCGCCAATGATGCCAGCGGCAACGTGACCTTTGCGCCTGCTCAGCTGACCTTCTCTCAGGTAGATAAGTACGAGTATGACGTGGTTGAGGTCAAGGGAACGCTGGGCGGCGTGACCTACGATACCACCGTTTACGATTTGGTCGTAGAGGTTACCGATGACGGAAACAGCACGCTAAAGGCCGAGCACTACTTTGAAGACTCCGTAGTGAAGCAGGTTACATTCCACAACACCTATTCCGCCAAGCCCACTTCTGTGGTGATTGAAGGCGCAAAGCGCATTCAGGTCAACAGCGGCGTCAAGCTCCTCAACCCCGGCGACTATACCTTCCAGCTGTTCGAGGCAGATGCGCAAGGTGCGCCTGTAGGCAATCCTCTGGCAACCACCGCCAATCTGGCAAACGGCACCTTCCAATTTGACGCCATTGCATACACCCACAGCGATATCGGCAAGACCTTCCGGTATGTTGTGCTGGAGAAAGTTCCTGCCGGCGCTTCCGTAGATTCTGCCAGCGGTAAGTACGTATTAAACGGCGTTACCTACTCTGATGCGCAATTTATTGTGGAAGTAACAATCACCGACAACGGTGACGGTACACTGAAGAAAGATGTTGCCGGCAACGGCGCAAACGCCATCCAATTTGTGAACACTTATGAATCCAGGCTAGCTTCTGTGACACTGAGCGGCACCAAGGAACTGGATGGCCGCAGCCTGCAAGACGGCGAATACAGCTTTGTACTTCACACATCCAACGCCGCCTTTACTGAGAAAAATGCAATTGTTCAGCAAAACGGCGCGGATTCTGTAGCCAACGATGCCAACGGCGAATTCACCTTCAAAATCGAGAATTTGGGAATGGGTTATCACTACTACATTCTCAGCGAGGTAATTCCCGATCAAAGAGCCACCGGCATCCACTACGATGCAAATGTATATCACATCACCGTTCAGGTTTCTGACAGCGGTAACGGTCAGATGGGTGCGATTACCACCGTTGTCCATTCCGGCCAGCCCAATGTGAGCAAACCGCCCATCGTCTTCAGGAACGTGTACAGCCCGGAGCCCGGCGAGCTTCCCCTGTCCGGCAGCAAGACCTACAACGGCGGCAAGGCATTGGAAAACGATGTGTTCTCCGTAGGTCTGTACGATGCCTCCGGCTTGCTCCAGACGGCTCAGATAAAGGCAAACGGCAGCTTCGCATTTGAAAATCTTCAGTACACAGCTGCAGATGTAGGCTTTATCTACACCTACACCATCAAGGAAATCATTCCCGATGGCGCTACCGACAACGGCGACGGAACCTTTACCTATGGGCAAACCATTTATGACGGCACTGTCTATACCTTGGAAGTAGCTGTTAAGGACGAGCAAAAGGACGGCGTGCTGGAAGTGGAGTCTGTTCTGAAAAAGGACAATGCTCCTGCTAATGAGATTACCTTCACCAACACCTTTGTACCCACGCCCGTTACCCACACGGTAATTGCCAAGAAGACCTATGAAAAGGGACTCCGCGGCGGCGACTTCCAGTTTAAGCTCACCAGCACCGACGGCAAGACCAATGTGAATCAGACCAAGGAAAATGCTGCTAACGGCGACATCGTCTTCGATGCAATCTCCTTCGCTGAGGCCGGTGAATACAAGTTCAAGCTTGTGGAGAAAATAGATAACCTTCTCAGCTTCATTCTTCCCTCTATTGCTGAATATGAGATTACCGTTACTGTGGTGAACGAAAACGGCGTGCTCCGGGTATCCAATGTCGCATCGGTAAACACTATGAACACCGCCGAAAGCAATCTGGAGTTCATTAACATCTATTTGTTGGACGGCAAGGACGAAATTACGATTCGCGGCACGAAGAAGCTTACCGGTGACCGTACACAGGTCAATGCAGAAGAATTTGCGTTTGGTCTGTATGACGCCAACGGCAACTTGGTAGAATCCGTGCGGAATGATGCCAACGGTAACTTCGCATTCAAACCGTTAGAATTTGACGAAACCGATGTTCCTGTCAACGGCTCCAAGCAAATTACTTACACTGTACAGGAAATCGCAGGCAGCAACGCCCGTTACACCTACGATGACACAATCTATACCATTGTAGTGACTGTAAAGGATAACGACCAAGGCGGCGTAACCGCTTCCTACACCGTTAACGGCACACCCAGCGCCAATGCTGAAATCACCTTTACCAACGTTTATAGCAATCCCACCCCGGTAACCTATACCCCGCTGGCAAAGAAGAACTATAACAAAGCGCTCATCGGCGGCGAGTTTAAGTTTACCCTTGAGGGCAGCATCGGCAACATCCCGGTATCTCAGGAAAAGACCAACGCTGCCGGCGGCTCCATAACCTTTGATACCCTCAGCTTCCCTGAAGCCGGAATCTACACCTTCACGGTTAAGGAAATTGATAAACTCTTCAATTTCATTCAGTACTCTGCAGCGGAGTATACACTGGTTGTAACGGTTGTTGATACAAACGGCGTTCTCAGTCTGGGTACGGTTACGGTAAACAACGACCCCAACGGAACCATCGCATTTACCAACACCTATACCTTTGGCGGAGAAGAGGAAATTACGCTGCGGGGCAAGAAGGTGCTCACCGGTGGCCGTACCTCTGTAAATGCAGGCGAATTTGAATTTGGCTTGTACGATGCAGCAGGCAATTTGGTAGAGTCTGTAAAGAACGATGCCGACGGCAACTTTGCATTCAAAGCTTTGAAGTTTGACGAAACGGATATCCCCGTCGGTGGCTCCAAGCAGATCACCTACACCGTAAAGGAAATCGCCGGCTCCGACATCCGGGTAACCTACGATCAGACCGTTTACACCGTTGTTGTAACCGTCAAGGACAACGACCAAGGCGGCATAACCGCTTCCTATACAGTAAACGGCAACGCCAATGGCGCTATCTCCTTTACCAACGTTTACACCCCCAAGCCCGAGGACATTACCGTTGACTTCAACATCATCAAGACGGTTGTGAATAAGGGCGGCGAGAAGATTGGTCCTGAGGGCTTTGAATTCCTGCTGGATACCTTGGCAGACGGCGTGGCAGATACCACTGTAAAGACCGACAGCAGCGGCAAGGCGAAATTCACCCTGAACTACACTGAGGACGATGTGGGCAACACCTACACCTACAAGCTGACCGAGGTAAACGGCGGCAAGGCCAATGTCACCTACAGCGACGCAGAATATACCATTCAGGTGACCATCGGACTAAACGGGGAAAACAAACTGTTTGCAACGCTCACTGTAAACGGCAAGGCCGCAACTGCAGTTTCTGCCGCATTTGAGAACGTTTATGACTATACTGTACCCCCGCAGGAGCCCCAAGAGCCTCAGAATCCGCAGAAGCCTCCGGTGGAGAATCCCAAGACCGGCGACAGCTTTATGCTTCAGCTTTGGGTCGCTCTGATGTTCGTAAGCGGTGGCGTTCTTACAACCACCCTTTGCATCAAAAAGAAACAGGAAGCAGAAAACTAATCTTCCGTAAACAGCACGCAACCCCTACCGAGCATTCGGTAGGGGTTGTTATTTTTACTTTTTTACTTATACTCTTGCGTGGCCTTGGGCGCAGATGACATCCACAACCTGATCCACACATTCCTGACAGAGGGCCTTGCTGGGTGCCTCCACCATAACCCGAATCACAGGCTCTGTGCCGGATTCCCGGACCAGAATCCGTCCGGTATCCCCCAGTCGCTCTGCCACAGCGCTCACCGCCGCCTGCACAGCAGGGTCATTCTGCGCTTCCGGCTTGGATTTGACCTTGACATTTTTCAGCACTTGGGGATAGATGGTCAGTCCCTCGCAAAGCTGGCTCAGGGTCTTCTTCTTGGCCAGCATAACTTCCATAATCTTCAAGCTGGTCAAAATTCCGTCGCCGGTGGTGGCGTACTTGGAGATGATAATATGGCCGGACTGCTCACCGCCTACGCGGCAGCCGTTAGACACCATATACTCATACACGTATTTGTCGCCCACCGCGGTCTTTGCGTAGCCGATACCCTTATCGTCCAGTGCCTTATACAGGCCGAAATTGGACATAACCGTGGTTACCACCGTATTGTTGTCCAGCTGACCCCGTTCCTTCATATACTGACCGAGGATATACAGAATATGGTCGCCGCTGACAATCTGACCGTTCTCATCCACGCACAGGCAGCGGTCTGCATCGCCGTCATAGGCAAAGCCAACGTCCAGATTGTTTTCCACCACAAATTTCTGCAAAAATTCAATGTGGGTAGATCCGGCATCTTTATTGATATTGGTGCCGTCCGGATCTGCATTGATTACATAAGTCTTTGCGCCCAGCGCATCAAACACGGATTTGGCAATGTTCCAAGAAGCGCCGTTGGCGCAGTCCAAGCCCACCTTCATGCCCTTAAAGGAGAACAGACCCAAGGAAATCAAGTAACCGATGTAGCGGTTACGGCCGGATACGTAGTCCACTGTGCAGCCGACCTTGTCTTTTCTGCCATAGGGCAGCTCCGGCCACTTCTTGCCAAACAGCTCCAGCTCTCCGTCCAAATAAGCCTCTACCAGTGTGATGGTCTCTTCGTCCATCTTCTCGCCGTTTTTGTTCAGCAGCTTAATGCCGTTGTCGTAGTAGGGATTGTGGCTGGCGGAAATCATAATACCGCAGTCAAAGGCATCCACGCGGGTCACATAGGCCACAGAGGGGGTTGTGGTCACGTGGAGCATATAGGCATCGGCGCCGGAGGCGGTCAAACCCGCAACCAAGGAATACTCAAACATATAGCTGGAGCGACGGGTGTCCTTACCGATTACCACACGGGGAGGCTCTTCGTCCCCTGCTCTGCGCTTTATTTCTCCGTAATACCAGCCTAAAAAACGGCCAACCTTAAATGCGTGATCTGCGGTCAAGTTCACATTGGCTTCGCCGCGAAAACCGTCTGTTCCAAAATATTTTCCCATAATTTTACTCCCCTACCTTGGCGGCAATCACGCCACCGGTTTTGTAAATACTGTTTGCAGGCACAACCCCGCGGACGCAGGACAAGGGGTATACGCTGGCGTTTCTGCCAATCACTGTACCGGGATTCAAAACGCTGTTGCAGCCTACCTCCACAAAGTCACCCAACATCGCGCCTACCTTTTTTTGCTCCGTCTTGATGGGCGTTTCGCTGTGAATCACCACCAAGCTCTTATCGGACTTCACGTTGGAGGTAATTGAGCCTGCGCCCATATGGGCCTTGTAGCCTAAGATGCTGTCTCCCACATAGTTGTAGTGGGGTGTCTGCACATTGTCAAAGAGAATCACGTTTTTCAGCTCCACAGAGTTGCCCACCACGCAGTTCTCACCCACAAGGGCACTGCCGCGAATGAACGCCCCGTGCCGCACCTCAGTGTTGGCGCCGATAATACAGGGGGCACCTAAAAACGCCGTGGGCGCTACCGTTGCAGAATTATGCACCCAAACCTTGTCGGATACCTGAACATATTCTTCTCCCAAGGTTTCCCCCAGCGCAAGAATCATATCCTTAATACCCTTTAATGCTTCCCACGGGTAGGTAAACTTCTTAAGGAAGTCTGCTGCCATTGTGTGGGACAAATCGTATAACTCAGATATTTCAATCATATTTATCCAGCTTTCCATTGATAGATTGATTTTTTGCCGCAATTAGCATACTGCAAAATAGGAAATAAGTCAATATTTTATTTGACTTTCTACCCCTTTCTGCTATACTAAAAGTATACCAAAAACAAAGAAATAAACACATAGGAGGACTAACTTATGAGCAAGAAAAATCCTTATGCAGGCACAAAAACCGAGCAAAACCTTTGGGAAGCCTTTGCCGGTGAAAGCCAAGCGCGCAACAAGTATACATACTTTGCTTCCGCAGCTAAAAAGGCAGGCTATGAGCAAATTGCCGCCCTGTTCCTGAAAACTGCAGAAAACGAAAAAGAGCACGCCAAGCTGTGGTTCAAGGCGCTAGGCGAGCTGGGCAACACCGCCGAAAATCTGTTGGAGGCAGCACAGGGTGAGCACTACGAGTGGACAGATATGTATGACCGGATGGCTAAGGAAGCCGAGGAGGAGGGCTTTACCGAACTGGCAGCCCAGTTCCGTGGCGTAGCTGCCATTGAAAAGTCCCACGAGGAGCGCTACCGTGCACTGCTGAACAATATCGAAACCAAGACCGTCTTTGAAAAGGCCGGTGTTGTAATGTGGGAATGCCGCAACTGCGGTCATCTGGTGCTCTCTGCCGCCGCTCCCGAGGTCTGCCCCGTATGTAACCATCCCCAAGCCTTCTTCGAGGTTCACAAGGATAACTATTAATATGCGTAAAACGCACTGCCTGTTACAGGCAGTGCGTTTTTTTGCGTTTGTATAAACTCCAGAGGATTAGCACCGTGCAGCTAAGCAGAATCACCGCCAAAATCAATATGGCGCAATTGCGGAAAAATTCGGCCGGAAGCATAAGAATAATTGGGTCTAAGTGACTGTAAAACAGCCAATTATCTTTCCCGGGGAAGAACAGCTCATGGAACACCACAAAAGCTCTGTCAAAATCCAGTGCTGCCAAGCCGCCAATCACTGCAAAGCTCACGCCTAAGCCCACTGCGCTCCAAAAGCCGGAGGTGTGTCCCAACAGGCGTGTGGAGCTTTTCCGTGACAGAAACAGTGTAACACACAGCAAAACAGCCGCAATTACCAACACCCGCAAATCCAAGACAAAAAGCTTTCGTACATCCGCAAAGTGAGATGCTCCCTCGGGAGAAAAGGGCAACTGGCCTGCAGAAAAGGTATCGGTAATGCCGATGCAGTAATTCATCATTTCGCTGTAGGCGGTCTTTACCCCTTCCACTGTCAGCCCTACCGCATCTGTTAAGTGATAGGGCGCAATATGCCAGTAATAAAACGGCCGAAACAGAATCGGCAGAGCAATTGCCCCTGAGAGAATCACCAGTGCAATCAGCACCGCCTGCGCAATATGCAATAATTTTTCTTTCATATGCCCCCTCCTTGCAGGTTTAGCATACCACAATCCGGTACAAAATACAAGAAATCCCAAATCCTTTACTTGACTTTTTTCCATAGCTGTGGTTTCATAAAAAGAGAAATTCAATTACCAGGAGGATCCTATGAGCCAACTTGATTTTAACAACATTAAAGGCTTTATCTGCGATATGGACGGTGTTATCTACCACGGCAGCAAGGTTCTGCCGGGAGTTACCGAGTTTATTAACTGGCTGAACACCGAAAAGAAGGAATATCTGTTCCTCACCAACAACAGCGGCTACACCCCCTGCGAGCTGAAGCTGAAGCTGGCGCGGCTTGGCTTGGATGTACCGGAGCACCACTTCTATACCAGCGCTTTGGCTACCGCCGCATTTTTGAAGGAGCAAAGCCCCGGCTGCTCTGTGTACGCCATCGGTGAGGCAGGTCTGCTGAATGCTCTGTACGAAGCAGGCTGCACAATGAATGATATAAATCCCGACTACGTGGTGGTGGGTGAAGGCAGAACCTACAGCTTGGATTCCCTCACCAAGGCAACCAACTTGGTGCTGGGCGGCGCAAAGCTGATTGGCGCCAACCCGGACGTAACCGGCCCTATTGAAAACGGCATTGCCCCCGCCTGCCGGGCGCTGATTGCCCCCATTGAGCTTGCCACCGGCACACAGGCCTATTTCTGCGGCAAGCCCAACCCGCTTATGATGCGTACGGGCCTAAAGCTTTTGGGCTGCCACTCTGCAGAAGCTGTGATGATTGGCGACCGGATGGATACGGATATCATCTCCGGCTTGGAGACCGGTATGTCTACGGTTTTGGTGCTTTCCGGTATCTCCAACCCGGAGACCCTGAAAACCTTCGCCTACCGTCCTTCTATGGTCTTAGACGGCGTGGGCGATATCGTCAAGCTGGCAAACGGAAAATAAGCAAAAACCCCTCGGACTTTTCAGTCCGAGGGGTTTTTAATACTTAGTAGGCAACGCCCCAAAGGATCATCTTCTTGGCAGGTTTGCCGCAGATGGGGCATACATCGCCCAAATGCTCCTGCGCGAAGGGGATACAACGGGAGGACATACCCGCCTGCTCCTTCATCTTCAGCTCGCATTCCAGCTCGCCGCACCACATAGTCTTGATGAAGCCGCCATTTTGCTCCTGCAGAGCCTTGGCCTCCTCCAAGGAGTGGGCTTCGTAAATATGCTCATCCAAGTTCTTCTTGGCGCGAGCAAACATACCCTGATGCACCAGTTCCAGCTGCTGGGCAACGGCGGTTTCCAAGTCCTCCAGCTTAACGGTGACCTTTTCGCCGTCGTTTCTGCGGACCAGCACTACCTGACCGTTCTCCAAATCACGGGGGCCGCATTCTACCCGCAGAGGCACACCCTTCATCTCGTACTCAGCGCACTTCCAGCCCATAGAGTTGTCGGAATCATCCAGCTTGGCCCGGAAGCCGGCAGCAATCAAGCGGTCCTTCAAGCTGTTGGCTGCCTCCAAAACGCCCTCTTTGTGCTGGGCGATGGGCAGAACAATTGCCTGAATGGGCGCTACCTTGGGAGGCAGAACCAAGCCGTTATTGTCGCCGTGGGTCATAATAATGCCACCAATCAGACGGGTGGAAACGCCCCAAGAGGTCTCGTGGGGGTTGGTCTTCTGGTTGTTCTTATCGGTGAACTCAATGCCGAAGGCCTTGGCAAAGCCATCGCCAAAATAGTGGGAAGTACCTGCCTGCAGCGCCTTCCGGTCGTGCATCATACACTCGATGGTGTAGGTTGCCTCTGCGCCGTTAAACTTCTCTTTCTCGGTCTTCTGACCGCGGGTAACCGGCATTGCCAGCACATTTTCACAGAAATCGGCATAGACATTCAGCATCGTCTCTGTGAAGCTCTGGGCTTCCTCAGCGGTGGCGTGGATGGTATGACCCTCCTGCCACAGGAACTCTCTATGACGCAGGAAGGGGCGGGAGGTCTTCTCCCAGCGCAGAACGCTGCACCACTGGTTGTACTTCATAGGAAGCTGACGGTGGGTCTGCAAAACGTTTGCAAAATGCTCGCAGAACAAGGTCTCGGAGGTGGGACGGATTGCATACCGCTCCTCCAATTTTTCGCCGCCGCCCATAGTTACCCACGCACATTCCGGCGCAAAGCCCTCTACGTGGTCCTTTTCCTTTTGCAGCAGGCTTTCGGGAATCAGCAAAGGCATATACACATTCTCTACGCCCTGCTTCTTGAATTCCTTATCCATAACAGCTTGGATATTCTCCCAAATGGCATAGCCATAGGGACGGTAAATAAACACACCCTTAATGGAGGAGTAGTCAATCAGCTGCGCCTTAGTACATACATCTGTAAACCACTGGCCAAAGTCTACCTCCATATCGGTAATCTGTTCCACCTTTTTTTCTTTCGCCATTTCTTTCACCTCTCGCATAATTTGCGTATTCTCGTACTTTATATTGTAGCACGTCTGTCAAGGGTTTGCATAGGATGAAGCACAGTTTTTTTCGGGGGTAAGTTATGACACAGGTCTCGCTTTTACTGGAGCCGGCGGTGGCTCTTTTTTATACCCAAATTGCTGAATCAATGGGAATTCCCTTGGAGCAGGTGCTTAGCGATGCTCTTTTCAAGCTGGCCGGGGAATTGTCTCTGGAAGCATTAAAAAAAGAGGGCGGGTAACATCACAAAAGAAAACCACCGACTGCACACACAGCCGGTGGTTATGCTTTATTCGGTTACTTCCGGTTGCTGCGCCGCAGCGGTAATCTGGGTCATATACTCTTCCATACACAGCCCCAGCTCCTTCAGCTCCAGCGCCAGCTCCGTTCCTACATAGCGGAAGTGCCACGGCTCATAGATAATACCCGTAATATCAATCTTATTATCGGGGTAGCGGAGAATGAAGCCGTAGTCCCAGCAGTGCTCTGCCAGCCAAGCATAGGTAGCTTCATCGCCGTTTACATCTACCGCCAAACCGGTTTGATGCTCACTGTGACCGGGCAACGCCGTATCCTTGCCGGTTTCGGCTTCGGCTTCCTCCTGAGTCATTCCCTGCGCCATAAACTGGGCAACGCTCTTGTTCCACATATACTGCTGGGTTGCCTTGGAGCGGTAGGTATTGTTGATGGTGCAATTAAAGCCTGCCTCCCGGCATCCGTTGAGCATTGCCTGCAGAGAATCTCTGCCCACACTGTCAAACCGGAAGCCTTCAATGCTTACCAGCTTTACCACATAATCTTCCGGCACCGGATTCCACGGATTGGCAAACAGCACCCATTTGCCCTTGGAGGTGAAGAAATAGGTTGTTTCGTCAATCACCACCTGCCCGATTGCCATTCTGCCGTCGGGGTATAAGTAATAGCGGTCATTTCCCTCTGTCACCCAGCCGGTGGTTAATACGCCTTTTTCGTCGAAATAGTACCGCTTATCTTCCAGTTCCAGCCAGCCTGTGTGGGGCTGACCCTTTGCGTCCAAATAATACTTGCCTGTTTCATCCTCTACCCAACCGGTAAGAACAGCGCCTTCCTCGGTGAACTGATAGCGGATGCCATCCAATTCCACAGCGCCGGACAAGGTGTAGCCGTCTTCGGTAAAGTAGTACAGTTTTTCCTCAATGGTCTGCCAACCGGTAAGGGCCATTCCCTCCTGCGAGAAGTAACTGCGCTTGCCGTCTATGGTTTGCCAGCCGGTGGCCATAGCACCGGTATCTGTGAACAGATAGCTCTTGCCGTCAATTTGGTTCCAGCCCACAACCATTTTGCCGCTGTCACCCAAATAATACTTCTGTCCGTCCACCGTCTGCCAGCCAACGGTACGAACACCGTCTGTACCAAGATAATAGCGCTCGCCGTCTATGGTCTGCCAGCCGGTAGTCATATTGCCGTGCGCATCAAAGTAATACAGCTTATTTTCGATGTACTGCCAGCCAAGCTGGGGTTTTCCGAAATAATCCCGATACTGTACGATATCTCCCTTGACGTGCCAGCCGCTTCCGTCCAAAATATCTATAGAAAAACCAAAACGCAGCAGGCAATAGGCAGAAATTACCAATGCAACAGATGCCAATACCAGCGCGACGATTCTCTTGGCGCGTGTATCCAAAATATGTATTTTCGCCAACAACGCTTTCACTTTTTACGCCTCCGTAAAATTGTCTATCCGTGGCATTATAGCACAGTTCATTATTTTTCGCAAGGGATTTTCCCATCTTTGTCCGCTGTATTTATTGGAAACCCTTCGGTCTATGTTAAAAGCAACACCCCCGCCTTCGCACAAAGCCGTACAAAGGCGGGGTTTTGTTAGTTAGACGCCAAATCGCATCTTACTGCAATGTATTCCAAGGAATAAACATCGTGGCAAAAGAGTGTCAGGGCACAATCCGAATCCATAAGCCACTGGGTCTCGGCGTGTTTCCCTCGGTCTATTCCGGAAACCGTATAAGCAAATTGGGCTCCGGTCATATCTGTGACAGTAATTTGTGCGCCGTGCGCAATTTTATCGCAAAAGCCAAACTGTCGGGGATTGTCAGCACCGCCGATAATCAAGGTGTTGTCATACGCGCTTCCGCAGAATCGACAGGGCGATGAATAAAGATTATTGCGATCCCACCGATCCGCTACGGGAAGCACCACACCAAAGGACGGCACCTCCAACATAGCCACATAGTCCGCATCCGCAATGTTCAGAACCGGCATAGCGAGATTATTTCCGGTTACGCCTGCTGTTCTTTCCGGAAGAATCTGCTCCATATGCGCGAGAATTCTCTGATTGTGCCGCACACCCAGATGTATCCGGATTTGAAAAACAAGCACCAACAAAATACTAAGCAGAATCAGACAGCTCCCCAGCACTAAAAGAAGTGGGAATTTTCGTTTTTTCATCCGCGCCTCCTGCTGTAACTGCCGAGAATCACCAGCGTAATACCTGAGAAGCACATCAGCAAAATCCACAGCATCGGTGTGGCGCTGTCGCCGGTTTGCGGCATATCCGGGGTGGATTGGCACGTATTGATAACAGAGAAATGACTGCCATTTTGCCGGATGGTCACCTTGTAGTTATCCGGAACAGTTCTCTCTGCTACTGTCCACTGACTGTGAGCCTCACCGGAAACATACCAAATATAGGACCAATTGTTTTCTGCTCGCAAAATCTGCGTTTCATACAGCACGCCGTCTCTATAGATATCCACTGTCACTTCTTTGGGACGGAGATACTGATTGCCACCATCTTGCCACAGTTTCGTAACGCTATACTGATTTTTCGGAACGAAATTGGTACATTTCGGTTTTGCCTCCACAGCATAGCTATAGGTGCCGTCCGGCTGGGGTGTCGGCACATAAACCATAAACTGGTTGAATATATAGGTACCGTTGGTGTTTTCCGCTACCGCCTCCCGGACAAAATACAAGCCGGTATCTAAATCTGCAAAACAGACCTCGCCGTTTCCGTCTGTCGTCTTTTCAGCGTCCGGGGCTATTTGGTCGGAAACAATGTAGGAATACACGGTTTGCGCCACCTGATTCCATTGTTCCTGCGTGGTAATGCCGTGAATGTTTAGCGGGAACGACGCAAAAGGTTCCATCAGTTGGAAAGAGCCATCAGGAAATGCCTCGGCTATCCGATAAATCCCAATGGATAAATCCGCAAAGGTATCCCCAGCTTTTTGATAGTGCAAAGTAAGGCTCGCTTCCGCATCAGGCTCCAATGGTGTTACTGCTTGGGCTCGAGGCGTGCAAAGCGCTGTGAAGCACATAAGCAACAACAATATGCGCGGTAGAATTCGCTTTTTCATCAAATATTCTCCCCCAAGGTTTCTTTTTTCACCGGTGCTACCATCACATAAATCAGCAATGCAAAAACAATCGGAAGCGCCACAATCGGCATAACAATCAGAGGCTCGATGCGATATGCCTCATTGGCAATATAGATACTGCGGGTTTGGGTGGCATCCACCTGATGTCCCCGCACCAGCAGACGCTGTGTGTTGATACCGTAAGGTGTGCAGGTAAGCAGTGTGCAGTAGTCTTTTCCATCCACAATTTGAATTAAACTTGTATCATTGGGTTCCACAATGCGGATTTCATCCACTTCATAGATAATCGTGCGGTCGAGGATGGTAAAATGGAAGGTATCGCCTACCTCCATTCTGTCTAGGTGGGTAAACAGAACCGCTGTGGGCAAACCCCGGTGGGCTGATACCACACTGTGGGTGCTTTTGCCGCCAACAGGCAGGCTGGTGCCCTGCAAATGACCTACAGCAACGCTAAGCACGCCATCGGATGTGCCGTGATACACCGGCAGCTCCTGACTGATTTTTGGGATTGTAATATACCCCATCATACCGTTGCCGCTGATATTGAGTATCCTGTTGTACTCCGTAAGCCGGGTATGCTCCAGCAACGGTTCTTCCAGCTGCAGAAGCTCCCGATTATACGCATCGGCTTCTTGAAAAATCGCCGTATAGTCTTCAGGCTTATACTGTGCCAGCATAGATTCATAGTCAACTATGGCCTCACTCTGGGTCTTGGAGTTCCAATAGCTGCTGATTGACGGGTATAACAGCACGGACAGGCCTATAAAAAACGATATTAAGAGAATAATTGTGGTTTTTCTGCTTTTCATAGGTCTCTCCCTAATGTTATTTCCGGGTTTCCCCCGGCAGGAGCAATTGCTCCTGCCGGGGTTAAATTTATACAACCGAATCGTTACGATCAATCCTTGATCATGGACATTCTCTTCTTGGTAACCAGCAGAACACCGGCACACAGAACTACGATTGTACCAAAGGTGATGAACAGGACAGTACCCATACCGCCGGTCTCAGGCAGCATAGTGCCGTTCTTGTTGACCACATGGACACCGGAGCCGGAGGAATAGATAGTACCGTTGAAGGTAGCATCCAGGTTGTTGTCGGAGATGATGAACTTCTGACGGGCAGACAGCTTGTTGAAGCCGTCAGGCGCAATCAACTCGTCCAGATAGTAAGTACCGTTGTCCAGACCGTTCACACGGACCTTGCCATTTACTACGATTACATTGGTGCCTGTCTCCTCTGCGGTTGCCTTGCGGTAGAGGTGGTAACCGTCTACGAGGACGGGGTCTCCGTGGCTGTCCAGCACCTGCACAACTGCAATCTCGTCGCCGTCGGTAGCAGCGTCATAGATTTTAAATTCAGCGCCATCGATAAGCTTGTTGGAGGAATCCGTCTTAACGAGGTCAAAACCGTAGGTGTAGGTGGAAACAGTGTCTACATTGGACTTGTAGGGTTCATTTTCATTCAGCGGAGTACCGAAGGTCAGCCATGCAGTATTGTCGTTGCTGTCCTCGTTGCCGATGGTGGCTTTTTCGTTCAATTTAGCGTTGTAGTGGACGATGAGCTTGTCGTTGGTCTCCAGTTCGTCACAGAGCGCCTGAGAGAAATGGATTTCAAAGTCACAGCCGTCGGTGACACCGTCGGCGACGGTCTTAACTTCATACTTGCTTGGGTCAACAGGGGTGGTGCCAACACCGGGAACCACATGGTCAATGCCGGTAACAGAGCCAAAGGTCAGGCCGTCTTCCATGGTATCGTGCAGAACATAGTTTTGTGCACCTGCGTGGACATTGATAGTTACGCGGTAGTTGATACCCTGGCCGATATCAGCGGAGTTGCTTGCGCCCCACTGCAGAGTGGAGTCTTCTTCAACCTGCTTGTCGATGGTGGGAGTGCCGTTCTTAGCGTTGATAGATGCGTCGGGGTTGGTGGTGGTCAGACCACACAGAGCACCCATAGTGGAGTCTACCAGATAGTAGCCCAGCTCCAGTTCGGAGAACTTACCGGAGCTTTCGGTAACGACAAATTCGCCGGCATTGGTGGAGGACTTTACGGGACTAATGCCGTTTGCCTGCGCGTAATCCAGAGCCAGCTTTGCAAAGGCTGCCTTGGTGTCATCGTCTTCGGTGGTAGTCCAGGTCACATAACCGTCGGCATCAGTGGACATATATGCCTTAGCTTCAGTGGTCTTGAAGAAATTAACCCAGTCTGCGCTTGCCTTGTATGCGTATGCGCCTGCGCTTACATCATAGCTTTCCAGATGCAGCAGCTTGTAAATGGCGTAAACATTGCCTTCGCTAATGCCGTTGATGGTGATGGAGCCGGAAGTGTCTGGTACATTGTTGGTGATGTTCTCTGCTGCCAGAGCGGTGATGGAGAAAGATGCGATCAGAGCCAGTGCCATGATTAAAGAGATGATCTTTTTCATAATGTTTTTTCCTTTCGTATAATAATTTTTTATAAATATATTTATGTGGAGATCGAATTCACGGCGCAATTTTTGCCGCGATCAGAAGGCTATTCAAACCTCCTTTCCCGCTTGCGCCTTGATCCGATTCCGTATACCAGCGAACCGAGCATTATGCCGGATCCGCAAAGCATATAGATGAGTCGGGCTGCGGAGCCCGTGGAGGGCAGCATAGGGCCGCCCGGGTGGTAGGTGTTGGTGATGACAACAGAATAGGTGGGCGGAGAACCGCCGGAGGATTGGATTTCTCCGTAGGAGGTGCTCCAGTGTAGCTTTTCCCAAATTTCATCCACTGTGTATTGGATCACATTTCCATTGTCGTCCTGACAGGGCAGACCTTGGAAAACACCTTCCCAGTTATTCTTCAGGTTCAGCGTGATGCTGCGTCCTGTGTTAACACCGTTGGCAAGAAGCCGTACGGTAACTGCATATTCCTGATACAGCGTTTTGCTGTAACCCGCCGGGATCACCCACTCTTTTCTCACCGCTACAGAGGTTTCATTTCCGGCTGCCAGCGGTGTGTTGGTGATTTGGTATGCCCAGTCCTCTACCTCTTGAATGTCCGTCTGCGTGATTTTTTCCATTGGCGTCAGGATCATTCCGGTGTTGGCGGATGTGGAGGTGCTGATTCGTCCTGTGGAGGAATCCAGATCAGTCATATAGTAATTCCGGTTACTTCGGGTAATGTAGAACCTGAAGCCGGTATTGGCATCCACCGGAGTGAAACTTTGGTAAGAGGAAGCGCTGGTTGTCGCGTAGAAATAGCGACTACTGCTATTCCAGCTACTGTAGTTCAATGTCAGGCTATACCCTGCACCGTTTGTGAACTTCACCTTTCCGCTGCTGACCGTAGCCGTCCACAGCGCCAGCGAAGATTCTTGGGCTGTTGCCTCATCCACCCATTTCAGTTTTCCATCCGATGGGGATGTGGTGGAGAGGTATCCGCTGCTATGCTTCAGAATGTAGCTTTCGCCGTTCAGGAAGCTGGTAGCCTCCGCCCATTCGGTTTTCGATATTTCGATCTGCGTGATCTGCCGTACAGTGGAATAGTAGCCCGATTCATAGGACTCTTCAATTCCATACTGTACTTCCGTCATAGCCTCGTAATCGTATTTCGGAAGATTGGTCCAAGTGTACGTCCACGCATTTTCATCACTGAGGGTTATTTCACGAATCCGGCGAACCGTCCCGTCGGGATCTGTGACCGTCAGGTACGCCTGCACGTAATCATCTGCGTGAGATTTGTTATCCTCCCACTTTTTGATGACTTGAACAGTGGTGGTTTCAATCACAGATTCCGGTGCGTTGGTAGCAACGATATAAACCGTTTTTGTCTCCTCGTCGATCTTCACGCCGTGAACGGTAAAACCGTTGGAGGGTTCATTCCCGTCTGCATCGGCGATTACATCCACGCGGTAAGTTGCCAAACCGCCCTTTTCGATGATCAAGCGGATGACGCCGCTTGCAAGACCGTATCCCTCCGCAGCCGGAGGTCCGGTTTCTTTGATGTAATAGGTATTGCCGGAGCCGAGACCCCACAGCTTGGCAACGCCGTCTGTTACGGTAAAGGTGCTCTTTGCCCCGTCCAGCGTGCCGTCAAGGACATCCTGATTGTAGGCTTCTTCGCTGTCCCACAGATCAGCAGGCTGGGTGCAGTCCAGATCCTCATAAACCGTGAACTGGGTACCATCCAGCAATTGCTGGGTCAGAACATCCTCTTTTTGAATTTCCAAGCCAAAACGCGGCGCAAGGTTAAAGTAGATGGAACAGTTGGACATAGACGAGCCACGTTCCAAATAAAGAATAGACAGTGTATGGTCACCTGCATCGATTCCCAAGTCCATCAAGCTTGTCTGGTTTTTTCCCTGCACCGTCACCTGACCGGTAGAGAAGTCGATAACGCCTTCTTCCGCGCCGTGGATGCCGCCGATATCCAACACCAGCTGGCCGTCGATCAGCACCCACAGGTCATCGTCACCACTGAACTGGAACTGCATATCATTGCCGTACAGGTCCTTGTTGCCGTCGCTGCCGGGCTCGTTGGGCAGATAGAACTTGATATCCGTCCGCATGCCGTAGGCATAGTCGGTTTGTACATTGTTTACCGAATTGTAATTGCCTGAATTGTATTTGGAGTCGTAGCGGTAGTGGGCAACACCATTATATTCTCCGTCCACACCGGCATAATTGTAAGTACCCACCGTTTTGCCGTTGGTATTGGCATAGGGAGAGTTCAGCGGCAGGAAGTCGGAGTATGTGGAGCCGATAGCATCCGAGGTTGCCGACAGATACTCGTATACGTAGAAGCGTCCCTTGCTTTGGTTATAGGATGCGGCATTGTGCTTGGAGTCATAATAGTAATAACCGTAGTGCTCATCCGCCGGATCATCCATAATCTGGAACAGGTAGTCACCGGTTCCAAGATAGGTCTTACCCAAAATGCCGGTACCGGTGGCAGGATCATAGCAGTTATCCGTGGCAAACAGCAGCTGCCCCAGCTTGTCCGAATAGATTCCCGGTGTCACGATACCGCTGCCGGGATACACGTTTTGGGAGCTTCTGTTGTTCGGCATACACAGCACGCCGCCGGAATCGTTGTCGATAAAGATAAAGTTCTGCGTTTCCTCACCGTTATGGGCTACATTCCCGGAGGTCACCATCGACCAAGACTCCGAGTGACCGGAAGCTGTAACCGTAGAAGTTGCCGTTGACGAATGGATGTTAAACAGATAGTTATAGTCAAACATATGGGTCGTCATAAAGGAACTGGTGCTGACCGAATCCGCCACATATGCATTAAATTGTCCAATATCGTAAGTACTTGCCACCCAGTCTGCATACAGCACGGCATTTCCGGTAACCGTCATTGCCTCGCCGGGTAAATAGTACCGGGCATTGGTAATATCGTACCAGCCCCGAAGCTTGTAGCTGTACTTGCTGGGGGATGTCCATTCCGTAGGCAATTGGAATGCCGTCCCCACAGAAACGGAATAGGCCGTGTCCGGCGAGCCGGTTAAATGTCCCAGACCGCCATCGGTGCCGTCCAGCCAAACCGTGCAGCGGCTTGTCATACCGAAGTAGAAAGTTGCAGCCTCCGATTGACTCTGTGTCATTTGGAAGGCGGTTTTGGCTGTGTTCAGCTTGCTGTATTCCGTGTTGCTCCGGATTTTGACACCGGAGCCGGATGTAATCAGTGTACTGGTATACGCGCCGGTGGTGGTGACGCCTGTGCCGTTATTGGGATAGGCGTGCATATACCGTCCGGTTGCCGCATTTTGGATCAGATAGGCATTGTTGCCGGAAGAAGCGAAGGACCACAGCAGAGAATCCGGATCCGCCACATCTGCGTAAATGCTGCCGTTTGCATCGATGGTGATAGCCACCGCATTGCCGTTGCCGTCAAAGGCGTAATGGTTTGCGCCGCTGGTGGCATACACCACGAACAGATTTTGCGCGGTAAACAGCTGCGTGCTGTAGGTGACTGTCTGCGCGATGGCGTCTCCCGCTGCCAGCTGGGACATTTGATCATCGGTGGACGGTGTCAGACCGTAACCCATAATTGCCGGATCGTCGATGGCATATTTGGTCTCGGCCACCGCATTTTCCAGATCGCCTTCAATGACGACGATCCCTGTTTCATCAAAACCGGTGATGATTGCCACCGCTGTGGCACTTGCGGCGCTGTCTTCCGATTTGTCAAGGAAGAGAAGATTGCCCGCTTGGGGCGTACCGTCCGCCACAGCTTGATAAAGTTCTGCGGTTTCCCATTCCAATCGCATAGCCTCCGGCCCTGCATTTATCGGCACATCCTCCCCGCCGGCGTAGTGCAGGCAGAAGGCGGCAAACATAGCTGACCAATCTCCGTAGGGGTTTCCGTACCACTGTCCGTAGCGGGTAATGCCTCTGCGGACGCCTTGGGCGTCTACTTGGAAGTTTAACTGGCTTTCTGTGTAACCCAGCTGGGACTGCGCCACCAAAACTACATTTTCTTTGGTAGTGGGGCCCCGGACCATATCCGCCAGCGTCAGTTCCCAGTCATCACTGGTCTCTATATCTGCGGTAATGTCACTGTAGCAGCTTTCTGTGTGGATATGCGCTTCCAACGTGCAGGGGTTTTCTGCCTCCATACATTGCTCGCTGTGGATATGCTCCTGCATACCGCAAAAGGCTTCTCCGGCAATACCGATACCGGTCAGCTTCAAATTCCAGAAAACGATCAAGACCACCACCAGAGAAAGGCTGGTGACGATCTTCCACAGACTGCGCCGGTCTTTACTGTAAATATTTAGTTGTTCCAACGGGCTTTCTTTATTCTCTGGCAAGATCTCACCTCCTTCCCCGGGGTGTTGCATATTAGGTGTTAGCCAATGAGTTCAAAATCCTTCAATGGCCAGATTTTACAAAAGATCTTACCGATAATTTGGTCTTCCGCGATGCAGCCAATCACGCTGCTGCGGCTGTCGATGGAAGTTTCCCGCTTATCTCCCATCATAAAGTAACTGTTTTCCGGCACCTGATAGGGGAACTCCACGTCGCATTCGCCCAAAGCTTTTTCGCTGACATAAGGTTCTTCCAAAGGCTCTCCGTTCAAAAAGACAGTGCCATCCGATTCAATCCAAATATAATCACCGGGCGTGGCAATGACTCGTTTGATCAATATTTTATTGGAGTAATAAAAGGCGCACAAATCGCCGGATTTCAGATTGTCCGTTTTTACCAACAGCACGATATCGCCGTCACTCAGGCTGGGCTCCATACTGGTTCCGGCAATTTGCAGCACCGGCAAAACCAATGTTGCAATCAGCGCCGCAACCGCAGCAACCACAACCAATGCGTTTACCGTGCTGCGAAGCAGCCTGCGAAACCGGCGTTTATACCGTTCCCGCTTTAGCTCCTTTTGCAGCGCATCCAACTGCGGCATATCATGTTTGGTATGCTTGGCAATATATTTTCCCATAGATTATCCTTCACCTTTGAGCCGGCGAGCCTGCGCCTGTGCCTGCGCAAGGATCCCGGCAGCTTTTTTATGCGCAGCTTCCTCGATTTCATCCGCACGCTTTTTCGCTGCATCTATGTACATATCCGCAGCATCTTGTGCGGCTTGGAAAACCCCCTTCAATTGCAGGGATGCCTCCGCTATCGATCCTAAGGAAGAAATTTGCAGTTCCTGATTGGCCAATTGGGTTTCTGCGGCATCCAATTTCGCCTGCAAATTCTCCGCCCGGTCCGTTTGTACAATCAACAATTCGAGAAGTTGATAACGGTTTAGCTTTTTCAAATCTTTTTCTGTCAAATCAAGCACCTTCCTAAACAATCTGGGAGTGGTCTGCGACATATTCCGTGCGGCATTGCTATGGGTATCCCCGTAGCGCCCGTGAATAAAAGCATATACTTTAATCACATACGCATATATACTATTTCTCAACATACTATTATAGCTGTATATGCCCAAAAAGTCTAGTCTTTGCGATGTTTTTCGATGAAATTAATTGCGATTACACAAAAGTGTATATGGCATCCGCATCAAAAGACGAATTTCTCTCCTGCAATACGGCAAAAGCAGCCGGCAAACACCCTATAAGCGGTGTATGAACTCGCCGAAAAAACCACTGTAACAAAACCTATTGCAACACCCCGTCTTCACAAAAAGGCGGGGTGTTTTACTGCGCAATATACAATTCTGAAATAATCCAAATACACCGCAAACCAAGTCAGCTTTTTTTCGTTTCCGTTTCTTGACTAAGTTCTTCAGGGAAGGCGTACTGCGCCTTGTAGCGGGCAAACTGCTCTGCAAAAGCCGCAGACTCTCGAAGCTCTCCGGCCTTCAAGGCATTTAAGTATTCGTGGGCTTCCAGTTTTCCCTCTGCAACCTGCAGCATTTCCACAGCCACATTGGAGCAGTGGTCGGCGGTGCGCTCACAAGCGGTCAGCAGATCTTCCAGTACAAAACCGTACTCCACAGTACACAAGCCGTCTCTCAAGCGGCGCACGTGGCGGGACTTAACCTCACGCACCAATGCATCTACCACCTGTTCCTGCGGTTCAATCTTAATGGCTGTCTCCAAATCAAAGCTGTCATAGGCGGCTACGGTACGGTCTATAATGTCAAGCACCGCCTGCTCCAACACAGCCAGCTCACCCTTTGCCTGATCGGAAAATTCAATCTGCTTCTCTTCCATTTCCAAAGCGGCCTTGGCAATTGCCATAGCGTGGTCAGCCATCCGCTCAATATCGGCAACAGTATAAAGCAGTGTGTTCAAACTCCGGTTATCGCTGACGGACAGATTCATACCGGACAGCTTCACAAGATAGGTATTCAACGCATCCTCATAGCGGTCGGTCTTATCCTCCAGCTCGACAACCTGCTCCATAGCGCCGGATTCAAACTTCTTGGTCAGCCCCATTGCTAAGTGCATTGCTTTTGCAGCATCCGCTGCCATCTCACCTGCAATCTCGTGGGCACGCTGCACAGCAACTGCGGGAGTAGCCAACAAACGGGAGTCCAGCAGTTCGGTCTTTTCCGGCTCTTTGACTTCGGGAACGATGGCATATGCCAGCTTTACCAGCAGCCCGTTCAAGGGAAGCAGCACAGCTGTGGCAATCAGGTTAAAGCCGGTATGAATCACAGAAATATCCCACGCCTGCACGCTTTGGCTCAGGAATTTCCAATCGATGAACAAGCCCAAGCCATAGAAGACTACCACAAACATCAGCACGCCGACAATATTAAACAGCAGGTGCACCATAGCGGTTCTCCGGGCATTGCGGTTAGCGCCGATGGCACCCATCATAGCAGTTACACAGGTGCCGATATTCTGACCCAAAATGATGGGTATCGCCGCGCCGTAGGTTACTGCGCCAGTGACGCACAGACCCTGCAAAATACCAACCGATGCAGAGGAGGACTGAATGATTGCCGTCAGAACTGCGCCGAACAGAATACCAACAATCGGATTGGTGAAAGAGATCATCAAATCAGCAAACCAAGCCTCACTTTTGAGGAAAGACATAGAACTCGACATCAAATCCATACCGGTCATCAATGCCATAAAGCCCAGCATAATGGTGCCGATGCCTTTTCTTTTCTCTGCCTTGCCCATATAAAGGACGATACCGATAATGCCGATCAGCGGCGCCAGCGTAGAGGGCTTGAAGAATTTGATCAGGAAGCTGTCGCCCTCCAGACCGGACAGGGACAAAATCCACGCAGTAACGGTGGTGCCCACATTGGAACCCATAATGACGCCAACAGCCTGTTTCAGGGTCATAATACCGGAGTTAACAAAGCCCACCACCATAACCGTTGTGGCAGAGCTGGACTGAATCACTGCAGTAACTGCAGCGCCCAGCAGAAAGCCCTTCCAGACCTTGCCGCTCATTTTGGACAGAACGGTCTGCAGCTTACCGCCTGCCTGCCGCTCCAGCGCCTTGCCCATAACATCCATACCAAAGAGGAACAAGGCAAGGCCACCCAAAAGGGTGATTATTTTGAAAATATAGGCTGTCATAAAAATTCTCCTTCGAGATAGTATGCTTATTTCGACAGTTTACATTATAGATTTTACCTTTTGCAAAAACCATAGAGGCTTTGCAAAACTTATGTAAAATCTATGTAAAGTAAAAGACCGCATCCATTAGGATGCGGTCTGAAATTAAAAGTGAACGGTTATTGCTGTTCCCTCTCCGGGCGTACTTTCCAAGGTGATTTCTGCTTTGTGATAGGCTGCTGCGTGTTTGACAATGGAAAGTCCCAAACCGGTGCCGCCGGAGGCTTTGGAATGGCTCTTGTCCACCCGATAGAATCGCTCAAAAATCCGATCCTTATGTTCAGCAGGAATGCCTATGCCGGTATCGCTGACCGTCAGCTTATTCCGCTCCAGATGAATATGGACACTACCGCCGGAAACATTGTACTTAATGGCATTGTCGCAGAGATTGTAAATAATCTCCTGAAGCATTCCGCGGACGCCTTTGATCGCAAAGCCATTGCCGGTGACGTGGATTTTCACATTCTTCTCCGCCGCGCTGGGCATCAAAATTTCTTTTACCTCTTCTGCCAGTGCCAGCATATCCACCTGCTCGGCGGGCAGTTCCACACCTTCGTCCAGCTGGGAGAGGCGAATAATGTCTTCTATGAGGTTTACCAGCCGCGAGGCTTCCTTGCGGATGTGACCCACAAAACGGGAAGTATCCTCTGCTTTTACCATACCGCTTTCCAGCAGTTCCGCACTGCCGATAATGCCTTGCAGGGGTGTTTTCAGCTCGTGGGACACATTGGCGGAAAACTCCCGGCGCATCTGCTCCGCCTTCTGAGATTCTGTCACATCCACCGCCAGAATAACCGCCCCCAGCAGATTTCCGTCGGATTGAATGCCGCTCATATCGAACCGGTAAACCCTGCCCTCCAGCTCCAGCGCAACACTTCCGTGGCCCTTATCCAAAGCATCATTCAGCGCCTGCCGCAGAGCATTGCTGCGGTTTATCTGAAAGAAGCTGTTGCCCACACAGGTTTCCTCTGCCCGGAAGATTCGCATTGCTGCAGCGTTGATGGAGCGGATGTGGGTCTCCTTATCCAGAACCACCAAGCCCTCCTGCATATTAGAGGTGATTTGAATGAATTCGTCGGTTTTGTGTTGCAGCTTGCGCATTTGGGCATCAATCTGCAGGTGCTGTTGATTGATCCGGCGAAGCAGCGGAGAAAGCTCCTCATAAGTATCATTGGAAAGGGGCTGCTCCAAATCCAAATTATTCATTGGCTCCACAATATTCTTCGCCATTCTGCGGGCAAGAATCAGAGAAAGGCCAATTGCCAGCACCGCAACAAAAATGATCGGCCACAGCAGATCCATCATCAGCGCCCAAGCGGATGCCTGGTTGGTGGAAATACGCAGCACTGTGCCATCTTCCAGTTTTCTTGCTTCATAATAGGTCTGTTCGGTAAGGGTTGCAGAGTTTCGCACGGCGCTGCCGGCGCCGGTTTCAAAGGCTTCCTGAATCTCTTCCCGGTCTGCGTGGTTTTCCATAGCGCTCTCATCTGCCCAGGTATCAAACAGCACCGTACCGTCCGCGTCGATCCAAGTCACACGGAAACGGTCTGTTTCCACGTTCTCCAGAAAGGCATTGCCATACTGCTCCGTGCCGGTAACAGCCAAGCTCAGTTCATCCTTCAGCTGCTCCACCTGCGCACCGGTGAAGTGGTTATACAAAACGCCAATCACAATACCAAGGGAGCATAGCAGAACAACCACTGCAACGAAGACGGTAGAACGAAAGATTTTACTTGTCATAGTTATTCTCCAGTCGGTAGCCCACATTACGGACAGTTTCAATCAGATTGCCATAGTCGCCCAGCTTCTGCCGCAGGGTACGGATGTGCATATCCACTGTTCGGGTTTCTCCTGCATATTCTGTGTTCCACACAGACATAAGCAGCTGCTCTCTTGTAAATGCTACTCCCGGATGAGAGAGGAACAGATGCAGAAGCGCATACTCTTTATAAGTAAGGCATACCCGCTCCCCATCGATAATGACAGTATGCGCATCGGGATTCAGCACCAAGCCATCCAATTTCAGCAAATTGGAGGATGCCGACCGCTTGCACCGGCGCAGCACCGCCTTCACTCTGCTGACCATTTCCATAATGCCAAAGGGCTTGACGAGATAATCATCTGCGCCTAAATCCAAGCTCTGAATCTTATCGTATTCCATGCCCTTGGCGGTTGCCATAATCACGGGAATATCTGCAAGCGCCTCATTTGCTTTCATCAGCTTCAGCAAGGTGATGCCGTCCTTACCGGGGAGCATCACATCCAGCACCACAAGTTCCGGCTTTTCGGATTGCAGCGCATTCCAAAAGCTGTCGCCGTCTTCAAAGCCTTTGGCTTCAAATCCGGTAGAAATTAAAGCATACACTTCAATATCCCGGATACTGGAATCATCCTCTACGCACCAAATCATTCGGGCACCTCCTTGCATTTTTTACAATTTTATCTGTTTTCGTATTAAAATTCAAGGTTTTTCGGGAACTTTACATACATTTTACATCCTACTGGCAGTCCTTGTGGATACCGGTGACAGAAAACTCAACCCATTCGGCAATGTTGGTGCAGTGATCACCAATTCGCTCAAAATACTTGGCGATCATAAGCAAATCCAGCGCATATTCGCCCTGCGAAGGCGCAGAGGCAATCATATTGATGATATCATTCTTGACTTGCGTGAAATAGTCGTCCACCACATCATCGTGGGTCATAACCTTCCTTGCCAGTTCCAAATCCTGCTTCACATAGGCATCCACCGCTTCCGTGACCATAGATTGGGCGGCTTTTGCCATCTCACGAATCTTCGGATACTTTTCGTCGGGATGGGCGTTCATATATGGAACGATCTCCACAATATCCTCTGCCTGATCGCCGATTCTTTCCATATCGGTAATCATTTTCATAGCGGCGCTGATCTGCCGCAGATCCCGCGCCACCGGCTGCTGCCGCAGCAGCAGTTTCATACAAATGGTTTCGATGGTACGCTCACTTTCATCAATCTGTGCGCCGATGGTATTTACCTTTTGCACCAATTCTGCATCCCAATCGGTCAGCGCATGGGATGCCAGCGCAATAATCTCCTCACAGGAAGATCCCATCATCGTCAGTTCCTTCTTCAATTCATCCAGTTGTTCCTGAAACAAGTCTCTCATATTAACCAAACCTTCCTGTAATATAATCCTCCGTACGCTGATCCTTAGGTTGCGCGAACATCTCCTCGGTGTTTCCATACTCCACCAGCTCACCCAGCAGGAAGAACGCTGTCTGATCGGAGATACGGACAGCCTGCTGCATATTGTGGGTGACGATGACGATGGTATAGTCCTTTTTCAGCTCCATTGCCAAATCCTCAATGCGAGAGGTGGAAATGGGGTCAAGGGCAGAAGTAGGCTCGTCCATCAGCAGAACCTTCGGCTCCACAGCCAAGGCTCTTGCAATACAAAGCCGCTGCTGCTGACCGCCGGACATTCCCAGCGCGTTCTTTTTCAGCCGATCCTTTACCTCGTCCCAAATGGCAGCGCTCCGCAGCGCTTTTTCCACGATATCATCCAGCTGCGCTTTATTTGTGATACCGTGGGTACGAGGCCCATAGGCAATATTGTCATAAATGCTCATAGGAAAAGGATTTGGCTTCTGGAACACCATACCCACTTCCTTTCGCAGGTTATTCACATCCGCATCAAAGATATTCTGCCCGTTGTAAATAGCCTCGCCGGCAATCTTTACCGTGGGGATCAGGTCGTTCATCCGGTTCAGTGTTTTCAGAAATGTGGACTTGCCGCAGCCGGAAGGGCCGATGAGGGCAGTGATGCTGTGGGCAGGAATTTCAATATTGATATCCTTCAGCGCCTGAAAGCTTCCGTACCACAGGCTTAGGTTTTTTGTGGAAATAATGCTCATACTTTTTGTTTCCTCTCAAAATACTTGCCGATCAGCATCGCGCTTATGTTGATCAGCAGGGTCAAAATCATCAAAATGGCAGCGATGGCAAAAGCCACCTCAAAATTGCCGTCCTCTGTAGCGTAAACATAGAGTGCCACAGTCAGTGTCGCGCCGGAAGAGAACAGTCCTGTAAAGAAGCCATTGAGTGCGTGGGCAAAGCCGGCGGTAAACAGCAGCGCTGCAGATTCTCCTACGATTCTGCCCACAGACAGAATGCAGCCGGTAATCACGCCCTCCACACAGTTGGGCAGCACCACCGTGCGAATCACTCTCCACTTGCCTGCGCCCAAACCAAATGCGCCTTCCCGATAAGATTGGGGCACGGTTTTCAGACTTTCCTGAGTGGTACGCATAACAGTGGGCAGATTCATAATCACCAGCGTCAAAGCGCCTGCCAGCAGGCTTTTGTCCAAATCCAAAAACAAGCAAAAAAACAGCGAGCCAAACAGACCGTAGATGATGGAGGGGATGCCGGACAGGGTTTCCGCTGCATATTCAATCATCCCGACCAGTCGCTTGTTGGTGGCATATTCCGTCAGATAAATGGCCGCTCCCACACCCAACGGCAACACAATCAGCAGTGTCGTGAAAATAATATAGAGGGTGTTTAAGATATCCGGCAGAATACCCACCGTGCCCCGAAGGTAACTGGGCTTGGTTGACAGCAGCTCCCAAGAAATATTGGGCAGTCCCTTAATCAGCACATAGCCAAGCAGAAAGAGGGTCAGCGCAGCGGTAATGCCGGCAGCCAGCCACATAAGCACCCGCGTTGTCCAAATATATACATTTCGTTTTTTCATTTCTTTTCTCCCTTCAGGAAGAAATTGAGGGTCGCATTAATCAGCATAATAAACAGAAACAGCACCAGCGCGATGGAAAACAGCGCCTCCCTGTACAGCCCGTCCGCATAACCCATACCACTGGAAACAGCGGTAGTCAAAAAGCGGACGCTTTCAAAAAGCTTCGGCATATTCGCCACATTGCCGGACACCATCATCACCGCCATCGCTTCACCGATGGCTCTGCCCACACCCAGCACTACCGCCGTGGCAATGCCGCTTTTGGCTGCCGGCACGCTGACCCGAAACCATGTTTCCTCCGGGGTTGCGCCCAGAGCAAGAGAAGCGTCCTCATACTCCTTGGGAACAGCATCCAACGCTGTGATAGATACCTTGATGATGGAAGGCAGTATCATAACGGCCAAAACAATTATTGCCGCCAGCAAGCTGGCGCCGTCCGGCAGATTGAAAGCCTCCCGGATACCGGGCACCAACACCATCATACCTACCAAGCCATAGACTACAGAGGGGATGCCTGCCAGCAGGCTTACCGCCGCAGACATCCATTGCTTTACTTTCGGCGATGCTTTCTTGGACAGATACACCGCAGTAAAGAAGCCAACGGGAACACCCAGCACCAATGCGCCGGCTGTACCGTAGATACTGGAGAGAATAAATGGCAGAATACCGTATTTCGGATGGGATGCTGCCGGGTCCCAAACCTTGCCAAACAGAAAGTCCCGCAAGCCAATCTCCATAATGGCAGGAATGCCGGAGATTACCAGATACACCGTAATCAGCAGCACACAGGCAACGGTCACAAGACCCAGAAGCAGAAATATACCCTGTACGGTACGCTCAAACAATTTGTTGTTTTTCATAGAATCACCTTATGGAAGCACAGTAAGCGGCGATTTTCACCGCCGCGTTACTGGTTTAATTAGCAGGAACAACACCGGCTGCGGTGATGATTTCGTGAGCAGCAGCGGATGTTGCAAAGCGGAAGAATTCTGCAGCGATTTCGCTTAAGCTTACACCCTCCTTGGTTACCAGCACAAAGGGACGCTGCACGGCGTAGCTGCCATCCTTGATAGTCGCCTCACCGGGCGCAACACCCCCAACGGAGATTGCCTTCACAGAATCCTTTACCGAAGACAGAGATACATAGCCGATGGCGTTGGGATTCTCAGCCACGGCGGTCAGAACAGCGCCGTTGGAAGTCAGCTCCTGACGGTATTTGCAAGCACCCTCTGTATCAGTAATGGATTCAAAGCCGTCACGGGTGCCGGAGGATTCCTCACGGCCGACGCAAACGACCTCGCCGTCCTTACCGCCGACTTCGCTCCAGTTGGTGACCTCGCCCTTGAAGATGGCAGAAATCTGCTCCACTGTCAGGTCCGCGACAGCATTGTCTTTGTGTACGATGATGGCGATACCGTCAATGGCAAGAACCGTTTCCTTCAGCCCCTCTGCCTTTTCGCTGTCCTTCAGATACCGGGAAGACAGGCCAATATCGCAGGTGCCGTCCTTAACGGCTTTGATGCCGGTACCGGAACCGGTAGCATTGTAGGTGAAGTTCGCTCCGGTATCCTCCATAAAGGCTTCGCCCAAAGCGCTAATCACCTTTTGCATGGAAGTAGAACCGTCGGTGGATACAGACGCCTTTTCCTTACCGCCGCAGGCAGCCAGACTCAACGCCGTAACCAGAATCAGAATTGTACAAATTAACTTTTTCATAAAAAATCTCCTTATCCTTTTGGATTTGTTTTTTACCTTACGCCATTATCTTATCCACTTTATGTAAAATCCAAAAGACAAGGTCTGTATAATGTTTGTAAAATGCCGGATGTATCACAAGATTCGTCTGACCCCGACACCGGAAGAAATACGCTATAAAAAGGGCACGGTTATCGGCAGGCCTTACAAGCTATTTGTATATGCGTGGACACAAAACCGGTGAAATGCAAAAATTTCAGCAATTTATCCGTCAGAAGTTGATAATTTGAAAGCGCACTATTGAAAAAAACGAGCCAGTGCGATATAATCTAAAATAACGCATTGGCTCATTTTTTAATCTTCGTGTTGTAACGGGCGCTATGTCCCGTGCAGCATCAGCAAACAATCTGATTGCCAAACACCCTATGAGTGGTGTAAAAATGGTGTATAAAAGCTGTATGGAAAAAGTGAAACTACCAAGAAAAATCCAATACAACAAAGACTATAACAACACCCCGCTTTCGTACGGAGCCGTACAAAAGCGGGGTGATAATTTTATCCAAATTTCAAGAACTGCTCCGCATAATTCCTGGCGCTTGTATTGCG